>NZ_CAWPGB010000066.1:0-106356 GCF_963887575.1 Vibrio sp. 3-2(1) | reverse complement strand
GAATTTACTGCTCAATTTCAACTCGATTTAGCTGATAAAAACTCACCTTGCCTAACGCCCGGCTAAGGGGTTGACAACGCACCGCCGAACTTAAAAAACACACCGTAAACACTGAACTTCAATTTTGCCCTAAAGTCGCCAAGCGTTGGCAATCCCTCTTGAGCCGTTTGTTAGGCCAACCAATTGACACCGACACTTTCACAACCAAAGAACGAGCTTTTTTGTAAACTTGAAACAAACTAACCGATTCATTTATAAACCAAAACGCTAAATCAGCAAAGAAACAAAAAACTCAAATTGAGCGATTTGGAAGAAAAGTGACGAGCGTAGCATGCTCGGCGGACGTTTGGATGCTGAAGGTTATTTTGCCGATGGATTCACAGCGAAAAGCAACCCAACGCGATCAAGAAACAACAAATATGTGATGATTATTCATTGCTTAACTTAAGCCAGAAAACATGGAATTTACCGTTCAATTCCAACTCGATTTAGCTGATAAAAACTCACCTTGCCTAACGCCCGGCTAAGGGGTTGACAACGCACCGCCGAACTCAAAAAACACACCGTAAACACTGAACTTCAATTTTGAACTAAAGTCGCCACGCGTTGACAATCCCTCTTGAGCCGTTTGTTAGGCCAACCAATTGACACCGACACTTTCACAACCAAAGAACGAGATTTTTTGTGAATTTTAAACCAACTAACCGATTCATTTATAAACCAAAATGCTAAATCAGCAAAGAAACAAAAAACTCAAATTGAGCGGTTTGGAAGAAAAGTGACGAGCGTAGCATGCTCGGCGGACGTTTGGATGCTGAAGGTTATTTCACCGATGAATTTACAACGCTAAACAACCTAACGCGATCAAGAAACAGCAAATATGTGATGATTATTTATTACTTAAATTCAGCCATGAAAACATGAAATTTACTGTTCAATTTCAACTCGATTTAGCTGATAAAAACTCACCTTGCCTAACGCCCGGCTAAGGGGTTGACAACGCACCGCCGAACTTAAAAAAACACACCGTAAACCCTGAACTTCAATTTTGCGCTAAAGTCGCCACGCGTTGGCAATCCCTCTTGAGCCGTTTGTTATGCAAATTCAATAAGATAAATCGACTTTACACGACCAAAAGCCACAATTGCAATGGTTGAGTGATTCAAGAATCAACCCAAGCCAGAGCCGTGATAAATAAGCCGCCAAAACAAAGTCCACCTTTCAGCGACAAACCAAGCTTTTGAATCAGACAAACTCAACGAGCGAAAACTTCAGCAAAAGCAAAATGCTCGATTAACGTGCCCTTTCCACACTTTGCACCCGCTAAATTGACAACGCACCAACGCTAAAACTGATTGAGGCAAACAAAGAAATTTGCCTGTTTTACGGTTTGAGTTAACCACGAATTTGAGGGTAAAAATGCTCATTTGCCGACAACACAAAACCAATGGCCGGAGAAATCCAAAAGATTGAACCCCTAAATTTACCTGAGTTGCATAACGCCCAATTAAGGGGTGAGCAACGCTACCACCCAAACCTAAAGCATTGTGCCATAAACACTATATTTGAAGTAGAAGCAAAAATGCCAAGCGTTGGGAATCCCTCTTAAATTGTTTGTTATAACTCAGTATTCTGACTGCAATTTCTTATGTAGCTTCAATATATCCGCCGCAATTTTGCTCGCTGTTTTATTTTGGATCTTAGTCATTGTATGAGCGACAGCACCTTCAACCATTTTGCCTTCAAAGTTAGTTCTAGGACCACTTTTAGTCATACGTTCTTGTATTGATCGCCAGTCACCAAGCAACTCTTCGGGAAAGTGAATATCTAAAAGACTTGAAGTCGCCTCATTGGCACTAAGCAAGCGACTTCTCGCATCACCAGCTCCAATACACAACTCTTCTACTGCATCATCAATACGACCTTTAACATATTGGTATTTCATGTATAAATTTCCTCGGAACTTGAATGAGTTATAACGCCCGCTTAAGGGGCAGCCAACGCTACTACTAACTTAACGCATAACACCGTAATCACAAAAACCAACGCATAATATAAATGCCACGCGTTGGCTGTCCCTCTTGAAGCGTTTGTTAGGCATCTTTTACCGCTAAACTCTGGTTATCTTGTTTGAATTTTACAATTTTCATATACGTCAACATATACTGTTTATCACCTGTGCAAATAGCATCCCTAATGTGGTCGATAAAATCATAAAGAACAGCACGCCATTGGAGCGAACTACAATTGAACACATTTTGAGCAATCATTGTTGTTGTCAAAATAGAATTGTGAATTACAGCAATTTGTGAGGGGAATTTATCTACAGATTCAATTCCGGTAATAGTGAAAAAATCTTGTTGCCCGTCATTTGACATCGGATGAACATGTATAGATGCAAGGTCATAACCAAATTTATATAAGAAATCCATTCCTATATCCTTTGCAACACTTTCTGCCTTCGGGCGATTCCATTTAGGTTTTGCTCTTTGTACGGACTTTACCTTTGCAGCAAAATTGTCATTAAAACAATACACTTGGGATGTTTGTTCAATTGGAAATCTCTTGTCACTTTTTGCTAAGTTGTGCGCTTGAAATTGCCTATATGTAGACCAATCATCAAATAACTCAAATTCATCGTGTTTAGCAATGTGCTCTAAATGAAAAAATCGGTCCATTTGTGCTCGATAAATAGCCCAACAATCTTGATAATTTTCGATTTCCCATAAAGCAAAAATGCCCTTCAAGCTCATAGATGTTTTGGCAAGAAAGTTACGCAATATTGTATCTTTGACACTTAAATCGGGTTCTTTTGCGAATTCAAAAAGTAGCATGCCGCACATAGTTACTAAAGCATCTTTAACATCGTTATATTCTTCAATCGTTCTGTATTGGTCCATATAATTTCCTGATGCCTAACGCCCGGCTAAGGGGTTGACAACGCACCGCCGAACTCAAAAAACACACTTAAACACTGAACTGCAATTTTGCACTAAAGTAGCCACGCGTTGGCAATCCCTCTTGAGCCGTTTGTTATGTGCATTTTTGCCAGTTGTACTCCATTTGATGGGCAACTAACTCAGCATGGCTTTGACTATGAAACTTTGATACCAAGAACAAACTCATATCAATGCCCGCAGATATACCACCCGACGTGGTGTATTTGCTTGTTGTTACCCAACGTTTGTCTTCCACAGCGACTAAGTCAGGAAACCGTTGTTTCAGCTCAGATATATCCTCCCAATGAGTCGTAACAGCAAGTCCTTTCAGCAAACCCGCATTAGCTAATATGAATGCTCCGGTACAAACTGATGCAATATGTTTAGCGTGCTTATCCACTGATGCAACCCAATGAAGCACATTGGTCTTATTCATTTCGTTCGTATGGATACCACCAACAACGATTAATAGGTCAATTTGAGGGTGATGCAGGAACGAATAGTCGGGTAAAACAGTAAAACCACCTCTGGCTTTCACTGGTTCCAAGTTTTCTGAAACTAAAAATACATTCCAGCTTTCTGCACCTAATCGTTTAGCTGTACTGAAAACTTCGAAAGGTCCTGAAAAATCGAGAACTTCGGCCCCATCGTAAATATAAATACCAATGTCCATTAGTGCCTCCATGCACATAACGCCCGCTTAAGGGGCAGACAACGCTACTACCAACTTACCGCATAACACCGTAACCACCGAAACCAACGCATAGTAAAAATGCCACGCGTTGGCTGTCCCTCTTGAAGCGTTTGTTATGCTACCTTTTTGCCATTGGATGGCTTGGATTCAATTGAAGAAGATCCCACAAGTTTCCATACAAGTCTTCAAACACTGCTACCGTTCCATAGTCTTCTTCTGTTGGCTCGCGGACGAAGTTAATACCAATCGATTTCATACGCTTAAAGTCACGCCAGAAATCATCGGTATTTAGGAACAGGAATACTCGACCGCCTGCTTGATTCCCAATGAAATCATGCTGCTCTGGCTTCGAGGCTCTGGCAAGTAATAACGTAACACCATGAGAATTTGGTGGAGCCACAACCACCCAACGTTTGTCTTGTTCAGGTTGATGAGTATCTTCAATAAGTTCAAATTTGAGTTTGTTTACATAAAAATCAATGGCTTCATCATAATCTTTTACAACTAAAGCAATATGGACAATGTTCTGTTTCATAGTATTCCTTATTGAAGATTTCGATTGGTAGCATAACGCCCGCTTAAGGGGCAGACAACGCTACTACCAACTTACCGCATAACACCGTAACCACACAAACCAACGCATAGTAAAAATGCCGCGCGTTGGCTGTCCCTCTTGAAGCGTTTGTTATGTGAATTCTCGATTGAAACGCCGAACTTTTGTACGCACATTTTTCATAGGTGATGACGTATTAAACTGAATCATGCGCCCCAAAGTCCATTGTTCATACCACGCAACACCATATAAGTCATGATTACTTAAGCTTGAAATGAGTAAAAGTATCTCGTTAACCGTAGACTCAAGTTCAATGAGTAAATCATTGTATTTCCACTCACGATACTCTTCGTGGAAACTTTCAGCGAGTGAACCTAATTGGTTCCATTTATAACCAGTTTCCGGGAAATCTACATGTTGGTGTCGAGATCTTAGCTGATGCCATTTAAGAACCAGTTTTCCCCAACCAATCAAGTAGGCTACTGTATCACTAACACTAATGACTGTACCTTTGACGTTTCCCTCTACTCCAGATTTGCGAGCTTTACTTTCCGGAATTGAACGATAGTCAGCCATGAGTTTCGGAAATATTGAGTTTATAGCTAACTCTAATTCATCCTTATTTTTTGGCACAGAAGACATTTTGATCTCCATTCACATAACGCCCGGCTAAGGGGTTGACAACGCACCGCCGAACTTAAAAAACACACTTAAACACTGAACTGCAATTTTGCACTAAAGTCGCCACGCGTTGGCAATCCCTCTTGAGCCGTTTGTTATGCAAATTCAATGAGATAAACTGAATTTACACGACCAAAAGCCACAATTGCAATGGTTGAGTGATTCAAGAATCAACCCAAGCAAGAACTGCGATAAATAAGCCGCCAAAACAAAGTTCACCTTTCAACAACAAACCAAGCTTTTGAATCAGGAAAACTCAACAAGCAAGACTTTCAGAAAATGCGAAATGCTCGATTAACTTGCCCTTTCCACACTTTGCGCCCGCTAAATTCACAACAAACCAGCACCAAAACTCATTGAGGCAAACAAAGAACCTTGCCTGTTTTACGGTTTGAGTTAACCACGAATCTGAGGGTAAAAATGCTCATTTGCCGACAATACAAAACGAATGGCCGGAAAAATCCCAAAAGATTGAATCCCTAAATTTACCTGAGTTGCATAACGCCCGGCTAAGGGGTTGACAACGCACCACCGAACTTAAAAACACACCGTAAACACTGAACTTCAATTTTGCACCAAAGTCGCCATGCGTTGGCAATCCCTCTTGAGCCGTTTGTTATGGCACTATTTATTGAGTAGATACTCTACTTTATTTAATAACGCTGAATATCTCTTTAGAGTATCACTAACCCCAAAATTGATGAGCCATGAATCTTTTGACGGCACGTCGTCTCCCATGTAGCTAACACCAAAATCAGCCTGAGGATCTTGTAATAACAACCCACGATTGAAAAATTCTTGCACATATGCATATATTTCATCAACTTCGAATTCAAAATTGGCCTCATTGTAATTATGACTTCCAACCGAATATATCGGATAGACTAATTCATAACTAATCGGCCTCAACGCACACAGTTTCATAAAGAGTTTAATTTTTCGATCACTTAAGCCCTTTGTACACAATACAAATCGCTCAATTTGTACATTTGTAAATAAAAATTGAGGATCAGATAAGAAAAGTAATGAATAAGCCCCTAGTATAATTTCACTTGGTGTTTCTGTTACAGCTAAAGCAAAATCAGCTGCCAATTTTTGCCCTTCTTTACTTAAACACTTATTTTTAAACTCTACTCTCTCTTTTTCCGTCATTCGTTCAGTATTTAATTGCACACTCGTTAAAAAACTTTCAACTCTAAATTGTTAGTATTCAAACCTAGCGTTTTTTAAAATTGAAAACAAATCAATAACCAAACTAACCTCAGAAGAGCAAGCCGCAATTATTTTCTTCATTAATACCACCAAACCTTTTGATTACCGGTGCCATAACGCCCGGCTAAGGGGTTGACAACGCACCGCCGAACTCAAAAAAACATACTTTAAACACTGAACTTCAATTTTGCACCAAAGTCGCCATGCGTTGGCAATCCCTCTTGAGCCGTTTGTTAGGCCAACCAATTGACACCTGCACTTTCAAAACTAAAGAACAAGGCTTCTTTGCAAACCAAAACAAACTAACCGATTCATTTATAAACCAAAATGCTGAATCAGCAAAGAAACAAAAAAACTCAAATTGAGCGATTTGGAAGAAAAGTGACGAGCGTAGCATGCTCGGCGGACGTTTGGATGCTGAAGGTTATTTTGCCGATGAATTCACAGCGAAAAGCAACCCAACGCGATCAAGAAACAACAAATATGTGATGATGATTTATTGCTTAAGTTCAGCCATGAGAACATGGAATTTACCGTTCAATTTCAACTCGATTTAGCTGATAAAAACTCACTTTGCCTAACGCCCGCTTAAGGGGCAGCCAACGCTACTACTAAGCTTCCGCATAACACCGTAATCACATAAACCAACGCATAGTAAAAATGCTGCGCGTTGGCTGTCCCTCTTGAAGCGTTTGTTAGGCGAACTCGTCATAAGCTTGGTTTCGTACGATATTGAAGGATTTAAACGCAGCCCTAGCTTTGAAAATTTCAACGCCAACATCATCTCCAATAGATTCAATAACCTGTCGACGAGTAGCCTTGGAACAAGCTCCAATGATGACCTGTTTTAATTTAATATCAGAGCTAAACGGTGCGTAATACAAACCATCTTCTCTAGTATTTAGCTCAACAAACACTCTATATTCTTCTTCATATGACCAATGTGCAAACTTTGTTGTTAGAAGCTCAAGCATATCCGCTTCAGTGAAGCCATTCGGATACTCGATACGTTCATCAACGTAATTTACTTTACTTAGCAAGCGATCAGGAATATCAAAACCTAGACAAATACCTTTATGACTATCAGCATAATGTGCCCATTGAACAGGGTTACGCCAGTTCCGACTAAAGCATATTAACCCTTTAGATTTTGCTAATTGATTTTTGGTCTTTTTCATAGCCTTGCGAAGAACAGGATCGGCTAAGTTCATCCCCAAAAACTCAAATGGATCGTTCAGGCGATTTAGTTCTGATACTTTTAGCCTCTTTTCACGCAAATCTTTATACGCAAATTCTGTACTTAAAAAATGATAAACTCTCATCACTCTACCCTTGTTCGCCTAACGCCCTGTTAAGGTGTGAGCAACGCAATACCGAAGCCACCGCATACTACCTTAAACACTAATCGCAACGCATAGTAAAAATGCCACGCGTTGCGAATCACTCTTAAACAGTTTGTTATGTGATTTTTACTCCAGATACTTCCGAAATGAAATACAAGTCATCTTCAGAGAAGTCTGTAAACGAACCTGCATTTTTTGAGAATACTGAGTTTTGGGTTATCTCATTAGTAAGCTCAATGAGCTTACCTAAGCATTCTTTAGCATCCTCGCAGTTCAGATGAAACATGTTCATAAGATCGGTAGTAAACGCTAAAGTGGTTACTTCACCATGCTTGAAGCTATCTTTGATAGAAACAGTTGCTAGCCGCTCAAGCGGATTTACTGAAATGACGGGCTCATCAATGTTCCCACACCATCTAACTTCTCCATAAAAACCAGCAACCGGATTATCAATAATCGATGCAAACAACTCCGTAATAAATTCTTTTGTTGGCTCTCGATCTTGAATTCTTGCCAACGCACCAACTAAAAATGGAAAAGTAAGTCCGTACACCCCTCTTCCAGAGTCTTTCCATTGTTTTACTAATTGGAACCAAACTTCGTTATTCAATTCTGACCTCTTACTTAATAAATCACATAACACCCAATTAAGTGGTGAACAACGCACTGACCAAGTCGCCGCATTGCACCGTAAAACACTTTACTCAACGCATAGTAAAACTGCCACGCGTTGAGAATCCACTTGAATTGTTTGTTATGCAAATTCAATAAGATAAGCTGACTTTACTCGATCAAAAACCATAATTGCAATGGTTGAGTGATTAAAGAATCAACCCAAGCAAAAGCCGTGATAAATAAGCCGCAAAAATGAAGTCTGCCTTTCAGCGACAAACTAGGCTTTTGAGCCAAACAAACTCAACGAGCAAAGCCTTCAACAAATACAAAATGATCGATTAACTTGCTCTTTCCACACTTTGCGCCTACTAAATTGACAACACGCCAACGCTAAAACCGATTGAGGCAAACAAAGAAATTTGTCTGTTTTACGGTTTGAGTTAACCACGAATTTGAGGGTAAAAATGCTCATTTGCCGACAGCTCAAAACGAATGGCCGGAGAAATCCCAAAAGATTGAACCCCTAAATTTACCTGAGTTGCATAACGCCCGGCTAAGGGGTTGACAACGCACCGCCGAACTTAAAAAAACACACTGTAAACACTGAACTTCAATTTTGCACTAAAGTCGCCAAGCGTTGGCAATCCCTCTTGAGCCGTTTGTTATGCAAATTCAATGAGATAAACCGAATTTATACGACCAAAAGCCACGATTGCAATGGTTGAGTGATTCAAGAATCAACCCAAGCAAGAACTGTGATAAATAAGCCGCCAAAACAAAGTCCACCTTTCAACAACAAACCAAGCTTTTGAATGAGACAAACTCAACAAGCAAGACTTTCAGCAAGTAGAAAGGCTCGATAAACTTTCACTTTCCACACTTTGCGCACGCTGAATTGCCAAGAAACCAGCACCAAAACTGATTGAGGCAAACAAAGAAGTTTGTCTGTTTTACGGCTTGAGTGAACCACGAATTTTAGGGTAAAAATGCTCATTTGCCGACAACTCAAAACGAATGGCCGGAGAAACCTAAAAAGATTGAACCCCTAAATTTACCTGAGTTGCATAACGCCCAATTAAGGTGTGAAGCACGCTACCACAAAACTCAATTTGAACACCGTAAACACTGAACTAGACCCAAACCAAAATTGCCGAGCGTGCTGAATCACTCTTAAATTGTTTGTTAGGGCTCTAGTTGAAGTCTAACGATGGAATTGTAAACAGCACGGATTTCATATGCCCGATTGTGCCTTCTTGCTTTTCCTTACGTTCACCTGTTCTTTCCCACGTAAAATAGTTAACCATAAAGTCTTCGTCATCAGATATTTCTGTCACAATACATCGTTTATCCCTCGGATGTTCAACCACAGCGGTGTGATTTAACTCCAAGACCTCGCGATCAACCCTCTGGCACAAAGACCCAAAGTATATCTCGTTCTCTACGTGATCACAGACAGCAAAGTTACTTCCACAAATCGAGCACTTACCAACCGTTTCAATAAAGCCGGGACTATTAAATAATGCCCAACCTGGAAACACGGCTTCCTCGATGGAAAGAAGTTGACTCTGAAAGTTGATTATTCCTTCATATTCTTTAGTTTTTAAAGCAACTGAAGTGTACTCTTGAGCATCTATTAGATGCGACCATGATTTTTGAAAGTCTTCGTCTTTTAATGTTACCCACATAAGTAAAACGGAGCGCAACCCATTAACAACACATTGCATATGGAAAAATTCATTAGCCATTTCTTCACTGCCAAATTCAATAGCCTGTGCTTTATACCCTTTAATGCTGCTAATAAAATGATCACACTCGCTGATCTTTTCGTTTTGCAGCTTTTTAGAGCGTGTAAAAAAACTTAATCGAGCACAAGAATCTACGAAATCCATAAATGACTCGCTTACGGATTCAAATGAAATTCTATCTCTTTTCATTGTCCTTTTTTCACCACTTCTAAAATCGACTGTTCTAGTCTTTCAATGCCCTGAATATCGCCTTCATAAGAAATTTCAGTAGTTTTTGAGGACTTAGTTTCTTTATAAAGAACCTTTAACTTAACAATTGGCTCATCAGTTTTGCCTTTGAAAAAATCAGTTAGATAATTAGAGACTACTCCACATAAGACAGACACCAAAGCACTATTCCCTGACAGTAACGATGATGTAATCAAAATCATTGGACCAAACCATTCTCCAGAACGCTGTTCGACCAGCGTTTTAGGCTCGGAGAATAATTCAATATCAATGTTTCTTCGAGCATACTTCCAAAACGATAACGCTGTAGAAGAGTAATTATGCAAGTCACTTTCATTTGAGCTGACAGGTAATACTGTCACCACGTTTTCATTGAAATCAATTTTCATGATCTCTGTAGTTTCAATTTTTATACTCAATTTGACCTCCTGAGCCCTAACGCCCGCTTAAGGGGCAGACAACGCTACTACCAAGCTTCCGCATAACACCGTAAACACAAAAACCAACGCATAGTAAAAATGCCGCGCGTTGGCTGTCCCTCTTGAAGCGTTTGTTATGTGCGTAGCCCATCAATGAACGCCCTAGCCTTTTTAGGGCTAGTTACCCTAACGAACTTTATGTGGCTGTACCTCGGGTCATTCAGTAACTCTTTGTAACGAATACGATTTGTTTTATACGTTTTCAACGTCCAGAGAATAATCGAATCTTTGCTAAGAAACGACTTTTTGAATGACTCGACATTACCTGCTTTACCCCAAAGTTCCTGTTTAGTCACAATACGAGTTAACGCTCGTTTCACAGCTTGGAATAGCGTCCTAGGAAAGGAATAGTCCACCCAAATGATGGTGTCGGCCCTAACCCACTTGATTCCGGCCGTCCGGTTATAGTTGCCATCAAGTACCCATTGTTCGCCATTTAGACTCTCAGTTAGATTTGCGAAGAACTCTTCATCTGTAGACTCTTGCCAATTTGGCTTCCAAAATATCGCATCCATTTCCAAGTATGGGTATTTGAGCTTATTCGCAAGTTGGCGACTGAAAGTACTTTTACCACTACCACTTGTACCTATTACATTAATTCTTTTCATCACCAAACCTGATTTTTTTCCCTAGCACATAACGCCCTGTTAAGGTGTGAGCAACGCAATACCGAAGCTCACGCATACCACCTTAAACACTAAACGCAACGCATAGTAAAAATGCCACGCGTTGCGAATCACTCTTAAACAGTTTGTTAGTTTTTGTCCATTTCGATACGTGAACGAAGCTTTTTTACGTCCGCATCTAGTTGGTTAAAGAAATCTTCCATTTCTTGGTATGTTTCAACAGCGAGCTTATTATAGACTCTAGATAGCTGTTCTTGGGTAATATTAGGATCATCACCATCTCCAACACTATAACCTTCCGTCATATCTGCTTCTTTAATATACTCAGCAGCGTTCATTCGAAGAAATGAAAACTTTTGTTCAAGTTCATTTGAGATATACAGCTGATTTTCGATAACCAACTTTCGCAATGAGGAGTAAATTGAGTAGTATGCATTTCCCCAATCTTCAGTTGTCTCAGTTACGAAATCTTCATTCATCTTGGTAGTATAAGCATTTTTTATTTTCAATAACTCGAGGTAAGTTGACACTCTATTCTTAAAGAAACCTTGGTACACTTCCAAGGATATTCCATTAAACTCTTCTCTATTTTTCAATTCCGCATCAGCTTTAGTTTTAAAGCTAGAAAGTGCGAATTCAGACTCGGATTTAAGTGCTAACAACTCCGCGTCATACTTTGCTGCAGTTTGCTTTGAGATTCGATCTAACCAAATTTTTCCTAAAAAGTGAGCAAAGCCCGCAATAACGACCGAAGCACCACCAAGTGATGCTAATACTGAACCAATCAATTCCCAATACATTCTGATATTTCCTTAAAACTAACGCTATCTATACAACAAAATGCGACCTAATTTACCATGCTACCGCCACTTATCATGAACTTTGATAATTAGAAATCTATCATATAAATCTTTTTTATCAGATTGTTAGTTGAATAAAAACTGCGTCAGACTTCACATTAGACGACTTTATGTAACTTAGTTTGTTGACTAAACCAAAAACAACAATACTGTATATAAAAACAGGCAATTTTGTTGGGAAAATATGAAATCACAATTTATTTTAAGCATTAAAGAGTATATGCAAGCGCGACACTATGCAAAGAAAACTATAGAGGCATATTTGCACTGGATAACACGATTCATCTACTTCAATAACAAAACACATCCAATGAGAATGGGTAGTAAAGAAGTTGAGATGTTTTTAACTGACTTAGCTGTTAATGGGAAAGTAGCCGCGAAAACACAAGCGTTAGCGCTTAACTCTCTCCATTTTCTGTACCGTGAAATCATTAAAGAACCGCTATCAATTAGCATGAATTTCAAGAAATCTCAACTTGCTCAGAAATTACCAGTAGTGATGACAAGAACTGAAATTAAGCGGTTTTTAGAACATATTGAGCCACGATATCAATTGCAAATTATGCTCTTATACGGATCAGGGCTGCGGCTGATGGAATGTGTCAGACTCCGAATACAGGATATTGATTTAGATTATGGTGCGGTTCGGGTATGGCAAGGAAAAGGAGGAAAAAACCGCACCGTCACACTTGCTAAGGAGCTTTATCCACAACTAGCTGAGCAACAAGCATTAGCTAAGCGTTACTATGATAAAGATATGCAAACCAAAGGTTATGGAGGAGTCTGGTTACCCAATGCGTTGCGAGAAAAATATCCTTCAGCTCCTTATGAGTTTAATTGGCACTACTTGTTTCCATCTAATTTACTTACCTTAGATGAGAATAGTGGGTTGAAACGAAGGCACCATATTAATGAGTCGGCATTGTAGCGAGCAGTTCGGAAAACCGCTCATGATGCTGAGATACAAAAGTCAGTTTCATGCCATACGCTAAGGCATAGCTTTGCGACACACTTGCTAGAAGCGGGAGCGGACATTAGAACAGTACAAGAACAATTAGGGCATAGTGATGTAAAAACCACTCAGATTTACACTCACGTACTGGATAGAGGCGCCAGCGGTGTATTAAGCCCACTGTCGCGCTTATAAAGCTTATAAATAAGCGCAATAAAAAAGGAGAGCATACTTGCCCTCCTTTTCTTAAACCTTCACTGCTAAATTAAAGAGCAGTTTTTGCTTTTTCAACAAGCACTGCAAATGCAGCTTTGTCGAATACCGCGATATCAGCAAGGATCTTACGATCGATCTCAATAGATGCTTTCTTAAGACCGTTAATGAAACGGCTGTAAGATAGACCATTTTGACGAGATGCTGCGTTAATACGCGCAATCCATAGCTGACGGAACTGACGCTTTTTAGTGCGACGGTCACGGTAAGCGTATTGACCAGCTTTGGTTACAGCTTGGAAAGCTACGCGGTAAACACGTGAACGTGCTCCGTAGTAACCTTTAGCTTGTTTTAGAACTTTCTTATGACGTGCACGAGCTTGTACACCACGTTTTACGCGAGGCATTATGCTTCTCCTAAACTAAACGATAAATAAACTAAAAAGAATTAAGCGTATGGCAACATGCGCATAACACCAGCCACTTCACATTTTGGAAGGATTGAGTTAGGGCGTAGTTGACGCTTGTTCTTAGTAGTACGCTTAGTCAGGATATGACGTTTTGTAGCGTGCTTAAATTTAATACCGCCAGCAGTTTTCTTAAAACGCTTAGCTGCACCTTTGTTGGTTTTCATCTTAGGCATGATGAATAACTCCGCATTGTAGTAGTTTAAATAACATGTAATTAGGGCGAATAACACCCCACCGTCTTTCAACGGCGAGGTCTCATTACTTGTAAGCCGTTAATTACTTCTTTTTAGGGGCAAGCATCATGATCATCTGGCGTGCTTCAATTCGACTCGGGAAAGACTCAACTACTGCAATTTCAGCAGTATCCTCTTTCAAACGATGAAGAACATCAACACCGATGTCTTGGTGCGCCATCTCACGGCCACGGAAGCGAATAGTAACTTTCACTTTGTTGCCTTCTTCTAGGAAACGGGTCAGGTTGCGTAGTTTTACCTGATAGTCTCCAATATCAGTCCCAGGACGGAATTTAATTTCCTTAATCTGGATCTGTTTTTGCTTCTTCTTCTGCTCTTTAGCAGTCTTGCTCTTTTCAAAGAGGAACTTGCCATAGTCCATCACACGACAAACTGGTGGCTCGGCGTTAGGGCTGATCTCTACAAGATCCATACCAGCTTCTACAGCAGCTTCTAATGCTTCGTTGATTGATACAACACCAACGGATTCACCATCTGCGCCAGTTAAACGAACTTCACGAACGCCACGAATTTCACCGTTTAAACGGTGCTGGTTTGGTTTGGCCGGCTGTTGGCCACGTCTTCCGCCTTTAATAGTTTATTCCTCCAGATTGAGCTTACGGCTAGAAACCTCGGCTTGGATATACGCAATAAAGTCATCCAATTTAAATTTACCTAAGTCCTTGCCCCTGCGGGTACGTACTGCGATCTCTCCGGCTTCCATCTCTTGGTCACCACAAACAAGCATATACGGTACACGCTTTAAAGTGTGTTCGCGGATTTTAAAGCCAATCTTCTCATTTCTCAAGTCTGCTTTGGCTCTAATTCCACATTTTTGTAGTTTTTGTGCTACTTCCTGAGCGTAAACTGACTGTTTATCAGTAATGTTCATAATTACCGCTTGTTCCGGCGCTAACCACGTAGGGAAGAAACCTGCATACTCTTCGATAAGGATACCGATAAAGCGCTCAAGTGAACCCAAAATTGCACGGTGAATCATAACCGGAACAAGACGCTCGTTACTTTCGCCAACATATGTCGCGCCTAAACGAGCAGGTAAATTGAAATCCAGCTGCACTGTACCACATTGCCACGCACGATCTAAGCAATCATGCAAAGTAAATTCAATTTTAGGGCCGTAGAATGCGCCTTCACCTTCTTGAATTTCAAATGGGATATCCATTGCCTGCAGTGAAAGCTTTAATGCTTCTTCCGATTTATCCCAAATTTCATCACTACCAACACGTTTTTCTGGGCGTGTAGACAGTTTAACAACGATGTTATCAAAACCGAACGTCGTGTAGGTGTCGTAGACCATCTTGATACAAGATGTCACTTCTTGTTGAATTTGATCTTCGGTACAGAAAATATGGGCGTCATCTTGAGTAAAGCCACGAACACGCATAATACCATGTAATGAACCTGATGGCTCATTGCGGTGGCAAGATCCAAACTCAGCCATACGCAATGGCAGATCACGGTATGATTTCAAACCTTGATTAAATATTTGAACGTGGCCTGGGCAGTTCATCGGTTTAATTGCGTATTCACGGTTTTCAGATGACGTCGTGAACATGGCATCCGCATATTTATCCCAGTGACCAGAACGCTCCCATAGAACTCTGTCCATCATTAATGGACCTTTTACTTCTTGGTAATCGTACTCACTGAGTTTTTGGCGAATGAACACTTCAAGATCACGGAATATAGACCAACCGTTATGGTGCCAGAATACCATCCCTGGAGCTTCTTGCTGCATATGGAATAGATCGAGCTGCTTACCAATTTTACGATGGTCACGTTTAGCCGCTTCTTCTAAACGCGTTAGATGGGCTTGAAGTGCTTTCTTGTCATGGAATGCCGTACCATAGATGCGCTGTAGCATCTTGTTATCGCTGTTACCACGCCAGTACGCGCCAGCGATGCTAAGCAGGGTAAAGTGTTGGCAGAAGCTCATGTTAGGTACGTGAGGGCCACGACACATATCAATGTATTCTTCATGATGGTATAGACCCGGTCTGTCATCACGAGCCACGTTCTGATCCAAGATTTCCATCTTGTATGTTTCACCGCGAGCTTCAAAAGCATCACGGGCTTCCTGCCAACTGACTTTCTTTTTGACAACTTGATATTTTGTCTTAGCAAGCTCTTTCATGCGCTTTTCGATTTGCTCTAAATCATCTTGCGTGAGTGATTGCTCAAGATCGATATCATAGTAGAAGCCGCTATCGATCGTCGGACCAATCGCCATTTTGGCTTGTGGATAAAGTTGCTTTAATGCATGGCCAAGTAAGTGCGCACAAGAGTGGCGTACGATCTCTAAACCATCAACTTCATCTTTTGTCGTTATAATTTCAAGGCTAGCATCATTTTCGATAAGATCGCACGCATCGACGCGCACACCATCGACACGGCCTGCGATCGTTGCTTTTGCAAGACCAGGGCCGATAGAAGCTGCAACTTCCATTGTCGATACAGGGTGTTCAAAATGACGTTGACTGCCGTCAGGAAGAGTAATAATAGGCATGTATAATCCTTACAGTGGTGTTGCATACCAAGCAACACGTGTTGAGTTTGATTGAAAATAACCCATCGAAGCTCACTCGGTAACACGAATACCGGAACTTCAATGAAGCGAAGATTTTAACTAGCTCACGCTAGAAATGCAAAGATCGAATTATATAAATCAAAAGAAAAAGCCCATGATAAATATCACGGGCTTTGGAGTTTCAATAATTGATTATGTTTCAACGCGACGAGGACGACTTAACGTACCCGCATTGGCATTGGCACTAGCATTGCCGTGACCACGTTCACCACGGAAGTTACCACGATGGTCGCCACCACGGTTGCGGTCAAAACGACGCTCACCATCACGACCAGTCGCCGCTGCACCGTCACGGTTGCCACGGAAGCCACCTTCACGGCCACCACGACCTGCGCCAGCAGCAGGAGCACCGCCTTCACGATTACGGAAGCCACCGTTTCCGCCTTCACGACGGGCACCACCACCGTTACCACCTTCACGACGACCACGAGACTCGCGGAAGTCATCAAAGTCACATACAACGGCACCGACTTCTTTTTGGCGAATACGCAGTTTACGCAATTTGCCTTCAACATCTGAAGACATTGATTTAGGAAGCTGTACGAATGTATGGCCTTGAGCAAGTTTAATTGCACCAATTGAACCTTTGGTTAAACCAAGTTCATTAGCTAAAGCACCAACGATGTCTTTCACTTGCACGCCTTGCTCACGGCCGACTTGTAACTGATAAGTATCCCAGTCATTGCTCGCAGTACCATATTCGCGGCGACCTTCGCGTCCATCACGGCTATCGCGACCGCCTTCACGACGTTCACCACGCTCACTACCCTCTTTACGATCACGACGACGTGATTTTTCACGCTCGATCGCGTCGACCATTGGATCTGGGCCGACATAGAACAGTGGACGATTGCCTTGTTGGCGCTTCAGTAAAATGGCCGCCAGTGTTGTGGCATCAATCTCTAGGCTTTGTTGAAGTTTTTCAATGAGCTCAACAAATTTGTCTAAAGCAGTATGACCTTTGTCAGCTTCTAGCTCTGCACCCAGTTTGATGAGACGAGCTTCAGCAACTTTGTCACGCATTGGAAGTTGAATCTCTTCCATTTGAGAACGAGTTACGCGCTCAATCGTACGCAACATACGAATTTGGTTTGTGCGAACTAGAAGGATCGCTTTACCTTTGCGTCCAGCACGGCCAGTACGGCCAATACGGTGGATGTATGATTCTACATCGAATGGGATATCATAGTTGAACACGTGTGTAATACGTGGAACATCAAGACCACGAGCAACAACGTCTGTCGCAACAAGAATGTCGATTACACCCTGTTTGATATGATCAACCGTGCGCTCACGCAGTGATTGCGGAATATCACCATGAAGCGCTGCCGCTTTAAAGCCACGAGATAATAACCAATCAGCTAAACGCTCGGTATCTTGACGAGTACGTACAAAGACGATTGACGCATCGGTTTCTTCTGTTTCAAGAAGACGAGCCATCGCTTCATCTTTTTCAACACCTTTAACAACCCAATATTGCTGCTCTACTTTCGCAACAGTTTGGTTTGAACCTGCTACGTCAACACGAGCTGGATCACGTAGGTAACGGTCAACAATCGTCTTCACCATAGGAGGCATAGTCGCAGAGAACAGCACGCGTTGAGCGGTGCCAGGTGCTTGTTCCATGATCCAAGTTACGTCATCAACGAAGCCCATTTTGAGCATTTCGTCAGCTTCATCAAGGACGAAGGTATGACATTCGTCTAAATGAAGGCGATCACGAGTGATCAAATCTTTTACACGACCAGGTGTGCCAACCACAATATGAGCACCATTTTTCAGAGCGCGCATTTGGTCAACAATAGAAGCACCGCCATAGATCTCAAGTACTTTAAGGCCTTGAATCTTTTGGCCAAGGTTTTTGATTTCTGCCGCAACTTGGATAGCAAGTTCACGAGTTGGTGCCATCACAATTGCTTGTGGCTTGTGTTGAGAAAGGTTTAATTTGTTCAGTAGAGGTAGAGAAAACGCAGCCGTTTTACCTGTACCTGTTTGTGCTTTACCTAGCGCATCTCTTCCTTCAAGAAGAAATGGAATAGCAGCAGCTTGGATAGGAGTTGGAGAAACGAAACCCATTTCATTTAGAGCAGAAAGGATTGAGTCGTTTAGGGCTAATTCACTAAATTGAATTACAGAGTCTTGCATGGAGATCCCACTAGATTAATTAACAAAAGGTCCCACGTGCTCTACCAATTCCAATACCGATCCATTAAAAAGAGCTGAGTTCCGTTCAGATGCGGATAAGTCTTAAAACGCATCAAGCCGCTAGGGACATATAAGGGACGCGGATTATTCCCTAAAAGCATAAAAAAAGCTAGTAAAAATTGAATTACATCACAAAAATTCGTCATAAATGACCATTAAGCTCATTAATTCACCCAAAACGAACACAGAAGCTGCGTTTACAGCGCACTGTTAAAGCAGACTAGCAAAAATAACGCTTTCGGTAGTAATCATCCCGCTCAATGATTATAGTGTGCCCAATCGCATTTGTTAGAAAAAGAAACATGTTTCAAGATAATCCGCTCCTTGCTCAACTCAAGCAACAAATCCAAGAGAACTTGCCTAAGAAAGAAGGCACGATAAAAGCCACTGAAAAAGGCTTCGGCTTTTTAGAAGTTGACAGCAAGAACAGCTTCTTTATTCCGCCTCCGTATATGAAGAAATGCCTACACGGAGATAAAGTGGTGGCCATCATTCGCACCGAGAATGAGAAAGAAGTGGCTGAGCCTCAAGAGCTGCTTGAGCCTTCATTAACTCGCTTCATTGGCCGTGTAAAGCTGTACAAAGGTAAGCTGAATGTCACGCCTGATAACCCACAACTAAAAAGGCAATCGCTGAAAGCCAAGGTGCAAAAAGGATTAAACCCTGAACATTTCTCTGAAGGTGATTGGGTTGTTGCACAGCTTATTAACCATCCACTGAAAGACGATAGCGGTTTTATGGTTGAAATCACCCATAAAATTACGGATGCCAACGATAAGATTGCACCTTGGTGGGTGACTTTAGCTGAAAATGACCTGCCTAACAGTGAGCCGGCTGGTATTGAACATTGGCAGCTCAAAGATGATGCCGACCTACAACGCATCGATATGACCCACCTTCCTTTCGTGACCATCGATGGGGCATCAACTAAAGATATGGATGATGCACTGTTCGCCCAAAGAACCGAGAACGGTGACTTCACATTAACCATTGCCATTGCAGACCCAACCGCATACATCACGCCAGATGACGAGATGGACAGTGTCGCGCGTGAGCGGGGTTTCACTATTTATCTCCCTGGCCGCAATATCCCAATGTTGCCACGTGATTTAGCCGATGATTTGTGTTCGTTGATGGAAAATGAAGTTCGCCCTGCCCTTTGCTGTACCGTAACAGTGACTAAAGAAGGTGTGATTGGCGATGACATTACCTTTTTTGCGGCCAACATTAAATCGCATGCTCGATTGGTTTATGATCATGTATCAGATTGGTTAGAGACGGGCACTTCTGCCGATTGGCAACCAAGTGACCAAATCGCTTCCGTTGTGCGTGATTTGTATGATTTTTCATTAGCGCGCGCACAATGGCGCGAAACATACGCGGTCGTGTTTCCTGATCACCCTGATTATCGATTTGAACTGAGTGAAGACAACGACGTAGTGGCAATTCATGCGGATCTTCGCCGTAGTGCTAACCGTCTTGTTGAGGAAGCGATGATAACCGCGAATATCTGTGCGGGAAAAACGCTCAAAGCGCATTTTGGCCAAGGCGTGTTCAATACGCACGCGGGGTTCAAACCCGAAAAAATTGCCGATGTTGTCGAATTAGTCAACCCAACGGGTGAGCTTGAATACACTGCCGATAACTTAGCGACTCTAGAAGGCTTTGCCTCTTTACGTCGCTGGTTATGTAAGCAAGAGACCCGCTATCTGGATAATCGTATCCGCAAGTATCAAGCTTACAGTGAAATAGGAAACCAACCTCTTCCGCATTACGCAATGGGTTTGGATATCTATGCCACTTGGACTTCTCCTATCCGTAAATATGGCGATATGATCAACCATCGTATGTTGAAAGCACATATTTTAAACAAAGAGCCCGTACAAACACCGGATGGAACCGTTGGTGAAGAGTTGGCACTACACCGCAAACACCACAAAATGGCCGAACGTAACGTAGGCGACTGGCTCTATGCTAGAACGCTAGTAAACGAACCGAGCAAAGGCACCCGTTTTACGGCTGAAATTTTTGATATCAATCGAGCTGGCATGCGCGTACGTCTTTTGGAAAATGGCGCAGCCGCATTCATTCCTGGTTCTTTAATCTTAGACAACAAAGAACGTATTGAATGTAATGCGGAAAGTGGAACGCTGCTTGTCGATAAAGAAGTCGTCTTTAAGCTCGGTGATACGCTCGAAGTCGTGCTCGCAGAAGTGAATATGGAAAACCGCAGTCTGATTGCAAAACCGACTCAGGTTTTCGAACCGTTACCTATACCTTCAGAAGCTAATACCACTATCCAAGGGGAGTGATTTTAGCAGCATAGACATTTCTATCAGGCATTCTTCGGAGTGCCTTTTTATTGCTTATTGATCACCAAAAGTAAGATTTAGGATCTTTTTCAATTTCGCGGATCAACGCCGTCAAATCCGTTGTTTTAGGGAGAAAAGGATACGGCAACCAATCTTCAATTTCTTTATCGGGATCCGTATTGGGAATATACAGCGCCCATTTAGCTTCTTCCCAAATCACTTTCGCCACGATACTTGAATAGTCGCAATGCGTTGAATCTAATTTGTAATGGTGTTTGATGAAGTGCACACCGTTAACGATCGGCTCAAAACAGGATTTGCCTAATTCAACAGACACACTTTGGTTACGATTATGGCAAACAAGCTCTGCTCTTCGTTCTAGTTGACGTTGCAACAAATTCACTACCGCCATTTTACCCTCGCTCAAACACGGCTTCCTGACATCTCGACTATAGCTGACTTCGCTTATCTCTGATATGAAAAACCGTAAGGCTACAAACCACTTACCTTTGTGGTTCACAAAAGTGTCATCTATACGACATATTATGGTGGCTCAATTTTTCTAAATAACCATATTGGAGCCACTATGTTTCGAGTCGCGCTTGCTACACTGCTTTCAACTTTGCTACATACCCAGTTTGTCTTCGCAAGCGAAGTTAATATTTCTGGCTCGACCTCGGTCGCTAGGATCATGGAAGTATTCGCCGAGGACTACAATACCGCACACCCTGAAACTTATATCGCGGTTCAAGCCGTAGGTTCGAGTGCTGGCATCACATTACTGAAAAAAGGTGTCGCAGATATCGCTATGAGCTCGCGCTACCTCACAGAAAGTGAGCAAGATGAGACGATGAGCACCCTACCGATTGCCTATGATGGGTTGGCTGTTGTAATCAATCGCTTAAACAGTATTGAAAATCTGACTCGTGAGCAGTTATTTGAGATTTATAAAGGGAAAATAACCAACTGGAAACAAGTCGGTGGTGCTGATCAAAAAATCGCAGTTGTGACCAGAGAAGCATCATCAGGTTCCCGCTATAGCTTTGAAAGCTTATTAGGCCTGACTCGTGTGATTAATGATCGCTTAGTGTCAGACATCAGTTCCAATAACTTAGTGGTCAATAGCAATAGTATGGTTAAAACACTGATTAACCATAACCCTCAAGCGATCGGTTTCATCTCTACGGGATCGGTAGATAAATCGATTAAAGCGATAAAATTTGAGGGAGTAGAAGCCACTGCAAAAAATATTGTCACTCATGAATATAAACTTTCTATGCCATTTTTAGTGGTCTATTACCCTGAAAAAATCACTAAAGAGACTCAAGCTTTCATTGCATCTTTAAAGTCAGCGGAAGCAAAGGCTCGCATAGAAGAATATGGTTATATTCCTTTGAAAAACAAATAAACACAAAAAAGGAGAGTGATCGACTCTCCTGTTTCTATGTCATTTTTCTAAAGTTAAAAATGGAGTTGGATCACTGACACCACGACACAGCCCGGGCGACGAATACCTTCAATCTCAACTTTAATTTCTCTCTCGATCTCCAAACCTTTTTTGATTGGCGTAACTTTCAATAGAGTACTAATCGCTCTTACTCGGTTTCCTGATTTCACTGGATACGGGAAACGAACTTCATTTAACCCGATATTCACCACCATTTTTGCGGTCGGAAATATTGGTTTGTCAGGATCAACGCTATCCGTCAATTTAGGTAACAAGGCCAAGGTCAAAAAGCCGTGCGCAATTGTGGTCCTAAATGGAGAATCAACTTCCGCTTTTTGAGGGTCGGTATGAATCCACTGCATATCCTCAGTTACTTGACCAAACTGGTTAATGCGCTCTTGATCAACCACCAGCCATTTACCCGTATGAATAACTTCACCAATCTGAGTCTGGAGCTGTTTATACAGACGTTGCGCTTCAGGTTTGAGTATCAAGGGTTCGGCAATAGGAGCATCTTCATTCACTGCTGGTTGGTGAAAATCTCTAACCCAAGAAAACAACTGGCGACTGTTTGTTTTATGTAGAAGCTCGCCCCAGTACTCACGTACTGAAGGTGATACCCACTGCATAAGCTCAGAGGAGTACTTGTTCATTGAATCGCCACGATGCTTAAAAAGATTCTCGACTTTCATCTAAACCTCGGTGATTAGTTAGAATGCCCTTGGATTGAGGTAATTTTGAAGTACTTCACACTTAGCTGCAAACACTTTCGAGCGTACAACCGTTCCCTGAAACACACAAATTACATATAAATCAATCAAATAAAAATAAAACACCATTTTATTAGATAACTAGGTTGTAGAGTATATAGCTCATAAAATCAAGGGAAGCGGTAAAAACAGTGCTTTACTGTAACTGAAAACGTTATTGCGGTTAGCCAAACCGAGTCGATGACTCAACTTATTGCTTTACAATATTATGGTGGCTATCTATTATGCGCACCATACGGAGAGATGGCTGAGTGGTTTAAAGCACCGGTCTTGAAAACCGGCGATGGTTAATAGCTATCCTAGGGTTCAAATCCCTATCTCTCCGCCAAATATCAAGAAAAAGCCTTTGATTATCAGAGGCTTTTTCTATTTATAGCATTTGGAAACTTTAGATGATTAAAAACTCATGTGTCTGGAAGATGCAATCATGTTTGGTCATCGCCTCTTCCTCAATACATCAAGAACGAATCACACGAATACCGATAGGTAAGAAGACATAGCCCGCGCACTATGCATTTCAATCAACCGTAGAAGAGACCGAAGCCAGCAAATCTGTTGGGCTGGTCCAAGTATAAACCCACTCTTTAATATCTTGCCCACAGGGAGACCGCCATAAACGCTCTCCTTTAGGTCGACCAGCTAAGTAGTCGTAAAATTCGATGGCTTGCTTATTGTCTGCCATCACTTCCAAATACACACCGCTATTAGGGAAATACTGCTCAAACCATGCCGCCATCTCTTGAATCAACTGGCGACCAATCCCCCTTCCTCGATAATTTTCATCAATGTGCAGAGACTCGATAATGCTGCCTTTGTCAAAATCGTGGTTACCAAAGGCGCAGATAAACCCACACAGCAGCCCCCCCTCTTCAATCAGTAGGACATGTTGATTAAATGGTGGATTGATTAAGCGAGTTTGCCAAATCAGTAAACGGTCTTCTAGAACGTCGTTATCAAGGTACTCTTTGCCTAATATGCCTTGGTAGTGAGTTCGCCAACTTTGAGCGTGTAGCTGAGCAATTCTTTCAAAATCGCAATATTCAGCTGCTTTTATTTCCATATTCTAGTCCTTATTACTTCCTGTAAGGATTAACATCGTCTTTCATACTATTCGGTTCAAATAGAAAAGCAAAATATACTAGTCACAATCCCTTAAAAGAATCATTAAACCTCTTTGACTTACAGTTGTTCGCTGATATTCTAGCGAACAACTGTAAGCTCAAGGACTTTAATCATGGAATCGGCATCAAAACCACCACTTATTTGGATAAACATCGTCATTTTTAGCTTCAGCTTGGGCTTAGCGACGATTGCAGCCCCTTTGTATGGATGGCAATTTGGCTACGGCATGGAGCATTGGCTTTGGTTGATGATTTGTTTTTCCTTTTGCAACCTTTCCATTACCGCGGGCTATCACCGTTTATGGTCACATAAAGCCTATGAAGCACATTGGGCACTGAGATTATTGTTTGCATTAGGTGGGGCGTTTGCACTGCAAAACAGTGCGCTACATTGGTCTTCTGATCACCGAGTTCATCACAAGCATGTAGACAATAATGACAAAGATCCTTATTCAGCCAAACGTGGATTCTGGTTTTCACACATAGGTTGGATGCTGCGTCACTACAATAAAACCACGTACGATGACTACTCCAACTGCCGTGACCTGCAAAAAGATAAGATCGTCATGTGGCAGCATAAGTATTATGTGCCTTTGGCACTCGCAATGAACTTGGGCGTTCCTCTGATCCTTGGTTTTATTTATCACGATATACTGGGCATGTTACTGATCGTGGGTGCGCTGCGTTTAGTGCTCAATCATCACACGACATTTTTCATCAATTCGCTGGCTCATATATGGGGTAGCCAGCCTTATACTGATAAAAATACAGCCCGCGATAACGGTATTTTGGCTTTCTTCACTTTTGGCGAGGGCTACCACAATTATCACCATATTTTTGAAAACGATTATCGTAATGGGATTTATTGGTGGCAATACGACCCAACAAAATGGCTGATCAAGCTGTGCTCGTGGCTTGGGTTGGCTGGTAAACTGCGCACTTCGCCTCCCCTTAAGGTAGAAAAAGCGAAAGCGTTAATGGCATTAAGCCATGCGCAAAAACAGATCGCCGCGTTACCCAATCAGCAACTCGTTATGGCCAGCATACAACGTGAATTTGACGCTTTAGTCATGCAGTTGCAAGAGTATTATGAATTAAAGAAACAGCTGATCGAAAGTAAAAAAAACAATATGGTTCGTAGATATGAACACTCCCTATTGATGCTGCGCTATCGACAAGTGAAGCAACAATTAGCACTACAAAAATCCAATTGGCAGCTTATTGTGCGTCAGTACTCCTAAATTCATACTTTACAGATTTGATGAAGCCATGCCTTAAGTGGCTTCATTTTTCTTAGCTTAAATTATCCCCCCCTCTAACAGAACTTCTAGCCGCATATTTGCTAAATGAATAGTTAGAACGACTAAAACATATTCAAAGTTAAAGAATTTTCAACTAGGTTATCAATTGATAATTTTATTGTTTTAGATCATCTAAAGCTCAACTTGCTCTCGTGCTACAGCATTCTTTTCGGTAAATTCCTTGTCATAAATTGATACACGTTTTTGCAATATTGTTCATAATTTCAGGAGACTTAAATGCTAGAGCTTTTAATTGGCTTGGCGGTAACAGTAGCGGTGGGTTATTTCATTGTTAAAGGTTACAAGCCAGCCGGTGTGTTACTCACCGCAGGTATCGTTTTACTGCTATTAACTGGTGCACTTGGCTATTCAGTGCTGCCAGCCAAAGTACCCTCAACCGGTAACACAGTAACGGATGCACTCGAATTCGTGAAATACATGTTGCGTTACAGTGGTGGCGGTTTAGGCATGCAAATTATGTTGCTGTGTGGTTTTGCTTCGTACATGACACACATCAGCGCCAACAATGTGGTTGTAAAACAGTTTTCTAAACCTCTTTCGGTTATTACATCCCCTTATATCTTGCTGGTTGCTGCTTACATTGTGGCGTGTTTGATGTCTTTAGCGGTGAGCTCAGCAACGGGTCTTGGCGTACTGTTGATGGCCACTTTATTTCCGATGATGGTAGCGATGGGGATCTCTCGTCCGGCCGCAGTTGCGGTATGTGCATCTCCTGCTGCGATCATCCTTTCCCCGACATCCGGTGATGTGGTTATTGCGGCGGAAAAATCAGGCCTACCTTTACACGTTTTTGCCGTGGAAACGGTTCTTCCTGTTTCGATCTGCGCCATTATCGTCATGGCGATCGCGGCCTTCTTCTGGAACAAGTATCTCGATAAGAAAGATAATACACCGATGGAAAAAATCGATGTTTCCGCCATCGAAGTAAAAGCACCGGCTTACTATGCGGCTCTTCCATTCTTACCTATTGTGGGTGTGTTCTTATTCAACGGAGAAACCATTCAAGGTTTGAGCCTTGATATTTACACCATTGTGGTCGGATCCATCTTCATCGGTGCATTGGTTGACTTCGTGACGAAGCGTTTTAAAGGAAAAGAGACGTTAGAAGATCTAGAATCGTGCTACGCAGGCATGGCCGAAGCATTCAAAGGCGTGGTCATGTTGTTGGTTGCTGCGGGCGTATTCGCACAAGGTTTGATGTCGATTGGGGCGATTGATAACCTGCTTCATCTTGCAGAAACCGCAGGCGCAGGCGGCATAGCCTTGATGCTGATTTTGACAGGCCTTACCGTAGCAGCCGCTATTGCGACGGGTTCAGGCAACGCTCCGTTCTACGCCTTTGTTGAGTTAGCGCCATCGTTGGCGGCTAAATTGGGCGTGAATCCAGCCTTTCTCATTATCCCGATGCTGCAAGCTTCAAACCTTGGGCGCACCATTTCACCAGTATCAGGCGTCGTTGTAGCAACAGCTGGTATGGGCCATATCAGTCCATTTGAAGTGGTAAAACGCACTTCCGTTCCTGTCATCCTCGGTTTAATCACTGTCATTATTGGTACAGTAATCCTTGTACCGATGACAGCATAACGTTGACAAACAATCAGGGCGTTCAACAGGACGCCCTTTTTTTCAAACCGCTATTTCCAAATAGGTGTTATTTACTCTCGCTATAGCGTTCCAAGTATAAAATCGTTGCTGCCGTGCGCGATGGGACGCGTAGCTTCTTCAGTAAACTCTTCATGTGCACCTTTACTGTCGACTCAGAAATGAACAAACGATCCGCAATTTGTTTATTCCGATACCCTTTCGCGACCTCTTTTAAAATCTGAGTTTCACGGTCGGTTAATGCCTCAAAAAGATCTTCATGCGTATGACGTTCGGCGAGGTACTGAGTAACAAACTCGCTGTACGCTTTTACACCCGTTGCGGCCTGTCTAAGCAGTTCCACCAGCTCATCTGGTTCTGTATCTTTAAGAAGGTAACCATCAGCCCCCGCTTTCACCATAGCTTCAATATCGAGCGCACTGTCTGATACGGTTAAAATAACGATGGTAGCGGTTGATTCATCGGCACGAAGCGCTGTTAACGTATCGAGCCCTGACATGCCTTTCATATTCAAATCAAGCAGAATGAGATCCGGCTCGATATCATGCGCCAAAGCAATGGCTTCACTGCCGTTACAAGCTTCAGCAACCACTTCAAAGTCATCTTCAAAACTCAATAGCTGGTTGATACCACGTCTCATCAAAGGATGGTCATCTACCAGCATTACTCTACATCTCGTCAAAATTTGTATCCTTTGAACGTTTATATTTCAATATAACTTCACACCCAGCATTGGGTGCGGAGGTTACTGACACTGCGCCATGCAGCCGCGCCGCTCTTTCTTGCATAATGCTTAATCCATAGTGATTGAGCCTAGCACGCTGTTGATCAAAGCCAACCCCATCGTCTTTGACCGTCACCATCACCTGATCGTCTAATTCATCACAGTTGACTTGAATGGCATTAGCTTGAGCGTGTTTGATAGCATTGATAGTCGCTTCTCGGATCAATTGCAGTAAATGCACTTGTTGATGCGCATCTAAATCAATCGATGACAAATTATTATTAAGCACTATCTCCGCCGTAGTTTGCTCGCCAAGTTCCTCTAGCATGCCCTTAAGCGCTTGACCAAAATTGCCTTCTTTAATCGTTAGCCTAAAGGTGGTTAATAACTCTCTTAACTGGGTGTAAGCGCCCGACAAACCTTGATCAATATCTAAAATGATTTGCTCTTTTTTCTCTGCAGCGTGCGGGGTCTCTGCTCGGCCAATCACGCGTTTTAGTAATGATACTTGTATCTTCAGATACGAAAGCGATTGAGCCAACGAATCATGCAGTTCCCGAGCGATGGTGGCGCGTTCTTCCATCAAGATCAACTGTTCGGCTTGTTTCTGTGCTTGATTATAATAAATGGCACGCGACAATATTTGTACGAAGTTATCAATCAAGGCGCTATTTGGACAAGGCAAGCTGTATTGCAGATACAAGTAACCCAGTTGCATCCCATCTAAGCTCAGCAAAAGCGGTGAAAGGGAGAATCCATTGCTCTCACCTTCGGATAAGCGCGTACTTTTACCCGCGTCATCACCAATTTCTAACTGGGCAAATGTGACCCCTTCAATGGTGACCAAGTGTTGCAAAATCGCTTGAAAATTATCTTGGCTAATGCGCGATGCGGTTAACTCTTGCGAGCAGTCATACAACACTTGCAGTGCTTGGTTGGCATTTTGCAACTTATGGGTTTTCTCATTCACCGCTTGCTCCAAACCGAGGTACAGCTTACCAAGGTCGGTGGCCATTTTATTAAACGTGCGGGTTAAGATCCCCATTTCATTATGGCTGGTGACATTGAGCGATACATCGAATGAACGGTTTTGGATCTGCTCACTGGCGGTCACTAGCGAACGCAATGGCCCCACCACTTCCTTACGAATAAAATGCACCACAAACAATGAGATACACAACACACCACCCAACCCCATGCCGCCAAACCAAGCCAGTTGGATCAGCTTTTGTTCTGAGAAGTGCTGCAACTTAAAGACAAAACGGTCGATTTGGCTGACAAATTTCGCTACCTCATCAAGATAGCGGTCTTTGTTCTCGCTATTTAACAAGCTTTTCAGTTCGTGCCAACGAATGATCAACTGATAATAATCTTTGGTGATGTCGTTTGGCACAGGCCAACGCTGCAATGCTTTCATTGATGGTGAATAAAGCGAACGTTCAAAAAGATAAATGTGAGATGAATAATCCACCGAGTTACTTTGAATATCATGTGCCAATCGATAGCTTTGCATACGCATTGAACCAGCAACGTTCACCGCTTCCGCATCATTGAGTGAGGAAGCGAGTGTAAAAATGGCGTACCCTGTGATGGCAACCGATAACAGTAAAATCGACACCATGGCTTTGGCAATGGTGCTGGTGACCGACTGTTTGGATCGTTTTCTCAAAACATCTCTCCGTGAACCTCTCCTTGCCTATTGTATCTGATTGGGCGCCGCTGTCGTTAAAGCCATTCAATATGTGATCACTCGCGCTTGAATTTATTGATCTAAAACAACATGACTAGCCAATTACCTCCTTGGGGGTATTTATAGAAATAGGACAAAAACTACAATTTGTGTATGGATAAATGAAGATTTGTTAACAAATACAGGAATGCACTTTGGTTGATCTCTCGAAAAGGCGTTTTTTTTCTCGTAATCAGGTCGATGACACCATTGTCCGCTTGCCTTGGATTGCTCACCCCCTCTCCTTTTCAGATGAGTGCACTCGCTGCGGCCGCTGCCTAGACGCGTGCGAAACAAAGATCATCACTTTAGGTGATGGCGGCTTCCCAACCATAGATTTTCATATTGATGAGTGCACCTTTTGTTATCAGTGCGCGCAAAGCTGCCCAGAGCCAATTTTCGCACCGCGCTCAACACAACCGTGGCTGGCTAAAGCAAAGCTCGAAGAAAGCTGCTTGGCTAAACGCAATGTGGAGTGTCGTAGCTGCGCTGAGTCATGTGAAGTCAGCGCTATAACGTTCAATTTAGTGATCGGAAAAGTGGCGCAACCGAATGTCGATATTGATGCCTGTAACGGATGTGGCGCGTGCGTTTCCATCTGTCCAACCTCAGCCATCCGTGTGAGCAATATTAATAATAATGAGAGATAAACATGTCACTCAATGAAGTACATATTTCAAGTTTGATCGTTCACGTCGTACCTGAACATTTAGCAGCGCTCAAAGCGACAATCGAATCGTTTGAGAACGCCGAAGTGTATGGCCAAAGCAACGAAGGGAAAATGATCGTCGTTTTGGAAACGGAAAATCAAGGCTTCGTTACTGACACCATCGATGCGATTAACAACTTACCACATGTTCTCAGCACCGCTTTGGTTTATCACCAAATAGAAAGTGGGCTGGATGACACGGATACCAACACTGGAACACAACATTCCCACATTGAGGATGACGTATGAAAATGACAAGACGCGCGTTTGTGAAAGCAAACGCAGCCGCATCCGCAGCCGCTATCGCTGGTATTACTCTACCCGCCAGCGCTACAAACTTGATTGCCAGCTCAGACCAAACAAAAATCACTTGGGATAAAGCGCCTTGTCGTTTCTGCGGTACGGGCTGTTCAGTATTAATCGGTACTCAAAACGGCAAAGTGGTTGCCACACAAGGTGACCCTGAAGCGCCTGTTAACAAAGGGTTGAACTGTATTAAAGGCTACTTCCTTTCAAAAATCATGTATGGCAAAGATCGCTTAACACAACCACTGCTGCGCATGAAAGATGGCCAATACCATAAAGATGGAGAGTTCACGCCAGTGTCGTGGGATCAGGCTTTCGATGTGATGGCTGAAAAGTGGAAACAAGCTCTAAAAGCGAAAGGGCCAACCAGTGTTGGCATGTTCGGTTCAGGCCAATGGACCGTGATGGAAGGTTATGCCGCCGTTAAACTGATGAAAGCGGGTTTTCGCTCTAATAATATTGATCCGAACGCTCGCCACTGCATGGCTTCAGCCGTTGTTGGATTTATGCGCACCTTTGGTATTGATGAACCGATGGGCTGCTATGATGATTTTGAACACGCTGATGCCTTTGTGCTTTGGGGTTCAAACATGGCCGAAATGCACCCGGTTCTTTGGACTCGTATTACCGATCGTCGTTTAAGTCACCCACACGTTAAAGTAAATGTCCTTTCGACTTATTATCATCGTTCGTTTGAGCTGGCCGACCACGGTTACATTTTCCACCCACAAAGTGACCTTGCCATCGCCAACTTCATCGCCAACTACATTATTCAAAACGATGCGGTGAACTGGGATTTCGTCAACAAACACACTCATTTCAAACAAGCGACAACAGATATTGGTTACGGTCTGCGTGACGAGCACCCACTGCAAGTTAAAGCGAAAAATGCCAACTCCGGTGATGTGACTGCGATTGACTTTGAAGCTTATAAAGCCTCTGTTGCACCTTATACGGTTGAAAAAGCCGCGCAAATGTCAGGCGTTGCCGAAGATAAACTGATCGCGCTTGCAAAACAGTACGCTGACCCTAACACCAAAGTGATGTCACTGTGGACTATGGGCATGAACCAACACACTCGCGGTGTTTGGATGCAAAGCTTGGTCTACAACCTGCACTTACTGACGGGCAAAATTGCCACACCTGGCAACAGTCCATTTTCATTAACAGGCCAACCATCCGCTTGCGGCACAGCACGTGAAGTCGGAACCTTTTCTCACCGCTTGCCTGCTGACATGGTGGTGGCAAACCCCAAACATCGCGCGATTGCTGAAAAAACATGGAAGCTTCCGCAAGGCACCATTCCTGAAAAACCGGGCTTTCACGCCGTACAGCAAGACCGAATGCTCAAAGATGGCAAACTCAACGCTTATTGGGTGCAGTGTAATAACAACATGCAAGCGGGCCCGAATATTAACGAAGAACGTTTACCGGGTTACCGCAACCCAGAAAACTTTATCGTCGTGTCTGACCCGTATCCAACAGCCACAGCGCAAGCGGCCGACTTAGTGCTCCCTACCGCAATGTGGGTGGAAAAAGAAGGCGCTTACGGCAATGCTGAACGCCGCACTCAAGCTTGGTATCAACAAGTTGGTACTGTGGGCGAAGCAAAATCAGACTCATGGCAAGTGATGGAGTTCTCTAAGCGCTTCAAAATGGAAGAAGTGTGGACAGAAGAATTGCTCGCCAAAGCGCCACAATATCGCGGTAAAACCCTGTTTGATGTGCTGTTCAGAAACGGACAGGTTGACCAATTCCCGCTTGAAGAAGCGCGTGAACTGAACGATGACGCACATCACTTCGGTTTCTATGTACAAAAAGGGTTATTTGAAGAGTACGCCAGCTTCGGACGCGGTCACGGCCACGACTTAGCTCCTTATGATACCTACCATAACGTTCGCGGCTTACGTTGGCCGGTTGTGGATGGCAAAGAAACGTTATGGCGCTTTAAAGAAGGCTCTGACCCTTATGCGAAAAAAGGATCTGATTGGGATTTCTACGGCAAACCGGATGGTAAAGCGTGGATCATCTCCGCTCCTTATGAAGCGCCGCCGGAATCACCTGATGCCGAATTTGATATGTGGCTGTGTACGGGCCGCGTGTTAGAACACTGGCACACCGGCACTATGACGCGGCGCGTGCCTGAACTTTATAAAGCCGTACCCGATGCGCTCTGTTACATCCACCCAGATGACGCCAAAGCGCGTGGGTTACGACGTGGTGATGAAGTATTGATTTCCAACAAACGCGGCGAAGTTCGTGTTCGTGTGGAAACGCGCGGCCGAAATCGTCCACCGCATGGTTTGGTCTTTATCCCATTCTTTGATGCTCGCATTTTGATTAACAAGCTGATTTTAGATGCTACGGACCCACTGTCGAAGCAGACAGACTTCAAAAAATGTCCGGTAAAAATCACTAAAGTAGCGTAAGCCAGTTAATGAATGCATCGGCTGCCCTGTGGGAGCCGATCTCAGAATGAGCCATTAGGCGGAGAATTTAAGATGAAAAAACTACTGATCGCCCTTTTATCTTTTGGGGCTTTATTTGGCCAAACGGTACAGGCGGAACTGAATAGCCCCGGCGGAAACGGTGGGCTGGAATCGCTGCGTGGCGCAACGCAACTTGAAGAGACTCGTCCTGCAGACGACTTTAAGAAGTACCCAAGAGATCAAGCGCTTGAAAGCGAATACGTCTATCAGCCACCTTTGATCCCGCATAACATTCGTGGCTACGAAGTGTCGCTAAACGCCAATAAGTGCCTTGCTTGCCACAGTTGGAAAAATGCCAAAGAGATGGGCGCAACCAAAATCAGCGTGACCCACTATGTTAACCGTGAAGATGCGGTGCTCGCTGACGTCTCACCGCGCCGTTACTTCTGTTTACAGTGCCATGTACCGCAAGCCATTGCGAAGCCTTTGGTGGAAAATGAGTTCAAATCCGTTGATTCACTTCGCTAATCGTAGCCAGATAATAACTTAAGAGGCTATTTATGAAATTATTAAAAGCGTTTTGGAAAAGGCTCACAAGCCCAAGTAAAGCGGCCGTTGGCATCGTATTGTTCATGGGGTTTGCAGGTGGTCTGCTATTTTGGGGCGCATTTAACACCGGTATGGAAGCAACAAACTCAGAAGAATTCTGCTCAGGCTGTCATGCACCGATTGTGGCAGAGATCCAAGAGACGATTCACTATTCTAACCGTTCCGGCGTACGTGCTATCTGCTCTGATTGTCATGTTCCCCATGAGTGGACAGACAAGATTATCCGCAAAGTGCAAGCATCCAAAGAGTTGTTTGCTCATGTGATATTAGGCACCATTAGCACACCCGAAAAGTTTCAAGCACGTCGAGCACATCTCGCGGAGCGTGAGTGGTCACGATTGAAAAATAATGACTCATTAGAGTGTCGTAACTGCCATGAGTTCGAATACATGGATTTTTCAGAGCAAGGTCCACGCAGTGCCAAACAGCATTCAACCGCCCTTGCTAGTGGTGAAAAAACCTGTGTCGATTGCCATAAAGGTATTGCACATAAACTGCCAGACATGCAAGGCGTTGAAGGCTGGCAATAGGAGAATTAACACATGAGTACATTAGAATCGGTGATTTGGCATATTCTTGGTTACAGCGCGATGCCTGTTATTATCTTCGGCGGCTTTGCGGTGGTTGCCGCCGTTTCACTTTGGTTGCTGTCACTGAGTAAAGATAAAGAACTATAAATCACACTTCCTACCGTAATTTATAGTCAACTCCCAATAAAAATCCGCCTGTGCATAAGGCGGATTTTTTACTTCACTTTAAATGACATGCGCAGAAATACTAAGGCGCGGAATCCACCACTACAGGCAAGTAATGTTTAGGTTCAAGTTTCAACCACTCTGGTAACACAGTCCCGATTGAAATTGAAGACCAAGTTCCAGAAATAATACCGATGAACATTGCAATGGCAAACCCTTCAAGCGGCTCCCCGCCCATTAACCACAATGCGGAAACGGTGAGTAATGTCGTACCCGAAGTCACCATAGTGCGTGAGAACGTCGCAATCACGGCTTGGTCGGTAATCTCTTTGGTTGGCGTACTTTGCTTAGCCACGAGCAGTTCACGAATACGGTCGGCAATGATAATGGAGTCGTTCAATGAATAACCCAATACCGCCAGTACCGCCGCAAACACGGTTAGGTTGAACTCCATCTGTGTCAGAGCAAAGAAACCGAGCACTAAAATAACGTCATGCAGCAAGGCCAATAACGAGCCGCTCGCTAAACGCCATTCAAAGCGGAAACACAAGTAACCTAAGATACACAGTAAGCAGATCATCAACGCTAAACTACCTTGCTCCACCAGATCTTGTCCCACTTGCGAGCCGACCATACTGTTGCTCACCACCGTCACATGTTCAGAGACGTCGCTGAGCAAAGTTGGAATGTTAGGGGTCTCTTGATCGCTTTCAGGAAGAGCGTAGCGGATAACCCAACGTCCTTCTTCACCTGCTTTGGTGAGCATCGTTGAATCTCCTAATGTAGGTTTCAACGCTTGCAGTAACTCTTTGTTGGTGAGGGTTTTATCGACCGTGACTTCGGTGACCATCCCACCGGTAAAATCCAAACCCATGTTAAGGCCTTTCACACCAAACGCCACTAACGAGATCAGCATCAATGTCACAGAAAGTACGCTCGTGATGTAACGAATTGGACGAATATGGTTTTTCAAATAATCAATCATGTTTATACCCTTACATCACGACGAGCATCTCGTCCCCAAATAAGATTGATAACCGCACGCGAAGCAAACACACCGCTGAACATACTGGTCATAATGCCGAGCCCTAAAGTCAGCGCAAAGCCTTGGATTGGACCATTACCGATCGAATACAGAATCACGGCGGTGATCATAGTGGTGACGTTGGCGTCAAGAATAGTACTAAAGGCGCTACTGAAGCCTGTATCAATCGCTTGGGCGAAATTACGCCCTTCCGCAATTTTGTCTTTGATACGTTCAAAAATCAGTACGTTAGTATCGACAGCCATACCGACCGTCAAAACCAGACCTGCAATCCCCGGCAAGGTCAGCACAGCACCCGGCAATAAGGCAATCAGACCAATGAGACACACCATGTTAAACAGCAACGCCGCGTTCGCCACCCAGCCCAAACGGCGATACCAAAGCGCCATAAAAGTCAGCGTTAATGCCATACCTAAGGCTAATGCGGCAAAACCATTTTGAATATTTTCTGCGCCCAATGAAGCGCCGATGGTACGCTCCTCTACGATAGTCACAGGCGCGGTTAATGAACCAGCACGCAGCAATAAAGCCAGCTGCTGTGCTTCTTCCATCGAACCTGCACCAGTGATTCTAAATTGGCTACCCAGCTGCGATTGAATGGTCGCAACACTGATCACTTTTTCGCTACGCTCTGTTTCGCCACGAGCATTGGTGGTGTATTCACGGTACACGGTCGCCATCGGCTTACCGATATGCTTGGATGAAAAATCACTCATGATTTTGCCACCAGCGTGGTCAAGCGAGATGTTGACCTCAGACATTCCCACTTGGTCAATACCTGCGCGCGCATTAACAATGTGATCGCCGGTTAATACAGGGCGTTTAGTAAGTACAACATTGCGGCCATTTTCATCTTTTAGCACAATGTCTTGCGACGTAAACGCTTCGCTGGGTGATTTCGCCTCATAAAAAGCAAGGCTCGCCGTCGCACCAATCACGTTTTTCGCTTGTGATGGGTCTTGCACGCCCGGTAATTCGATACGAATGCTGTGTTCACCTTGGCGCTGAACCATGGCTTCAGTGATGCCTAGCTCTTCAATGCGATCACGCATAATCTTGAGGTTCTGTTGCAGCGTCGTTGATTGGAAATCGACTCGATTCTGTTTTGAAGGCTTGATCAACAGTTGATCAGAAGAGCGTTGGATATCCCACCCTGAATAAGTCTCTTTAAGAAATGCATTGATTTTATTGAGATCTTCCGCTGAATTGCTCATTACTTTGAAGCCATCAATACCTTCAGAGCTAACTTTCACGCTGCGAAGACGCTCGTCACGCAGCTTATCTTTCACGGTATCGATCATGCTGTCACGTTGCTCTTGGAACGCTTTATCCACGTCAACGTTCAGCAAAAATTGCACACCACCACGCAGGTCCAATCCTAGTTTAATCGGGTTAAAACCTAAATTTGTCAACCATGTTGGTGCAACCGAAACGTAAGAGAACGTAATACTGTCTTCTTTTTCAATCATGCCATCGAGTAATTCTCTGGCGTGCGTTTGCTGGACTTCCTCAGCAAAGACTAAGGTCGTTTTCCCACCTTGCTGCTGTATGTTTTGTACCGCAATATCGTTTTTTTCGAGTAGATGAGTTAATTCCACGACTGAATTAAGCGTCTCATTTTTAGAGGAGACTTGCAGTTGAATAGACGGCTGTTCGCCGTACCAGGTGGGTATAGCGCTCAAGGCAAGCACAACCAAAGTGGCGGCCAATACGATATACTTCCACGCAGAATAGTGATTAATAAGACGTGCTGACGCCTTTTTATTTTGTGTTTTTTTCATACCAATCCTCTCAGCAAAGCTGAGTTGTTATTACTTTAAATAAACAAGTTAAATGAACAAGCGAGTGACTTTGTCACTTGATATAAAGTAAGAGGGATCAGTACTGGCTATTTAACGCCACATACATGGCATTCGTTTCTTTCCAACCAGAAATTCTGTGGTTAGAACTATAGGGGCGAGCTTGCCATGCCGCCAACTCAGCGACAGGAAAAAGATAAAGCCTAAAGGGAGCGACGGTGACGTCGTAATTGGGTGTGTTATCGACAAAAGTGGGGCCATCGTATTCAACGACTCGGGAAGTTACCCCCCAACGAGACGCGGTGACGATTGCAGCAGAAGTGTCTGAGTGAAGCGATTTTGATACGGGTGGAGCCGTTTGTTTATCTTGTTGATCAGAGATAGGTTGTTGAATAGCAATAGCTTGAGGCAATGTTTGCTGATGAACAATCGCCGTGAGCGAGGTTTTTTCACCATGTTGTAGGATAACTTTACGTTCAGCGTGGCTGTGCGTTTCACTCTCAATTAAATAGCCGAACGCTTGCGAAGGCAGAACCACCGCAAAAAGCGTAAACCAGACATATTTAATAAAGTGCCAATGCATGAAAAAATCATTCCTCTCAACTCAAGCAGGCATCATATTCCTGACAACCATAAGCCTCAAGTAAAAAGATCTAAATGCTCTTATCACTTTAGCTAATGAGAAGCGTAAAATATTTCTTTGCTTTGTATATCAAAGTAAATTTTGTTGGCTAACTTGCGGCCACCACAATACACAAAATAAACCTCACGTTCTTGATATTTGAGCGACTTTACCCAGCCACCAAGCTCTTCAAAATCTTCTGGTACGCAGGTTTCATTTTTCAGCAACTCATTGGTTTTCTGCACAAAAGCCGTTTCATAGAGTTTAAAATCATCCGAATTCGCAATGTACTGCGTGACCGTTTTACGGCGCTCCTCTGCTGTGATCAGCGGGGCTTGTTCCACTAAACCATCCAAAGGTATCCACTCCGCGACTTCAGGCCCGTTTTCCTCATAGACAAAATAATCGGTAATACGGCCAAAACCCGATTTACGTTCCAAGATTTTCACCTTATCACCACGGTATAGAACCCGCTCAACAAACGCTTGTGCATCGGGCTTTTCTCTTACTCCGAGCCTTGCTAAATCGACATATAAATCATTAACAAGCGGTTTTGGTGGCAAGGCCGTTTTAGGAGCCGTCTCAGTGGTTGGCACTTGCTCTTCATCGTTCGAACTCGACGAATCGGCCTGCAGTGCTTCTTGCTCAGGAAGATAATAAAGAAAGTAATAGCCAGCCCCCGAGCCCGCCAGCCCAAGCAGCAATAATAGAAACATCAGCATTTTTTTCATCTTGCTGCTCATTCCTTTCTTGTTGTGCGCAACCTTATTCGGCGCGGCACGCTTTAATTGTTCGTTAATTATAGTTGAAATCTCCGAATGTCATTTTTACTCACTATTCGAACCAATAGCGATACTAACGACAGCCTAATCCTGAACTTGATGCTATGCGTCAATCTTCTGCAAAATCAGTCCCTTTTATTGGGTGAAGCTCCCACTATCATCATGAACCATATCATTATCAAGCTCATGAATCGTACCGATACGACAGCGCTTTTCTGGAGCTAGTTTTTCATATTCGGTGAGATAAATATCGCTATGTATATGCTCTGCAATCATTTTGACCAACAGACGATTATTAGAATACAGACCCAACGCTTCTTGACGATGAGAAAACATTACTGCTTGTTTCATATCCACAACCAACATAAAACGATGCGAGGGATAACGTTGCTCCTGCTGGTCGGAGCGAGAATATAGCTCCACTTTAGGATGTGGTACCGATAATTTATTAAAGGAAAAGGTAATGACTCGAACACCTCTTTCGATAGCATCACAAATTTCTTTTTCTAATAGCTCTAGATGAAAGTCAGTATTTAGGTACACCTCCACCTGCGCGAGTGCCAGCATCTCTCTCGCTTTTTGAATGAGGTTTTCAAAACCCGTCACGTTATAAATAAACTCTTTCTCCTCTTGGAGCATCATGCGCGATAGCTCTTTTTTAAGGATCTGAATATTGTCGATCGTCTGTCTTTCTATTTGGCTGAAAATGAGTTCGGGCGATTTTGCTTCATACTCTTTTGTGTCTCCATCCGACATAAAAATACAACCATTTTTGTATAAATTATCGATTGAAGAATAAACCGATGAGCGGGACAAAGAGATATCTTTGGCAATCTTATAGCCGCTTGATCGACCATTTTTAAGTAAATTGATGTAAACCAATGCGTCTGTCTTAGTAAATCCAAACCCCATCAATTTCGTTACCAGTTCAGTCACAGGTTCTCCTCGCTTTTTATTCACAGTTGAATTCCTAAATGTACCTACACCATTTGAGGCTGCCGATAGCTAACAAGTGAAAAAAGATCACGAGCAAACCCAACGAAAAACCTCAAATTGGATAGGTATAGAGATTATCACTCCTTACGCAGTGAATGTAGACGAATCTATTGAGATTCAGGGTGAACTAAGCTTATCGCCACCAAGCCTAAGCGGTGCATAAGCCCAAGATGTTAAAACCGAAAGCGGTTAAATGCATAAGCTGCTCTTGCCACATAAACGAAATAGCACTATCACTGTTATTAATAAAAAACGTTTGCTCACCTCGGGAATAGGCCAACACGGAAGGATGCTCGACGGTATGCCAATTAAGTGAAGGTTCATTCCAGTGTGGATGATTTTTACGCAATTCAATGAGCCACTGAATAAAGGCTTTGAAATCGAGATCTTGTTCAGATTCATCCCAAATCATACACTTCCGATTATCTTCTCTACCCATACCTTTACGCCCATCCATCCCTACTTCTCCACCATAGTAAATACAAGGTGAACCAACCTGTGTGAACATGAATAAATAGGCTAGCTTAGCTTTATGCTTATCATTGGCACATAAGCTAAGTAAACGAGTCGTATCATGACTTTCTAGTAAATTAAACATCACTTCGTTGACGTTTTTAGGATACGCAAGATATGAACGAGTCACTGCATACATGAAGGTTTCTTTATCATAAGCCTGCAGTGCAAAATAATCCGTAGTGGCCTGAGTCAGTGGGTAATTCATTAAAGAATCGTATTGATCGCCACGTAACCAAGGCATACCCTCGTGCCAAATCTCGCCCAAAATGTAGCAATCAGGTTTTATGCTTTTCACCGTACGACGAAAATCTCGCCAAAACTCATGATCGACTTCGTTTGCAACGTCTAAGCGCCAACCATCAATGTCAAATTCTTCAACCCAATGTCGTGCCACACTCAACAGATACTGGCGACATTGTTCGTTTTCGGTATTCAATTTGGGCATTTCGATCACATTGCCAAACGTTTCGTAATTGAAATCCCAAAAATCCCACTCTTCTTTCGGCGTATCTGGATAGACTGGGAAGCGGTTAATCCAAAACCAATCTGCGTAACGCGACAGAGCTCCATTTTTCACCACATCCAGCCAAAATGGGTGCTGATCACCAATGTGGTTAAACACTGCATCTAACATCACTTTCATATTGCGGCGATGTGCTTCTTTAACCAAAGCCCGAAATGCCTCATTACCACCAAAATGTGGATCCACATTAAAATAATCAACAGTGTCGTATTTGTGATTCGCATTGGCAGTAAATACTGGACAAAAATACAACCCATTCACCCCCAGTTCTTGGAGATAATCCAGTTTTTCAATCACACCCCATAGGTCGCCCCCCATAAAGTTATGCGAACTAGGCTGGCTACCCCACGGCTGAACATCGAAAGGAGAAATATCCGGCATTCCATTATGGAAACGTTCAGGAAAAATTTGATACCAAATAGTTTCTTTGACCCAATTTGGCGTGCATAACACATCTCGCGGATTAAGGTACGGAAAACAGAAAAAATTGCTCAAGTTACTTAATTCCATTTCCGCAATATTAGGATCACGGATATCAACACATCGCTTTTCTCCAAACAGCAGTTTTTCACCTTCACGACCATGAAGAATGAAGCCATAACGACTTCGACGTTTCGGTGGCTGAAACTGCGCAAACCAATGGTCGTGATACTCAGTTTGTCCCTCAAATAACATAGGCACCGTGTTACCGCCAACCCAACCATGTGCATCACTGCCGCCTAGGTTACCGCCGTCTAAACCACCTTCAGCCCAGTGATATGGATCACCGATCCACAAGGAAACATTATCCACCTCTCCTTTGGCCGTACGGAAACGAATATGTAAAGTTGCATTGTCATAAGCGTAGCTATCTGCACTCTTTGCGGAATGCATCAGTGAACTTTTTGTGATCATACTAAATGTACCTAAGAATTATTCTTTTACCGCACCGCTAACAAGGCCCGTGGTGATGTGTTTTTGAGTTACTACGAAAAGCAACGTGATAGGTATCGCTACCAATAAAGATCCTGCGGCAAACAGCGTAAAGTTCTCGGCTGAGTTTGATGAAATCCAACTGAAGATCCCAATGGCTAAGGTCATTTTTTCTTCACTACGCAAAATCAACGTCGGCAGAATGAAATCCATCCAAGGACCGGTGAATGATACCAAAGCAACAAATACTAAAATGGGGCGGGCTAATGGTAGAATAATTTCTAGAAAAATCGTCATATGCCCTGCTCCATCAATTTTTGCCGCTTCATCTAATGAGGTTGGTAACGCATCAAAATACCCTTTCACGAGCCAAGTCATAAATGGTAACGACCCGGTTACATACACAAACAGTAAGCCTGCGTAGGTGTCAATTAAGTTCATTTTTGATAATAGAATGTAAATTGCCGTCATCGATAAAAATGCGGGGAACATTTGCAGCACTAAAATCCCCATCATCACATTACGTTTACCTTTAAATCGATAACGCGAAAAAACATAAGCCGTCATGGTGACAACAATGAGTGAAATTCCCATATTGGCGGTGGCTAATATCAACGTATTGATATACCAATCTAAATAAGGTGTATCAGTAAATAACGCACGATAATGGTCCAGCGTAAACGTAATATCACTAAATGAGGTACTAAAGAGATTATTGCCACGCTTAAACGATGCGAGGATAGTCCAGGCAACCGGCCCTAACACTAACAAAGCATTCAGTAACAAGAACAGATAGACCAATAGCGTCCCTAATTTTTCAGCAAGTCGATTCATCGTTACATCCCCACATCATCTTTAAAGGATTTCATTCTGCGGAACTGCCAAATAGCAATTACGGACAGGAACAGGAAGATTACAATCGAAATAACAGAAGCAATCTGGTATTGCTGGAAGTCCAAGGTCAATTTGTAAATCCAAGTGATCAAAATATCGGTATGTCCAGCAAAACGGTATTCAGGATTGATCGGACCGCCTTCAGTCAACAAGAATATCGCTCCAAAATTATTGAAGTTATGAGCAAATGTCATGACTAGTGAGGGGGCGACTTGGTGCAATACCATCGGCAACGTTATCTCTTGAAACTGCTGGAGTTTACTTGCCCCATCGACTTCACTGGCTTCATAGAGATCACGAGGAATGTTGGTCAATGCCCCAGCAATCAACAGCATAAAATAAGGTGCCCCAACCCAGACACTGACGGCAATTACTGTTATCTTGGCAGTAAATGGATCAGATAAAAATGCAATAGAATCGACTCCCCAACTATTTAAAGTGGCGTTTACCGGGCCAATTCCATTCAGTAATAAGCGAAACATTAGTAAGGTAACAAATGCGGGAATGGCATAAGGGAGAATAAAGACAAACCGCCAGAGTTTTTTCGCTTGAATGTTCCGATTCTCTAAGGCGAGAGCGAGCAAGAAACCAAAACCGCAAGTACAAATTGTTGCAGTGACTGCCCATCCAACCGTCCATAAAGCAACACCAAAAAATGTATTTGACCAAATTTTCAGCTCAAACAGTGTCCAAAAATTTCTTAACCCTACCCAGTCCACTAAATTCTTAGGGGGGATATGATGAGGTGCTGAATAGTTCGTAAAGGAAACCAGTACCGTAATTGCAATAGGTAGAATAATAAACGCAATAGTCACTATCAAAGCGGGAGAAAGTACGATGAATGCAAAATGTTTATTATAAATGGATTGAATTTGCCCACGAATATTCAGCTTACACAATGCACAAGATTGGGCATCTTTGACGTTCAGAATATAGGTAGTTATGAAACAGAGCATAAGAATGACTGCAATAACACCTTCCACCAACATATGAATGGAGTTATCACCTTGGATAACTTGAAAACCTTGCCGAACTTGTACCACATCGCCTAAAGAAACCAAGCCTTTGAGCGCCAAAATAAGGTTAGGTAGCGCAAACAAAAACAACACATTAACCGTAAAAAGAAAGATGCCTTTCACCCAATGTTTATGAACAAGTTGCGTTGTACCCATGATCAACATTGAGCTGAGGAAATGGAGTCTATTTTGAGTTTTGGCTAACAACATGCTTACTCCTGAAATGCGATCTGCTCTTCAATGATTGCTCGAGCATGGTCCAGCACTGACTTTGGCTCTTTACCATTTACCCACATTGCGGTGATAGCACTGGCCATGGGAGACCACAAATAACCCATTTCAGGAATCGATGGCATCGCATCGGAATAGAATCCCTGAGCGATGATGGCGTAAGTGGCTTCATCTGCATCGACAATGATCTCTTCCATTAACGATTGAACGGGTGGAATGGATTTCGTCATCTCATATCGCTTCATCAGCATCTTGTCAGACGCAATGTAATCAGCAAACAGTTGCGCTGCTTTTGGGTATTCACTGTATGTCGATACCACTGCAAGCCTAACTGTTGAAAAAGTACGTAATTGCTGACCTTCTAGAGTGGGAATCGGCATGACCCCATAGTTTACGCCGCTCGCGGCATAGCCTTGAATTGCCCAAGGACCATCAATAATTGCGGCCACTTTACCCTCGGAAAATAAACCACGGCGAACTTGCGGGTTACGCATATCAATCGGGTTTGAACTATTAGCCGCTTGCAATGTTTTCATGGCCAAAAGACCTTTTTGCGCTAATTCAGAATTGATCCCGATATCTTTAGCATCTGTCCCTTTATTCCCAAATTCATAAGCGCCATAAAGGGTTAAAAACATTCGAGATTCATAATAATTTTGCACATCCCACAATAAAGCGTATTTGTTCTCTTTTACATTATTAAATATCTCGCCAAAGCGAATCAGTGCTTCAAATGTTTTGGGTGCTTCAGGTAACAAATCTTTGTTATAAAAGAGCGCCAACGTCGCATAACTGACAGGGAAACCATAACTGGCTCCACCATATTGCATTGCAGAAATAGCATTTGGCATAAAGTTATGTTTCATACGATCAACTGAAACTAAGTTTTCCATCGCCCCACCAGCAACTACTAACCTTCCTAATAAGTCATGCTCTATTTCCGCCACATCCGCAACGCGTGCGGATCCGCCGTCTTGAATCATTCGCGATGCAGCGTCTATCGGAGCTAAACCACGAAATGTAAATTTAACTTTGTAACCAAAATCTTGATTGAATTGGTCAGCGGCATATTTCATATAGTCGAGCGTCGTGTTATCTGTCCAAATCAATAATTCAGAGTCTATTTCCGGCGTAATCGTCTCAGCAGAAACAATAGAAGCTGAGCAAATCAAAGTTGCAGCTAATACTGTTTTCATCCATCTATTTCTCATATCAACACCAATGGTAGTACAAAAGATACTACTAGGTTAAATGTCGCCGATTTTAAGTCAACCACTATCATCTTCATACCACAGGAAATTGTGATTTCAATCACCAAACCTTATTTAAAAACACTTGAATGGGCGTATGCGAAAACCTAAACAAGACGTCACCAAGTAGAGCCACAAGGCAAAAACGCGTAAAGACCTCCCTTAAACTAATCGACAAAGAAGTAAATTCGTGATCTAAATCTCTATAATAAGCAATTAAAAGTGACCAACTTCTCACTTATAGAATGCTTAGGAGGAAAAATTTATTAATATGCAGAACAATATTTAGGCGTTCACAGTGAACTACTAAACATTCATCTATATTATAACTACGATTTACAACCTTAAATAGGTTGATAAGGACCTGTCGTGAAAAGAACGTTACTTGCTATATCCGTAGCAACAGCAATCGCTGTTTCTACTCCCGCTTTCGCTGCCAGTGAGCATGGTTTAAACCCTGAAGATAGCTTTTTTGACCAAGCGCTTCAGTTTGGAGGCCATGTAGGAACTTCTCTTGAATACGAAGACAAAATTACCAATGGCTTTACTGGCATAGATAAAAAGGAAAAAACGACCACCCATGAAGCCTTTGGCGTGTACTACAACAATGCCAAATGGAATATGACCGCTTTGTATGCCCTTAAAATAGAAAATAGAGAGCAACATGAGGGCAGTTACCACGAAAATGAAGATGGATTAAAGCATCTATTTTCACTCAATAAGGGTTACGACTTAAGTAACGGTTGGGCGACAGGCTTAATTTATGAATTGGAATATACAGACAGCAAAGTTTATTCACCTTATGTAAGTGGTTTACGTAAAAATTTAGCAGAACACAGTTTACGACCTTATTTGACCTACTGGAATAATGAATACAGTTGGGGTTTTTATTCAAATTTGGAGTATCTCTATAGCAAAGAAGATAAAAGCGAATGGGGTGAACGAACAGAAACTGGGTATAGCATTTTATTCAGACCCTATAAACGGTTTGGTAACTGGGAACTTGGCTTGGAAATGTACTACCAAATCAAAGATAATGAAGATTACCAATCTAACGGAAATATCAATGAGATCAGTGATTTTACCGAGAAATATATTGAACCCGTCGTACAATATAGTTTTGATGACGCAGGCACGCTCTATGTAAGAGCTCGTCTCGGTGACAATGAAACCAATAATGCCAGCAACAGCGGTGGTGGGAACGCTAATGTTGACTACTTCAAAGATATTCGTAAAGCCACTTTAGGCTATGAACAAGCTGTAGGTGACAGCTGGTTAGTTAAAGGAGAATACGAATTTGCTAATGAAGTAGAAGAAAAAAGTAAACTGGCGGGTTGGGAAGCAAAAAATGAAAGCGAGCTAACACAGCACACTATTTATCTTCAAGCTCTATATCGTTTCTAATCCATTCAAAGAGGCTAAAATGATCCATGTTTCAGAAATTGCGCAGTTGATCTCCGGTAAAATTGAAGGTGATGCGTCTATATCGATTGATACAATTCGACCAGTAAATGCGCCACAGATAGCTGGCGGATTAGCGATTGTTTTTTCTAAAAAAGACATACATTCAATTTCTGAAACTACAGCAGATGTTTTAATTGGTCCGGCCGCGATTTGTAGCAGCACTGTCAAAACCAAAATTATTATTGAACATTTAGATGCAAATACTCTCAACAAACTGCTGCGTTATTATAAAGTACAGATGTATCAATTATTTGATCAAGGGAACACCGCAACCATCGACGATGTCTATATTGGAAAACATTGTCAAATTGGTGAAAACTGCCATTTCATGCCTGGTGTGAAGATTATGAATGGTGTGACTATCGGTAATAACGTCGCTATTCATGCTAATACAGTGATCAAAGAAGGCACAATTATTGGAAATAATGTCACTATCGATTCTAATAACTCTATTGGCAATTTCAGTTTTGAATATATGGCAGTGAAAGATGGAGCCTACCAACGCGTTGAAAGCATCGGCAGAGTAGTTATTCACGACAACGTAGAAATTGGTTGCAATAATACCATTGATAGAGGAACACTCGGCGATACCGTTATTGGCCAAGGAACCAAGATCGATAACCAAATCCAAATTGGGCATGACTGCCAAATAGGTAAACATTGTCTGCTCATCTCACAATCTGGATTTGCAGGGCATACCACTCTTGGTGATCACGTCGTGGTTCACGGCCAAGCGGGTACTGCTGGGCACGTCACCATTGGCAGCTACTCAGTAATTAAAGCCAAATCTGGCGTAAGTCATTCTTTTCCAGAGAAAAGTGACTTATTTGGTTATCCCGCGAAGGAGGCAAAAGCCTATTACAAGAACCTTGCGGTTCTCAATAAAATAACCCAGCACTTTGAAATTCATAAATCTAAATCAACACACCGAGGTTGGCTTTCTAAATTACTGCAAAAAAAAATCTTATGATCATCTGTCACTCAAATATTTTACATTACCAATGAAGGAATTTACGATGAAAAGCTCTCTACTTATCGCAGCAACACTGGCTGTATTGCTCGCTGGTTGTGCCAGCACCACTACCCAACAAAACGACTCAGTACAAAATGTAGACCCTAGATTCTCTCAATGTGACTTACCTACATTAGAAGAACGAGGCCCTATCCGCCCATCCATATTTGTTGTTGGAACCTTTGCTGATGGGCAATGGCTTCATATGGATAACCGCCAGATGGGTTACAAAGGTGACGGCATTTATCAAGTAGTAAGTAACGAAAAGGCAGGAAACGTGAGCTTGCAATTCGCCACAATGAGCTGGAACCCTCAATATACAGCCGCAGGATTAACGCTAACGGTAGGGCAAGTCAAAGAACTCAAGCGTGCTGGCTTTGCCAAAAATACAGTCGTCATGCTACCGAAAGATGGACAATACGTATGGACGGTACAAATAGCCGACGATAAAACACCACGTTTAGTCATGATTTCTGAATGTAAATAACTGCTTGCACAACACAATACACGGAGAAATTCATGGCTACTGTTAGCTTACGAAAAATAGAAAAAGAGTATGAGAACGGTTTTAAAGCCGTTCACGGAATTGATCTAGATATCCATGATGGCGAATTCATGGTGTTTGTTGGACCATCAGGCTGCGCAAAGTCAACTACACTCAGAATGATTGCTGGGTTAGAAGGGATTAGCGGTGGGGAAATTCGTATCGGCAACCAAATTGTTAACGACTTACCTCCTAAAGAACGTGGTATCGCTATGGTGTTTCAAAATTACGCCCTATACCCTCATAAAACAGTTTTTGACAATATGGCCTTTGGATTAAAAATGCAAAAAAGGCCTAAAGATGAAATTAAACAAAGAGTAGAAGAAGCGGCAGAAAAATTAGAAATTACCGAATTGCTCTATCGTAAACCCAAAGAAATGTCGGGTGGACAACGCCAACGAGTAGCAGTAGGGAGGGCAATCGTTCGCAAGCCTGATGTTTTTCTTTTTGACGAACCACTATCCAATTTGGACGCAAAGCTTCGGGTTTCAATGCGTGTGAAAATTGCCCAATTGCATCAATCACTCAAAGAAGAAGGCACACCCGCAACGATGATCTATGTCACTCACGATCAAACTGAAGCCTTGACGTTAGGTGATAGAATTTGCGTATTAAACCAGGGCCGGATTATGCAAGTTGATACGCCAGCCAATCTTTATAATTATCCAGCCAACAAGTTTGTGGCCAGTTTCATTGGATCACCTGCCATGAATTTAGTCGACACTGTGATTCGCTCAGAAAACGAACAGCTTTATATAGACATTGCCGCCAATGTTCGCATGTTTATTCCACATGAGAAGCAAATCGCCTTACAACAATATATCAATAAACCTGTCTGTTTTGGCATTCGCCCTGAGCATATTCATTTAGCAGCAGAACACGACACTATCAATACCGTTGAAGGCACATTGACGGTTGTTGAAAATATGGGGAACGAAAAATATCTCTATTTTACTGTGGCAGGTAAGGAGTTGATAGCAAGAGTCAACGATCAAACAATTACAACTGCTCATATTGGCAAAACAATGCGTTTTAACCTCAATACCACATTTTGCCATATTTTTGATTTCTACAGTGAACAAAGTTTGACCAATAGCCAGTAATAATTACTGGTTAATATTCACAAAAATGAAGGGATCTCCAATGAAAAAAAACACCATACTGTGTACGGCAGTACTCAGTGTTATTGCACTTAATGGATTATTGAATAGCCAAATATTACTAGCCGCGGAACCAACTATTCAATCCGGAGAAAATACATACCTCGATTTTCGTAAAGAAACAATTTACTTTGTATTTTTAGACCGTTTCAGCGATGGTGATCCAAATAATAATACTGGTAAAAATGCAGAAACTTATAACCCTAACAATCTTAAAAAATATATCGGTGGTGATATTAAAGGCTTAATTAATAAATTGCCCTACCTCAAATCGTTAGGAATTACTGCCATTTGGATTACACCACCAGTCGATAATGCTGACAATACAGATGCTAATGGTGGTGCAGGTTATCACGGTTATTGGGGAAAAGATTTTTTCCGCGTAGATGAGCATTTAGGCAGTATCGAAGATTTCAAAGAACTCACGACTAAAATGCATTCTCCTGAATACAACATGAAATTAGTTCTAGACTATGCTCCTAATCACTCAAATGGCAATGATGAAAACGAATACGGAGCACTCTACCTAGATGGACAACTGATCACTGATTATAATACCGATGTTGCGGCGGGTACTAACTGGTATAACCATAACGGAGGTGTTACTGACTGGAATAATTGGTATCAAGTCCGTAATTATAACCTATTCAACTTATCTGATTTTAACCAAACCAATCCCGATGTTTATCAGTATCTTTTAGACGGTGCTAAATTTTGGATTGATGCTGGAGCTGATGCAATACGTATTGATGCTATAAAACATATGGATAAAACTTTTATCCAACGTTGGACTACGGACATTTATAATTACAGTAAAGCATTAGGTCGTGAAGGATTTTATTTCTTTGGTGAATGGTTCGGAGCAAGTGCAAGCATCACGACTGGTATTGATGGGTATGCCATTGACTACGCCAACTCTTCTGGTTCAGCTTTACTTGATTTCGGCTTTAGAGACACCTTAGAAAGGGTACTAACTAACCGTCCCGGAAATAACATGGAAACATTAAATGGCTACTTAGAAAAAAGGAAAACTGTCTTCAGTAGTGATGATTGGCAAGTTGTTTTCATGGATAACCATGATATGGCCAGAATATCCACCGCTCTAAGGTCAAATGCATCGACATTTGGCCCTGGTAATAATGAAGCTGGTGGCAATCAAAATGAAGAGTTTGCCAAACAACGTCTCAACCTAGGACTAGTTATCACAATGACAGTACGTGGGATACCCGCCATTTACTACGGAACTGAACACTATGCAGCTAACTTTACGACAAATGATTTCGGACAAGTAGGAAGTGATCCTTACAACCGAGAAAAAATGCCAAGTTTTGATGAGGATACCGAGGCATTTAAGATCATCCAAGCACTAACATCACTCAGAAAAAATAGCACAGCGATACAAAAAGGAAGTTACATACAACGCTGGAAAAATGACGACATACTGGTATATGAACGGCAAGATGGTTCAGATACTGTTACCGTTGCACTAAACCGTGGTCCAGCAACAACCATAGTAGTGAATAACTTAGCGATTGGTGATGGATCCCACCTCAACTTACTTAACAACGAAACAATTGCCGTTAACGAAGGAAAAGCAACACTCCATCTAAATCAAAATGAAGCTATCGTTTTGCACAATAGTGAGGGTGCCGAAGAACCAAGACTGAGTACCATCTCTTTTTCCTGTAATCAAGGATATACAATTACAGGACAAAGTGTTTATGCCATTGGCAATGTGACACAGCTAGGAAACTGGGATCTAACAAAAGCAGTCAAGCTTTCACCTAATTTATATCCAACTTGGAGCGCCGATATTGCAGTACCGGCAGGAGAGGCTATTGAATGGAAATGTGTTAAACGCCATGAATCTATCTCAACAAATCTAGTCGAATGGCAATCGGGAGGCAATAACCAATTTAATAGCTTAAATACTCAAACAACTAGTGGATCTTTCTAACCGCTTCTTTTCTCCATAGCTAACACCAGCTATTTGGCTCCTTTTAAAACAGGAGCCTTTTTTCTTAGATATGCCTAATCACAATCAAGCCACATTCCACCATTTTAACCAAACATCAGCACATCACCATGTTGAAGCACTTCTAATTTAGGACCGAGTAAATGGATGGTACCCGGCAATTCTGGGATTCGCTGACCGTCAAATTTAAGTGTTACATGCCCAAGCTCCGCAAGATTTTGGTTCGCCACACTGCCGACTGCCGTCACAACAAAACCGAGATCCCCAATTAATAAAGTGGTGTTGTGGTCAATCAATCCATACAACGAAGATCCAGAGTGTATGAAGCAATATTCCTTCACCGCATCAGGGGCGCTCGGGCCGAATAAAATCACCATATCATCATGCAGTGAGTCTTTAGCATAATCGCCAGCGGACAAAATCGTCGTTTGATACTGAAGCATATGCCCTCACTGATAAATGAAGAATGAGATAAGCCAAGCAATCAGCACCGTTGGCGCACCTGTAAGAAAACGAGAGTAAAGTACCGAAGGCACACCGACCTGTACCGTTTCGGGCTTAGCGTCTGCAAGGCCAAGCCCTACAGGGATGAAATCACAAGCAGCTTGAGCATTTATGGCAAACAAAGCGGGTAATGCTAAGTGCGGTGGGATATTTCCCATACCGATCTGAGTCCCGATAAGTACACCGATCACTTGCGCAATCACCGCACCTGGTCCAAGAAAGGGTGACAGAAACGGAAATGAACAGATCAAGGCAATCGTCAGTAAACCGATCGGGTTCCCTGCTAATGGCTCCAAAGTATGAGCAATGAAATCACCTAACCCAGACGCAAGAATAACCCCAATCAACATTGAAACAAACGCCATAAAAGGCAGAATAGTTTTAAGTACGGTATCAATGGTTTCACGCCCAGCCTGATTAAAGGTCGCCATCACCGAGCCCATACCGATCCCCACTTTAGCCAGTAAGCTATCTGTTTGTTGGCTAAGCTTCTTCGTCGTGTCAATGGATTGGGGCTGAGATAGGATTGGCTCACAAAACGTGGTTTTGTGATCATCTACCAAGGAAAAACAACCACTGCGTATGCCAGATGCATAAATATCTTCCTGAATATATTGTGCCAAAGGGCCACTTTGACCTGTAGCATGGATATTTAATGTCGGAATACCTTTTTTGGGATAAAGCCCACAACGCAATGTGCCACCACAGTCAATCACTACACAAGCGACTCGTTCATCGGGAACAAAATGTTCAAAGCCGTTAACCGCTTGCATGCCCGTCAACGCCACCATCTCATCAATAAAATGGGGACGAGTCCCTGCTGTGATGTAGATGATCTTCTTGTCAACCTCAACCGGAATGAATAGCGGGCCACCCCATCCACCCTGCCCTCGGTTTACTTTCAATACCGTCATCATTTTTCCTCAACCACGTTAAGATCGACTTTATCGCTGAATACTACACCTTGTTGTCTAGCCACAAACATAGTCGTCATATCGGTTACCCAACCGCGTAAAAAGTTGGTCACTAAGCCAACCAGCAAATAGGAAATAGCGAGAGGACCGAGCGATAAGCCCTGTTGAGTGATCCCAGCGGCAATGCCTAGATAAATAAACAATTCACTAGGATTTACATGAGGGAACATACCATTCATGGTGTGGCAACTGTAGGAGGCAGAGGCATAATAAGAAGGTTTGTACTTTTCAGGTAAGAAACGCCCTAGGCTGAGCACCATGGGATTACAAAAAACAAAGGTTCCTACTGTCGGCAAGAGCAAATAGCGAGATATAGGATTAGACGCACTTTTCTGAGCTAACACTTCTATGCGCTGTTGGCCAATAAAACGGATCAACGCATTCATGGCAACTAATAAACAGATCAGCACTGGGAGTACTTGTGCCACCATTTCGCTAAACACTTCACCGCCTTTCTCAAACAGACCAATAAACCATTCCGCTCCCTCGATTATCCAATCCATACCTTCGGCTCTTAAATTATGTGGGGATAGTTGGAGTGTTTCCGTTATTGATATATTGAAAAAGAGGCAAAAGAGAAAAGCGTGAATTCAATCACCGATAACTTTTATTTTAAAAGTAAAAAATTGAAATCGGCGACAAAATAAAAAGAAAGCCAACTAGCCTCCTTTCATAAATGGGGTTTATGGAGTGACTTAGGAGCCAACGGTGATCACTTGGATACCTTTCTCTTCCAAATACGTCCGATCCTCTGCTGCGATAAGGTTATCTGTGACAACTATATCGATTTTATCTAGCGGAACCACCACGTTAGGGCTACGACGGCCAAACTTACTTGAATCGGTCACGACAATGATCTGATTGGCTGCTTGGCACATCGCCTGGCTGACTTGATACGCTTCGTTGTAGGTTGTTGTTCCCTGCGCAAGGTCAAAACCATCAGCACCAATAAAGAGTTTATCGAAAGAAAACTGTTTAAATGCTTGCTCTGCCAGCGTGCCATGGAAAGACGCTGATTTTCGGCGATACGTTCCGCCCGGAACCAATACAGTATGTTCCGCATCCAAATTCGCTACTGCGTTTACGATGTGAATACTGTTCGTCATCAATGTCAGTGACATCACCTGTTCAAAATGCGGCACCATCTGCAGTGTGGTACTGCCACAGTCCAGAATGATCGAATCACCATCCTTGACCAGTTGTGAAGCGGCTTTAGCGATTAAGCATTTACGTTCAAGGTTCACCGTCTGCTTTTCATCCATCGAACGGTCTTCCAAAATGACGCTATTAGCGATACAAGCTTCAGCTGCTCCGTAACGGCGAATAACAAGCCCTTCTTCCTCTAACGAACGTAAATCACTGCGTATTGTCGCTCCTGATGTTTCAAAGGTATCCGCCAGATCGTTCACTGACGTTTTCCCATTAACACGCAGATAATCCAGCAACTGCGCTCTTCTGTTATCTAAATTCATAGCATCAACTTCATTATTAAACTGATAGCAGTTTATAACAGTTCCCTTTCAACTTAAAAGGAAAAGGGGGAACATTCTTTCATTACTGCCTAGAAATTGCGACGTTTAACGCTTCTTGAACATTAGAATCCAGTTGAAATATGAGTGATTCAGGGATAGGTAGTGATTGACCAATGAGTTGATCTAGTGTCTTTGGTCTAGCAAATACAGAAATACCCTTCATCACTTGGGCATCTACAACATGCTGATCTTCATCTTCAACCAACACCAGTACGGTACGCGGTTTCCATCGGCTTTGGGTGCGGCCTATCTTGACTTTCCCTTTATGAGTCATAGATTGAAGCATCCGATTAAAAGATCGAATCTGCAAATAACCTAAGACGATCTGTATCATCCAAGCTCCTGCAGCAAAATAAATAAGTACCGTTGTTGAGTCCATCTCATACCTCTTGTCAAAAAGGGGCAAGCATAACGCCTGCCCAATATAAGCTGCCCTTATTCTAGGAGCATAGGGCTTAATCCATGGGGGATGGATTAGAACATTACCTGACCACCCGTGATATTGATCGATTGACCAGTACAATAGGCGGCTTCATCGCTGGCGTAAAACTTCAGTACATTGAGAACATCCTGATATTCACATCCTGCCTTAAGTGGCACTTTATCGATATAAATCTGTTCAACCTCTGATTCCGGTACACCCAATTTTTTCGCATACTGAGGTAGCAGTGATTGGAACATAGGGCTTTTCAACAAGTTACCCAACATCAAAGAATGCACCGTGATTTTGTGTTCCGCTAAATCTAACGCAAGTGACTGAGTCAGACCAACCCCACCAAATTTGGCCGCTGAGTAACCACTGTTATGCTTTGAACCCACTTTACCCGACTTTGAGTTGATCTGAATAATGCGCCCACCACGTTGTTCACGAATCATTACTTTTGATACTTCTCGTGCACAGAGGAAATACCCCGTTAGGTTTACGTCAATCGATAGCTGCCAAGCAGTCAGTGGGAAACCGTCAATCTTGCCAGCCTGAGCCACACCAGCGCTGTAAACCAGCAGATCAATCCGTCCAAAAAATTCATCTATTTGCCTAACCATATTCACTACACTTTGCTCTTTGGTGGCATCTACCTCCACACCCAGTGCTGTAGCCTGGCCGTATTCTTGATTAATTCTATTAGCCACCTTTTCAGCACTGCAACCATTTAAATCGGCGACCGCAACTCGGTAACCTTCATTAGCCAAACCTAAGCACAGAAATTCACCTAGAGTCTGACCACCACCAACCACTAACGCAACTTTACTCATAACTTACACCTTACTTAGAGGGTGCCCCATCGTAGGCATAGAGCACCCATACTGACTATTAATTTAAAAAGACAATTTCATCACCGCAGCGCACTTGCTGAGGTCGATCACCATTGACATGAAGACAACCCGGATATTCAGCTTCAACTAAGGCATCAAACCGTATGGTAATGTGCCCAAGCTCTGCAAGGTTTTGATTGACCACCTCACCAACCGCTGTAATCGGATACTGATACCTTCCCAATTGCATCACACCACCGGGTTTGATATTCCCCTTGAGTGCGTCATGCGTGTGGATGAAGCAATACTCTGCCGCATCTTTTGGGGCAATATTACTGAAGATGATCATCATATCGTCTTCCAACGCACTATTGGCAAACTCACCAATGCTCTCGATCTTGACTTGATATAGTGGCGACATTGCTCTCCCCTCCTATTGATAGATAAATAGAGACACAAACCAAGCCAGTAGAACGGTAGGTGCGCCCGTAAGGAAGCGTGAATACAGTACCGAAGGAACACCTATTTCAACGGTTCTCGGCTTAGCTTCCGCCATACCCAACCCAACCGGGATGAAATCACAAGCCGCTTGAGCATTGATGGCAAATAAAGCGGGCAACGCGAGATGTGGTGGTATATTGCCAAGACCAATTTGGGTGCCGACTAATACACCAATAACTTGAGCGATAACCGCACCGGGGCCAAGGAATGGAGAAAGCAGCGGGAACGAGCAGATCAACGCGAGCGTTACTAACCCTAGTGGATTTTGCGCCAAAGGCGTCAATACATGCGCGATCACATCGCCCAAACCAGAGGCAATGATCACCCCAATCAGCATTGAGACGAATGCCATAAACGGCAAAATCGTTTTCAAAATGGTATCAATGGCTTCACGCCCAGCTTGGTAGAAGGTCGCCATCACCGACCCCATCCCAATGCCAATCCGAGCCAACAAGCTGTCACTTTGCTGAGTTAGTTTTTTACTCGTATCGTATTTGTTTGTCGCCAGACTCTCGTTAGAGAGTTCATCTCTTAGTGGTGGTTGCATTGATCCACCCTCGCTACCTACTAGTTGAATGTCACACTCACGCACACCCGATACATAAATATCTTCAGTGATGAATTCAGCCAATGGTCCACTTTTACCCGTAGCGTGAATATTAACTGTCGGTATCCGTTTTTTGGGATACAAACCGCAGCGCAATGTTCCACCACAGTCGATGACCGCTACGCCAATGTCTTCATCGGGCACACTAGTTTTAAAACCATCAACCGCTTCATAACCGGTAAGCTCAACAATACGGTCGACAATTGCAGGGCGAGTACCACCCGTAATGTAAAACACCTTTTTATCGGCTTCGATCGGCAACTCCAATGGGCCACCCCAACCGCCACTACCTTTCTGTATACGTAATACTTTCGTCATTTTTATTGCCCCATTAACCTACGTGAACCTGACGCTCTAACTGAACACCCTGTTGACGTTCAACCATAGTTGTAGTGAAGTCAGTGACCCACCCACGGAAGAAATTAGTCACCATACCAACCAACAAATAGCTAACCGCAAGAGGTCCAAGCGGCAGACCGAGCGTTGTCAGGCCACTAGCAATACCTAGATAGACAAACAACTCACCAGGGTTAATGTGCGGAAACAAACCATTCATCGAGTGACAGCTATATGAAGCCGCCGCGTAATAGGAAGGTTTATAACGTTCAGGTAAAAAACGACCGAGACTCAATGTCATCGGGTTACAGAAAATGAAGGTGCCGATAACTGGCAATATCAAATAGCGAGAGATCGGATTGCCAGCACTACTCTGTGCCAGTTTCTCCACTCGTTCTTGACCCACCAATCGGATAAGCGCATTCATCGCCACCAGCAGTGCAATTAATAAAGGTAAAATACCGGTTACCATCCCCGTAAACACCTCTCCTCCTTTTTGAAATAGTCCGATAAACCATTCCGCTCCGTGAATTATCCATTCCATAATCAAACCTCATTGTTGTTATTGGCTTAGTGTCAAAGTACGTATTTATACTTCCACTTTAAATTTCAAATTAAAAGAATTGGCTTTCATTTTAATGACGATGATCACGAAATAATTTTCATAACGAAAACAACAACAACGAAATAACAAGGGATGAAAACGAATTAACAACCAGAGGCATCACCCATTCCTGAGCGACTTTAAACACTAAAAATCAATAACCCCAAAACCCAAGAAAAACATAACTTATTGTATTTTATAGAAATTAAATACAATAAGCTTTTATTAGGCCGTATTCGACAGGTATTATCTGACCGTAAAAACGCCACGACTCATCAGTGTAATGATTAAAATAACTACAGAAAATCCTTAAAGCAGTTTAATCAGAGCCACGCACTAATTTTCAAACCAAAAGAAACAACAGGAATATTACAAACCTGCTTTCAGTATAAAAACCCATAAAGCAGGCTGTAAGCGCTACTGAATCACGCTTTACATTTTTTGAGACGGTGGCTCGATATCAAACAGGAAGAATCCGAGAGCAAGAAAGAGTTTTGGTAGGGAAATTGATTAAAAATTTAAACTGGCCTTAACCTCTCATTGACACTACCTCAACTCGTTTTTGTCACTCTGTACACCACCAATAAAGGTGATAACAAAAAGAGGATGGACTATGGTGTTTAGCGAAGAGGATCGCCAAGCCTTATACAATGTATGGATGTCACAAAAGGCTAAAATGCATTTGACTCAGATGGAGATGGCTAAGCGACTTAACCTTACTCAACTTGAGTTCTCACATCTTTTACGAGGGGATAGCTCTTTATCGATGACGTTTATCAGTCAATTCTGTCGTCATCTACATATTGAGCCGCACAGGGTACTACCGAGTTTGAAACAGACCGCCACCAGCGAGGTAAAAGCGATCTGTTTAAAAAACCGAATAAGTGTTGATGGTGATATCCAGCATGTTTCTATAGAAGGTAATCAGGTGATCATTGAATACATTCATTATGCCTAATTATTGCGCTACAGCGACTTGTTCTTGCACTAACGGCTCAGAGCGGTAATTCTCACCGGCTAAAATATCGTAATGAATCACGGTGTCATTATTGAATTTCGAGAAATCATAATAAGCGCTGTAGGCGTTGAATTCTTGATCTTGACTTTTTCTCTTACCATCAATGTAGTAATAACAACCAAAACCATTTGTCCATTGATTGAACTTTTCAGAGTAATATGCGCCACAATCCTTTGCGACAATTGATAAATCAGGCTCAATTGCTCGATTATAATATTCTTTTCCTGCCTGTGAAACGCGCAACTGAGCAAAGCCAGCACTGCCAAATGAGTTATAAGCCTGAATAGAAAAATCTCTTAATTCCACTATACAATTTTGTGAATTTTTATACGTTTTAAAAGGGATCCTAAATTCATAGTTTGAATCATCTTTAGCAAAATCATGCGTAATTTTCTGGCTTATCTTTCCTCCTTTATGGGCTTTTTGACCAAATAAATCGTAGGAATAAGCCTCACACTCATCTCCTGTCACCCAAAAATGAGTCCAAACTTCTAAATAAGCATCTATAGGCTTTTTGCCTGATATAGTAATATAGGACTCATCAGGTTCATCGCCCCAAATATTCGGTTGAGAAGTCTGGTAATAATCATACCCAAGAAAAAACAATGCGATAAATAGTACAACAATTGATATTCGCTTTTTCATTGTGAGGTTATTCAATAACTTCATTGTAGCTGTTCCTTAATTTCATCAGGTAATGTTTTCTGCGCTATTAATAGTTTTGCTAAAGGTAAACGCTCAGGGTCAGAGACTATCTGCTTGAGCTCTCCTCTTATTTTATTGCGATTCTCTATTAGTTTATTTATAGAATTCATCTCATTCATCAAACGTCCGATGCTCAACGCTGGTGTAGCATTTCCTAAAGATTCAGCCCAAGTTTGTTTAACGGTGAGATAATTTCCCTGTAAAGTAGCAATTTCTTGGTCGAGAGCTGATATTGCTTGTTGGTAATGCACCATTAAACTTTCATTACTTAAAGAATACATTTGTTGCCACAAATTAGGGATATAATATTCCATTCCATGTTCTGCAATTGAAGCATCGGACAAGCTATTTACCAAAGTAACAGAATCATTGCTGGCTAATTTTGCCAGATCTAGCATAGTGATTTGTGTTTGCCTTGGCGTCAGTAAAATCTGGTCAGAATCATTATAAGTTAATAACTGCGATAAATGACCATGGTGGAGATAATTATCATCGTCGTTATCGGTGAGCATTTTCTTAATCAATGTTATACCACTACTAAATACATCCCATTTATCGAGTCCCTCTGTAAGATCGGTATTTGCCCATATCATGGGGATTTGAGCAACTAAATCGTGGTTATTAACATGACGATAATGCTGAATATCTTGGTAGCGAATAACAAAACTGCGCGTTCCCGTACGTGGCATTCCATATGTATATAAACGCAATACTGAAGGATGATAACGATCTTTAATCAGTGCACTTAGTAACAATGCACCAGCACCACCTAAACTATGACCACAGAGATAAAATCGTTTAGTAGAGTGATTTTTTAAAATATCATCAGCTAGTAGTGTATTTTTCCACAACGCCATCGAATATTGATAAAACCCTCGATGGACATACGTTCCACCAAACTCTTCGGGGGCGATTTGAGCGGCATCAAGGTCCGTTATAATAAGGTCTTTCATTCCTGGTGAATCGGTAGCACTTTCTACCTTATCCGCAATCACAGCCGCCATACCTGAAGCCGCTTTTATAATTTTAAATTTAGTGTTATTAACAGGTGGCTTCTTACTCTGGAAATAAGGCTCTGTACCTCTCACACCTATAATCGCCAATTCATCGTTAAAGATGATGTAACCTTCACTGCCGACATCATCCTCGGCATAATATTGAGCACTTAAAGCTCTGCTGTATGGTATTTCTTCTAGTAGCCATTTCGCCTGTAAATCCCCAGAATAAGCAGGTCTTTCTTTTCGCTTTAACTGAGAAATTACCGTACTAATCGCACCCTGATTATCTGTTGTCTTACCATCATCCCTACTAAAATCGTTAGTCGCATAAGCCAATTTGGACAACAACGCAAAGGTATAACTATTCACCAAACTAAATTCATCGGTATCAATAATCACTGGCATATAACTGCGCAGTGCTTTGATTTCGAAAACGTAACTTTGGTTGTGGCTAAGGCTGAACCCTGCTTTTTCCGCAGAGGCATTGGTATCTATCCCTTTATGATGCTCTTGTAAAAACTCATCTTGCGGGGCTTCATCCCAAAAATCACCGATGGTAGTGCTGTGATACCGTTTCGGGCTTTGCTCAGCAGCATCACGCTCTGCCGATGCGCGGGTTTTCACTGGCGACTCTTGCCCTTCTTTACGGCTGGCGTACTTTTCGACTTCGCTTAACAAAGAGGCTTGGCTGACACAAGCGCGCCATTCACCTGCGGCAATATTTGCAAATAATACTTTACCAGCGCTGGTGGTTTGCGTGTGTGTGTTGGAGGTAATTTTGTTCGTAATGGTGACGGCAAGGCCATCAATCGGTTCATCGTTTTCACTCATGAACTCCAGTTCCAACCAGTTTTTCTCTGGGTTGCACTGCACGCAATGGTTAAATGAATCCATGATTATCCCTCATGTTGTAATTGGCGACTTAAGGCATGCAGAGCGTATTTAATCTCTTCATTTTGATTGTCTTTGATCAGTTCTATCATGCTAGGCTGAGCCAAGTATTCGTTGCCCATAATCGCCGCGATGGCCGCACTCATCACACGATACGTTAAGGTTTGCTCAGCAGCAGAGAGGAACGGTGTGAGCATGGAAGCGATATCACTCCCTTGCGTAAGATGCTGGTCCATTGCCTTGGGGAAATGCTGCCATAACCAAGATTCAAGGTTAGCTTTTAACAAAGGTAAGTTCTCTTGTTTATCAAGATGATGTGCTTTTATCACCCACCAAGAACCTTGCTGAGCATTAAATGGCGCGTGCGAGGTGTTGTCAAACGTGACTAAGTGGCCTTGATCACGATCGTGGCCTTGGTCTCCATTATCTAATGCAGCCAATTGATTGATATTACCCAAAAACTGGTTCACTTCTGATTGGTCCATTCGCGCTAACATAGCAATAATGACCGACCTATCGTAAAAGCGAAACATTACTTCCTCGCCCTCTAATCCGGCAATTAATAAACTGCGAAGATGCTGCAAAACTTCATCACTCACGGCATGGCTTGACAGCCCAATACCCTTTTCAAGTAACGCTTCAGGGAGCGACAATACCGATTCAGAAACAGGGATTAACCATGGAGAGAGTGGCATCACCTCAGTAAACATTGCACCATAAAACAGAGGCACGGCTTCTTCAAATCCAAAGCCCCCATTTTGCTGTAAGGCCTGCTTATGAAGCTTACGATCAACTAACCAATAGCGATGATTTTGCTGCTGTTGAAACCAAGAGAGGATCATGACGGTTTCCCCTGCGTAGAGCATAATCTTACGGCTGGCATATGGGCTTGCTCTGCGTTTAATAACGCTTGGTAAGAAATGGTTCGAAGAGCGGCTGGCATGGTTTGGTCCTTTTTCGTGAATCACATCGCATAATGTAATGCCTCACTAAGCAAAAGCAATGCCAGTGTTAAATTATTATATTTCAATAGGTTAACTTTGGATTTCTGACTACTTGAGCAATAAATTGCTCCGCTGGGCAAAAACTTGCTTAACCAAGCACGATCTGACCGAATTTTTGCTCGGTTCAGTGCTCTCTCACCGACAAGAGATGTAACTGCACGAGCGTCGTCAATCCTAAGTCATCTCATCATTGACAGAACACGTAAAGTTCACCGCACAGCTTAGATTCCAGCCTCGCCAATTAAATGTTAACATCATCACATCTAAAACTGCGGTGGTTATCAGTAAACCTTGTTGATGATTCTCATAAACATCAATAAAAACTCTCTTCCTCCACCAGCAGAATTTTTACATTAAAAGGCAGTTTTCAAATGGTTAACAACACAATTCAATGGTTTCCGGGACACATGCATAAAGCACGTAAGGAGATCGAAGAGGTCATTCCGCAAGTTGATGTGATTATCGAAGTGTTGGACGCTCGTATCCCGTTTAGCAGCGAGAATCCACTTATCTCCCATTTGCGTGGTAATAAACCGTGTGTGAAGGTACTCAATAAACGTGACCTAGCAGACCCTGAAATGACGCAATTGTGGATCGACCATTTTGAGAAAGAACAAGGGGTGAAAGCAATGGCGGTAACCACGTCTAACCCTCAAGAAGTGCATAAAATCATGGAGCTTTGCCGTAAGTTGGCACCACATCGTGAAGAAGTGGGGAAAAATATTCGCACCATGATCATGGGCATCCCGAACGTCGGTAAATCAACCATCATCAATACGTTAGCCGGTCGCGCTGTGGCTCAAACAGGTAACCAACCCGCCGTTACTCGCCGCCAACAACGTATCAATTTGCAAAATGGCATTGTGCTGTCCGATACTCCGGGAATTTTATGGCCTAAAGTGGAAAACCCACACAGTGGTTTTCGCCTAGCTGCTACTGGCGCGGTAAAAGATACTGCAATGGAATATGAGGATGTAGCCTTTTATACTGTTGAGTATTTAGCGCAAGCTTATCCTGAGCGTTTGCAAGAGCGTTATCAAATCGATGAGCTACCTCAATCTGATGTGGAATGGATGGAAGAAATTGGCCGCAAACGTGGTGCTCTGCGCCCCGGTGGCCGTATTGATCTGCACAAAGCGTCGGAGATCCTACTGCATGAGTTACGCCAAGGTATTCTCGGCCAAATTACTCTTGAACGCCCTGAAATGATCACCAAAGAGTTAGTGGAAGTGGAAGAACGAGCGGCTAGGGAAGCCGAGGAAAAAGCAGCCAAAAAAGTAGAGCGTCGTAAACGTTATTTGCGTAATAAGCGCTAAATTCCTCTCGGATCCCTTCTACGCTACACCTCATTTCTACTATTACCATCAGGGCGGTCAATGATCGCCCTTTTCATCAGAACAGACAACTGCATGCTGTTTGCTATTTCTAGCTGACATTATCATGACAAATCAATACAGGTTTTTATGCGCTACTTCTATAGCATGAAGGAACCTTCTGATGACACTCAAGTCATACCACCATTGTTTATTTTCTCCTTGATATGGAATTGTTCATGAAAAAGCGTTGGGCCATCGCGGTAATTAGCGCCGCCTTAATCAGCGGGGGCTATTACCTAACTACCAATAGCAATGAATCTCTCTCGGCTTTCCCCACTCTGACGGTCGAACAGGGAAATATTGCCAAACAGGCAATCGCTGTTGGCCAAATCGTGCCAGCTCACTCGGTATCTATAAAATCGCAAATTGAGGGGATTGTCGGTGAAATTTATCATCGGGTCGGTGAACAAGTTACCTTGGGCACGCCTTTGATCAAAGTGCGTCCAAATCCAACACCGCAAGCGTTAACCGACGCAACCACTGCCTTAATGCAAAGTGAGGCGAGCTTAGATTCCGCCAAACAGACGCTGGCAAACTTGCAGCAGTTAGTTGAACAAAAGATTGTGCCGGAAAACTACGGTGAGCTAATCCAAGCAAAATCAGAGCTGAAATCAAAACAAGCCGAAGTGCAACAAAAAAGGCAGAACCTTGAGCTGATCCGCAGCGGTGAAGCATCGGTTGGCGATTCGAAACTCACGTCCACACTCGTCGCCCCCATTGATGGCACCATTTTAAACCTAAAAGTGGAAGTAGGAGAGCCGATCATTTCCACTGCCTCAAGCCAAGCGGCAACTGAAATGATGTCGATTGCTGATATGAATGACATGATTTTCAAAGGCAGTGTCAGTGAACATGATGCGGCACAACTCGCCGCAGGGATGGCCGTCAACTTAACGTTAGCACCATATCCAGAAGCAGAAATCAGCGGCGTATTAAGCAAAGTTGCGGTTCAATCTGATAAGTTGAATAACCCTAGTGATACTAAAACGACTAGCTTTGATAATGGATTTGAAGTGGAGATTAACCAGATTCGCTTTCCTGACAATATGGTGATTCGCTCGGGCTTTTCTGCTACCGCACAGATCACATTAAAGAGCGTGGAAAACGTCATCACCATTCCAGAACGCGCATTACGATTTAGCGGTGAAAAACCTGAAGTCTTGATCCCAGATCAGTCAGAACAAGGTTACCAAGTGCGTGCCGTAACCTTAGGTTTGTCCGATGGCATTAATGTGGAAGTGATTGCGGGTTTATCAGCGGACGATGTGATCATCGACAACAGTTTATTCGGAGGCAAAGATGACCACTAAGCGCCCTTTTCAACGTAATGCGCTAGCAGCCGCGCTAATGACGTTCTGTGGCGCGGTGACTTTTTCAGCTCACGCCATCACTATTGAACAAGCTTGGCAAGCCGCAAAAGCTTTTGACCCTACTTATTCACAAGCGCAGATCCAATCTCAAATCAGTGAAACAGAGGTCCGAAGTACCAAAAGTGCCTTGCTGCCTTCTTTTAGCCTCAGCGCGGATACCTCATGGGATGACGATGGCAACAACACTAAAGGCTATGGTGCCACATTAAGCCAAACCATTTGGGATAGCGCTAATTGGGCACAGCTCGACCAATCTCAAGCAAGCTATGTGGCATCACAATTAAAAGTGAAGACTGCACATAATGAGCTGGCTGCAACATTACTGTATGCCTATCTCGATCTCGCCAGCGCACAAGGCGATCTACAACTTGCTGAGCAAAAGTTCGTAGAAGGTGCAAAACTGCTGAAGATTACCGAGCAGCGCTACAAAGCAGGAAAAATTCGATCAACGGCATTGGAAGACATGCGTGCTAACCACGTCGATGAGCAAGCCGATATACTCAGTGCGCAAGCCGCTCTAGAAGAGAAAAAGTCAGCCCTTATCGCGCTCATCAATCAAGACCCACAGCACATTGACCAAATTAAAACGACCGACCTCATTGAACCGCCAATGCAGGTCAGCAGCGAAACTGAATGGTTAAAGCTTGCGCAGAATAACAGCCCTGAGTTATTGGCTGCCCAGCAGGAAGTCGCCGCTTCTGAATTTGGCCGAGATGCAGCCAAAGCCAAATATTATCCCACCTTATCTGGCAGTGTTTCTTACCAAGACAATGATCAGGGTCGAGATGGAGATCTCAGTGCAGGTTTAAGCTTAAAAATTCCGTTGGATTTGAATGGTTCCACGCGCGCCACGGTCGATCAGGCTGCGCTGCAAGTCTTAAGCGCCAAGCAAGTACTGCGCAAGGTAGATATCGAGATTAAACGCAAAATTCAAAGTGGCTTTAGCCAAATCCATCTGGATTGGCGACAAGTGGAGATGGCTCAGTTACAAGTCCGCTCAAGAGAGCAAGCTTTAAAAAGTAAACAAACCGTTTATGAGTCAGGAATGACCGAAGCTTCTGATTTGATTGACGCCCATAACGCTCTGTTTAACAGTAAAAACAGTCTACAACGGCGATTGTACCAATATTGGAAGCAGCGGATTGGCCTGCTGCAAGCTGCTGGGCAGTTAGATGATGACGTGATCGCTTCGCTCTCTCAGGCTCTGCACTCATGATCTCAAGCCTACAGCAAGTCGTGCAAACGCTGCTTGCCCATCGGCTACGCAGCGCCCTCGCGGTCATTGCTATCGTTTGGGGTATTGTTTCTGTTTTAGTGCTCGTTGCCTTAGGTGAAGGATTTTATCGCGTCAATACACAATCTTTCGCGCTGTTAATGAGCGATACACAAATGGCTTTCCCCAGTCAAACCACCAAACCTTGGCAAGGCCTTGCGGCAAGACGAGCGATTACCCTTTCAGAGCCGGAAATGCGCGCTTTGGCACAGCACCCAAACATCAGCGCATTATCAATTATCTACGGAAAATGGGATGCTAAAGTGACGAATGTAAAAGGCCGAATGCTTCCCGGTTATGTCAGCGGGATCGACTCTCAATTTTTAGCATTGCGCAACTTGCAACTGACCGCGGGGTCACGCGGCATTCACGCCAGCGATCAGAAAAACCATTCCCGAATTGCGGTGGTTGGTTGGCAGTTGGCACAAGTTGGTCAGCTATCTATTGGTGATACGATCAAAGTCAATACCATTCCCTTCTCGGTTGTCGGTATTACTCAGCAGCAAGAAGGGGGCATTTCTATAAACAATGAAAACAGCCAAGTGATGATCCCAAGCAGCGCTTTTACTGATCTTTGGCAAAGTGAGCCTGAATTTTTCCTTGTGCAGCCCGCCGCAGGGATACCAGCAGCGGTATTGCGCATGAACATCCTCTCTTTCTTCGCCAAACAGAAACATTTTGATCCGAGCGATACTGAGGCCATAAACCTACCTGACTTCAGCAGCGGCGCTCAATTTTTCAATGCCTTGTTTCGAGGTATACAACTATTTTTAGGGGCAAGTGGAGCGATGACGCTTGCGGTCGGCGCTTTGGGCGTCGCCAATATCATGTTCCTTTCTGTCACGGAAAGAACGCGGGAAATTGGTGTGCGTTTAGCCATTGGCGCAACACCGAAGATCATTTTGCGCCAGTTTATTTTAGAAGGTGGGTTGCTAGTGGTATTAGGTGCAGTGTTCGGAATGCTCCTCTCCTATCTGGTGGTGCTATTACTGAATTACATCGGCTTACCTGATTGGCTCGGCGAACCAGTCATCACTGTGCCAGCTCTAGGCTGGTCACTGCTCGTCACCACGTTGTTTGCACTGCTGGCTGCTTATTTCCCAGCAAAGCGTGCCGCCAATCTCACCCCCGTCATCGCCTTAAGTGCGAGGGCTTAATAATGATGTTACCTATCAGGCAAATTTATCAAGAGATGGCGGCCGAAAAACTGCGCTTGCTACTCACTATTTTAGCGGTGGCTTGGGGCACACTTTGCATCGCCACCATGCTCGCAACAGGCGAAGGATTACGCCAAGGGCTGACACGCTCATCACAAAGTGGCAATGGCAATTTACTCTATGTGACCGGGGGTTATGCCAGCCAGACCGCCGGACGCTTTTTTGAAGGGAAAGCCCTCTCTTTGCAAGCGGATGATGTTGAGCTTGTTCGCGCACTGCCCTTTATCCAACGCGCTGAAGTCAGCGCACAATGGGATAAACGCGTCAGCAATCAAGACAATGGCACCTGGCAGCGCCCACTAGCGGTTAACCCAGAATATCAGTCTTTAACTGGTATTGAGATAGCCAAAGGAGGGCGATGGATCAACCCGCTCGATAATCAACAGCAGCGTAAAGTGGTTGTACTCGGTTATAACGCCGCAGTGCAATTGTTCAATTCTGAGGATGGTTGGAGTTGGCTGGAACCCCAGACGCTGAGCATAAACCCTGTAGGTCAATTGATAAAAATAGGTGATGAAAACTTTACCGTTATCGGCGTGATAGCGCAGACAAGTGCAGAGGTAGAACAAGGAACCCCTATTGACTACGCGGTATTTGTGCCTTTTCGCACTTGGCAACGTTTTAACCCCAACGCAGCGATTGCAGCGATCAATGTGCAGCTCAATGCCGCGGTTGATCGCGAAAAAGCCGCGCAAGTGATTAAGCAAGTGATCGCCAGAAAGTACGGTGCCAGTGCTTCAGACACGCAGCTCTTGCAAGTCGAAGACATGCTATTGAGGCAAAAAAGCATGCGCCGTTTCTTATTCGGTCTACAAGGCTTTTTGGGCATTATTGGGCTTATTACCCTCGGCGTAGCAGGCATTGGTATTGCCAATGTCATGTACGCCACGGTAAAACGATCCACGCGAGACATCGGTGTACGAATGGCCGTCGGAGCTACGCCAACCACTATCAAACTCCATTATTTAGTGCAAGCCTTGCTCACGATGTCACTTGGCGGTTTAGCTGGCTTAGGATCCACTTACGGGCTGATCACCTTATTAAGATACGCTCCCTTAGAAGGCAATATGCTGTTTGAGCAATTAGGGAAACCCTTACCCGAACTGTCGTTTTCGATTGTCTTTCTTGTGATCGCGGCGCTGGCGATTGTCGGTGTGATTGCCGCGTGGTTTCCCGCCAATCGCGCGGCTAGCATTACGCCATTAGAGGCATTACAAAGTGAATAAACAAAACTTACCAAACCTTGTTCAATTGACCAATATCAGCAAGCACTATCGCAGTGGTGAAGAGTTGGTCAAAGCATTAGACGGCGTTTCGCTATCGATTCAAAAAGGCGAATTTCTCTCTATTCTAGGGCCATCAGGCTCGGGTAAATCAACCTTAATGAATATCCTCGGTTGCTTGGATGTTCCTACATCGGGTGAATATCAGTTGGACGACAAGGCGGTCGCCTCGCTCAGCAGCCATCAATTGGCTCATATTCGTAATCAAAAAATTGGCTTTGTTTTTCAAAGTTTCAACCTGCTCGAATACGCTAATGCTCTCGATAACGTCGCCCTACCCTTGGTCTATCGCGGAGTAAAATTAAAAGAGCGCCGAGCACGTGCAGCAACACTATTAGAAAAAGTGGGGCTTGGCGATCGCATGCAGCATAAACCCAACCAGCTCTCGGGGGGGCAAAAACAGCGGGTGGCGATTGCACGCGCGTTGGTCAATGATCCGCAAATTATCTTAGCCGACGAACCGACAGGTGCGTTAGATTCAAAATCAGGCGCTGAAATTGAAGCCCTGTTCAATGAGCTTCATCAAGAAGGACGAACACTTATTGTCGTCACTCACGATCTCGCATTAGCGAAGCGAACTCACAGAATAGTGAATATCAAAGATGGGCAGATTTTATCTGATGAACGCGTTGATCACGCAACAAGACAGCCATAAATAGCTCAACGCATTATAAGAAGTTATAAAGTGAACGAGAAAGACGAAGCCGTTCCAGTTCGCCTTTCTTAGTTCATTTTTTCTTTGTTCTTTCTTTGTTGGTTTTTTCTTTGGATCCTATTGAGAGATACCCGCCAATTTCAGCAATACCGCTTCGAGTTGATCCCATGGCATGAGCTGTGAGTCAATCACTTCTAAGCGTGATTCAAACCCTTCTAAGCTCATCTCATTCACTGAAACGACTCCTTGGTTGATGTTGAAGGCGTAGCATCCTTTATCGGTATTGACGACCGCCTTAACACGCTCAGCGGTCAGGGCACTCAGCATAGAAAAAAGCTCATCAAAATCAAAATGGTATTCAGCGCCGATTAACCAACCACAACTGAAATAACCTTGACCCCGATTTTCTTTGCGCACAAACGCTTTACCCGGCTGTAACGCAAACTGTGGTTCTAACGAAGCATGATGATGGTGATGCGCTTCAATATGAGTAGAAGCTGCGCCGTGAAGACGTTCAATATCTAATAATTCTAAAGGCAACTCACCTTGCTTGACTAACTTGCTAAAAATCTTCGCGGGTGATTGATCAGTCACCCAGTCATTAAATGCATCCACATCAGCACTAGTGCATTGATCCACTTTATTGCCAATCACCACATCACCACTGGCCAATTGGTCATTAAAATTTTGGTTGGATGTGTATTTTTCATTACGCAAGTTGCGCGGATCCACTAAAGTGATCGTGGCTTTTAAATCGACATACGGTGCATATTGATCAGAAGTTAAAGTTGCCACCACTTGCTTAGGGTGCCCAAGCCCTGTTGGCTCAATTAATAGACGATCGGGCTTTTGCCTAAGTAAGGCGTTAATTCCAACAGACATAGGAACACCCGCGGTACAGCACATACAGCCGCCCGGTACTTCTTTGATCAGCGCGCCTTGGTCAGACATCATCGCCCCATCAATACCAATTTCTCCAAACTCATTGACCAACACCGCCCACTTTTCATCAGCAGGTTTATTCTTCAATAAATTCAAAATGGCCGTCGTTTTTCCTACACCAAGAAAACCGGTAATAATGTTAGTTGGTACTTTTTTTGTCATGTCAGCACTCCTTTTGCGGCAGTATATACCGAAATAAGAAGCCAGTGCATGGTTTGCCAGTTAGAGAGGAACAATGAGCCGAGGTACATAAACGACAAAAGGCGCACTACGGTGAGCGCGCCTTTCCCCTCGTAACTCAATCGTGAGTTCGCGAATCGGGAGGACTATAGATGCAACCCGATCATAAACGAGGACATAGAATTGAAATATTGCTGATTCCATCCAAATTGTAGGTAAGGCTTGAATTCCTCCCTGTACGATATCTGAATCTGCCTTACGCTTTAACTATGGTTCATTTGGCTGGCTTAGCAAGGTTCAATCTCTGTTTTTTTAACTCATTTTAAACTCAGATCTCGTTTTTAGTAGAGAATCTCTCCATCTTCCAGATATGGAAATCAACATTGCAGCTTTGACGCTATAGTTAATGGCTTTGGCGCGTATAATTCTGTAACAAAATATGTTCACATTTACCAATCGAGGCCCTTTTTTACATGACCAAAAGAGAGAGATTGAAACAGTCACTGCTTGCAAAAGTTCCAAAAGATACGATTAACCAATTTCTCTCTAAGGACAAAACACCACTCTCAATCCTTTTTCTTTCACTCATTGTCGGTATTCTTGCTGGGATTGTTGGTACTTACTTTGAGGCCGCTGTGCACCTGGTTTCTGAAACACGCACCGAGTGGTTAAAAAGTGAGATTGGTAATATCTTACCCTTGTGGTTGGCCGCTTTTCTTATCAGTGCAGCGTTGGCGTTTATCGGTTATTTCCTTGTGCACCGGTTTGCGCCCGAAGCCGCTGGTTCTGGCATTCCTGAAATTGAAGGCGCGATGGATGGTATGCGCCCCGTTCGTTGGTGGCGAGTACTGCCTGTGAAGTTTTTTGGCGGTATGGGCGCGTTAGGTTCTGGGATGGTTTTAGGACGTGAAGGGCCTACGGTTCAAATGGGGGGAGCAATTGGCCGAATGGTGTCGGATATTTTCCGCATCAAAAATGATGATACCCGCCACTCACTCTTAGCGTCTGGTGCGGCTGGAGGCCTAGCTGCCGCATTTAATGCGCCGCTGGCGGGCATCATGTTCGTTATTGAAGAAATGCGCCCGCAGTTTCGTTATACCCTCATTTCAGTACGTGCTGTTATTGTCTCTGCGGTAGCGGCAAATATCGTCTTTCGTGTGATTAATGGCCAACATGCTGTGATCCAGATGCCGCAATATCAAGCACCAGAGCTGGCTTCACTGTGGCTGTTTCTGCTGCTTGGGGGACTGTTTGGTATTTTCGGTGTGCTATTCAACCGTTTAATCACACTATCACAAGATATTTTTGCCAGAATTCATCGCAATGATCGTAAGCGATATTTACTCACGGGTTCATTATTGGGAGGCTGTTTTGGCTTAACTTTATTGTATATTCCTGAATTGACTGGGGGTGGCATCTCACTGATCCCTAATATCACCAATGGTGACTACGGTGCCGCTATCTTGCTGCTTTTGTTCATTGGTCGTATTTTTACCACCTTGATCTGCTTTGGTTCTGGTGCTCCGGGCGGGATTTTTGCACCAATGCTGGCATTAGGCACGCTGTTTGGCTACGCCTTTGGCCTGATTGCGCAAGAACTGTTACCACAATTAGCGATTGACCCAGGAATGTTCGCCATTGCAGGCATGGGTGCACTGTTTGCCGCAACGGTTCGCGCACCCATTACAGGTATTTTATTAGTTATTGAAATGACCAATAATTATTATTTAATTTTACCGCTGATTATTACTAGCCTTGGCGCGGTTATTTTCGCTCAATTACTTGGCGGCCAACCCATTTATAGCCAGTTGCTTCATCGCACCTTGAAAAATGCCAAGCTGCAACAACAAGATCTTCCACCAAAAGAGTAATTGTGAGACTCATGAATATTGACTCCGCTGCGAATTGTTATGTCTAAGTAACAAATTAGAAGGTGAGATGTTGCACCACAACTCGATAAACTTGATAATGCGCTCGTTTGCTGGCTGCTAGAAATACATTATTCATTTTCTAGAGCAAATGATGACATGGAGTTTATCGTTGAACTGGAAAAGGTTAATTCAAGTACAAAGCACACCGCCCTCTCAAGCGGCGCTAGCATTAGGTGTGATCAGCCTCGGGCATGCGTGGGCGCTTTATATTCCCTCGGTCGGTCTCATTATTCGCCCCTATTTGGCACTGCTCGGTGCATTATTACTGCTGCCTGTCTTGCTAAAATACCTCACCAGCTTCAAGACATTCATGGAGGACATTCGCCACCCTCTTTCCGGTAGCTTGATGGCTCCAATGAGCATGACTTTACTGATCTTAAGTGATTATCTCGCTTTAATTTCACCGCTCATTGCTTATCCTATTTGGTTTACCGCGCTCTTGCTGCACTTCACCATGATGCTGCTTTTCTTCAGTTTTCAGGCCATGAACTTTAAAATCAGCCATATTGTACCAAGCTGGTTTCTTTATCCGGTTGGGTTAATCAGTAGCTCGCTCGCTGGCACGCAATTTGGCCACACTGTCTTTTCAGAAACACTCGTCTCTGTCTGTATCGCTATCTATTTTTTTATGCTGCCGTTAGTGTTATATCGTTTGGTGTTTGCTGGAATGTTACCTAAACGCGCACGCCCAACACTCGCGATTATGGCTGCACCTATTAACCTCACCCTCGCGACGTATTTGGTCAACTTCCCTCATCCTGATCCAATATTAACAGGCGCACTGGCTGGCATTGCCATCACCATGACACTGCTTATTTACCTTTGCTATATCCGTCTGCTCAGGCTCAAGTTTCAACCGTCTATTGCTGCTGTGACCTTCCCTTCTGTCATCAGTGCTATCGCCATGCATCGTTTAACCACCTTCTTTGAAGGACAGTACCCGCAATGGCACTGGTTACATCAATTTGGGTTATTTGAATTGACTATTGCTACTTTCTTAGTCGTTTGGGTTTCTATTGGTTATATAAAAATGTATTGGCCTGAATTATTTGCTAATAAATAAAAACCTAATATTTATCTTTAATTAAAAATTAATTAGGGCTGGATAAGCCTAGGCAATGACGAACAATATAAAAGACACTATACCTTAATTTGCAATAGCAGCCAAAATAATAAAAACTCACTCGTGACAATTTTAAATTAATATTCAATATATCCTTTGTCAGCTGGCATTTAATTAAAAACATATAAAGGATATAACCATGAATTCACGTAAGTGGAAACACGAACTACCGGCTTCTATACAATCTAGAATTGACTATTTTATCAATGATTTGATTAATGCAAATGCTAACGGAAAACACCTAGTCCTGGGGAAAAGGCCAACAAAAAACGATATAGTGTTACAAAGTAATGATTATTTAAGCTTGGCTGATCATCCATTAATTAAAGCACGGTTGAAAAACGCCATCGATAAAACACATGATAGTGTTTTTATGTCCGCTATTTTTCTACAAGATGAAGAGTCTAAACCTTCATTAGAAACGAAATTTGCAGAATTTGTAGGCTTTGATAGTTGCCTTCTTTCTCAATCAGGATGGAATGCTAATACTGCCTTGTTGCAAGCCGTGTGCGGGCCACAAAGTAACGTCTACATTGATTTTTTTGCTCACATGTCAATGTGGGAAGGTGCTCGTTACGCTAATGCCAATATTCACCCATTCATGCACAATAATTGTGATCATTTGCAAAAACTAATCGCTCGACACGGCCCAGGGCTCATTGTGGTTGATTCGATTTACAGCACTATAGGTACGATTGCACCACTCACCGATTTGGTCACTATCGCCAAAGAGTATGGATGCGCCATTTTAGTTGATGAGTCGCATTCACTTGGCACACATGGCGAAAAAGGTGCAGGACTTGTCAGTGAATTAGGGTTAACAGCAGAGGTTGACTTTATTACAGCTAGCCTTGCGAAAACGTTCGCGTATCGCGCTGGCGCTATTTGGGCGAATAATAATGTGAATCACTGTATCCCTTTTGTGGGTTATCCCGCTATTTTTAGTTCAACTATTTTGCCTTATGAAGTCGAAGCGTTAGAAGCGACATTGGACATTATCAAATCAGCCGATTCTAAAAGAACTCAGTTGCACCGCAATGCACACACACTGCGTCGTGGACTAAATAGTATAGGGCTAAGCGTACGAAGTGAGTCCCAAATCATAGCGCTAGAAACCGGAGATGAACGAAATACAGAAAAAGTTCGCGATTATTTAGAAGAGAATCAAATATTTGGTGCTGTTTTTTGCAGGCCTGCCACTTCAAAGAATAAAAACATTATTCGGCTTTCGTTAAATAGTAATGTCACTGACTCACAAATTGATACCATATTAACTGTGTGTGAAAGGGCCCAAAATGATAGCAGTCTCTATTTCAAGTAAGTCACGCATCGACATACTAAACCAATGGTACAATCTCAAATAAGAAGGATAAGGTAAGGAATAACCCTAGGGTTTACCTAGGGTTATTAAATCCAGTGACTTAATTTTTTTAACAATAGCGTTTTATCCGCTGGTTTTAAAACGTAATCATTCATTCCTGATGTACGGATTTTTTCTATCGTTGAAGGGCTATTGTCACCCGTATGCCCAATAATAGGCACTTTACTGTAAGAAGCGGTGGATGAACGGATAGATAAAGTGGCCGAAATACCATCCATAATCGGCATTTCAATATCCATTAACACCAAGTCAATTGAATTATTAGCCAACATTTGTAATGCTAATTCTCCATCGCTCGCTTGCAGTACTTCATACCCTTGCTTTTCTAGCAGCAGAGCGGTGAAGCTACGTAAGGAGTGGTTATCGTCGACCAACAAAATTCGTTTTTCATAATCATATTGTTTTAACGGGATAACATTTTTATCGGCAATAAGCTCTTCCGTTTCAAAGAGTAGTTCATCAATAATCGCCGATCCATCCAATAACAATTTGTGCTTTTCAATTGGGTAAATGGTTAAATGACGCTCCATCGTCAGCGCGTAACGCTGATTTTGGTCATATAAATAGCAAACTTTTGCTTGTGTAAAATGCAGTTTAGGTTCCAGTTTGGTTAAGTAATCCGGCGTTTCATCCAACGTTTGCAGATCCACAAAGATCAGATCAAACTCAAATTCAAACTCTTCTCGACGCAAAGCACTCTCAGGCTCTAAGACATTAAGCTGGAAACCAAGATAGAACGATTTCTCACTGAGATAACGATTCACTATGCTCGTTTTGCCAATATAAAGCAGAGATTTCGCCTTCATTAGATCAAGTTTAATATTAGCAACGGCTTGCGAATCATACTCGGGAAACGTTAAGGTAAACTCCGTCCACTCTCCAAGTTCAGAACGGCAGATAATATCCCCTCCAAAAGCATGCATTACTTTACGGCAAAAGGGTAACCCCAGACCATAGCTGCCATTTTTACCGAAGGTATAAAAGTCTTTAAAAATATCGTCTAGCAAATGAGGTTCAATACCAACACCATTGTCTTTCACTGTAATTTGGTGGCAATTCTCACTTGATTTCAAGGTGATATGGATATTAAACATATCGTTATTTTGATAGTAGAACGCATTCTTGAGTAGATTATAGAGCACGTATTTTAACAGTGTACTGCTGCCTAAAAAATCAAAGTCATCCACCACCTTAAGAGTCACTGCCTGCCTGTCTTCTGGTCTTTTATAAGAAAAACTGCGCAGTGCCTCTTCTATAACAGGCTTTACAGCATGCTTTTTAAAGGTCGATGTTGAGACCCTATTTTGATCAATCGAGGTTAACAGCAAATCAATGGTCTCATTACCGGAGCGAATGACTTCATCAGCATCTCTTAATAGCCCAGCAATCAGCTCTAAATCTTTAGACGGTAGCGTATAAGATTCTGATTTGGATGCAGTAGGATTGGGCAATACTGAACCCATTACTTCAATTGACGCTTTTAACGCACTTAATGGATTTCTCATTTCATGCGCAATCCCTGCGCCAAAAGACTTGGCAATCGACACCTTCGCTTCATGTTCAATTTGGTTACGAAAATAAAACAGGTTGCCAAAAATGTAAGTAAATAGAAAAATCGGTACATACGGCCATTCCACCATCACTCGCAGTTCCGCGTTCATTACGCCATAAGTCACAAAGTAAGCACATGCTAATGCAATAGCTGCTTGAATCAGCATGACTTTTGTTTCGTGGACTAGGAGAATATGGAGGAAAATAGACGCCATGAACGACATCGCCCAGATCGTTGACCAATCGTTCATCAGCATCATGTAGCCAAAAAAGAATGGCAAACAAAATCCTATTGAAAACAAGTAATAGTAAGGTAAGTAGTGCTGTAAATGTTTCGGCGTTGAATTGCGAAAAATAATCCCCGCAAATAAAATGGCGCAAATCGCCCGTAACTCCATACTTTCATAAGGTTGTGGAAAGAGATAAGTCCACACGTAATAATAAAGGGGAAAACCAATGAACCCCATCCATCCCACAAGGGTGAGGTTCGGCTCAGCGTACTGGTATATTTTTTTTACTACGTCCATGCAACCTTACCAAACTGATACATTCATTTTTATAATCATCATTATGCATAACCTAGTCTTTTAAAACGCCGAAGTGAGTCACACTCGCCACGCTATGCTTATTAATAACTAGCACAAGATAGACCACATTCCCATTCATTATGCAACAAGTCTTATTGAGCTGCCGTTATTTCTCGCCACATCGACATCAATGCGTAAGGCTATTTGCTCTTTCAGCTCGCTCACGTGAGAAATGATGCCGATCGTTCGGCCTCCTTGTTGTAAGTCGACAAGGGTTTGAATCGCCAAGTCCAATGACTCAGGATCTAAACTGCCAAAACCTTCATCGATGAACAGTGTATCCAGTTTAATACCACCGCTATATGATTGCACCACATCCGATAACCCCAGCGCTAATGACAACGCCGCCATAAAAGATTCACCACCAGACAAGGTCGCCACATCTCGCCATTTTCCGGTGTAGCCATCTTCGACCATCAGATCAAGCCCTGAACCCACATTACCTTTGGCGCGATCTTCTTTACGCTTGAGCAGGTAACGCCCCTTACTCATGATCTGCAGCCTCATTGAGGCTTGGATCAGCACATCATCTAACAGCACGCCAAGAACAAAGCGGTGTAAACTCACTTTAGCGCCTGTTTTGCCGTTGGCGATATCGCTCAAAGTCCCAAATACTTGGTACTCTTGCTCTAAGGCTTCATTTTTTATATGTAAAATAGCGATTTTTTCTTTCACACTGGTTAAGGCATCCATTTTAGACCGTAACGTGCTCCATTGATCCAATGCGCTTTGCTGTAACATGGCTACAGCCTCGACCGCGCTTGCATACTCAGCAAGATTGGGCTCACTTTTTTCACTCAGCTCACTGGCTAATGTTTGAAGCTGGGCGTTTAACGTCGTACTTCTTTCGTCAAATTGTTTGATCTGCTTTTCAAGCTGCTCGATCTGCTGCGAAGATAAACGCGCCTGTAAATAGTGCTCAGTATCGTCGAACTGGCTCTCAATCAGCGCACTGTGCCACTGCTGCTGTGACTGCGTAAACGCATTTTGCCAATGTATCTGGTGTTCGACCGCCGCCGCCAACGCCGCTTTCGCACCAGAAAAATCGGCGTTCGCTTGATTGAAGCGCGCTTTGGTTTCCGCATCTAAACGGTTGAGATTAGCCAATTGCAGCTCTAACTGGGTTAAAGATTCGTTCAAATGCAAACTGTCTTGATACGACTCCGGGATCCCTTGGCTTAAGGCAGAAACTTCGGTCTGCTCTTTGGCAACCGTCAGGGTGGCCTGTTCGACTTTATGCTGCTGCGTTTCAGCATTTTGCTTAGCTTGTGCTAACTGCAGTTCTAATTTTGCCAATTGTTGAGCTAATTGCTCTGGATTGAGCGATTCAAGATGAGCAATGGAATGTTCAAGATCGCTTTGAGTTTGCTGCAGTTGTACTAAACTTTGCGTATTTCCAGATAATGACTCCCTCAAACTTGCCATCTCTTGTTCAAGCCGTGCGTATTGGGTCGCTCGTTGCTGTTGCTGTTTTAGCGTTTCTTGCTCTGTGGCCAGTTTGTTTTGCTGTATCGCTCTTGCCTGCTGCACTTGCGCCTTAGTCACCGTTTCTCCGGCATAACGCGCTAATTTAGGATGATCGCAACTGCCACACACCGGGCACTCGTCGCCTTGCTCCAAGGTTCGAGCCAGCTCGGCGGCTTGGTTGGTGTGCCAAATCAGCTCTAATTTATCGGCTTGCTGCTTCGCGTCCAACGTTGCGTGCTGTGCCAAATCAAACTGCTGCTGACTATAGCTCAGTGCAGCTTGCTCTATGGCTAAACGCTGTTCAAGCTGCTGCAGCTTTAATAAGCGATCAATCTGCTGTTTGATGGTTTCAAGCTCTAAGCGCTGTCCTTTTAACTCAGCCAACTGTTGGTTGACTCTTTCGCACTCTTGACGCTTAAGCATAATTTGCTGCTCAAACTGCTCAACAGCGGCGTGCAAGTTGTGGCGATTTTGCGTCGCGATCTCCACTTCACGTAAGGCTTGTTGCAGCGCTTTTTGATGATGCTCCCGTTCAACAAGCTTAGTTTTGATTAGGTTTAAGTCATAAATTTGTTGCATCAGATTCGGCACTATTTTGACTTTTTCTGCCGCGTCTTCTTGAGCCGCTTTGGCCTGTTGCCACTGCTGTTGTGACTCCGTAATCGCTTGCTCTTTTTCGGCTCTTGCTTGGTTGGCCACTTCTAACTGACGCTGTGACGATTGTAATTCGTAATAGGGTGAATCTAAGCGCGTAGCTTGCAAGGCTTGATGCCTTTGAGCTTTTACCGCATCGATGACTGACGATTGTGCATCGTGATCGGCTTTAAGTTGCACGAGTTGACGCTGCTCTTGAAATTGTTTAGCAAGGGTTTGCGCCGCCTTTTGCTCGCTACTCGCTGCATCAAACTTTTGCTGGGCATCTAGGTACGCGGCGTGAGCGGCCGTCAATTGCGGTGACAGCTCAGCAATGCACGTTTCAAGGTGTGACTCGCTAGTTGCGTTCACGACGTCCAATGCGCCTTTAATTTGGTGATCAAATTCTTCTTTCGCTTTGCGGATCCCCGCCGCTTTCTCAAACAGCGCTCGTTCAATTTGGCTATAAATGTGAGTTTGAAACAACTGACCAAAGATTTGCTCCCGCTCTTTGGAGTTGGCAGTCAGTAATTCACGAAATTTCCCTTGGGGGATGACCATCACTTGGCGAAACTGTTTTACATCTAAACCGATCAATTCCACCATTGCTTTACCGACGGGATTGGGTTTGTTAGCAAGCAATTTCATTTCGCCATCGACCCATTCAAACAAGCTCGCGGCATGGGATTTTTTTGTTGAGCCTTCACCGCGTTTTTTCGGCACTTCTTGGTCGGGCGAGCGATCAACTTGGTAGATTCGCCCGCCAAGCTCAAACTGGTAGCTGATTTCGGTGAGCGTGTGCGGGTCCGCGTAGTCGCAGCGCATTTGATCACCAGTGCGCTCACTGCCTGTCGTTTCACCATACAAAGCGTAGCAAATGGCATCGAGCAGTGAACTTTTGCCCGCTCCGGTTGGACCATTAATCAAAAATAGCGGCGAGGCGCCCAAAGCGGTAAAATCCACCACTTCTTTATGAGCAAAGGGGCCAAATGCTTGCAGAGTCAATTGTATTGGACGCATTAGGCTTGGGCTCCCGGCTTTAGTTCTTGAATGACGTCGATCACCGCTTGCTCTTGCGCTGCGGTTAACGCTTCTTGCTTAGCTTCTAAGAAAAAATCGCGGAACATATCCACCTCACCGCGTGCCAAACGTGCACGCCCCATTGCTTGATCAACTCCCACCAACATGCCCGGTTTTTCTAAATGCAGTACGTTGGGGTAGGATTGACGCAGTTTTTCCATTGGGTCCAGTATCGCGTGTTTGTCGGTAAGACGAACCAACAGATAATCGTGGTTGTGTGGGTCTGTTTTGCCTTGCTCTATGATCTCCAGCAACTCACCTTCAATAATACGCATGCTATGAGGAGCAGTCAGTGGCACATGCGTGGCGCTGGCAAAACCTTGTTCATCAAATTCAACCAAGGTCGCTCCTTTCTTGTGGTGCTGCTCTGAAAAGCTGTATTTCATTAGAGAGCCAGAGTAACGGATATACTCTTCCCCCTTTTTCTGCGGTTGGTGCAGATGGCCGAGCGCAACATAATCAAAAGGTACAAAGTGTTGATGACTGACACGATCAGAGCCGCCAATGGACAAAGGACGTTCAGAGTCAGATTCGATAGCGCCATCAACAAAGCAGTGGCTAATCATAACGTGACGTTGTGACGAATCCCACTGCGATGTAATCTGCTTAATGAGGTATTGATGGGCTTCATCATGACTGGTTACGGACTCTCCAAAGTGGTGGCGAACGACTTCAGGGTCGTTATAAGGCATACCATAAAATGCCACTTCACCAGCAATGGCTGATTTTAGCACCACAGGCTGCATCATCTGTTCAAAATTGCTAATAATGTGCAAGCCCGAGTGTTGCATCTGCTTGGCCGCAAAGCCTAAACGCTTCGCCCCGTCGTGGTTACCGGGGATCATAATTAAGGGGATGGAAAGCTCGTTGCACACGCGGTTGACTATATCATCCATCAATTCAATGGCTGCCGTCGGTGGAACTGAACGATCGTAGATATCTCCGGCGACGATTAAAGCATCGACTCGATTGCACTGCAGATACTCAATCAATTGATTGAGTACTGCGCGCTGATCATCCAATAAAGAAACGTTATGAAATTGTCGACCGAGATGCCAGTCAGAGGTGTGAAGAAACTTCATTCCAACCCTAAAAATACCGAAAATCAAAGTGCTTCATAATACGCGATTAACCAAGAAAAGCGACGTAAGATCTAGCAAAACAGAGCTTAGGTTACGTGAATTTTCTTGATGACTTTATAAAAATTAAGCTAAAAAGTGGCCATCAATAGATACGAACTTTCAGTTTACGAGGCACCAATTCGATCCCAGCTTGATAACGTTTTGCCGAAGCGTTGAGTGCTAACGCGAGTGCGCTGTCGGCAATCAGTTCAAACTGTTGCGGCAACGAGTTGATTTTAATCGGCAAGAAATCAAGTAGACGGTTGTCACCAAATGTCGATAACTTAACCTGATTCATTAAACTTGGGTTTTCAAACAATACATCTAAAATCCCTTCAAGCAGAGTGTAAGAAGTCGCGACGATCGCATCTGGCATACTGTTATTGGCGATCCATTCATTCACCACTCGTTTGCCCTCTTCACGGTTAAAGTGCGCGCCATAACCGATGATACTGTGCAGATTTTTCGCTCTCAGCGCGGCTTCAAAACCCAACTGGCGTTCTTGCGAAATATTAAGCTCTGGTAATGCACCGACCAAACCAACGGTTTTAATCTCCGGCGTTAATAGAGAGTGAGTCAATTCAAACGCGGCGTTGAAATCTTCACTGATCACACAGGCGAAAAATTCATCATCTAACGGGCGGTCAATCGCAATAACCGGAGTACCTGAATGTTGCAACTTGAGATAAAACTCACTGGCGTGAGGAATCGCGCTGGCAACAAACAGTGCATCGATGCGGCGTGAGACCAAGGCATCCACCACCGACATTTCGGTATGCGGGTCATCGTCCGAACAGGCGATGAGAATTTGGTAACCCGCTTGACGAGAGTTCTGCTCTAACAATTTGGCAAGACGCGCGTAACTGGTGTTCTCAAGATCAGGGATGATGAGCCCAAAAGAGCGGCTATTTCCTGCTCGCAAAGCAGAAGCGGCGTGATCGGGACGGTAATTATGGGCATCCACCACCGCCATCACTTTCTGCTGGGTTTTTTCACTAATGCGGTACTTCTGCGCTTTGCCATTGATTACATAACTGGCGGTGGTTTTAGAGACTCCCGCTAACTTCGCTATCTCATCTAGTGTCATATCAACCACTCTTGTTCTGTGCGTCGGATCATAGAACTCATTTTTTGATCCTTGATGAAGTTGAATTATACGCTGAATCGATTCAGTATAAAAGCTGAAAGGATTCAGCAAAATTACAAAATGATAACTAAGGCTACATTTGACCATCACTTCATCGATGTAAAGATCACCAAATGTGAGTGTTATAAAAAATGAGCAGTGCGAGTAAGTTGAACAGCGCCATTTTTCGTCAAAAATAGGTTTGCTGAATTTTTTTGGGAAAAAAGCTGAAACGATTCAGCTTGAATAAGTCATATTAATAAACTATCACTTAGGTGAAATCTATACTTCAAAGTGATAACGAATTAAGCCGTAAGGCAAAGAGGCCAAAATGCTGCAACTCAATTCCAACAATATTACTTTGGGCCAATCACCCACGAACAAGCAAGAGGCGATTCGAGCTATCGCAGCGGATCTAACCAACAAAGGGTTCGTCGAAGCAGGCTATGTCGATGGCATGCTTAACCGTGAAGCTCAGAATTCGACCTTTCTTGGTAATGGTATCGCGATCCCACACGGTACAACCGATACACGTCAACTGGTTAAGCAAACGGGTGTTGCTGTTCACCACTTCCCCAACGGCGTTGACTGGGGTAACGACACAACCGTTTATGTCGCGATTGGTATTGCAGCGAAATCCGATGAACATTTGGGCATTCTAAAACAACTGACGCAAGTGTTGTCCGCCGATGGCGTTGAAGAGAAACTGAAACAAGCGTCCAGTGCCAATGATGTGATTGCACTCCTCAATGGCGAAGTGCAATTTGAGCCTGATTTTGATGCTTCGTTGATCCAACTGCTTTTCCCTGCCAGTGATATGGTACAGATGAGCGCCGTCGCTGGCGGTTTGCTACGCAATACCGGCTGTGCCGACAATGAATTTGTTGCCGAACTGGTCACGAAAGAGCCAACCCACCTAGGCAAGGGATTGTGGTTAATCAGCAGTGACAAAGCGGTCAAACGCACGGGCATTTCGTTTGTGTCAACCGCCAATGCGTGTGAATACAATCAACTCAACGTCAAAGCCTTGATCGCGATTGCCGCTTGTAATAATGCTCACCAAAACATTCTGGATAAGCTCACGCAGCTTGTGCTTCAGCAACAGCAAGAAACCTTGCTCAATGCGAATGCTGCCCAATTATTGGCTTTCTTCAGCAATGACAATGAGCAAGCTCCGGCAAAAGATGAGAGCGCAGCAAGCAAGGTTGCGGTATTCAAAATCAAAAATGCACATGGTCTGCACGCTCGTCCAGGAGCGATGTTGGTGGCCGAAGCGAAGAAATTTGAAGCCAATATCAAAGTGTCTAACTTAGATGGCGACGGAAAAACAGCCAACGCGAAAAGCCTGATGAAAGTCATTGCGCTGGGCGTAAAACATGGCCACCAGCTTCAGTTTTCAGCTGAGGGGGCAGACGCCGAGCAAGCATTAGAATCGATCGGTAAAGCGATTGCTTCTGGTCTAGGTGAAGGGTGAGGATTAAGCCATGACAAATAAAGTCGTCACTATCACGCTCAACCCAGCGCTTGATTTAACAGGTAGCTTGGATGTGCTGAATGTTGGCTCAGTGAGCCTAGTCAAACAAGGCTCGCTTCACGCCGCAGGTAAAGGGGTTAATGTTGCGAAAGTACTGAGCGATCTCGGTGCAAAGGTGACTGTGACCGGATTTCTTGGCCGTGATAACCAAGAGTTGTTCTGTCAGCTATTTGATCAAATGGCCGCAATTGATGAGTTTGTTCGTGTTGATGGTGCAACCCGTATTAACGTGAAATTGGTGGAGCAATCGGGCGAAGTGAGCGACATCAATTTCCCCGGAGTTGAAGTGACGCCGCTTGCCATTGAGCAGTTCGAACGCACTCTCGAGAGATTAGCCGCTGATCACGACTATTTTGTGCTCGCTGGTAGCTTGCCACAGGGCATCTCCCCAGCATTATGTGCTTCGTGGATCGAAAAACTGCACTCGATGGGTAAAAAAGTACTGTTTGATAGCAGCCGTGATGCTCTCAAAGCGGGCCTTGACGCTAAGCCTTGGTTGATTAAACCAAACGATGAAGAGCTTTCTCAATTTGTGGGGCGTGAACTACACACTCCTGAGCAATGCCAAGCGGCCGCCGCGCAACTGGCCGAAAAAGGCATCGAAAATATCGTGGTGTCGATGGGAGCAAATGGCGTGATGTGGTTGAACCAACATCAATGGCTGCATGCAAAACCACCACGTATGCAGGTCGTTAGCACTGTTGGCGCAGGCGATACTTTAGTCGCTGGCCTTTGCTGGGGACACATGCAGCAGATGGAAAAAACAGAACTGCTTACTTTTGCCACTGCCCTCTCTGCGTTAGCTGTTACGCAAGTCGGCGTGGGTATGTCAAACCGAAAACAACTAGAAACCCTACAACAACAAATCCAATTACAACCCGTTAGCTTAAGCGCTAACTCATAAGGACAGAAGGTCGTAACTATGAAGATTGCTATTATTACCGCATGCCCCAGTGGCGTTGCAAACAGCATCATTGCTGCCGGGCTGCTTGAACAAGCGGCAAAATCGCTCAATTGGACCGCTGTGGTTGAATGCCATTCCAGCATCATTCAAGGCCATACGCTCTCTAGCAGTGAAATCGACAACGCAGATGTGGTGGTTATTGCTCGTAATACACCAATAGATACCACCCGCTTTATCGGCAAAAAAGTGTACCAAAGTGACATTTCAGCCTGCACGTCTGATCCCGTTGCTTTTTTGAACAGCGCGATAAGTGCAGCGACTATCCTAACTGAGCAAGAGGCAAAAACGGTATCTGCGCCAGTCGTAACGCAAGCCGCTAAAAAAATCGTGGCGATTACCGCTTGTCCAACGGGTGTTGCACACACCTTTATGGCGGCAGAAGCGCTAGAAAACCATACAAAACGCCTTGGCCATCAAATCAAAGTAGAGACACGTGGTTCTGTGGGCGCGAAAAACCAACTCACGGCGCAAGAGATTGCTGATGCGGATTTGGTGATCATTGCGGCCGATATCGAAGTACCACTCGATCGTTTCAACGGCAAAAAACTGTACAAAACCAGTACAGGTCTTGCACTGAAAAAAACCGAGCAAGAGATCACCAACGCGTTTAACCAAGCGTCTATTTATACGCAATCGTCAGCGTCTAATAACAATCAAACCGAAGAGAAAAAAGGGGTGTACAAGCACCTGATGACTGGGGTATCTCACATGCTTCCTGTCGTAGTCGCGGGTGGTTTGATCATCGCACTCTCTTTTGTGTTTGGTATTGAAGCGTTTAAAGAGCAAGGCACATTGGCGGCAGCGCTGATGACCATTGGTGGCGGTTCAGCCTTTGCATTAATGATCCCTGTCATGGCGGGTTTTATTGCGTTCTCGATTGCTGACCGTCCGGGGCTTGCTCCTGGTTTGATTGGCGGGATGTTGGCAAGCTCTACCGGAGCCGGTTTTCTTGGCGGTATTGTGGCCGGTTTCATTGCAGGTTACGCCGCTAAATTCATTGCAGATAAAGTCTCCTTACCTCAATCGATGGAAGCGCTAAAACCGATCCTCATCATTCCATTTGTGGCGAGTCTCTTTACTGGCTTGGTGATGATTTACATCGTTGGTGGCCCTGTATCGAGCATCATGGCTGCAATGACTGAGTTCTTAAACAACATGGGCTCAGCCAACGCCGTACTTCTGGGTGTAATCCTAGGCGCGATGATGTGCTTTGACTTAGGCGGGCCGATTAATAAAGCAGCGTATACCTTTGGTGTTGGTCTACTTGCTTCGCAAACTTACGCACCAATGGCCGCTATTATGGCTGCGGGTATGGTGCCAGCGTTAGGTATGGGCCTTGCGACTTTCCTTGCCAGAGACAAATTTGAAGCCGGTGAACGTGAAGCGGGTAAAGCCTCATTTGTACTAGGTTTATGCTTTATCTCTGAAGGGGCAATTCCATTTGCAGCGAAAGATCCAATGCGCGTTATCCCAGCTTGTATGGCAGGCGGCGCGTTAACGGGTGCACTGTCTATGTTGTTTGGCGCGAAATTAATGGCTCCGCACGGCGGCTTATTTGTCCTACTGATCCCAAATGCGATTACACCTGTACTGATGTACCTAATCGCGATTGCGGCTGGTACGGCGGTGACTGGCTTTGGTTACGCCTTCCTTAAAAACCGCGCAAAAGCGAGCGAGAGCTCAACCGCGGCAGCAATATAATTTGCATCATTAATATCTAACCATCATGAGTGAGCAGCAGCGCTGCTCACTTTTTCACGCTTTTCCAGGGCTAAAATTCCTTTACACGCACCGCTGACACGCCGCATACTCACCCTCAGTTTAAGTAGCCTCGCGATAGTTATGATCCAGTCATTGATGTTTGCCTTCTTGTTTAGCTTATTGAGCCTGTTCTCCTCGCTCAACCTCAATGCTACACAAAGCTTTTCTGCGAGTGAGTCTACGACAATCCAGCATGTTCATTTTTCCAGTCATCCATTTTTTGTTGATCGTGATGCAGCGATATTAACCACAAGGCATGAGTCGCCACGAGTCAGTGGGCTTCGGTTAATCTCAGATGACGACGAAGAGACGAGCGCAGAAACTACCCTACTTTTTTACACTCTCAGTACCACTGCGTTTGTCGTCATTTGTTCTCTGTATATAGGTCAATCAACTCACGTTTTTGTGCGTAAAGCACTGCAATTTTCCAACCTGTATTCACGCTTCGCCCACGCTTAACACCTTTTTCAATCGGACCAATTATTACTATTTACTGATTGAGGAAGCTTGTTATGAATACTTTTTTGTCTATTTTCTCTGCCTTATGGCATCAAGATCTGTTTGCGCTACAACAGGTCGATCTGTCGTTACTTTACCTCTGCATTGGGTTACTTATCTTCGTTGAAAGTGCATTTATTCCAGCAGCGCCGCTGCCTTGCGATAGTGTGATTGTACTGTGCGGTAGCCTTGCGGCCGTTGGGGTACTCAACCTTTATGCCATTATTGGCGTGTTGGTTTTTGCTGGTTGGCTGGGCAGTGCGATCGCCTTTTATCAAGGACACCAACTTAAAGAGTGGCGATTAGTCTCAACTTGGCTCAACAAAGTCTCAGAAAAACAGTGGCGCACTACCGATAACTTGATCCAAAGGTATGGGCTACTGGCCATGTTCATGGGGCGCTTTCTGCCGGTAGTTCGTTCTTTGCTGCCTATGGTAATGGGGCTGCGTAATGCAGTAACACCAACACGCTTCCTGCTCGTCTCACCACTGAGCGCGCTGGCGTGGATTCTGTTTTTGGTCGGCTCAGGCTTAGGTATTTCTCTTTTGCCCGATAAGCTTGCCAAAATAGCCAATCATGCGTTGATATTAGCACCACTGATGACACTGTTGATCGCTATCTCAACGGTACTGGTGGGTTGGTTAATGCGTAAACGTTCACTGCAAAAAGCCCCTCGTATCAGTGAAGAAAGCCAGTAGATCACCGAACTAATCTCTCAGCAGTGTGAAGCTAATGCTTCCACTGTTGAAGAAATTAGCCAGCCTCTCTGTTTTATGGTGTTAGCTGACGTGTTAGAGATATCCAATACAAAGGTGGGTAAACTATTCAAAACCTAACACTACCGTTACACAATGTAATTAATAACATTCATTGTTACGAAAAAATTGAAACTTCTTTCTCAAAACCTGAGTTGACAGTCACATTCCCCAAAATAATTCAAACCTCATGACGTATATTGCCACCAAATACATGTCGAGGTTGTTATGAAAATATATCGTCTACTATTCGTTAGTTGCTTATTTCTGTTGGGATGTGCTTCAAATCAAGCGTTCACTCCGATCAAAGAAGATCCCTATTGGGCGAGCGCCGAGCTGGCCAATGGCATGAAATACCACATTTATCCCAATCAAAAAGAACCCGTTTCCATCCGCTTGATTGTTCACGCAGCCGCATTTCAAGAAAACAATCAGCAACAGGGCTACGCTCATTTTCTTGAGCATATGGCTTTTAATGGCAGCGCTCATTATGCCGGAAATGATGCGATCAAAACCTTTGAGCAATCAGGTGTCAGTTTTGGCCCTGACATCAATGCTTATACTGCTTATCAAGAAACGGTTTACAAACTGGATTTACCCGATAACCAAGCGGTAGAGCCAGCTCTGGTCTGGTTTAGAGATATTGCCGATGGTATAGAGCTTACTCCCACATCGGTTGAAAATGAAAAACGCGTGATCATGGGCGAGTTTCGTTTTTCACGTAAAGAGGAGAAGAGCTACGCTCAAAACGTTTATGAGCACATGATTGCTAATACTTTATATGCGCAGCATGATCCCTTGGGCACCAAAGAGAGTGTGAACCAAGCGACAGCCGAAGGGATTGCCGATTTTTACCGCACTTGGTATCAGCCACAGCTCACCGAAATCGTTATCGCTGGCAATATCACATTAGAACAAGCCACGGCACTGATAGAAAAACATTTCGCGAGCTGGGAAAAAGGCAGCACGCCAATGCCGACTAGAAATCACAGCATTACGGCCAATAATACAGATTTTGTGGGTTACATTGGTGCCAATGACTCACCGAACATTAGCCTGTTTATCGACCGTGGCGAGCAAAAAATAGCCAGCCGTGAACAGCAAGCCCAATGGTGGCTCGATGATATCGCCCAGCAACTGATACAACAGCGGTTATCCAGCAATTTTAGTGATGCCAACCTTCCAGCACTTTGGATTTATTCCCAAACTATCCCGTTTGAAACCCAGCGCTATTCGTTTGCAGAGGTCGGGTTTCCAGTGGACTCAAGAGAAGCATCGCAAAATCTCTTCTTCTCCACACTTGCTGCACTGCGTGATCATGGTGTGAGTGAGCAAGAGTTTCAGGCGATTTTCCGTCAGTATCAAGAGATGCTAGCGAACTTCGATAACAATTGGCAAAAAGCCACCGCGATAGATTTAGTCGAAGAAAAAACGCTGGCGCGCACATTGGATCAACCGATCCAGTCGCATTTAGACCGACGGTCGACGTTAACCGAATTTATCTCGACCACCAACAGTGCCATGCTCGATAAACACCTTCGCAAATTATTGTCTAGCGACTACCAGATCAATATTGGGTTGGATAAAAGTGAAGACAACGAATCCGTCGTCGCGACACTGCCAACACTCAAAACCCTGTTTGCCCAAAAAGGGCGGCCACCGCTACTACAAGAGGTCAATCAAGCTTTTGTAACACCTACGCAGATAGGTGCTATTTTGTCGGAATCTCAACCTCAAGAGCCGATGGATATCACCACTTGGATGCTAAGTAACGGTGTTGAAGTGTGGTATCACAGAGACACTAACGCAGGGGAAAAAGTGTATACCTCTTTGGCAAGCCTTGGTGGTAAAGCAAGCTTAGAGCCCGATTTGCGTAAAGCTTCTGAAGTGCTTATTCCGAGTGCCATACGCGGTGGAATTGGTAACTTTAGCGGCTCTCAGTTGGATAATCACCTGAGAAGACACGGCATCATATTGAATCCCTACATCGACTTTACGTCGCATGGTATCAGCCTTGAATCATCTAAAGATGAGTTAGCCGAAGCGTTTGCGGCCCTTTATACGGCGATGACAGCCATCAACATCGACGACAGCCATCTGCAGTTAACAAAACAAGAGTTTAAGCAAAATCGTGATACTTTTCTTCGCTCACCCATTGGCCAGATGGCGCTCGCCATTAATCGCAATAGCTATCTGCCGGACACCACTCATTGGTTATACGAAGGATCGGACATCAATACGGTGAGTGTTGAGCAACTGATGCAAACCCATGATGATCTCTTTAAGAAAAATAGAGGCTTTAAACTCTTTATTACCGCAGACATTAAACCTGCCGAACTGAAACCGCTATTGCGTACCTATGTAGCGTCATTAACCTTCAGCTCTGCACCTGAGGTCGATTATCGCATTGATTATCGCGCAGACTTTCAGCCTCGAATCGACATGGCGATCAATGACGAAAAAAGCAGTGCCTATCTTGCCAGAGTGATCAGTAACGACCCGGAACACAAATCGGCTACTACTATCTTTATGGATGATATGTTGTGGCGTGTGGCAAACCGCCGCATGGTGAGTCAGGTGCGTGAACAGCTAGGGCTGGATTATGCTCCTAATACCTTTGCAGTTTCAGCCGATAGTGAACCACACAACGATTGGCTATTTAGCGTTGAGATTTCATCCAATGATGTCGACACCGCAGAGCAAGCCATTGATAAGCTGATTGACGGTTTATCCGTCGAAATAACGGAAGAGGAAACGCTCACCGCAGCAAAACAATTGATTGCCGATCTCAAACCACTCACAGACGACCCCAAGCAGATGAATTGGTTTATTCAACGTTATTCACTGCACGGGTACGGCATCGATGCGTTGTTTAACATAGAGCAAACGGCAAACCGAATCACCGCACAAGAGATGACGTTGAGAGCCAAGCAAATTTTTAATCACCACAACAGACGAACCAAAATTATTATGCGCCCGAAAGCGAAATAACAGCAGTAGAGTCAACCCTAGGATACTCAAACTGCCACCGCTCTCCTCTTGAGGGGCAACAGTTTGAGTATCAATCAGAACACGTACCCCATTTTGAGTGGCAACATAATATTTAGGCGCCTCTGCCCCTGTAAGAACGCGCTGAATCCAGCTCTGATAATCATAAAGCTCCGTAAATACCGAGGTGATCGGTTGGTTAGTATCGCCACATAGTGAAGGCCCAAAGCTGGTTAAACCAATTTGAATGTATTGCGAGCCATTAAACCAATAGACAGGCCCACCGGAATCGCCAGAACAGGTGGAGTTTTTATATGCACCGCTTACCGCACCATCAAAACAGATCTGCTTTGAGGTCAGTGCCGAGCCATAAAAAGCGCTACAGACGGCATTACTAACAAAAGTGAGGGTCGTTTCTTGCAACTGCTTATTAGCATTCGGGACATTACCCGCCACGTAGCCATGCCCAATCGCTTTGTAATTATTGCCAGCAGGGTAATCATTATTTGACTGAGTATTGAGTAGCGCAGAATAGTCCGCCACATTGAGCGGTGTTTCGAGCTTGATAATCGCAATGTCATCACGCCAGAGTGCGCTGGACGAATTGATGTAAGTACTGGGGTAATAAAAAGCCGCCGCGCGCGATATCTGGATATTCCCGTAGGGGAAATCGGCCACATTATCCAACTGAGGCACTACCACCGTATAAAGCATGGTATCTTTTTTACCGTAAATACAATGAGCTGCCGTCAAAATAAACTGTGAATTGATAATACTCGCCCCACAAAAACTGTTGGTACTATACTGAGCGCTGCTTTGATATAAAAGGCTAGCAAAAGAAGGGTAAGTGGCACTGCTGGTATCCGAACCATTCACAATGTAAGGCTGGAAATCAACCGCATAAGCATTTGCTGATAGCATCGCACTGAACAGTATCCATTTGTACATCCATCACCTCGTCACTCATCTAGAAAGATACGCGTGTATCACTTTCAAGTTTAGCGCCCTAAGTGGAACCTGCTCAAAAAAGGCAATAAAAAAGCGACCTAAACAGGTCGCTCGAGATCAATAAGGGTTCAACGTCTACGAATGAAGGGGATAAACATCAGCAGTAAAGACCACCAGCCGAATGAACCGCCACTGTCAGAAGGTGGGTTTAAATAAGCTTGGCGTTTCGCTTCTGTTGCGACAAATTTTGGTGGTTCAGAACCAAGCAGAACACTCTCAATCCAAGTAGAATAGTCAAGGATTTCTGTAAATACAGACGTTGAACCAATTAGCGGATTAGGGTCTCCACACTTGGTAGTTGGCCCGAAGCTGGTTATACCAACTTGGATATAGTTACCGCCAATATGCCAAAATAACGGCCCCCCAGAATCGCCCTGACAGGTTGCATTTTCAAGCCCCGTAGAACCTATCACTCCTTCCATACATAAATTAGTGTCCGTGGTGGAAGTGTAATTGCAATATACATTAGGCACATAGGTTAAATTAGTTTTCTGTAGATACGTTTTAGTATCAATATTAGAAGAGGTATTACCATGCCCAACGGCAATAAAGGTTTCACTTGATGAACGATAAGTACTATCAGAATTTGCGGTAGGCCGCGTTAAGTAGTCAGCAGACGACACCATTGTCAAAGGTGTTTCAAGCTTGAGGATCGCAATATCATCCAATAAAGTGGTGTTGTTATAAGTTGATGGGTAATAGATCTCCGCCACTCGCGCTTTTTCTAATATGTTGTATGGAAAGTTTGTTTCAATTTGCAGCTTAGGTACAACAGAGGTGAAAAGCTGATTTGCACTATTACCATAAACACAGTGCGCAGCCGTCAATACGTATTGGTTATTGAGCAACGAAGCACCGCAATAGCTTCCTCTTCCATACGAACCGTTATAATCAATTTGATCAAAAAACAAGCTCGCTATAGAAGGAAACTCCGTCACGCTTGCATCCGTACCGTTTACTATGTAGGGCTGAGCATCAACGGCGAACACATTGCCAGAGACGGCGAGCGAAGATAAAAGTACTACCCATTTGTTCATCATGTCATTCCTTATCACTTTGAACCCAGATAGTACTTAATCCGTTATCGATATGAAACATCTTTAAATGCGCTTTTATTACATTTTATGATGCTTTAGCCGCGATAATAACGCTGAGCCACAAACGGCATTTTCTCAACCACCATAGGCAGCATTTTTCCGCGCACATCAGCAAAAATTTCTGTGCCTATCGCTGATAAATCAGCTCGGATATAGGCCATAGACACGGGCTTGCCAGCCGTCGGTCCCGCTGTACCACTGGTCACTACGCCTATATGCTGGCCATCGGCATCAAATAGCTCCGTTCCTTCACGTACTGGCGCTTTAGTTAACCCCACTAAACCTACACGTTTACGTGCAACATCTTTGCTTTCGATCTGCCCAAGAATGATGTCTGCACCCGGGAAACCACCCGCACGCTCACCTTCAGCACGACGCACTTTGCTTATCGCCCATAACAAGCTCGCTTCAACTGGCGTTGTGGTGGTATCAAGATCATGCCCGTAAAGGCACAAACCGCACTCTAAACGCAGTGAATCGCGCGCGCCCAGACCAATCCATTCCACTTCTTCATAAGAGGTCAGTTTACGCGCCAATGCTTCGGCCTGCTCTGCTGGTACAGAAATTTCATAACCATCTTCACCGGTATAACCACTTCTGCTGACAATGCACTGGGCTCCATCGATGTCCATTAGCTGAATATCCATAAAGTGCATCGTCATCACTTGCGGTTGCAGGCGAGCTAGCACTTCAGCGGCTTTTGGCCCTTGCAGCGCTAACAGCGCGCGATCGTCAATGACTTCGAGCTCAACACCTTGTGGCAAATGTGCTTGTAGATGAGCAATATCTTGTGCTTTACAAGCCGCATTAACCACAACAAACAGATGATCATCAAGGTTAGCAACCATCAAGTCATCCATGATGCCACCTTGTGCATTGGTGAAAAAAGCGTAACGCTGCTTGCCTGCTGGTAAGTCAATAATGTCGACCGGAACCAATGACTCCAATGCTTGCGCGGCATTGGCTCCATGCAAACGAAGTTGGCCCATATGCGAAACATCAAACAAACCAGCCGCCTCGCGAGTATGCAAATGCTCGTTCTTTACCCCTAATGGGTACTGAACGGGCATGTCATAGCCAGCAAATGGCACCATTTTCGCTCCAACTTCGATGTGCAGCGCATGTAAAGGAGTAGTGAGTAATGTTTGATTTGCATGTTCTTGAGTCATTTTTATCTCCATTTCAGCCGACCCAGCAGGGAATTCACCACCAAATTTTGGCTATTATGTCCAAAGAAGAGGAAACCATGTTTCCAATAGTGAACAAGAATGCGCCCGTTCGGACGGATTAACAAGTTCAAAACAAGATGAATTGTCAAAATTAACAACCCAATCACAATTAAAAGTCGCGAGATGCTTACCATCGCCTGAGCTAAAAGTGATTAAAAGCACACTACAGAGGGCAAAGCCAACAAATAGCAAACGATTGCTGTCACTATAAGAAACTTCGCGTTTTCACACTCATTTTGCAGTAACCCACAAAATCAATGCATCCTCTTCGCTGACAGAGACCAGCATGTGCCCCATGTTAGCGTCGTAATAAACGCTATCACCTTCCGCCAATCGAACCGGTTCATAAAATTCGCTATAGAACAAAACTTCACCCGTGAGGATCAACAAAAACTCCTCACCATCGTGACGAACCCAGTCACTGTACTCTTCAAATGCACGAGCTCGCACTCGGCTTTTAAACGGCATCATTTTCTTATTAGAGAGCTGCGTGGCGAGCAATTCATGCTCGTAAGTTGGGGTGGGATGCGGCTTTCCCTGACCAATACGAGAAATATCCCTACGACCTGTTGCCACAATTTTCTTTGGTGGCTCAAATAGTTGAGGCATATCTATCTGCAATCCATGAGCGAGTTTTTGCATCGCTTGGTAGGTTGGAGAAATCTGTTCGTTTTCGATTTTACTCAATGTAGATCGAGCTAATCCTGTCCGCTGGCTCGCCTCTTCTAGCGTAATCCCAAGCTTAGAGCGGATCTCTTTAATACGTTGCCCAAGCTTAAGCGGTTCGATCGTTTGTTCACCAGTTTCCTTGGCCAAGGTCAACGATGGGTACTCATCATAAATGTCTTCAGACATGCTTTCCCTCGATTATTATCTTCCTGATTTCGGCCATCATTGTGGCATAAAGCCAACGCAAGGTTAAAGAGGCTGCACGTAAATAAAGCGTGCTCTTGCTTACAAAAAAAGAAACCATGTTTCCTATAGGAAATTTTTGATTGATTGTTTATAAGTCAAAGAGTATGTTACTGACTTGTTAGATAAAGAGATGCAGTTTACCACTTATTGCGGTTAGGGATTTAACAAGGTTTAAGTGGCTTTTCACCCCGTATTGTTGGGGTTGCAATCCAGTTTAAGGATAACTGACACTCTGCTTTGTTGTCGCCTAACGGCTTAACGATAAGGCAGCCACTAAAAAGGAATGACGGAATGTTTAGCCAATCCGTCGGATTATTGGAAGGTCATCTACCATGAATGCCAACGTGAACAAAAGTTACCCCAACCACTGCCTTGAGAGCTTTTTCTCAACCAACCTTGCTGCCACTGATGATGCTGTCTTTGCGGGTATTCAAGCCGAATACGTGCGCCAAAATGAACAAATTGAGCTGATCGCCTCAGAAAACATCGTTTCAAAAGCCGTTATGCAAGCGCAAGGTACTTGTCTCACCAATAAATATGCAGAAGGCTACCCCGGCCGTCGCTATTACGGTGGTTGCGAACACGTTGATACCGTCGAAACCATTGCGATTGAACGTGCAAAATCCCTATTCCATTGTCAATACGCCAACGTGCAGCCGCATTCAGGCGCACAAGCTAATGGCGCGGTGATGCTGGCTTTACTGCAACCGGGTGACACGATTTTAGGTATGTCTCTGGATGCCGGAGGCCACCTCACTCATGGCGCTCGGCCTGCCCTCTCTGGTAAATGGTTTAATGCTATTCAATATGGTGTCGATAGCACGACCTTAGAAATCAATTATGATGATGTACGCAGCCTCGCGTTAGAGCATCAACCAAAAATGATCATTGCGGGCGGCTCTGCCATTCCTCGGGTGATTGATTTTGCCAAATTCCGAACCATTGCTGATGAAGTGGGCGCGCTCTTAATGGTCGATATGGCGCATATTGCCGGGTTAGTCGCCACTGGTGCTCACCCAAGCCCATTGCCGCATGCCCACGTTGTCACGACCACCACACATAAAACCTTGCGCGGCCCACGAGGCGGTATGGTTTTGACCAACAGCGAAGAGATCAGCAAAAAAATTAACTCGGCGGTTTTCCCCGGCCTGCAAGGTGGCCCGTTAATGCACGTAATTGCGGCCAAAGCGGTAGCACTAGGCGAAGCGTTAGGCCCTGAGTTTCATCGTTATATTGATTCGGTGATCGATAACGCAAAAGTTCTCGCCGAAGTATTGCAAACTCGCGGTTGTGACATTGTGACTGGCGGGACTGACACTCATCTCATGCTTGTTGATCTTCGCCCTAAAGGGCTGAAGGGGAATATCGCCGAACAAGCATTAGAGCGTGCAGGAATCACATGTAACAAAAATGGCATCCCATTTGATACCGAGAAGCCTATGATTACTTCGGGTATTCGTTTAGGTACGCCAGCTGGAACCAGCCGTGGTTTTGGTCGTGAAGAATTCAAACTCATCGGTGAGTGGATTGGCGATGTTCTTGATGGCCTTGTTGTGAGCCCAGAAGGAAACAGTGATGTTGAGCAACGTGTGCGCAAACAAGTTAAAGCGCTGTGCCAACGCTTCCCACTCTACCAATAGCCTTTTTAAATTAAACACAAGTTCAAATCAATACGATACTTTTTTGGAGATAAAGCAATGGACAATACACTGAAGTTTGCAGATAGCCACGAGTGGGTGCGCGACAACGGTGACGGCACAGTGACCATCGGTATTTCTGAGCATGCGCAAGAGATGCTTGGTGACGTCGTGTTTGTTGACCTACCTGAAGTAGATACAGAAATTGATGCTGGAGACAGTTTTTCTCTGGTTGAATCTGTCAAAGCCGCTTCAGATATTTACGCACCGATTACAGGTGTCATCGTTGAAATCAACGAAGAGTTAGAAGATAGCCCAGAACTCATCAACGAAGAACCGTATGAAGGTGGCTGGATTGTGAAAGTGAAGATGTCTGATGCTTCTGAACTCGACAATCTAAAAAATGCAGAAGAGTACCAAAACTCTATCGAAGAAGATTAATTAGCCCATCACGGATCAAAGCTGCCCAGCATGGGCGGCTTTTTTTTAAGGTCGCACACGATCTTTGAAAAGGTAAAGGAAATGACTGAATTACTTCACAGCCCACTGCTTAGCCAGTTAAGTACCGAAAATGAGTTTGTTGCACGCCACAACGGACCCAACCCAGCCGATCAACAAAAAATGCTCAACGCGATTAACGCCGAAAGCTTAGCCGCGTTAATCGAGCAAACCGTTCCTGCGCAAATTCGTTTAGAAAGCCCAATGTCTCTTGCTGCGCCTAAAAGCGAAGCCGATATGCTCAGCGCGATGAAAGTATTTGCCAATCAAAACCAGATTAAACGCACGTTCATTGGTCAAGGTTACTACAACACCTTCACGCCGAACGTCATTTTGCGTAACGTACTGGAAAATCCCGGTTGGTATACGGCTTACACGCCCTACCAGCCAGAAATCTCTCAAGGTCGCTTGGAATCACTGCTTAACTACCAACAAATGGTGATGGATTTAACAGCGATGGATATTGCCAACGCGTCGCTGCTCGATGAAGCAACGGCCGCTGGCGAAGCAATGACACTGTGTAAACGCGCAGGAAAAAGCAAAAGTAACGTCTTTTTTGTGGCGGACGATGTTCATCCACAAACCATTGAAGTGGTAAAAACTCGCGCTGAATTTATCGGTTTTGAGGTACAAATCGGCGCACTCGACTCATTGCCTGAACAAGATGTGTTTGGCGCGCTGCTGCAATACCCAAGCACCACAGGTGAAGTGCGTGATTTAAGCGATCTGATTGCTAAAGCGCAAGCCAATAAAATCTTGGTCACTGTTGCCACGGATTTACTGGCCAGCACCTTGCTGAAACCAGTGGGTGAAATGGGCGCGGATGTCGTGATTGGCTCGGCTCAACGTTTCGGTGTCCCTATGGGTTATGGCGGCCCACACGCCGCCTTTATGGCAACGCGTGAAGCGCACAAACGCACTATGCCCGGCCGCGTGATCGGCGTGTCGATTGACGCCAAAGGTAACCCAGCACTGCGCATGGCAATGCAAACTCGCGAGCAGCACATTCGCCGCGAAAAAGCAACCTCGAACATCTGTACCGCGCAAGCTCTGCTGGCTAATATGGCCTCGTTTTATGCGGTCTATCATGGCGCAGAAGGGTTGCGCACCATTGCGCGCCGTACTCATCATATGACAGCAATTCTAGCGGCAGGCTTAACTCAAGCGGGTTACGAATTGGTGCATAACAGCTTCTTTGACACGATTACCTTAAAGAGCGCCGCTCAAACTCAAGCTCTGTACGCAAAAGCGCAGCAAGCCGACATCAACTTACGCCGATTTGATGACCAATTGGGCATCAGTTTGGATGAAACCACCACCACAGCTGATCTTGAAACCCTGTTTGCGGTTTTCGATATTAAGCAATCGGTAAGCGCGCTGTCGGCAGAAATTGCCGCCAACGAATTTGCAGCGATTCCAGAACAGTGCCGCCGTCAATCTCGCTTCCTAACGCATCCTGTGTTCAACACCTATCACAGCGAAACGCAAATGATGCGTTATTTGAAAAAACTTGAGAATAAAGACTTTTCATTAACTCACGGCATGATCCCGCTTGGCAGTTGCACCATGAAACTGAACGCCGCAGCCGAGATGATCCCTGTCACTTGGCCTGAATTTGGTTCAATCCACCCATTTGCACCGAAAGAGCAAGCCGCAGGTTACGCCGCTCTCGCTAAGGATTTAAAAGAAAAGCTCTGTGAAATCACAGGCTATGATGCCTTCTCGCTACAACCAAATTCCGGTGCTTCTGGCGAATATGCAGGACTTGTAGCGATTCAGCGCTACCACAAAAGCCGTGGTGAAGGGCACCGTAACGTCTGCTTAATTCCGAGCTCAGCACACGGTACCAACCCTGCAACCGCTTCAATGGTTTCGATGAAAGTAGTGGTCGTGAAATGTGATAATAACGGCAACGTTGATATCGCAGACCTCGCAGACAAAATTGAGAAGCATAAAGAGAACCTCTCTAGCATCATGATCACTTATCCTTCAACGCACGGCGTTTACGAAGAACAAGTTAAAGAAGTCTGTAACATGGTTCACGCCGCGGGCGGCCAAGTTTACCTTGATGGTGCCAACATGAACGCGCAAGTTGGTTTAACCAATCCGGGCTTTATTGGCTCTGATGTTTCTCACCTCAACCTGCACAAAACATTCTGTATTCCACATGGCGGCGGCGGCCCAGGTATGGGGCCGATTGGTGTAAAATCTCACCTAGCGCCTTTCCTACCGGGACATATTGAAGGGGGAGTTGAAGGCAGCGATCACGCCGTATCTGCGGCCGATTTAGGCAGCGCTTCTATTTTGCCTATCTCATGGGCTTATATTGCCATGATGGGTGCAGAAGGCTTAACCACGGCTACTCAAGTCGCTATTTTAAATGCTAACTATGTGATGGAAAGACTGCGCCCACACTACCCTATTCTTTACCGTGGTAGTAACGGCCGCGTAGCGCACGAATGCATTATTGACATTCGTCCGCTTAAAGAAGCGACAGGTATCAGCGAAGAAGACATTGCTAAACGTTTGATGGATTATGGCTTCCACGCACCGACGATGTCATTCCCTGTTGCTGGCACCTTGATGATTGAACCAACCGAATCGGAAGACTTAGCCGAATTGGATCGCTTCTGCGAGGCGATGATTGCGATTCGCGCCGAAATGGAGAAAGTTCAATCAGGCGAATGGCCATTAGCCGACAACCCGTTAGTGAATGCGCCGCATACACAATCGGATCTCGCGAGTGAAGCATGGGCTCACCCATATTCTCGTGAAACGGCTTGCTTCCCATCCGCTCATACTCAGGCATCAAAATACTGGCCAACCGTGAGCCGCGTCGATAACGTTTACGGTGACCGTAACCTTGTCTGCTCATGCCCAAGTATCGATAACTACCAAGAGTAGGTGCTGATGTTGATGGCGCGTCGTCACAGTTTATGATCATCTTTTAGGTTGTGACTGACTTTGTTATCAATATTCAATAATAAAGGCGAACTGAGAAGTTCGCCTTTTTGTTATGCTGTAAAACGATTTTTGGACAAAAGTGAGCTAACAACAACTCCAGTGACTAATATCGATCCCACTTCATCATGCACTCAGGATGTCCCGTATGCTCATCCAACTGCTCACTGATGGTGATAAACCCTTGCTTTAGATAGAACTGATAGCTTGCGTGATTGGCTTTATATACAGAAAGAGTTAGAGTATTTCTTTGAGGCTTAACATGAGCGATTAACTCTTTACCAATACCTTTACATTGATGCTCTGGTGCAACAAAAATTGCCGCTAACATGTCTTCGTATAGCGAGTAGAACCCTACAATCTCACCATTTTTTTCATATACATAAGTCTCTGAGGCAGGGATGTAGATATCACGCATGCTGGGAACTTGTGACTTCCAGAACTCTGGCGATACAAAACCGTGAGCCTTGATGGATGCATTAAGCCAAATTGTTAAAATGCGTTCAATATCTGTTGGCTTGAGTTTTCTAATCATTCCGATATTCCGTTGGTAAATTGTTTGGTATTGCCTGATATTATCCAAATTAAACGGTTCTGAGATTGAACATTTCCGACAATCTCAATCGTTGCTAGCTGTGATACCACCATAGACATCAATTGTTAACCCTCGCTCTTTTTCATAGGTTTTCGGCGTTAATCCTAACTGCTTTTTTAGGTAGCGGATTAAATGGGGTTGGTCACTAAATCCAAATCTGAACGCAATATCTACCCAGTCGAGTGCGTCTGAGTCTCGCTGATAAATATACTCTAACATCACCTCTAATCGATTCATGGATTGGCACTGCTTCAGCGTCATTCCAGTCACACGCTGAAAGCTTCTCTCTAAGGTTCGTTGTGAGCAAAAAAGCCGCTCTCCCAAATCAGAGATGGGGGTATTATCAAGATGCTTCAAAGCTTGCCGAGTAAGTTCACTGTGCTTATCTTCAGAGCACAGTTTGAGCCACGGTGTTAATTTCGTATCGAGTTGATCAACACAATTATTCGGGTCACTTTGAGCAAGAGTAATTAACTCATCTAAATCCAATAGATTATAAAGCCTGTCACCGCTTGCTACCTCTTCAACTTGATCGAGTAACATGGATTGCTCTAAAAGAGCCACTTGCTTCGAAAATTGGGGCAAGCTATACAAGGCTCCAGTATGAAATTTAATCCCAAGATGAACGAACGGATTGGTATGATCTAGTGCAACGGTTTGTTGATGGGGATAGAGCCAATGACTTCCTAATCCTATAGAAGCAGCCGAATTGAAATCATAACGATAGCGTTGATTTTTGGGCGAAATGATTAAGTGAGCACAAGGGTCAGGGTTAAGCTTCGGGAATGGATAGCTCTCGGCATTCGGTTGTTTTTCAATCAGCCAATAGCATTGAACATACTTAGCGACAGTTGGAGCTTTCGGTGATAATAACCAATGGAGCATCTAGAATTCCTATAACTTGATGAGGGACGCCCATTTCAGAGCAGCCTAGCATAGCCAGAAATAGTTTGTGATTCGTTACTATAGTTCGAATTCAATCTGGACAATACGATTGACTGCCGTGAGACCCGCTCGTTTTATTGCCTTTTGCGCACCTACATTACTGCTCTCGGTAGAACAAATTGGCGTTAAGTTACGCTCATTGGCGCTTTTTACGAGCCAGTGAAGCACTTGAGTAGCAATGCCTTTCCCACGTTGTGACTGCGCGACAATCATGCCCAGATCGGCATATTCCGTTTGAAATTCGTCGAATAAGCGGCATTCACCTGCGGCAAGTAGTTCTGTTCCCTGCCAGTAACCAAATAGTTCTTTGCAATTGATTAGGTTGTTGTAATAGCCAGTTAACCATTCTTTGGGTGCTCCAATGTTAGCCGCAGCAAATTCAACAAACTGCTCCAATTGATCAGTGGATGCTTGCTGTAGTTCAACGTTACATTGGACGTTTTCATCGCTTTTTTCCATCTGCTGATACATCAACGCATTGACTGTAAACTGTAAAGAGTTATCCATGCACAGCGATAGATATTGAGTCTCAGCTGTGCTAACAAAAGCGCCTTTAACGTCACCAATGACAGAGCTGTTTCCATCAGTAATTAACGTAAATAAATCTCTTTGATCGGTGTTCGCCTCGGTGGATAGATAAAATTGCAGCATATAACCATCACTGTTGATACAGCAGTATCCTACAAGAGCACCTTGTTCATAGAACCCGTAGTGAGTCGCCATTGGTACAAAACCGAAATGCCACATACCGTCTAAGGGTGCGGTGGATTGAGCAAAGTACACTTGTTTTAGGGAATGAATCTGTTCTAGGTTATCGATTGGTTTAATGTTTAACATCGTTTTTATCCTGCATGCTATACAATGACTCTTCAAGTGAGCATTGCTTTTCGATGTCACACATCATAGTTCTTGCTCTTAGCTAAAGATTGAATAAAAACGACAGTTTTCACTACGTATCATCAAAGCTTTGTGCAGCCTTACCTATCCAAAATAAGAGAAGCTCTGAATTGTTTTGGGCCACAGGCTTTTCAGAAGAAAAGCCTGTGGCAGCTCCTGTCTCCTGTCTGTCAGCAGTCTGTTTTCTCAGACAACCTCAGAGCGTCTTCTAGCTCAACGCCAAGGTATCGAATTGTGTTATCTAGCTTCGAATGTCCAAGTAAGATCTGTACGGCCCTGATGTTTTTCGTTCTGGCATAGATTAAAGTGGCTTTGGTGCGGCGCATGGAATGAGTGCCGTAATAGTCAGCATTCAGTCCCAGTTTTGCAGCCCAATTCCTGATAATTGAACGATAGAATGAGTAGCTGATAGGTTGCCCAGTGCGTCGGCTACTCGGGAATAGAAAACTGCTTGCCTCTAGAGATGCTGCAAAAATCCATCGGCTAATACTTTGCTGTGTTCTCGGAGTAATCTCATAGTGGACATCGGTGCCAGTTTTTTGCTGGATGCACTGAACCCTTTCATAGATAACTCCTTGCGAAGAAACATCGTAAACGTGTAGTTTTAGCAAATCACTCGCTCTTAACTTGCTATCTATAGCTAGGTTCAGTAGTGCGAGCTGCATCAGATCATTTTCAATCTCTAGCCTAGTTCTGATCCGCCAGATCTCTTCAAGCTTAAATGGCCTTTTGATGCCACTGCATTTTCCAGATGATAACTTTCTCATGATGACCTCCTCTCAGTGTTTTTGGTCAACATGAAGTTTGGCAGTAACATTTAGTAGGGTTCAGGAAGATCTGAAACGTCGGTGGACAAAAGCGCGTTTGTTCTGTTCCCTATCCTACATAACTCAGATTTGTGAGAGTTCTACATCACTCAAACTATGTAAGCGATTTACACAAAAATAGAAGTATATTAAACTTGTTTCGTTACCACTTAGGTAATTCTCCAGCCTACTGAACCGAAGTAGCTTATTACATTGTGTGATGAGGCTGCCTGTGGCAAGCACAGGCACTCAGTGGAGATTTTGCCGATGAGACCGAAAATTGTTGATGTACGTCAGTACGTTCGATTTCGTCTAGGCAAGCTTGAGGTAGTGTGTAAGCACCGCCGATCGCTGCCAAGACGCTAAGTTGATTGAATACCTCAGTGGTAACCACTATATCTCCATCATACAGTTGTAATGTTCCTCGTCTTGACTCTCAGTAAATATAGACTTGAATCGTTCCAAATATGCTTGAGGTTCAACTTCGACCATCAAACCAATGTTCGTAGGATCAGAGTGTGAACTCCTATTAATGTAGCGATAAAATGCCTTATGTCCTTGTTCTGGCTCTTTTTCTGCTAACTCATTTAGTATGTCAGATAGCTTGTCTCTCTTGTGTACAAAGCCGAAATAATACTCAATGATATTTCGCATTACATTAGGTAAAACAACAGGGTTAGCACTCCCCTCAATTACATCTTTGATTATCTGCCATAAAGACTGATAATCATTTTTTAGCTCATCCTTATTCATTGGCTGTAGATTAGTGTATTGCTTTTTGTTTAAGCGATATAGTGAGTATTTATCATTGAACTTGTCTTTACCTTGTGGCGCCAACTTCAGTAGCTCTTGATAAAAAAACAAACTATGGGTTAGCACAATAACCTTTTTGAACCTATTGCCTTTGATGATTTTGGTGTGAGTAAGAGAGGCTATATCATAGATATAGTTTTGAGAGAGGCTAGAAATTGGATCATCAATAACGACTAGTTTTTCTTTATCGGCAATATCTGAATCCTTACTCATACTGCCGTTGCATTTCTCGATAAAGTACAAGAAGGTTATCAGTGTTTTTTCTCCTTCACTGAGAGATTCAAACACTTCTTTCCCTTCTGTGGCCTTTTCACCTCGGCTAAGTACAAAGTAATTTGGTAGTTCTGGGTCAGTTGATGCAACAATTTCAAAGCTTATTAGACCTAGACTCTTTAAATTTACATTAATTCTTTCAATAGTATCGTCGATATTTGACGTTTTGGATCGAAGGTAGCTGATTCTACTAGCAACTTTTTGACCAACCTGTTTTACTCTTTCTAAATATGCATTTAGTTGTTCTATCTCATTAGCTTTTTCATCTCTTAAACGCTTCTCCAATGAGAAAATAGAATCAGTATGGTATCTAACTGAGTTCCACATCCTGTTTTGGATGTCTTGCTTGCTTTCCTTGAATTTTTTTGCTTTGGTCACTACCGATTTTACAACTGCATTGATCTCGTCAGATATTTTCATTAAAGGATCTGATTTTTCTTTATAGTCAATGAGTTCAATGGATAAGCTTGGCTTTTCTACCTTAGATTTAATCAGGATGAGATTATCTTGATAGGTACGCTCTAGCAGTGCAATAACAGGGTCAATTTTGTGTAAGCTTGGCTCATATAGCGAGCAACTCACAAACGCATCTTTGATGGCGGTAATATAGTTAGTGACAGCATCAGCATAAGTCTTCGAGATAGCTTCTACTTTTTGAACGTTGGCGTCGTATGTTTTGTCAAATAGTGCTGCAAGCTCAGAGCGAAAGGTGTCATCTATAGTATCTTTTTGACAAAAAGGGCATTTTGTTTGAGTTTCCGCTAAGTAATTGTCTTTACCATTTTTAACCCAATTTAAATTGTTGAGTTCAGTAATAAACTCAGTGAGCTGACTACTTGATGAGCCTACAATTGGTTCGGAAAGTATGGTTGATTCTGCAACGCTCAGGCTTGGTGGAGGAGGCAGAGTAATTAGCGTCGGTAGAGTTTTATCAGACTCAGTTAGTGAATTGTACTCATCTTGAAGGCTAACAATTGAGTCTTGGGACGTTCCTTTTTGAGACTTTACTTTGTCGTAAAATTTACTTTTAGACTTTTTATACCCCTCAAGAAACGGTTCAAGGGAAGTTTTCTCGATGATATGCTTTTGTTTGAATACTTCTTCGATAGCTGAATCAGTTGCCTTTTTTTGATCCATTTTGGCGGCTGACATCTTAGTTCTGATACCGCTGTATAAGTCTAACAGTTTTCCCCTAAGTTTTGATTTTTCAGTAATTCTAGCTTCAAGATCTCCATTGTCTTTACTTAATGTGAATACACCTTCCTGCATTGAGCTTTTTACAAAGTTCTGATCTACAAAGGCTTGGTTGTACACAATAGGTGTAAAATGTCCTTCAACATTAAGGCTGCAACTATCGAACTTTTCTCTATCATACAAAAAATTAGAAATTGTAGACTTACCTGTTCCATTTAAACCGAAAATTAACGTATTTTGCTTTGATATATCGATAATTTGTGGTGTAGTCGGATGGTAACTAGTAACCCCTTTTATTGTTATAGAATCGTTCACTTTATCCTCGCTAGTTTTGACTAAATGCACCAATCTTTTAGTAGCTAATCTAAGCTCTAAATAGTCAATTAATTACATAATCATACATGAGAAAAACTTGGTCAAGTTATGTCTGTAGGCTTGGTGAATTGGAACAACACTAACTCATAATGGGGCGTGCGACGTGAGGTCGTATGAAGCGCTGTTCACCGCTTAATGTGTGAACCATCTGTATCACCAGATGAACCTAGGACTCTGAATAAAGTAGCGAGTCTGACAATGTAACGAAGACTGGTCAT
>NZ_CAWPGB010000065.1:0-151611 GCF_963887575.1 Vibrio sp. 3-2(1) | reverse complement strand
AATGAATTGACTGTGCCAAAATCAAGTAAACTTGATTCTGATTGGTCACTCAGTTCATTGATAAATCTTTTTTGATTATCATCAACGAGTGCCCACACAGATTGATAGGTTTATATTGTTAAAGAGCTTGCTTGGATGCTTATCTAAAAGCATTCAAAGCGGACGAACATTCTAGCGATATAACCTTAAGTGTCAAACACTTTATCGATTATTTCTTTTAAACAAGTGTCCATCTGTTATCAGCAGAAGTAAGTAGCACTGCCCTGACAACGAGGCGCATTATAGGTAGTTTAGAGAAGGACACAAGTCTTAAAATGAAACTTTCTCATAAAAACGAACCAACAGCTCACAAAAGAACCAATGAGAGCAATTTTCAAACAAAAAGGGCCATTTCTGGCCCTTTTGAATGTAAATGTTTAGTCTTGATGAGCAATAATTTGGTCATTGCTAACAACTAGCTTAACTTTTTTATCCGGTAGGATTCTTCCTGCCAAGATTTCTTTCGCTAATGGATTTTCAACGCTTTGTTGAATAGCGCGTTTCAATGGTCTTGCTCCGTAAACAGGATCAAACCCAACTTGAGAAATCAGCTCTAACGCTTTTTCAGATACCTCAAGCTGATAACCTTTCTCTTCCATTCGTTTACCAAGACGGGCTAATTGAATAGAAGCGATCGATTTAATTTGTTCTTGCGCCAACGGATGGAATACTACACTTTCATCCACTCGGTTTAAGAACTCTGGTCTAAAATGTTTACCTACAATCTCCATTACCTCTTTTTTAATGCCTTCATAATCCAAGCTTGCGAATTTTTCTTGAATTTGTGAAGACCCTAAGTTTGAGGTCATAATTACCACTGTATTACGAAAATCAACTGTGCGTCCTTGTCCATCAGTTAAGCGCCCATCATCTAATACCTGTAGCAGGATATTAAAGACATCAGGGTGTGCTTTCTCAACTTCATCCAACAAGATAACCGAGTACGGTTTACGACGAATAGCCTCGGTCAAGTAGCCACCCTCTTCGTAGCCCACATAACCTGGAGGCGCGCCGACTAATCGCGCTACTGAGTGTTTTTCCATAAACTCAGACATGTCGATTCGCACCATGGCATCTTCACTATCAAACATAAAGTTTGCGAGTGTTTTACACAATTCAGTTTTACCCACACCAGTTGGCCCTAAGAATAAGAAGGAACCAATCGGTCTATTTGGATCAGATAACCCAGCTCGGCTACGGCGAATCGCATTTGATACCACTTCGACGGCTTCAACTTGTCCGATAACTCGTTGATGCAGCGCATCCTCCATTTGCAGCAGTTTTTCTTTCTCAGCTTCCAGCATTTTAGAAACTGGAATACCAGTTTGCTTTGAAAGCACTTCCGCAATTTCTACATCAGTTACTTTGTTGCGCAGTAAAGTCATCTCTTGCATTTCAGCTTGAGTTGCAAGGTCGAGCTGCTTTTCAAGTTCAGGAATTCGGCCATATTGAAGTTCTGACATACGGTTCAAGTCACCCGCTCTACGTGCGAAATCCATATCCATACGCGCTTGCTCTAATTCGGACTTAATATGCTGAGTACCCGAAAGAGCTGCTTTTTCCGCATTCCAAACTTCTTCCAACTCGGCAAACTCGCGCTCTTTCACTTTTAACTCTTCGTTTAACACCTGTAAGCGTTTTTCACTCGCTTCATCGTGTTCATTCGTTAGCGCTTGTTGCTCAATTTTCAGCTGAATAATTTTGCGCTCAAGCTTATCTAAAGATTCTGGCTTTGAATCTATTTGCATTCGAATACTTGAAGCGGCTTCATCGATCAAGTCAATCGCTTTATCGGGCAACTGGCGATCAGAAATATAACGGTGCGATAGACTCGCAGCAGCAACAATAGCGGGATCGGTGATCTCCACATGGTGATGGAGCTCATAGCGCTCTTTCAAACCACGCAAAATAGCTACTGTGTCTTCTACGCTAGGTTCATCAACCAGTACCTTTTGGAAACGTCGCTCAAGTGCCGGATCTTTCTCTATATATTGACGATATTCGTCTAAAGTGGTCGCACCGACGCAGTGTAGATCTCCTCGAGCCAGAGCGGGCTTAAGCATATTCCCCGCATCCATTGCGCCTTCGCCTCGACCTGCACCGACCATAGTGTGCAACTCATCAATAAAGAGGATGACATTACCCTCTTCTTTCGCTAGCTCGTTAAGCACCGACTTTAAGCGTTCTTCAAATTCACCACGATACTTAGCCCCTGCAACCAAAGACCCCATGTCTAATGACAATACTCGACGACCACGTAGACCTTCTGGTACTTCATTATTAATAATGCGCTGCGCTAACCCTTCCACAATCGCCGTTTTACCTACACCGGGCTCACCAATAATCACGGGGTTGTTTTTGGTCCGGCGTTGCAATACTTGAATGGTGCGACGAATTTCATCATCACGCCCGATGACAGGATCAAGTTTGCCTTGTTCCGCTCGTTCAGTTAGATCTATTGTGAATTTCTCAAGCGCTTGTCTTAGCTCTTCTGCATTTGGATCATTCACTTTCTGACCTCCACGCACTTTTTCTATTGCTTCAGAAACTTTTTTCTCGGTAAGCCCTATTTCTTTGAGTAATTGACCAAGCGCGCCCTTATCTTCTAGTGCGGCTAGCAAAAATACTTCCGAAGAAATGTAGGAATCTTGCCGTTTTTGCGCGAGTTTATCGCACAAATTGAACATAGTACCCATTGCGCTAGAAAGCTGAACATCACCACCGATACCGCTAACTTTTGGCAAACGGTCTAATATCTCACTGAGCTTCGAGCGCAATTGCATAACGTCCACACTTAACATAGTAAGAAGTGGACGAATTGGACTGCCATTTTGATCGAGCAATGCCACCATCAAATGAACAGGCTCGATATATTGATGATCACGGCCTAATGCCAATGATTGAGCATCAGAAATGGCAATTTGAAATTTGCTTGTAAATCGATCAAGACGCATACCAACTTTCCTCACCTTAATTGAGAAACTAATCTTACGTAGCTAAAGATGGCTACGCACTAGTGCTTTTTCAAGGGGCAAGTTAGGGAAGATTGATCTTGCGTAAGTTACTCTTCGATCCAAATAAATGAAGCTTGGCGACCTGTGATTCCGTCGCGTCGATAGGAATAAAACTGATGAGGATTATGGAAGGTACAAAGGCCGCTATCTGATATTTCTGAAACACCGCATTGATGCAACCTTAACGTGGCTAACTGTGCAATATTTGCTAGCCATTTTCCATTCTCTTGAAGAGAAAATGCGACCTTTGCTTTGGTATTTTGATCAACAAAGGCATGGTATACATCATCACCGACTTCAAATGCCGTAGGACCGATAGCAGGACCGAGCCAAGCTAGGATATCACTAGAAAATTTGGCGAGCGCATTTTCGAGTATCCCATTAGCTAAACCGCGCCAACCAGCATGAACTGCAGCCACTTCGCTGCCTTGGTGATTAGTGAGTAGAACAGGTAAGCAATCAGCGGTCATTACAGAACAAACCACATTATGCTGATGGGTAAAAACACCATCGGCACTCAGAATCTGCTGAGTAGGTTGAGTAACCTCTAGCACTTGTGTTGAATGCGTTTGTTTAAGCCAAATAGGTTTAGAGGGCATCGCCGCTTGCTGCGTTAGCCATTGGCGATTTTTTTCAACGGATAAAGGATCATCCCCAACATGCATGCCTAAATTCAGCCCTTGATAAGGAGCTAACGAAAAGCCACCGACTCTAGTCGAGGAGAAAGCTTTTACATGTTTAGGTGCATTCCAGTTAGGGATGATCTTCTGCATTAGAACTCGTCTTTTTTATTCAACTTAGTATCTACGCGTAAAGCTTCCGCCATAATGATCATATCGTCAGGTACTGGCGCATGAAATTCTAGCATTTCACCAGTCACAGGATGCTCAAGTCGAAGCATAACGGCATGCAAAGCCTGACGATCAAAACCACGGATCATATCGGTCAGCTCTTGCGTTGCCCCTTTCGGAATCCTAGCGCGGCCACCATAGGCGGTATCCCCAAGCAAAGGATGCTGTAAATATGACATATGCACACGAATTTGGTGAGTACGGCCCGTTTCTAAACGCAACCGAAGGCGAGTATGTTCACGGAAATGCTCGGCCACACGATAGTGAGTTACCGCTGGTTTACCCATCGGGCTTACCGCCATCAATGTACGTTTTGTTGAGTGGCGGCCAATCGGCTTATCGATCATCCCACCAGCAGTCATAGTACCGATCACAATCGCTTCATATTCACGCGTAATCTTATGCTTTTGCAACGCTCGAACTAAGTGTGTTTGTGCAGGAACCGTTTTAGCGACCACCATTAAACCAGTCGTATCTTTATCCAAACGATGCACAATCCCCGCACGAGGTACTTCTGCAATAGCTGGATAGTGGAACAACAGTGCATTTAACACTGTGCCATCTGGAGTACCCGCGCCTGGATGAACGACAAAATCTCGTGGTTTGTTGATGACCATAATATCGTCATCTTCATACACGATATTTAAAGGTATATCTTGCGCTTCCCAACGCTCTTCATCTTCAAGCTCGGCTTGGACCGTAATGATTTCTCCCCCCATGACTTTCGTTCTTGGTTTAGTGATCACCTCACCATTGACCTGAACTTTGCCTTCTAAAAGCCACTCTTTTAGACGTGAACGAGAGAAATCTGCGAATAATTCAGCGACAGCTTGGTCTAAACGTTGACCTAACTGGCTATCTTTTACTGTATTTGTTAATTCAATCTGCTGAGCCATATCGAACTTTTTTAAAAACCGTGAGACTAATAGCGTCTAGTATGGATAAAATATGGCGTCATTGTATCTGTTACTGCTAAGAAAGTAACGAAACGATTTGTAAAGCGATTACGCACTCAATTAAGAAGCATTAATTCAAGGAAACGACTCCTGTCATGAAACACCACACTTTATCAGGCTTACTCGCATTATCACTGTTATTTGGCTGTTCAAGCAGCGAAGAGATTGTCCCTGATGTGCCGCCTTCTGAATTATACTCAGAAGCACAAACCTCACTGCAAAGTGGTAACTGGTTAACGGCCATTCAAAAACTTGAGGCGTTAGATTCACGTTATCCCTTCGGCGCGTATTCAGAACAAGTTCAACTTGACCTTATTTACGCTTACTACAAAAACGATGATCTTGCGTTAGGTTTAGCGACCATTGAACGCTTTACCCGTTTGAATCCAACCCATGAAAAAATGGATTGGGTACTCTACATGCGTGGTTTGACGCATATGGCACAAGATCGCAACTTCATGCATGACCTATTTAATGTCGATCGCGCGGATCGTGATCCAGAACCGGTAAAAGCTGCGTTTGCTGATTTTAAGAAACTGCTGCAACGCTACCCAACAAGCCCTTATGCAGAAGATGCTCATAAACGCTTATTCGCGTTAAAAAATAGGCTGGCTGAATATGACCTTGCCACAGCTGATTTTTACTTACGCCGTGAATCTTGGATTGCGGCCATCAACCGTGCTCAGGAGCTACAAAAAACGTATCCAGACACGGAAGCGGCTCGCAAATCATTACACATTCAGTTGGAAGCGTATAAACAGCTCAAACTGAACGATGCCATTGCCAGAACTCAAAAGTTAATTGCACTCAATCCACAATAGTTTGCAATAAGCTTAGGTACGCCATGAAAACCACTCACGCTTTGAGTGGTTTTTTTATTTGGAGTCGATGGGAATAATAACACGCCAGCAAAAGACGGCTGGAAAATGAGTGGTGCAGGGAAAACTGAAATAAAAAGGGAGGTGTTCAAAACATCGTTAGAATAAAAATCACAAAAAACACTTGAATAAGAAATAAGCAGCGCTCTTTTTAGGCCGCAAAAACACCCTAAAAATGGGAAATTCTTAGCTTGATCCTTTAACCAATCTATCCAGATTGATAGGAATCACAAGCTTTTTCTTTACTCTTTGTCAGCACTCTTTGCGTGAGATCACGTTTAAACTCGCCCTTTGAAATCACATCCAATAAAGTGATCTATATCACATTAATTTGGTGTTAAATCAGTAATCTGAAGTTAACCCATGAGGGATGCAACAGAGGAAAACATCTATGAAAGTAACTATCACTGGTAAAAATATCGACATCACCTCTGCAATCCGCACTCACATTGAGAGCAAATTTAAAAAACTAGAAAAATGGCAAGTGGATATCATAGGATGCCAAGCTAGCTTTAGTGAAGAGCCCAATAAACAAAAAAGATTCGAAGCTATTATCACGGTACCCAAAGGACAATTAGTCGCTTCTGCAACCCATGAAGATCTTTACGCAGCTATCAATGAGGTAGAACAAAAATTAGAACGCCAACTCAACAAACTGCGCCATAAACCGGAAGCTCGTCGTACCGACAAACCGGAAGTAGAAGAAGAAGTTGAATAAAGTTTAATATGATGAAAAATAGCGCTTTCAAGCGCTATTTTTTTGCTTGACGCTCTACGGTTGCTTGCTTATTGTGTCTTTACATTCAAAGAGAAATCACCTTCTTATGCACTTAACCTCACTGTTCTTTTTTGACTTCTTTTTTCTCCAATAACCTTGGAGGCATGGTCGTTGACAGAAGATAAGTCAAAAACGAACAGGAAGCCTCCCACTGGGAGGCTTTTTTACAAGGACATTTTTATGACTGAAAAGCACTATTCACTTGAAGAGATCCGCTTGCGACTGAACGAGCTTGATGATCAACTGCTAAACCTACTGGCAGAACGTCGAAAGTTCAGCATTGAAGTCGCTAAAAGCAAGGTGGAAACCGCAAAACCAGTGAGAGATGCAATACGTGAACAGCAACTTTTAGTCAAATTGATTAATACTGGTAAAGAAAAATACAATTTAGATGCTCAGTACATTACTAAACTATTTCATACCATCATTGAAGACTCCGTCTTGCTACAGCAAGCATACTTGCAGAATCTAGCCAATCCGCAACTGAGCCGTAAACCGCTGGCAAGGGTTGCTTTTTTAGGAGCCAAAGGATCTTACTCCCATCTCGCAACACGTGAGTACTTCAGTCGTAAAAATACAGAACTGATCGAACTTAATTGCGATCAGTTTAAAGAAGTCACTAAAACAGTTGAATCGGGTCATGCCGACTATGGGGTATTGCCGATTGAAAATACCAGTTCAGGTTCAATTAACGAAGTGTATGATTTGCTGCAACATACTACCTTGTACATTGTCGGTGAGCTCACTTTACCGATTGAGCACTGCTTGGTCGCCACCTCTGAATTACGTTTGGAAGAGCTTAAAATCCTTTATTCACACCCACAGCCCCACCAGCAGTGCAGCGAATTTTTAAGCCGCCTAAAAGGCATTACACTTGAAACCTGTGCGAGCACCGCTGATGCGATGCAAAAAGTACAGCAGCTTAATCGCAACGATGTTGCCGCAATTGGCAATGCCTCCAGCGGTAAACTGTACGGCTTACAATCGATCAAATCTAATATCGCCAATCAAACAGAAAACCAGACTCGCTTTATTGTTGTTGCGCGAAAACCCGTAGAAGTCTCTACTCAAATTCCAGCGAAGACGACATTAATCATGTCGACATCACAACAAGCTGGTTCACTTGTTGAAAGCTTGTTAGTGCTGCAACGCTACGGCATCAATATGACCAAATTGGAATCGAGACCTATTATGGGTAATCCTTGGGAAGAAATGTTCTATGTTGATCTTGAATCACATCTTGATTCCATTGAAATGCAGCAAGCATTGAATGAGCTAACAAAAATCACTAAGCATTTAAAAGTATTAGGTTGCTACCCAAGCGAAAATGTTAAACCGACCCAAGTAAAACTTCAATAATCACATTTAAGTCAAATATTTGACAGAAGTCAGCTGACAGACATCAACATAGTTCATATAATGCCCAATCATTTCACACATAATTAATCACTATGTTTTGGGCTGTCAGCCTACTTTGAATTCACGGAATATATTCCGCACGTCATAAGATATCTTTGACACTTTCATTGTGAACGATGCCCTTTTCCAATAAATAAGGTTCATCTACTTATATCATGATGAAAATCCATCCTTTGGCTTTAATGCTATTTCTGCTAGGCATTTCAGCGCACATTCGAAGCTCAGAGCTCAATATTTATTTGTGGGAAGACACTATATCACCGCAAATCGTTGATCAATGGCGGCAAAGTAGCGGCATCGATATTAATCTATATCATTTTGATAATGACGATGAACGCAGTCTATTGATGGTCAAAAGTGTCCAGCTGCCTTTTGATATTGTAGTGTTAGATAACGTATCCGCTCTTATCTACTCTCAGCTCAACACCTTTGAAGATCTGAGTACTCTGCCCAATAGAAAGCATAATGATACGAAATGGAATCAAGCTTGCGGTAGCCACGCCGTTCCCTACTTTTGGGGAACCGTAGGCATCGTCTACAAAAAAAGTAAATTTCCAGCCAAACCCAAAAACTGGGCTGATCTCATCGACATGCCACCAGCACTCCAAGGCCATGTGGGGATGCTTCACGATACCGTTGAAACCCTGTTGCCAGCATTGTATGCCCAACAACAATCGCCAATTACAAATAACGATAATGCACTGAAACAGGCTTATCAAAAGATGCTATCCGTGAATCACAATATCTTAACCTATGAATATATATTGAGTTACGTCCGAAGCCATCCTGACAGTGATAGCTTAGATATGGCACTCGCATACAGCGGTGACCAATTTTCATTGAATAAGTATTTTGGCAGCAATGATTGGGATTTTGTCACCCCGCAAGGCCGACCCTATATTTGGGTGGATTGTTTAGCCATCAACAGCAATTCAAAAAATAAAGAGCATGCAAAAGAGTTTATAAACCACTTATTGAGCCCAGAAGTTGCCGCAATAAATGCAAAAGATATTAAAGCTGCGACACCAAACTTAAGTGCCCTAAATTTAATGACAGATAATTACCGAAATGATGCATCATTATTTCCAAACCCAGCTTTGTTAGAACAAGGCATTATTGATAGCGAATTGCTCCCTGCCGATATTAGTTTGAGAGCAAAAATCATTAACAGTATTTTGGAACAACATGAAGCTCAACAATAGAATTCTGTTGCTGATAACACCGGTTATTCTTCTCAGTGCAGTGGCATCTAGTTACATTATCTACTCCAATCAAAAAGATGCTTTGCTGAAAAGAGAAGAAAGCTATCTTCAACTGAGTATGGAAAAACTCGCGGGTCACTTTCGTCAAACCCAATACCTGGTGAATAGCTACGCTTACACCCTAACGAAAAGCGATATCATTCGTCATTACGTTGCACATGAGCGCAACCCTTATCGAGAGTTAGAACTGGTTGATAACTTTCAGCAAACATTGGACATTCTCCAATCACAAGAGAATAATTTTATTGCGTTATCGATTTTGGATGGCAGCAAAAATGTTCTTTATTATGCCGAAAATAGTGGTGACCCCTTCGCTAAAATCGATACAAAAATTCTCAACCACATACAAGACACTTTCGATAGCACACAGAAAACCTCTTATGTTGGCTATACGACAAATTCCAGCGGTGAAGGTATTCTAGTTCGGTATGATGTTTTAGATACTCAAACACTTACGACACCGCTTAGCTATAACCGCGATAAAATTTTCTTTGTTGTTGTTTTCGTCGTACTAGAACCCTTTAATCGACTGATGAAGAAAATAGAATTTGATAACCGAAGTACCATTTTTTTCACTGACGCAGCGGATATTAAAAAGGTAGGATTAACGCAAACTGTTGAATTAAAATCAGATCTTTATGCCACGCTTGATCCTGCACAGTATCTAATTAACGACAAACTTTATGCCATTAGAAAACGGTTAGCGTTGTCGTTTGGAATATCGACTCTAGTGACTGTGTTGCTGCTTTTGTATTTATTATACCGGCATGTAATCAAGCCCATATCCCAATTAGATCAACAATTGAAAGAAGTAGAGAATAAGCAGCGTGACAATATCGAAACTCTCAAGAGTAACGATGAAATTGGCCGGCTATCCTCTCGTTTTTACGATATGTATCAGGAACTTGATACCACATATAAGAAAACAAAAGCACTTGCCGAGTACGACCACTTAACAAAACTTGCCAATCGCCACCACTTTCAACAATCGGTAGAAAGAGTGCTAGCAAAAGCAAGACACACAGATAACATCTGGGTTTTGTATATTGATTTAGATAATTTCAAATACGTCAATGATAAATATGGACATCAGATTGGTGATGTATTGTTAGTCAATTTTGCACAACATATCGGCTCATTGCGCAACTTTTCCTTTGAAAAGTATCAAGTTAAAAGTTTAGCTGCTCGACTCTCTGGGGATGAGTTCTCAATTTTTATCTCTGCCCCTAGTACGTTTAAACAAGCCGCAAGCGAATTTGCAAGCCAGTTACTGGCTCCACTACAAAATCAGCACAATTCACCACTCGGGAACTTCCCAATCACAGCAAGTATCGGCATAGCCACCTACCCAACCGATGGCTATACCTTAGAAAAATTATTATCTAATGCTGATACGGCCATGTATCAAGCAAAAAATGCTGGGAAGAACCAAATAGCTTACTACTCGCCAGAGCTTAATAAGGGTGTTCTGCGCAGAGCCAATATTGAGCAAGCATTACGCCGAGGTGATTTTGATCAGGAATTTAGCTTGGTCTACCAACCTTATTTAAATCGTGCTGGCAATACAGTCTCAGGATTTGAAGTTTTACTTCGTTGGGAATCCAACCTGCTCGGTACGATTTCACCAAAAGAATTTATTCCGATAGCCGAACAAACCGGGTTATTTGGCAACATTGATCGCTGGGTCGTCCGTTCAGCTTTCGAGGAGTTCCATGCACTGCAAGCGATGTTTGAACACCCTGTTCAGTTATCGATTAACCTTTCATCAGCAGAATTAAACTCTTTACAGTTAGCTCATTACATTCATAAACATGCGCAGGAGAATGCAGTTCCTCCCCATTTGATTGATTTTGAAATTACAGAAACTTTTTCTGCCAATTCAAAAGGTTTTCCACTGCTTCACGAACTATCGCATTTAGGCTACGGATTGGCGATTGATGATTTCGGTTCTGGTTACACCTCCATTACTCAATTGGTGCAATATCCAGTACAAAAAATTAAGTTCGATCGGCTTTTTTTAGATACACTCATCACCACTGACAATCACAAGATCATTAAGCCTTTGATCGAACTTTGCCACTCTCAATCAATGCAAGTCACAGCTGAAGGGATTGAAAGTAAAGAGATGCATAATTGGCTTGCTGATTACCAATGTGATTTCATGCAAGGCTATTATTTTGCCAAACCAATGCCATTAAATGCGTTGGTTTCATGGTATCAACAACAAAAAGAGTTAAACGCTGTTTATGAAAAATGTGATCATTGCCTCTCTTAACCCGGCCAAAATCAATGCAGTCAAAAGTGCATTTGAAAGTACCTTTCCGCTGGATACTTTCTCATTTAAAGGGGTGAGTGTGCCCAGTGGTGTCGCGGATCAACCGATGACAGATGAAGAAACCCATCAAGGCGCACTTAACCGAGTACGAAATGCGAAAGAGCAAGCTCCCACGGCAGATTATTACGTCGGGTTAGAAGCGGGCATTGAGAATACAGTGACTTTTGCGTGGATGGTGATTGAATCCGCCACTCATCGAGGAGAATCGCGTTCAGCCAGCTTAATGCTACCACCTCAAGTATTAGAGCTATTAAGTCACGAAAATGAGCTAGGCGATGTGATGGATAAACTGTTTGACTGCCAAAATATCAAACAGAAAGGTGGGGCGATCAGCCTGCTCACTCATAACCAACTCACTCGCAGCTCGGTCTACCATCAAGCATTGATCCTCGCGTTAATCCCTTTTATCAACCCAGAGCATTTCCCTGCTAATTTATAAAAGGTTGGCAAACTCAAGGAACCCTTAAGACACCTTGAGTAGCAGAGCGGCTAATTGCGACTTTTCTTGTTCTGATTTACTTTTGAGCTCATTTGAGCCACGCGTAATGGTCGCAATTCCTACTCCGAGCAATTGGCTAATCTGCCGCTGTGATAACTCCCCTTTAAGTAGCTCACATAAGATGTTCGCACGCGCTACGAGCGCATCTCGCTCATCTGGGGTCATCATCATGGTGAGTAGCATTGCGTGCTGCTCTTGCTCTGTGGCTGATTTAACCAATTCCATTAGCTGCTGCCAATCAGTGTACTCAGGTTGGTGTGGCATGAATGTACTCGCAAAGTGATACGTTCCGCTATTGTAGAACTTTCACTTCGTATTGGAATTAATATTTTGTATTGAGCTCATCTTGGTTGAGAAATTCACCTTCAATCCCCATCAAATCTCGATAGTAAGTCTCAAACATCAAAATATTTTGCACATACCCGCGGGTTTCCCGAAAAGGGATCGCTTCAATAAAAGCGTAAGCATCTAACTTGCCTTGTGTTTTCTCTCGCCATTGATTGACGCGATTTGGCCCAGCGTTATAGGCAGCAAATGCAAAAATTCGATTGTCGCTGTATTGCTCTAATAATCCATTTAAGTAATGGCTGCCTATTTCGATATTTTTACCCACCTCATATAACTCTTGCTCATCGTTATAGGTCAGCTGATATTTTTTAGCCGTATACTTAGCCGTGCTCGGCATAATCTGCATGATACCGCGAGCGCCAACGGGCGATTGAGCCTCAACATCCATTCCACTTTCTTGACGAGCAAGTGACATCAGCATAATTGGGTCAATGTCGTGTTTTTGGCCATAGAAGTTAAACCACCATTGATGGGCTAATGGAAAACGCAATTGCATGTTGTCCCACATCCGCGCCGAAATAGAGGCTGTCACAGTTAAACTATACCAACGTTGGGAGTCGGCGTAGGCCGCTAGCATCTCTTTTTCTTTTGTATCTGCACGATCGAGTAACCATTTCCATTCACTTTTTGCAGCAGCGATTTTATCTCGTTCAATCAGCTCTTGGATCCGTACTAAGGCTTTTTTATACGGCGTCAATAAATTAGGATTAAGCTTAATCGATGTACTGGGATAATTTACTGACTGTTTCACCATATTAGCGGCCGCGACACTGTAGAAATTACGTTGCCCAATCATCGCATTTAAACGTTGTAATCCTTTGGCTTCATCACCCAACGCAATATCAGCGCGCCCAAGCCAATATTGCCAACGTAAGCTGGCTTTTTCATCAGCGGGGAGCTGCTCTGTCCAGAATTTAACTTCATCCCAACGACCAACGGTCAGTGCCTTGCGGATCCTCTGCTCGAGCAAAAGACTGTTTGAGCTTTGCGCTATCACACTATCTCGCCAGTTTGCGAGTGCTTGCTCCTCGGTATCGAGCAATATTCTGGCTATATATTCTGCAATAGGACGCTGATAAGCATCCGCCAGTATTTTCTGATCGAGAAGAGTTTGGTACACACTTTGCGCAAGCTTTGCATCTTGGCGTGCTAGCTTTTCTAACGCAAATTGAATCGACTGCTGATTAAAAGTGCCATCGGTGTATTGTTTAGCAAAAGTCAGCACATTTTCTGGCGAGCGGTAGAGATCGATCATCGCTTGCGCTGTCGCCTGTGATTTTGGCTTAACTAATTTTTTCTGTAAGTATTTCATTAGCGTTAAATTACGCCCATCAAACGCCAATAACATTCGTTTAAGCAACCAGTCATCGGTTAACCCGCCTTGCTCACTCCATGCGGTGAAGAGTGGATCACAAGCGTCAGAAATGCTACTGCCACTGAGCCATAGTTTTTGTGCGCCTTTGAACGCAATATCTCGCTGGCCTGTTTGGTAATACGCATTGTAGTAATGACAGCGATAAGGCTCATCATTCGGCTCCGCTTTTTGAAAATCAAGCAAGGTGGCCCATTTTCCTTTCGCCGCCAACGCATCTAAATACGGTGCTCGAATGCGGTTTGAAAACGGGAAATCTTGATGTGTATCGATAAAAACCTGAACCGCTAATGGCGGTTTATTACCAATATCGACCAGCAGAGATCGATAATCCAGATAAGGCGTCAATGGATAGTTTTTGATCTTATTTCTAATTTTTTTAGCTTCATCAACTTTATCTTCATCAAGCCACTTCTGAGCTTGATCGTACAGCTCTCGTTGACTATCCAAATCCTCTATTGCGCCTGAAAACGCGGTGCCGCACACCAAGGAGCTCAACGCTAATATTGATGATAACAATCGCTGCGGTCTTATAAAATACATGAGCGCCATGTGCTCTCGTCCTATCCAAAGCAAGGGAATTTCCGTTTCATTACGCTGATTCTAGATAAAAAAGTAAAGGCCATAGATGTAAATAATATTAAATTCATAAAAGTGCGACATATGAACTTAGTAACTTAATGTTTCGTTACTTTTTTATCGATGAAAAACACCATCTAAGCTCTAAAAATTAGGTACCTAGTAACAAATGCGATCGCTTTGGTATAAAATGACCACTTTCTTCTGTTACTAAGATTAGGAACAATCGGCAATGGCTGAATACGTATATACCATGTCGCGGGTGAGTAAAATTGTCCCGCCTAAGCGTCAAATTCTCAAAGACATCTCTCTGAGCTTTTTCCCTGGAGCTAAAATCGGTGTTTTAGGTCTCAATGGTTCAGGTAAATCCACCCTGTTACGTATCATGGCTGGCATCGATACTGATATTGATGGGGAAGCACGCCCGCAAGCAGGATTGAAAGTCGGCTACTTGCCTCAAGAACCAGTACTGGATGAATCAAAAACCGTGCGTGAAGTGGTGGAAGAGGCCGTTTCTGATGTGGCTGGCGCACTAACTCGCCTCGATGCTGTTTATGCGGCATATGCAGAACCCGACGCCGATTTTGATGCGTTAGCCAAAGAGCAAGGTGAGCTCGAGGCTCTGATTCAAGCCAAAGATGGCCATAATTTAGAGAACGCTTTAGAACGTGCGGCCAATGCACTTCGTCTACCAGAATGGGATGCTAAAATTGCCGTTTTGTCTGGTGGTGAGCGCCGCCGTGTGGCGATCTGCCGTTTGCTACTTGAAAAACCAGACATGCTGCTGCTTGACGAACCAACCAACCACTTAGACGCGGAATCTGTTGCTTGGCTAGAGCACTTCCTTGTCGACTATTCAGGCACAGTCGTCGCCATCACCCACGACCGTTACTTCCTTGATAATGCTGCTGGTTGGATTTTAGAACTTGACCGCGGTGAAGGCATTCCTTGGCAAGGTAACTACACCTCGTGGCTCGAACAGAAAGATGAACGCTTAAAGCAAGAATCATCTCAAGAGAGTGCTCGCCAAAAAACGATTGAAAAAGAGCTGGAATGGGTTCGTAAAAACCCGAAAGGCCGCCAAGCAAAATCCAAAGCACGTATGGCACGCTTTGAAGAACTTAATAATACTGAACATCAAAAACGTAATGAAACCAACGAACTCTTCATCCCGCCGGGCGAACGTTTAGGTGACAAAGTATTGGAAGTTCGTAACTTAACCAAATCGTTTGGTGATCGTGTACTGATTGATAATTTGTCATTTAGCATGCCGAAAGGAGCGATTGTCGGCATCATCGGTGCTAACGGTGCGGGTAAATCAACGCTGTTTAAAATGCTAAGTGGCGTAGAGCAACCAGATTCTGGTGAAATTGAATTGGGTGCAACCGTGAAATTAGCCTCGGTTGATCAGTTCCGTGACAGCATGAACGACAAAAATACCGTCTTCCAAGAGATCTCTGAAGGGGCGGATATTATCAAGATCAACAATTTTGAAATTCCTGCGCGTGCTTACTGCTCTCGCTTTAACTTCAAAGGCGTCGATCAACAAAAAGTGCTCGGTCAGCTATCGGGTGGTGAGCGCAACCGTGTTCACTTAGCCAAATTGCTTAAAGCTGGCGGCAACGTCCTATTACTCGACGAACCAACCAACGATCTGGATGTTGAAACGCTACGCGCATTGGAAGAAGCGCTGCTGGAATTCCCAGGTTGCGCCATGGTTATCTCGCACGACCGTTGGTTCCTAGACCGTATTGCGACCCACATTCTGGACTACCGTGATGAAGGTGAAGTGAAATTCTATGAAGGCAACTACAGCGAATACACTGAGTGGTTAAAACAGACGTTGGGCGCTCAAGCGGCTGAACCACACCGCATTAAATACAAGCGTATGACCAAATAACTCTGTATTTGAAGTCTTTGGCCGCAATCTATTGCGGCCTTTTTGTTACTTGTACATCACGCATCACACAACAAGATGCAGGATTCGCGACACTGCCTTCAATTAGGTCTAAACTTAATGGGTATAATTTTTCAATGATCGATACAGAGCCGAAGCTGGCACAGGTCAACGCTCAACAAGAGAGAGTACCATGATTGAAAGACGTCGCTTTTCACGCATCATCTATCAGATGCCTGCCACCTTATTGCAAGGTAAACATACCGTCACCACAACGATTCAAGATTTGTCGCTGCATGGACTATTGCTCTCATGCCCTGACGCGGACAAATTAGTGCTCAATGAAATGGCACAAGTCCATTTCACACTACCAGACAGCGATGTCACTATTAATCTAGTCGCCAAGTTGATCCACATTCAAAACAACATTATTCGTGTCAGCATCAATCACATTGATATTGAAAGTATTGGCCATTTGAAACGTTTAGTTGAATTGAACATGGGTGATGAAAGTTTGCTCCATCGCGAACTGGAATACTTGTCTGATTTAGGGGATGAACCGGAAGAATGAGCGGCGGCCGTATTCACAACAACCGCACTCGCCGTTCAGACAGCCTTAAACACGATGAATGGCATCGTTCGCTTGTTTTAACAGGTTTTGACTTTCAAGCATAAATTGTTGTGAATAACTGCCAAACCAATCACTCACTTTGCTAAAGTTTTCCACAAAAGCTTGCTTCTCACGCCCGTCAAGTAAGGTTAACGCCTCGCCAAAACAAGCATGAAAACGTTTTATCATCTCAACGTTCTCTTCCGATGAGAAAATGATATCGCCATACAAGTGAGGGTCTTGACCAAAAAGCCGTCCAACCATCGCCAGTTCTAAACGATAAATCGGTGAACTCAGCTGCAGTAATTTTTGGATATTCGGATTTTCTTTAGAAAGATGTAAACCGTATACAAACGAAGTGAAGTGACGCAGTGCTTGGATCAAGGTCATGCCGTGATCGTGTTCTGCGGCATCAATCTGGCACAAACTCGCTCCCCATATCGAAAACTGTTTTAGCAACCACTGATAACTCTCTTCTCCTCGCCCATCGCAATAGACGATCACTTGCTTGGCCATACTAGGGACATCTGGGCCAAACATTGGGTGTAATCCAACCACTGGGCCAGAGTGTGTTTTAAGCATCGCCTGTAGAGGCTTAGACTTAATCGATGTGAGGTCGCACAAAATACAATCGGCAGGCAAATGAGCAAGTTTTTCAATCACACCGACAGTTAAGTGAATAGGAACCGTCACTACAACCAAACCGGCATCATGCAGTATCTCATCGGCTTGATGCCAATCTTTACTGCCTAATACTTTCACCTGATAGCCCGACAGTTTGAACATACGGCCAAATAAGCCACCAAGTTGACCATGACCGCCAATAATCACCACAGAGCGCAGCTCTGGATTTAAGCACTTAAAGCCAGAATCCTTTTCACTGGCATAAGATTCACGCATAGTACGGCGCAAAATATCTTCAATCAGTTGTGGCGGGACGCCTTTTCTTTCCGCTTCAGCGCGGCGAGAAGCCAGCATCGCCGCTTCTCGATCAGGAGCATAAATCGGTAGACCATGTCGGCTCTTGACTTCCCCCACCTTTTCAACCAAAGCTAATCGGCGTGCAAGCAGCTCGACCATTTGTTTATCGACAGCATCAATTTGATCACGTAATTCGTTAAGTTCAACAGCCATGGCACTTCCCTTTATTCACCTTTTTTTAGGCGATTTTCTAAGAACGGAACGAGCTCTTGATGAGCATGTCGTAATAGTGCCTCAGTTGATGACCAATTAATACAGGCATCCGTAATCGATACACCGTATTCCATTTCGTTGCGAGGAAGGTCAGAAGATTGATTACCTTCATTGAGGTGACTTTCAATCATCAAACCAATAATAGACTGATTTCCTTCACGAATTTGATGAATCACATCTTCAGCGACTAACGGCTGACGACGGTAATCTTTACGTGAATTAGCATGGCTGCAGTCCACCATTAACGAGGCATCCAATTTATGTTTTGCCATCTCTTGCTCACACTCGGTGACCGACACTGAATCGTAGTTGGTTTGCTTACCGCCACGTAAAATGACATGTCCATTTGGGTTGCCTTGAGTGGTAAGTAAGGCCACTTGCCCTTCACTATTAATGCCCATAAAGCGGTGGCTGGATGATGCCGCCTGCATCGCATTGATTGCCGTTGCTAAATTGCCATCGGTGCCGTTTTTAAACCCAATCGGCATCGACAAACCACTGGCCATTTCCCGGTGTGTTTGGGATTCCGTAGTGCGTGCACCAATCGCAGCCCAACTGAATGTATCGGCTAAATATTGAGGGCTGATCGGATCAAGCGCTTCGGTCGCCAGAGGGATCTCCATCTCAGCTAGCTCAACTAACAATTGACGACCAACGTGTAAACCATGTTCGATATCAAAACTGCCATCAAGATGAGGATCGTTAATCAGACCTTTCCAGCCAACCGTTGTACGCGGCTTTTCAAAGTAAACACGCATGACAATGTACAGTTGATCACTCAACTGCTCTGAGAGTGATTTCAAGTGCTTTGCGTACTCTTTTGCCGCATCAATATCATGAATAGAGCAAGGACCGCACACCACCAGTAAACGGTGATCTTTTTTATGGATAATATTGGCAATTGTCTGACGAGAGTGTTGAATGAACTGGCGAGCTTGATGACTGAGCGGCAGCTTAGCTTTTAATTGTTCCGGAGTGATCAGCACTTGCTCATCACTGATATTAATATTACTTAGTTCACTTTTTTGCATCTCATCACCTGTAATTATTTGTTTACATAAAATCTTATTGCATACCTAAACACCAATAAAAGACAAATTAACAGGCTTTAAAAACATTTCAAGTGTAAATTTAAAAAAACATTATGTGTAAAAACAAAATTACATGTGTATTTATCTTCTATTAAAGCAAAAAATATAAGCTGACGCGTATTTTATTCTCTCTATCTCACCTAAAATAATGAGGATGAATCGTAAATCATACCCAAAGAGATTGGTGTTACAGTCTGGCCATCCGTACATAAATCCTAATGTATATAGAAAACTCTACGCTTAGGAAAATGAACAAAGCCAATACCACTGTAGCTTCAAGTGAAAAGGGGATCACCAAACCAACGGGTTTTTGACATGGATTTAATTCTTTCCTTACTGCAACAGATGTGTGTTTACCTCGTTCTCGCTTATATGTTGAGCAAAACACCCATTTTCTTGCCGCTGCTTAACATTTCCAGTCGAATTAGCCACAAAATCAGTACCTATGTTTTGTTTTCCCTCTTTTGCATCATGGGCACCTATTTTGGTTTGCAGATCAACGATGCGATTGCCAATACGCGGGCGATAGGTGCCGTCATGGGTGGGTTATTTGGTGGCCCCATTGTGGGGTTTGCGGTTGGATTTACTGGCGGTATGCATCGCTACACTTTAGGCGGTTTTACCGATGTGGCATGCGCCATTTCAACCACTGCAGAAGGGTTGATTGGTGGATTGCTGCACACCTATTTACTGAGAAAGGGCAAAGGGCGACTCCTGTTTAGCCCCAGCATTGTTTTTGCCGTAACACTGTTTGCTGAAATCGTGCAAATGTTGGTAATTTTGTTAGTCGCTAAACCGTTTGTTGATGCGTACGCCTTAGTCTCGACCATCGCCGCGCCCATGATCATAGCTAACTCAGTCGGCGCAGCGCTATTCATGAGCATTTTACAAGACAGAAAAACCATTTTTGAAGAGTACTCCGCCACCTTTTCTCGTCGCGCACTGAATATTGCTGAGCGTTCAGTTGGCATTTTGGCCAACGGTTTTAATCCACACAATGCAGGTAAAGTCGCTCGAATTGTTTACGAAATGACCAATGTTGGCGCGGTATCCATCACCGATAGAGAAAAAATACTCGCGTTTATCGGTATCGGTGATGACCACCACAAACCCAATACGCCGATCTCATCACAAAGTACACTCGATGCGATCACCAAAAACCGCATTATTTACCTCGACGGAAAAGATTCCCCTTATCAATGCTCACTCTCTAAAAACTGCAAACTCGGTTCAGCGTTAATCATTCCACTTAGAGCAGGTGATCGCGTAATTGGAACCATAAAGCTGTACGAGCCGAAGCGTAAACTTTTTTCAACCATTAACATGTCAATGGCTGAAGGGATTGCACAATTACTGTCGAGCCAAATTCTGTACGGCGAATACCAGCAAAAGCAGATGCTGCTTTCTCGCGCCGAGATCAAACTGCTGCATGCTCAAGTCAACCCCCACTTTCTGTTTAATGCGCTCAATACCATTAGTGCTATCACCCGCCGTGATCCCTACAAAGCGCGAGAACTTATCCAGCATCTTTCGCACTTCTTTCGTAGTAACCTCAAACAAAATATTGAGACAGTGACTCTTAAAGAAGAATTAGCACATGTCAAAGCCTACTTAACCATAGAACAAGCGCGTTTTGCCGATCGCCTTGAAGTGGATATTGCCATCGATGATGCATTACTGCTTGAGCGCAATGTACCCAGTTTTACTCTACAGCCACTGGTAGAAAATGCGATAAAGCACGGCACCTCTAACTTGTTAGAAGGCGGACGGGTACGAATCTACAGCCAAGCGCAAACGGAAGGATACAAAATTGTAGTGGAAGATAATGCGGGCAGTTACCAAGCTCCGAATGAAGATTACGATGGTTTAGGCATGCAAATTGTCAATAAACGCTTAACTAATAAATTTGGCGAACAAGCCGCACTAAAAACGGAAGTATTGGCTAATCAATACACACGAATGAGCTTTCTCATTCCTCATCAAGGATTTAACTAAGGGAATAACATGCTATCGGCACTGGTTATTGATGACGAACTGCTCGCTCGGGAAGAACTGACTGAGCTACTAGAAGAGACGGGCGATGTTGATGTGATTGGTCACGCCAGTAATGCGATCGAAGGGTTAAAAAAAATCAATCAGCTAAAGCCAGACGTGGTGTTTCTCGACATCCAAATGCCACAAGTTACTGGCATTGAGCTGCTAGGGATGCTTGACCCAGATACGATGCCCAATGTGGTGTTTGTCACCGCTTATGATCAGTATGCGCTGCAAGCGTTTGAGGAAAATGCATTTGATTACCTACTCAAGCCGGTTGACCCTGAGCGCTTAAAGAAAACGCTGCAACGTTTAGTTCGCCAAGGGCACAAAAAGCAGGATTTTTCAATTTTATCACCAGCAGGGTTAGATCAAGTTCCCTGCATTGGATTAAATCGAATTGTGATCATTGCCACCAAAGATGTCGAGTTTGCTTTGAGCGACATCAGTGGTGTTCATGTGCAAACCCATTTACAACGAGCCACCAGCCAATTAACGCTCAAAATTTTGGAAGAAAGAACGCCACTGGTTCGTTGTCACCGCCAGTATTTAATCAATACTAGGGCCATTAAAGAGATCAAATTATTGGACAATGGGCTGGCGGAAATCATCACCCTTAGTGATCACAAAGTGCCCGTCAGCCGACGTTATCTAAAAAATTTAAAAGAAGTTCTGGGTTTTCACTAACCGCAACGAATAGAAAATAACGGCGCTGAAGCTTTCACGCACAGCGCCATTTTTTTACTCACCAAGCAGTCGTTTCATCGCTTCTGAGGCTTGTTTCCACTGTTCAGTGCTTTGCAGTTGAGGAAGATTAAAAGCACGACGTTTGAGTAGAGACTCAGCCGCTGGCACGTCCAAAATCGGCAAATTATCCAATACTTCAATTTGAGCTGCGCGTTGATTGCACACTAAAATCATGTCACATCCAGCGGCTAGCGATTGATGCGCGCGCTCGGCAGGACCGCCCATGACAGATGCCCCTTCCATTGTTAAATCATCAGAAAAGACTAATCCTTTGAAACCTAACTGCTGGCGAAGTACTTGCTTCAACCAAAACGCAGAGCCGCTGGCAGGTTGATCATCATAGTGAGGATAAATCACATGCGCAGGCATCATGGCATCGAGCACTCCAGCTTCAATCTGCGCTTTGAATATTGCCATGTCCTCTTCCATCACCGTGCTGCGCTCATCATAGGGCGTCTCAAGATGCGAGTCAGCGATTACACCGCCGTGACCGGGAAAGTGTTTACCTGTTGTTGCCATGCCAGCCTCTTTCATACCTTGCATATAGGCTGAACTGTGGCGAATGATGCTCTGTACATCATCACCAAAAGCACGATTACCAATCGCTTTACACGCATGACCTTTATCCAATACAGGAGCAAAGCTGAGATCAATATCATGAGCAATCAACTCCGCCGCCATCAGCCAGCCACCTTGGCGAGCTAATGCTTCACCATTATTCTGCTTGGCATACTGCTGCGCGGCAGGGATCAGCGAAAACCCATCACGAAAACGCTGTACTCGCCCACCTTCTTGATCGACACCAATTAAAATCGGACGTTTTGCTGCATGGCGAATCGCTTTATTAAGCGCAAGCAACTGCGCGTTATCGTGATAATTACGCGCAAAAAGAATGACCCCGCCGACAGTGGGATGCTCAAGAATCTCTTTGTCTTCAGCGCTCAATTCACAGCCTGCCACATCTAGCCACAACGGTCCCATGCTCACTCCAAAAATTTACTTAAACAGTTAATTTAACGAGGTTATTCGCTTTGAATTTCTATTACAATGATTTTGTTTTTGAGTTGAAGGAGAAGCGAATGAAGAGCATTGAACGCTACATTGGTGTGATGTCTGGCACCAGCATGGATGGTGTCGATACAGCGCTGGTCGAAATGGATGGCAACCAAATTCGTTTATTGGCTCACGCTGATTTCCCAATGCCAGAAGATCTCAAACAGCGTTTGCTGAATGTCTGTATTGGGCAATCAACCAATGTGCAAGAGATTGGCGAGTTAGACCACTTGCTCGGCCATCTGTTTGCTGATGCAGTCATCGCTTTACTGGCTCAATCAGGCTATCAAGCGTGCGATATTCGCGCGATTGGCTGCCATGGCCAAACGGTTTTTCATCAACCCAACGGTAATACGCCTTTTACGATGCAACTCGGTGATGCCAATATTATCAGCAGCAAAACTGGCATCGACACGGTGGCTGATTTTCGTCGCAAAGATATGGCGCTCGGCGGCCAAGGAGCTCCATTAGTCCCTGCATTTCACGACACCATTTTCAAATCAACCGATTCGAGCGTTGTAGTACTCAATATTGGCGGCATCGCTAATATTTCGGTACTGCGGCCGCAGCAAAAAGTATTAGGCTACGATACGGGCCCGGGCAATATGTTGATGGATGCGTGGTGCTTTGAACAGACAGGCCATAAGTTTGATGATAATGGCATGTGGGCGAGATCGGGAAAGGTACACCAACCACTACTCGAACGTCTCAATCAAGAGCCGTACCTTGCGTTGAATGCACCGAAAAGTACGGGTCGCGAGCTGTTTAATCTCCCTTGGCTTCAGCAGATATTGGCTGAGTTTTCGTTAGCAGCAGAAGATGTGCAACGTACACTCTGTGAATACACAGCACTCACCATCGCCACGCAAGTCGCACACTACCAATGTGGGCCAGCGCCGGAATTGCTGCTGTGTGGGGGAGGTGCCCGTAACCCGCTATTGGTTGAACGTTTGCAGGCCCATTTAGCACACTGGCGCATCATGCCCACCAGCGATAAAGGGGTGGATAGTGACTACATGGAAGCGATGGCTTTTGCTTGGCTTGCTCAACGTCGTCTGCATAATTTACCCAGCAATCTACCAGAAGTAACCGGAGCAAGCGCTCTCGCTTCGTTGGGTGTGGTCTATTTTACTCATTAATAAGTAAGGAATGGTATGACTAATGACGCGCTGCTCTCTGCGCTTTCTCACCTTATTTCCGAAGGTCGCAACCCTGACACAATGGATATTGACTTACTATCAGCACAAGAAATTGTAGAACGGCTCAATCAACAAGATAAGCACGTTCCGCTGGCCGTCGAAAAAGTCCTTCCGGAGATCGCCTTAGCCGTGGATCGAATTACCTATGCATTCAAACATGGTGGTCGATTAATCTACATTGGCGCAGGAACCAGTGGTCGATTAGGCGTTCTTGATGCATCAGAGTGCCCTCCAACATTTGGGGTTAGCGATCAGATGGTGATTGGTTTGATTGCCGGTGGGAAAGAGGCCATGTTCAGTGCTAAAGAAGGGGCGGAAGATTGCGCAGAACTCGGCATTCAAGATCTCAAAAGTATTCATTTTACGGATCAAGATGTGGTTGTTGGCATTGCCGCTAGTGGGCGAACACCTTATGTCATCGGTGCCTTGGAGTATGCTAATGATTTGGGCGCGACAACCATTGCCCTATCATGTAACCCGGATTCCCCGATTGCAGAATTGGCGCAAATAGCCATTAGCCCTGTCGTTGGGCCAGAAGCTCTGACCGGTTCAACGCGCTTAAAATCCGGTACAGCGCAGAAGCTGGTACTCAACATGCTCACCACCGCTAGCATGATCCGTCTTGGTAAGAGTTACCAAAATTTAATGGTCGATGTTAAGGCCACTAACCGAAAACTCATCGCCAGAGCGGTGCGAATTGTGATGCAAGCAACCGACTGTGAACGCGCTGAGGCTGAATACTTATTAGCCCAAAGCAACAACAATGTAAAAGTAGCGATATTGATGCACTTGACGGGGTTAAGTTATGCAGAAGCTATGGATAAATTGACTGAGTCTGATGGTTTTCTTCGCCGGGCAATGGAAAGCGAACACGAGAGCCGCTAGTGGCTCTGGCTCTGTTTGATCAACGAGACGACTATTTCACCTTCCGTAGGTAAAAACTCCTGAATAGAATGGTGCATCTGGATACGGCCTTTGACGTTCACCATAAACAGTGGCAAAACAAAATGTTCTTTGTTCTGCTGGAGATAATCTTGGTAGGTGAAACTTTCGCTCAGTTTTGTGTGCTTAATTTCTGCACCTTGGTTGATCAAACTGGCTAATTTTTTATAACTCACTTCACCATTAAAAAGTGATAAACCGTGATATTCCTGAGCCACTTTGTGTTTATCGCTACTATTGTCATTGGCATGATCGTTCAAACAAAATACGCGTTTTTCACCGAAATCACTGAGAAAATGCATGCAAGCCATAATATTGAAATGCTTATCAGGGCTAAGTGCAACCACATGACCAATACCAATCAAATCTAAATATTCATCGGCGTGGCTTGATATCGGATTACCATAATAATTGGCTAGCCCCGCCATTCGCGCCTGACTAATGTAGTCCCAGTTAGAATCGGTGAGCACAACGCGACAATCATATTTCGCAAACGCCTTTCCAAGCGCTCGAGCGACGTCATTCGCACCAATAATCAAAAAACCACGCGGAGCAGGTTCTGCCACCTTCAATGCCATTGCAATAGGACGCGCCGTCGCACTTTGTAAAATCACCGTTCCAATAATGACCATAAACGTTAAAGGCACTAATAGTGTCGCTCCCTCTACACCTGCCGCTGTCAGTTTGATAGCAAATAGAGAAGAAATAGAAGCAGCCACAATACCGCGAGGCGCCACCCAAGCCAAAAAAGCTTTCTCTTTGAAAGATAATGAGCTGCGCACGGTTGCAATAAAAATGGACATCGGACGGGAAACTAACTGTATTACCACCAACAACAGCAATGCACTCCACCCTAATGCTTGGAAATCAGCCAGCTCGATGCGTGCAGCCAAAAGGATAAAGAGGCCAGTGATTAGCAAAATAGTCAGGTTTTCTTTGAAATGAAGAATATGCTGAATATTGACGTTTTTAGCATTTGCCAGCCACATCCCCATCACCGTCACCGTCAGTAAGCCAGACTCTGACTCGATGGCGTTAGAAGCGGAAAAGACTCCAAGTACCACAGCCAATACAGCAAAAGGCTGTAAATATTCAGGCAACATGCCTCGCCTCAATATGACAGCGACGGCTTGGCCAGCGGCCGCTCCTATACTTAAACCAACACCAATAATTAAAGAGAAAACGTATAAGCTATGCGCTTCACTGCTAGAGATAATAAACTCATACACCATCACCACAAACAGTGCACCCAACGGGTCGATGAGTATTCCTTCCCAGCGCAATATATTGGAAAGTCGAGCATTTGGCCGTACGGTACGTAGCAGCGGTACTATGACGGTCGGCCCGGTAACTACGGTCAAACTGCCAAACAGCAGCGCAAGTGACCAATCAAAGTCCAATAAATAATACGACGCAACGCTGGTTATTCCCCATGAAACTAGGGCTCCAAGCGACACAATGCTCCACACAGTGTGGTTGACGCCGCGAATATCTTTGAAGTTGAGTGTGAGGCTACCCTCAAACAAAATCACCGCAACCGCAAGAGAAATCAAAGGGAATAATAATTCTCCCAATAGCTGCTGAGGTTCTAACCACCCAGTCAACGGACCAACGACAATGCCCGCAATTAATAAAAATAAAATAGCAGGAAGACGCAACTTCCATGCTAACCACTGGCACGTCAAACCAAGAACGCCAATGGCTGCAATAGCTAAAGCAATAAACTCTTCATGCATATATTTTCTCTAATAGCGATATCTTAAATGGATAACCCATCAATAGGTGGGTTAATTAGAAAACTCATTCCAACCTCGTTGCCATTCCATGCGAAAGCGCTGTGCTTGCTCGGTTCCTTCGCACGCACCTTCATAATATAGTCCTGACAATCCAATTTGATAGGCGAAATTGGGGTTACAATACTCGCTTAGCCCTTTAACGTATCCCGCTTCGTAATCGGCTTGTTGCACCAAACCCAGCTCAGAAAGCTTTTTATAGCTGCGCTGAGTATGACCTGTGACTCCATCTTGATAACCAATTTGTTGCCAATCTCCGTTTTGTGCTAATTCAGCATCAGAGGCCGCACACCCAATAATCAATATAGCAGCGCACAATACACTTAATTTTTTCATTGTTGTCCTTAAGTTCTTATTTTCATTCAATTAGCCTAGCAGATTGCTTGTAAGATGCCACTCATTGCCTCCCAGCAGCAAAGCATTATTGATCCAGATGATGAGACGAGCCTTAAACCACTTATTGTGTGAAATAGCCACTTAACTGGCTATAGTGCCGCTCACTGGAAAAGCAGATGTTTCTCGTCACAGAGCCCTTTATTATCCACAGTGAGCTTAATTCATTCATAAAGGACAATTGCTATGATGTGGTTTCTTACCTGTGTCGCAGCCCTACTGGCCGGATACTTTATCTACGGCGCTTTTGTAGAAAAAGTATTTGGTATTAACGAGAACCGTAAAACACCGGCCCACACCATGAGTGATGGCGTGGACTATGTTCCTATGTCGACCAAAAAAGTCTACTTGGTACAATTGCTTAATATTGCTGGCGTAGGCCCAATTTTCGGCCCAATCATGGGCGCACTCTATGGTCCTGCGGCAATGTTGTGGATTGTCGTCGGCTGTATTTTTGCAGGTGCGGTGCATGACTACTTTTCAGGCATGTTGTCGGTACGCAATGGCGGCGCTTCAGTGCCCACCATTACCGGCCGTTACCTAGGCAATGGCGCCAAACATTTTATGAACATTTTTGCCATTGTACTGTTACTGCTTGTGGGGGTTGTTTTCGTTTCTGCGCCTGCGGGGATGATCACCAATCTGATTAACGAGCAAACGAGTCTAACGGTGAGCATGACCTCAATGGTGGTGATCATTTTCGCTTACTACATTCTTGCCACCATCGTTCCTGTCGATAAAATCATCGGCCGCTTCTACCCACTGTTCGGCGCATTGTTGATCTTTATGTCGGTTGGCTTAATGACCGCGATTGCGCTTTCCAGTGAACACACTGTGATGGGCGGTTTTGAAATGAGCGACATGTTCAGCAACATGAACCCGAACGACCTACCACTTTGGCCTGCGCTCTTTATCACGATTGCTTGCGGTGCTATCTCTGGTTTCCATGCAACTCAGTCGCCATTGATGGCTCGCTGTATGGAAAATGAAAAAAATGGCCGCTTCGTGTTTTACGGTGCCATGATTGGTGAAGGCATTATCGCACTTATCTGGTGTGCGATTGCACTCTCTTTCTTTGGCTCATTGGAAGGATTATCAGAAGCAGTGAAAAACGGCGGCCCAGGTAACGTTGTGTACAGCGCATCCTTTGGCTTATTAGGTGTGTTTGGCGGCATCATCGCCTTCTTGGGTGTGGTTATCCTACCCATCACCTCTGGCGACACTGCATTTCGCTCTAGCCGTTTAATCTTGGCTGAATATTTCAATATGGAACAAAAAACACTGCGTAATCGCTTGTTCATGGCACTGCCGCTGTTTGTTTTGGGTGCCATTCTCACTCAAGTGGATTTCGGTATTATTTGGCGCTACTTCGGTTTTGCCAACCAAACCACAGCAGTAATGATGCTTTGGACCGCTTCCGCCTATTTACTACGCCATAACAAACTGCATTGGATTGCGACTATCCCCGCGATGTTTATGACCACGGTTTGTGCTACCTTCATTCTTAATAACAGTGCATTAGGCTTTGGCTTACCGATGCAAGCATCAACCATTGCCGGTATTTTGTTCTCACTGTCCGTAACCGTATATGTAATTAGAATCTCCAAAGGTAAAGGCGACATCGAACTTACCGATGAAGAAAAACCGAAAGCAGTCACAGAAACTGCATAGTGTGAATGACGCTTCGCTTGCGTTATAGAAAAGGGCTTCCATCTGGAAGCCCTTCTTCTTTTATTGGTACGTCTAATTCAAATACTTTTTATTGACTAGTCGATTTGCTTGATTTGCAGCTCTTTGGGCACTTCAAAAAACATGTTCTCTTCTCGTCCAAGCACTTCTTCAACCGATTGAGCACCAAGCTCTTTAATACGATCTAGGATCTGATTCACTAATGCTTCGGGTGCCGATGCACCGGCCGTGACGCCAACGGTTTTCTTACCATCAAACCACGTTGGATCAATATCTTCAGGGCAATCAATCAAGTAACCCGGCGTTCCGAGCTTTTCCGCCAATTCTTTTAAACGCGTAGAGTTTGATGAGTTTTTCGAGCCCACCACCACCACCAAATCAACATCCAATGCAAGTTGACGCACCGCATCTTGGCGGTTTTGTGTCGCGTAACAGATATCATCTTTACGTGGTCCCTGAATATCAGGAAACACTTCACGCAATTTATCAATCACATCGGCTGTTTCATCCACCGACAAGGTGGTTTGGCTAACATAATGTAAATTAGTCGGATCTTTAACGATAGCTTTTAGTGATTCAACATCTTCCGGTTTTTCAACCAAGTACATGCCGCCTTTTTTACTGGCGTATTGGCCCATGGTTCCTTCCACTTCAGGATGACCTGCATGGCCAATCAGCACTACTTCCATACTGCGGCGACTGGCTCGAGCCACTTCCATATGCACTTTAGTCACCAAAGGGCAAGTGGCATCAAACACGGTTAATGCACGCGCTTTCGCTTCAAGTCTCACTGCTTGCGAAACGCCATGAGCAGAAAAGATCACAATATTGTCATCAGGTACTTCGTGTAAGTCCTCAACAAAAATGGCCCCGCGCTGCTTCAGCCCTTCCACCACAAAGCGGTTATGCACCACTTCATGTCGTACATAAATCGGAGGCTGATACAGCTCAAGTGCGCGTTCAACAATGCTGATCGCACGATCAACACCGGCGCAAAAACCACGAGGGTTGGCTAACAATATTTTCATTTCATTGCTCATTGAATAGGGTTATCGCAAGTTGCCAATTATTCTACAGACAAAATTTCAACATCAAAAATGACATCTTGTCCTGCAAGTGGGTGGTTAAAATCAACCGTTACCGAATCGCCCGCAATAGCGGTGATAATGCCAGGAATTTCTAAGCCATCGCGGCCACTAAACGCCATAATCGTGCCAACTTCCACCTCAGTATTACCGGCAAATTTGGCGCGATCCATATGGTGGATGTTATCTGGGTTAGACAAACCAAACGCGTCTTCGGCTTTTAACTCAATGGTTTTGGATTCTCCGGCACTCAGACCGATTAAGCACAACTCAAAATTGTCGCTTAGACTGCCATCACCAATAACCAATTTCGCTGGTTTGCCCATATTATGAGTGCTATCCGCAATAGAGCCATCTTTTAATTTAATGGTGAAGTGTAGGGTTACCGCACTGTTTGCTTTTATTGTCGTCACGTGATTTCTCTTTATTTATTTTTAGTGTGGAGACAAGGCATCCATAACGACATAAAAATGCCCGTTTTTAGTACGCCTATCGCCACCGTATTTTTAGAGATGAAGAGTAAACAAAAAGCGCCACCTGAATCAACAGACAGCGCTTAGGGTTATTCAACTATTTTAGCCATTATGAGTGCGCATCGTCTTTTTTACGAAAGCCATCAAGGATAATCATTGCTGCACCAAGGCAAATGGCACTGTCAGCCAAGTTAAACGCTGGCCAGTGATAATTGCCCCAGTAGAAATCAAGATAATCAACCACAAAACCGTGCACGATACGATCAAACACGTTGCCGATTGCGCCACCAATAATCATGGCATAAGCGATATTATGCCACTTCTCTTGCGCAGGCAGCTTACTCATCCAGTAAGTGAGGAGCCCCGTCACCGCAAAGGCGATAGCGGTAAACAACCAACGTTGCCAACCCGCTTGATCGCCTAAAAAGCTAAATGCCGCACCATAGTTATGTACATAAAGTAGGTTAAAAAAAGGCATTACTTCGATGCGATTTGCCCAACCATACCCCATGTTATCCATGACCATCAGCTTTATACCGACATCAAGGGTAAAGACCAGAAGCGCTAGCCATAGCCAGCGAACTCCTGATTGTTTCCAAGTAAGCGTCTGCTCTGCCATATTGAATCCCAATATTATTAAGCGAACTTACGAACTTCGCCTTCACCATCCACGTTCGACACACAACGGCCACAAATAGTTTCATGACCAGTGATAGTGCCAACGTCAGGAGTATGATGCCAACAGCGATCGCACTTCTCTGCTTCGGTTGCGCTCACCAACACAAACAAACCTGCAGTTTCCGTTGCTTGTGCCGCATCGCTTTTCTCAGCCAGAGGCTTCACTATCGCTTTTGATGTCAGCAGTACAAAACGCAGTTCATCTTCAAGCTTGTTTAACTGAGCCACTAAAGCGTCATCAGCAAACAGCACCACTTCAGCTTGTAATGAGCCACCAATGATTTTTTCACTACGAGCAGTTTCAAGCAACTTGTTCACCGAGCTACGAACTTTTTGCATCTCTGCCCAAAATTCATTGTTCAACTCTTCGCCTTCAGTTAACCCAAACAGACCTTCAAACCACTCACCCGTGAAGACAAACTTTTCACGCGGCTCGCCGTTAGCTTGCATCGCTGGCATTTCGTTCCAAATTTCATCAGCCGTAAATGACATGATCGGTGCCATCCAACGAACCAAAGCCTCAACGATGTAATACAGCGCCGTTTGACAGCTACGCTGTGCATGTGCACCTTGTTTAGCGGTGTATTGGCGATCTTTAATCACATCAAGGTAGAACGAACCCATTTCAATTGAGCAGAAGTGCATCAAGCGTTGGATCACGCCATGCGTATTATACTCTTCATATGCTTTGACAATTTCTTGTTGCGCCGCAAAGGCACGGCCTACAGCCCAGCGATCCAGCGACACCATCTCATCTGCTGCAACCATATCCGTTGCTGGGTTAAACCCATTGAGGTTAGCTAAGAAGAAACGTGCTGTATTACGGATACGGCGATAAGCATCCGCCGAACGTTTTAGAATTTCGTCAGAAACCGCCACTTCGCCAGTGTAATCAGTCGATGCAACCCATAGACGCAAGATGTCTGCACCCAGTTTATTGGTGACATCTTTTGGCGCAACCACGTTGCCGATTGATTTTGACATCTTGCGGCCATGACCATCGACCACAAAGCCATGCGTCAATACTTGTTTGTAAGGCGCAGCACCTTTCATTGCTACCGATGAAATCAATGAAGATTGGAACCAACCACGATGCTGATCTGAACCTTCAAGGTACAGATCTGCACCGTGGCCATTGAACTCTTCACGCTTATCAACAACGGCGTAGTGAGTCACACCAGAGTCGAACCACACATCCAGTGTATCGAGTACTTTTTCGTAATGCTTGGCATCTTCCTCGCCCAAGATCTCAGCAGTGTCGACATCCCACCACGCTTGAATCCCTTTTTGTTCTACCAATTGCGCCACTGTTTCAATCAGCGCAGGGCTATTAGGATGAAGTTCTGCCGTCTCTTTATGCACAAATAGCGCAATCGGTACACCCCAAGTACGCTGACGAGAAATACACCATTCAGGACGACCTTCAATCATTGCTTCGATGCGGCTTTGACCCCATTCCGGCATCCATTGTACACCTTTGATCGATTCTAGAGCTTGGGCGCGCAGACCGGCTTGCTCCATAGAGACAAACCATTGTGGTGTTGCACGGAAAATGATTGGGGTTTTATGACGCCAGCAATGAGGATAGCTATGCTCGTAGGCATGGTGGTGCAACAAAGCACCTTTTTCTTTCAGTACTTCAAGTACAGAGTCATTAGCTTTAAACACATGTTGACCAGCAAATAGCTCGGTGTCTGCTAGATATACGCCGTTTGAACCGACAGGGTTGGCTACTTCAAGGCCGTATTGCTGACCGACCACGAAGTCTTCTTGACCATGACCAGGTGCAGTATGAACGACGCCAGTACCCGATTCAGTAGTTACGTGCTCACCCAAAATCGCAGGCACAGTAAATGCGTAAAATGGATGATCAAAAGGCATTAGTTCAAGGTCTGCGCCTCGGCAAAAACCAAGGTTGTGGTAATGACTGATGCCAGCACGATCCATGACACTTTTTGCAAGTTCTGACGCAACGATAATGCGTTCAGCAGAGCGTTCACCGTCTGCTTCAATTTGCAGCAAAACATATTCAAGATCATCACGTAAGCAGACTGCGCGGTTAGCTGGCAAGGTCCAAGGTGTGGTTGTCCAAATGACAATCGACACTTCACCGTGGCCGACGTGATCAGCCGCGAGCGTGAACTTTTCAAGCAGCGCCGCTTCATCGGCTGCTTTGAATCGTACGTCAATCGAAGGTGACACTTTATCTTTGTACTCAACTTCCGCTTCAGCCAGTGCTGAACCACAATCAGTACACCAGTGAACAGGTTTGAAACCTTTCAGCAGGTGCCCTTTATCGGCAATTTTACCCAATGCGCGAATAATGTTCGCTTCGGTGGCGAAATCCATGGTGCGATAAGGTTTATCCCACTCACCCATGATGCCCAAACGCTTAAAGCTCTCTTTCTGGCCTTCCACTTGACCTGCTGCATATTCACGGCATTTTTCACGAAACTCAGCCGCAGTCACTTTCTGGCCCGGTTTGCCGACTTTTTTCTCTACCATCAATTCGATAGGTAGGCCGTGACAGTCCCAACCTGGGATGTAAGGCGCGTCAAAACCGGATAAGGTTTTCGATTTGATAATAATGTCTTTAAGAATCTTATTCAGTGCGTGACCAATATGAATATCACCGTTGGCATAAGGAGGGCCATCGTGCAATACGAAAGATTTTTTGCCTTTTTTGGCTTTACGGATTTCGCCGTAAAGATCTTCTTGATACCAACGCTTTAACATTTCTGGCTCACGTTTAGCCAGATCGCCACGCATTGGAAACCCTGTTTCAGGTAGGTTCAGGGTATCTTTATAATCACTCATCGATTCTTAATTCCGTTATATTGGGCGACGTTAGACATGATATTAATCGGTGGAATAATCCGACTAATTCTTTAGCTGATGCAACCACACCCTTGCCGCATCAGCATCCAATTCAATTTGTTGCTTTAACGCTCCAAAAGATTCAAATTTCTTTTCATCTCGAAGCTTATGTAAAAGTGCCACTTCTAGCTGTTTGCCATATAAATTGGCATGAAAGTCAAACAAGTGTACTTCAAGTTGTTGGCGAACCCCGTTGACTGTTGGCCTATTACCAATATTGGCAATTCCTCCGATGGGCGAGTTATCAAGGCCATAGACATTGACGACGTAAACACCAGAGACCGGTGAAACACAGCGCTTAAGCGGAATGTTCGCTGTAGGGAAACCAATGGTTCGCCCTAACTTTTGACCATGCGACACTCGACCACTGATACCGTAATCACGACCGAGCATCTGCTTAGCTAACACTAAGTCATCGCTTGCTAAAGCGTTACGAATAGCAGTACTACTCACCCGCTGTTGTTGCAAGCAAAAACTGTGGGTACTTACCACCTCAAAACCAAACTGTTGTCCAGCTTGCTGCAGCATACTGAAATTACCTTGGCGATTTTTACCAAAACAAAAATCATCACCAATCACCAGAAACTTAACACCCAACTGAGCGACCAACAAGTCACGAATAAAAGCTTCTGCCGTTAAATTAGCAAAGTGCTGGTTAAAATTCACACATAACAATCTGTCAACCGACTGCTTGTTCAATTGCACAAATTTATCACGTAATCGAGTTAACCGAGCTGGTGCATTGTGCTTGGCAAATAATTCTAATGGCTGCGGTTCAAACGTCATGACCACCGAAGGTAAACCCAATAATTGCGCTTTCTTGGATACTTGCTTCAAAACTTGCTGATGTCCTAAATGAACACCATCAAAGTTTCCGATGGTTAATACACAGCCATGATGCTGTGGCTTGATATTGTGAATGCCGCGAATCAATTCCATTAGAAAATACTTAAAACCTATAGTTCTCAATTAGCAAGGTGCGAAACCGACGGATTATATACTAATCACCATTAATCTGTCGCCGCTTTTAAGTCTTTTAAACGCACGCCAAGTACGGCTAGGCAAAGCAAATAACTGACCGCACCGATACTGATCAACATCACCAATGATGTAGCCCTCTGTGTCAGACTCCACTCTAGCCACGTTGACATTTCTTCCAATTGCCAAACAATGACCACAACCATCGCACTGCTGGCCACCATTAAGCGAATAATAAAACCAATAGTTTTACGGGTGATTTGATACACCCCTTGCACATGTAACCCTCTGTAAAGCAGTGCCATGTTGATAAAAGCAGATAATGACGTAGCTAACGCCAAGCCAACATAACTTAAATGCCACGCTAAAAGCGCATTGAAGACCATATTAGAGATCATGGCGATAATGCCATAGCGAACTGGCGTTTTGGTGTCTTGCCGAGAGTAGTACCCTGGTGCAAGCACTTTGATCAGCATAAAACTGATCAAGCCCAAACCAAATGCATAGAGTGACAACGCCGTTTGATTGACATCATTCGGGGTAAACTCACCTCGCATAAATAGCACCATAAGCATCGGTTTTGCCAACACAATCAGGCCTAACATCGCAGGAAAACCGAGCAGACAAACCATACGAATACCCCAATCCATAGTTTGCGAAAATCCTTCGCTGTGGGCATCAACATGTTTACGGGATAATGCAGGCAAAATAACGGTAGCGATCGCAATACCAAATAAGCCTAACGGAAATTCTAGCAAACGGTCTGAATAGTAAAGCCAGCTGATGGAGCCCGTTTGTAAGAAGCTGGCAATGAAGGTGTCCAGCAATAAGTTAATTTGACTGACCGATACCCCAAAAAGAGCGGGCAACATCAAGGTGCGAATTTTCACAACCCCCGGTTCATTCCAACCCCATTGAGGCCAAACCAATAAACCTGCTTTGAGCAAAAATGGAATTTGAAATAGAAACTGGACCAATCCCCCAAGAAGGACGCCAATCGCCAAGCCAATTTCCGGTTGCTGTAAGTGCGGCGACAAAAACCAAGCGCAACCGATGATCATCACATTCAAAAATACAGGGGTAAAAGAAGAGACGGCAAATTTGCCCAGGGTATTGAGAATCGCTCCTGATAAAGCAACAAAAGTGATGAACCATAAGTAAGGAAAAGTGATTTTTAATAATAAACTCGCAAGCTCAAACTTATGCGCATCAGGACCATCATAAAGCCAATCTAAAAACCAACCAGCCCCAAACAGTGCCGTGACCGCACCAGAGCATAAGATCCCCACAACAGTCACTAAAGTGACAATAACCCCCAATGTGCCAGATGCTTTAGCGATCAGCTCGCGTGTTTTATTGATATCTCCGGATGAATGGTATTCGGTCAGTACTGGAACAAACGCTTGAGAAAACGCCCCTTCGGCAAATAGCCGACGTAAAAAGTTAGGAATTTTATTAGCAAAGAAAAAAACATCGGCACTCGCACCTGCCCCCATCAAATTCGCAACAACTACGTCACGAACTAGGCCCAACACACGAGAAATCAACGTCATAGCACTGACAATCAAGCCAGATTTGAGTAGGCGTTTGCTCACTATTACCTCGAAAAACAAGCCAAAACGTCATTATCCACAGCAACACATAAGGAATGTCAGTGCGAGATCAGATAAGTATTAGCATTGGAAAAAAAATACTGTTAGAATCCCCGCATCTTAACCGCGATGACCTTCCTATACCAAAATTTGTTTGGCCTAGAACGGTTTTTGCACAAATCATTTGACAATTGAGAGCAAATAAGGGATATTCCCCGCCCTTAAATTGTCACCGAACTAAGTTTTTGGGAGTTAGACCCTTGGCAAATAGTAAATCTGCTAAGAAGCGCGCTATCCAAGCTGAGAAACGTCGTCAGCATAATGCTAGCCGTCGTTCTATGATGCGCACTTACATGAAGAAAACCATCGCAGCTATCGCAGCTGGCGATAAAGAAGCTGCAACTGCTGCATTTGCTGCAGTTACACCAATCCTTGACCGTATGTCGACTAAAGGTCTTGTTCACAAGAACAAAGCTGCTCGCCATAAGTCTCGTTTCGCTGCAGCAATCAAAGCTCTATAATTTAGACTTGGTTCCACGCGAAAATAAAAACCGGCTAAGGCCGGTTTTTTTATATCCGCAGTGTCAAGTAAAGTATTTACTCTAATTTTAATATAAAAAATCCGAACTATGTTACTGAAACATAATTTCGGATTGTGTATTTTTCAAAACACTAGCGGCAGTATAAACCGTGTAACAACTCAATCATCGCCTTGATCTCATGGCTGCTGAGTGTGTAGTAAACCGTCTGAGCTTCTTTTCTTGTATCCACTAACCCATCTCTTCTTAACCAAGCAAGATGCTGCGAAAGTGCCGATTGACTCAATTCTAATTTCCCACATAGCTCACCAACCGACAGTTCTTGATTGTGTAATAAACACAATATTTGTAGGCGTCTTTCGTTAGCCATAGCCTTTAACAACACCACTGCTTTAGCGGAATTTTTTTCCATTTCTTGTAGGTTCATGAATAAGCTCCCTTGGAACAACTTCTTACATCAAACGCATCACAAGTTTGCATCTTCCTTAACCCAACAGGTTATGAGTTTATAAGTAAGGTTAGTACCTTTTTCTATGTAGTTTAATTGTTATACCGTTTATGACGGCAACCATTCAATAGAGCGTCAATAACGGCATCAGAAGGCGTATAACCAGTTTAGATTAGTATTACTTGGCAAGCGATAATTAATAATATTGCTAGATAATGAGATAATAATCTATTTATCGTTAGTAGTGAAAGCATCATACAAACAAATTATTAAAATCTGCATCGCAAACATTTTTCACTGCTGGGTGTTGGATCATCCTCTCAGCAAAAATGACGTAGTACTCTTCTTTTAAATCATCAATCTGACCGATGAGTTGCAAAGGAAGATCATCACCAACTTCAGTCACATAGATTGAGGGCGCTAAAAAAATTGCATCATGATGATAACGCGCAAAAGCTTTCATCAATGCCGCATCATCAAACTCCCCCAGAATATTCGGCTTCAGGCCTTGACGGTCAAACCATTGCAATAGATTACGCCCCATCGCGGTTCGGCTTCCCGGTATCAACAACTTTCTCTGCTCTAAAATGGCGGGAAAAGAGACATTTTCAACATTGCCTGAACAAAAAAAACTCATGTGACTCTCACCCAGTTTTTTGCTGAACAGGCCCGGGCTTTGGCTGGAATCGACGGGATAATCAGAGAGAATCATATCCAATTTGTGTTGTGAAAGTTGCTCTAACAACATTTCATGGGTCGATTCAAAACAACGCAAGTGGATACTGCTATCGGCCGGGACCGTCGTCATCAGTATTTTACTGACAAGCCGTTTAGAGAGGGCATCCGCCACTCCTACATCAAACAGCAGATTAGAGCGCTGACTATAATTGACAATATCGAGCATCTCATAACTTAAGCCGAACATCCGGTCAGCATATTTAAAAACCAGTTGCCCAAGTTCTGTCGGTTCAATGCTACGACCATTACGCTTAGTAAGCTTACCATCCATGCGCTCTTCAAAAGCCTTAATTTGCCCAGTGACGGTTTGCGGAGTCAAGAAGAGTGCTTCTGCAGCTTTAGTGACCGATCCCTGCTTGCATACCATCCAGAAGTAGTAAAGATGATTGTAGTTGAGGTGAAACATGATAAGGACACTCAATTTTATCTGGTCGTTGTTTATAACAAACCCAAGCCAAATGAGCAATTAACTCGGAAAAACCGAACTTAAGAACGTTAGCCAATCTTAATACCGAGCAGTTAGAGTTCAAAAATGACAACTTCGTCATAAAATATCTAAAACTAGCGTCCCTCGCTCTCCTCCTCCACGTTGTTAACGTCGCATAACATCATGAAAATTCAATAAATAAAGAATTAAAAGTCACCGTGAAACTTGTTTTTATCAGAGTTATCAATGAGAAACTCACTGTCATATAAATGAAATAATTATTCTCTACTATCTCGCTCAGATTCAACAACAGACCGAACAACACTCAAAAGGTCAATGGAGAAAAGAAAATGAACCAAGCGACAACTACTGCTGCACCCATTGCGAGTACCACTCGCTGGCTGCGTTGGGCGAACTTGGCATTCATGCTCTACCTACTGCTACTTGCAGTGGCGATGGTAGGTAGTGGATTTAAATGGGCGACAGGTGATCAAGCTAAGGTACTGTTTGAGTTTGCCTCACACCCAATAGCGGGGTTGATGATAGGGTTAGTCGCCACAGCATTGATTCAATCTTCAAGCACCGTAACCTCTATCATTGTCGGTCTTGTGGCTGGCGGATTACCTGTTGAAATGGCGATCCCAATGGTTATGGGTGCCAATATTGGCACCACAGTAACCAACACGCTTGTTAGCCTTGGACACGTTCGTTGCCAAGTCGAATTTAAACGCGCTTTTGCAAGTGCAACAATTCACGACTTCTTTAATCTTTTGGCGGTACTGATTTTCCTACCGTTAGAGATGATGTTTGGTATTTTAGAGAAAATTTCTCATTGGCTTGTGTCACCTTTACTCTCTACTGGTGATATGAGCATGAAAGGGCTCGATTTTATCAAACCTATCACGAGCCCAATTATCACGGCACTAAAAGGCCAGCTAATCACTTTTGGTGAAGTTGTAGGTGGCGTGATGTTGATTGTTCTTGGTATTGCGACCATTTTTGTGGCTATCACTGTCATGGGTAAGCTCATGAAGAGTTTGATGGTGGGTCGTGCGAAAGAGATACTCAAAGATGCCATTGGGCGCGGACCGCTGCACGGTATCCTTTCAGGTTCAATCGTCACTGTATTGGTTCAATCTTCTTCAACCACCACCAGTTTAATGGTTCCGCTGGTCGGCACTGGTGTATTGAAAGTACGCGATGTTTACCCATTCACTTTAGGGGCTAATATTGGCACTTGCATTACCGCCCTACTCGCGGCAACGGCCGTTTCTGGTGAGTTTGCGGTATTTGCCTTGCAAATTGCTTTAGTCCACTTAACCTTTAATGTATTAGCCACTGTGTTGATCTATGGTGTTCCGTTTTTACGTGAACTGCCAATTAAAGGCGCAGAAATGATCGCCGAAATGGCGACTAAGAATAAGTCGGTTGTCGCTGTCTATTTGCTATCGGTCTTTATTATCCTACCTGGTGGCATATTGGCACTAACGGCTTAAGTAACGAACAAACCACACGACAGATCAAAAAAATCCCCGAGCAACGCTTCGGGGATTTTTTACAACTAGAAAACAGTACTTTTTAATAATGCGAGAGAGCAACTAAACCGAAAACGGGTACTGGATGGCATCATGGCATTGGTAGCCTTCAATCCAGAAATCATCCAAGGTAACCCAAGTTTCAAGATCTTCTAGCGTTTTAATTTTCGGGTTGATATGAAACTTCGCCATAGGGAGCGGTTCACGCTTAAGTTGTACATCTTTCATCAACGCCAGTTGGTCTTCATAGATATGCGCATTGACGATCTTATGGTAGGCCACGCCCGCTTTTTTGCCGGTAATTTGCGCCATAATTGCGAGGAACACGTAGACCTGAACCATATTAAAATTCAAGCCAAGCGGGACATCACACGAGCGTTGCGTACTATTGAGATACAAAGTATCGCCCAACAACGAAAAGTGATGACTGTACATGCAGGGGCGCAAGCAGCCCATATGAAACTCACCTGGGTTGTAAAAGTTTAGGATTTCGCCTCTATCATCAACGCCACGTGAAAGATCATCAACAATCTTACGCAGTTGATCAATCTGCCCACCATCCGCCTTGGCCCACGCACGTCCTTGAACGCCGTACACGCGGCCCATATCATCTTCACCTTTGCGGTATGGATTGTTAAGCCAAGCTGCATTTAAATTCGCATTCGCATCCCACGTTTTGGTTCCTAAAGCGCGAAAATCGGCTGCATTATCGTAGCCACGAATATAACCAAGTAGCTCAGCAACTGCGGCTTTCCAGAAGCTTTTACGCGTTGTCACTAACGGGAATTGATTCTGACCTACATCATAGGTGAGATCAGCGTTAACCACCGTTAGGCAGCGTTTGGCTGTACGTTCATTTTCGATCCAAACGCCCTCATCAACAATTCGCTGACAAAGTTCAAGATACTGTTTCACAAACTATCCTTAACACTATTGAGTCACTTTATGGTTAACCTTGTACGCCCATACCATCATCAGTGCACCGACAATGATCATCGGTAGCGACAGGATTTGCCCCATGGAGATAAATCCAGCGAACAATCCTAATTGTGCATCAGGTTCACGAACATATTCGACAAGGAAACGGAATGTTCCGTAGCCTATCAAAAATAGCCCTGAGACTGAACCAATTGGCCGATTTTTGCGGATAAACAGGTTCAATATAATAAACAGCACAATCCCTTCTAAGAAAAACTCATAAAGCTGTGATGGATGGCGAGGCAAAGGCCCGCCGTTTGGAAAAATGATCGCCCATGGAACATCGGTTACTCGCCCCCACAATTCACTGTTCATGAAGTTGCCTAGTCGTCCCATGCCTAAACCAAATGGAACCAAAGGAGCCACAAAATCGGCGACACCAAAAAACGTTCGGTTATTTTTCCGTGCATACCAAAACATTGCGCTGATCACGCCAAGTAGACCACCATGGAAAGACATCCCGCCTGTCCACACTTTAAAGAGATAGAGCGGGTCTTGGAGAAACAGATCAAAATTGTAAAACAACACATAACCGACACGACCACCAATGACCACCCCTAAAAATCCAGCAAACAGCAAATCCGAGACTTGTTCACGAGTCCAGCCACTATTTGGTTTGTCCGCTCTGCGATTGGCAAGCCACATCGCAAAAACAAAACCAACTAAATACATTAAGCCGTACCAGCGAATGGATATAGGGCCAATCGCAATCAGCACGGGATCAATATTTGGGAACTGTATAAAACCCTGAGACATAAACGTGTTCTCTTACTAAAAATGAGGTGAAGATAATAAGTGATTAAAACAGCATAGTTGCCGCTATAACCATCAGAAAAACGGAGAATATTTTTTTCAATACCACCGTCGGTAACTGAGTCGCGTAACGCGCTCCTAATCGAGTAGTGAGAATTGAGGTCGAAGCAATAGCGACTAACGCAGGTAAATAGACATAGCCAATGCTGTAAGGTGGTAAATTCTCCACTTGATAACCGTGCAAAATAAAACCAATCATGCCAGAGATTGCGATCACACACCCACAGACAGAAGAAGAACCGACAGCTTTACGCATTTCAACGCCATGACGATTCAAAAAAGGAACGGAGAGCGAACCGCCACCAATTCCCGCTAAACTAGAGACAATACCAATACCACTGCCACATAGCATGGTCACCCACGCACCGGGCATCGATCTTTGCATTTGCGCTTTTATCGATAAAAACATTTGAATCGCTAGGCAAAAAACAATCACGCCAAATACTTTCGGTAGATATTGAGTCGGGATCACGTCTGCGATCATTGAGCCAACAAACCCACCGACGATAACGCCGGGCATGAGCCACTTGACGACAAACATATCCACATTACCCAATTTAAGGTGATTTAATGCCGAAGAAGCCGAAGTAACAATGATGGTCGCTAGCGATGTCGCTAACGCTAAATGCATACTAAGTTCGGCGGAAATACCCGCCTTGGGAAGCAAAAGAAGCAACGCCGGAACGACAATTAAACCACCACCAATGCCCAGCAAACCAGCCATAAAACCAACGACTGAGCCCAATAACACCAGCAACACCATCAACTCAAAATTCACATTAGTTCCTATTTTTTGCCTGCGCGGATAAAGCCAGCAAAGCCTTTATCTTCAAAGTATGAGTGCATCATATTATAAATGTCGTTGCCGTAAGCTTGCATCAACGCTTTGTCAGCAAGTTGCCGTAACTGTCCTAATTGAGAGTGCCTCACCAAATATTTGACCTTGGCTACGTTGGAGGTATTCATACTTAGCATGCGATAACCCAAACCAATTAATAACAGTGAACCGATAGGGTCCCCGGCCAACTCACCACACACACAAACAGGTATACGATGAGACTGGCAAGTTTCTAAAATCTGTTTAAGCGCCATCACCACCGCTGGATGCATGGAGTCATAGACATCAGCAACATGTGCATTGTTCCGATCAACGGCCAACAAATATTGGGTTAAATCGTTGGTTCCAACCGAAACAAAGTCCACTTTGCTCGCAATCAATGGTAGAAGATAAATCATCGATGGTACTTCAATCATAATGCCAATCTTGGGCATTATGATCCGATCATCAACGCTAGAAACTTCTCGATACGCTTGCTCAATCAACCGCATTGCGTCGTCCAACTCTTTCGTTCCTGAAATCATTGGCAATAAAATGCTGAGATTTTGGTTATCGCCGCTGGCACGCATCATCGCCCGCAGTTGAATCAAAAAGATATCGGGATGATCGAGCGTAAAACGAATGCCTCGCCAGCCAAGAAAGGGATTGTCTTCTTCAATGGGTAGATAAGGCAGTGCTTTATCGCCACCAATGTCTAACGTTCTCATCACCACCCGTTTATCAGGATAAGCGTTCAAAACGCTGCGATACTGCTGCACTTGTTCTTCTTCTGATGGAAAGCGATGTTGCAGCAAAAAGGAAATTTCGGTTCGATACAGCCCGACACCATCAACCCCTTGGTTAATTGCGATGTTGGTATCCGCACTTAATCCAGCATTGAGCATCACTTCAATACGTGTGCCATCTTGCGTAAAAGGAGCTTCTGCAATGGTTTCATTAACCATTTGAGAAAGTTCGCTTTCTTCATAAGCTAAAGCGCGATATTCCGCCAGAATTTGTCTATTTGGTGAGATAAAAACCTTGCCGCTATAACCATCGACAATGCCCTTTTTACCGTTGATCTCCTTGAGATTAAGTGAAATCCCCATCACTGCGGGAATGCCCAGCGCCCGTGACAATATTGCTGCGTGGGAATTAGCAGCCCCTTCTAAAGAGACCACCGCCAGTAATTTATCTTTAGGAATAGCGGCGAGAATTGAAGCAGTAAGTTCGCGTACCACCAAAATAATCGGTTTATCAAGTTGCTGCTGATCATGCTCAGTGTTGTGCAAAAAAAATAGCAGTCGCTGACCTAGCTCACGAATATCCTGTGCACGCTCACGTAAGTAAACATCTGACATCTTCGCAAAACGGTTGGAATAACTCTCCACAACTTGCCGTAATGCCCAATCTGCACGATCACCTTTTTGGATCTGGCTTTTCAGATCGTTGCGTAGCATCGGATCATTGAGTAGATGAGTAAAGAGATCGAAGATGGCTAACGCATCTTTATTAATATCACTATCGAGTTTTTTTCTTAAACGACGAAAATCGTTCAAGGCGCTTTCTACCGCCAGCACTAGCCACTCTTGTTCTCGTTCAATATCGAGCGTTGAGGCGGGGTAAACATCAGACAGTTGAGGCTGGGTGTCATCCCACCAAAACTCACCAATCGCGATGCCAGATGACGCAGCAATGCCACTGGTGGACAACTGCTTTTTCGAAAGCAGCCACTGCCCTTGTGTTTGAGCATGAGCAATAATCACGGCCACTTGCGCCGCCAGAGTGACAATAAAAGACTCTTCCATCTCACTAAATAAGCGAGGTGTTTTTTGCTGCACGACCAAGACACCCAATACTCGCTTGCGATGAATAATCGGCGTACCAAGAAAGCTTTGATACACCTCTTCGCCAAGCTGTTTGAAGTATTTAAAATTAGGATGTTTCGACGCTTCAGCAATGTTGATTGGCTCAGCTGAACGTTTCACTAAGCCCACTAAACCTTCGTCAAAACCGATGTGGATTTTGTCGCCTTTGAACTTTAAGCCTTGCGTTGCCATCAGTTCTAGACGATGTTTTTCTTCGTTAGCAAGATAGACAGTGCAACACTCGGTACTCATCGCATTGCACGTTTGCTTAACCAAAATATCCAAGGCTTGGTGTACATCTTCTACCTTGGATACTTGTTCAACTATTTCCCTTAGCTGAGAGAGCATGTCTATCCTCTTTTATTTTTGCGCTTACCTTTGTTATTACGTTCTTTAAATGGCATCGCGAATGATGCAAACTCTTTCATGGCGCGACGATAAACATCTCGCTTGAAAGAGACTACTTGCCTCACTGGATACCAATAACTGACCCAACGCCAACCATCAAATTCAGGGGTACTGCCGCGCTGCATGTTGATTCTTGATTCATCACACTCTAAGCGCAGAAGAAACCATTTCTGTTTTTGCCCAATACAGACAGGTTGAGAATCCCAACGAACGAGCCGTTTTGGTAATTTATATCTTAACCAATGACGGCTTGTTGCTATGATTTTCACATCTTTCTTTGTAAGCCCAACCTCTTCGTAAAGCTCTCTAAACATCGCTTGTTCAGGAGTTTCATCGTCGTCAATTCCACCTTGTGGAAACTGCCAAGAGTGTTGTCCGTATCGTTTCGCCCAGAATACCTGACCATGGTTGTTACAAATCACAATACCAACATTGAGTCGGTAACCATCGCCATCGATCACTGGCCAACCTCTAGTAAAATCTTAATTGCTTTGATTTTTCCACATATCCCCAATAGGAGCAAACTTACTAGTGTGATTAACACGAGATTTATGTGTTCCTAATCATTAATTGGATAACTTTTCATCAAATTTAAAGTTATCAACAAAATAATGCGACACCAGCCACATTTATTCACCTTTTCTGTGAGTAACTATGTGAAGAATCTCTAGATAGCGACTTACTTCCCCAAAAAGCAAAAGAATACGGGCCAATATAAAAAAGATAATAATAAATTAAATACATTAAAAACAATGAATTAATTGGATTTTCCATTATTCACATTACGTTGCGATTAACAAAAAATTGATCCTTTCACAACATGCTCAAAGATCCACCAATTAGCTCGTTATCCACACCCCCACTCTAGTAGAAATAAGATTTACTGATTAAGAGGCCCACTCTCTCAAGCAAAACCCTGTAAATGCATACAGATAAACAAAAAATGGAATATTTTTCCGATCAACCTGTGGATAACTTGGGTTGCGATGATCTTTTAAGCAAAAGAAACGACAGCACATTGTGTATAAGAATTTGCTACAATCACGTTTTTATCATTCAAAGTATCATGAAACCCGCACCTAAAACTGAACATGAATTAATGCTTAGAGCCCAAGACATTGCAGGCTTAAGCTTTAGTCAACTCGCCGAAGAAGCCAAGATGACCGTGCCCCCTGACTTAAAAAAAGATAAAGGATGGGTCGGTCAGCTATTAGAGTGGCATTTGGGTGCAACGGCAGGCAGCAAACCTCAGCAAGATTTCGAGCAATTAGGTATCGAGCTCAAAAGTATTCCAATCAGTTACACTGGAAAACCGCTCGAAACAACGTTTGTGTGTGTGGCCCCACTCACCGGTGTTCATGGTTTAACATGGGAGCAAAGCCACGTGCGAAATAAACTCTCTCGAGTACTGTGGATCCCAATAGAGGGTGAGCGAGAGATCCCCCTAGCCCAGCGCCATGTCGGATCGCCATTGCTATGGAGCCCTTCTCCTGCACAAGAACAGCAGCTAAAAAATGATTGGGAAGAACTGATGGAGTTCATCGTTCTTGGCAAAGTTGAGCAGATCACCGCTAAGCACGGTGAAGTATTACAGCTCAGGCCAAAAGCGGCAAACGGGCGAGCATTAACCGAAGCCTACGGTGCTAATGGTAAACCTATCAAAACCCTGCCACGAGGCTTTTATCTTCGAACTCAATTTACCGCGAGCATTCTTGAGCAACACTTTATTTAAAAGTGCTCGTTATTGCTCATGAAAAAACGTAACCGTTTGATCTTTCACTGCACAATTCGTTTCCGTTTCACTGCCATCTTCGCTTATAGTAAAAACGTCACACACTCCACCAGCGAGAGCATCAAGGAAGAAATATGCAATACACCAAACTGCCTCATTCCACACTGGAAGTGAGCAAGATCTGCTTAGGTACCATGACTTTTGGTGAACAAAATAGCCAACAACAAGCCTTTGAGCAGCTCGATTACGCCTTAGACCAAGGTGTGAATTTCATCGATACTGCGGAAATGTACCCAGTTCCCCCCAACGGTAAAACCCAAGGTCTGACCGAAAGCTATATTGGCAACTGGTTAGAAAAATCAGGTAAACGTGAAAAAGTGGTGTTAGCGACTAAAGTGGCAGGCCCGCGTAACGTGCCTCACATCCGCGAAAAGATGTCACTAGATAGACGCAACATTCATTTAGCGATTGATGATAGTTTAAGACGCTTAAAAACAGACTATGTCGATTTGTATCAATTACATTGGCCTCAACGCCAAACGAACATGTTCGGCCAACTTAACTACCCTTATCCTGATCAGCAAGAAGAAGTCACTTTAATCGAAACGCTCGAAGCGCTTAATGATCTCGTCAAGGCTGGAAAAGTGCGTTACATCGGTGTGTCAAATGATACCCCGTGGGGCGTAATGACGTTGCTAAAATTGGCAGAAAAACACGATCTAGCAAGAATTGTCTCTATCCAAAACCCTTATAATTTACTGAATCGTAGCTTTGAAATTGGCTTATCTGAGATTAGCCACTTCGAAGGTGTTCAACTGCTGGCTTACTCGCCACTGGCGTTTGGTTGCCTGAGTGGTAAATATTTAAATGGCGCAAGACCTGACGGTGCTCGGTGCAGCCTATTTGAACGCTTTTCTCGCTATTTTACGGCGCAAGGTGTACAAGCCACTCACGCTTATGTTGAGCTTGCTAACCAGTATGGCCTTGATCCAGCACAGATGGCGTTGGCGTTTGTCAATCAACGTCCGTTTGTCGCATCCAATATCATTGGCGCGACAAACCTAGAGCAGTTGAAAACAAATATCGATAGTTTAGATGTCGTACTCAGTAATGAATTGCTTCTTAAAATTCAAGAGATTGGGACGACTTACTCCAACCCTTGTCCGTAGATATCTTCGGGGCTAGCGAAGCCACTAGCCCCTCATTTTACGTTGTTATTCGCATGCTTAACACACGGCGAAGATGACGAATATGACGTTCAGCTTTAATTGAGTCAGGGACTGAAACACCAATAGTGCGTCCATCACTTTCTAAGCCAATATCTTTAAGCAAGTGTTGGCTATTAAAAGGCAGCTCAAAAGCATGACGGCGAACATTTCGTTGCCATTGACGCTCTTCACGGCGTAAATCAGCACGGACCAGTAAAGTAGCAAGTTGTAAATAAATTGAATGACGCATGAGTATTCTCCAGTAGTAAACTAAACGTTGACGGCTGGAAAAATGGGGGCGAACAAGGTGGATCAACACTTTGATAAGCTGCCATTTTTCCGCAGCCTATCTCAAGGTTACGGATTAACTAAAAATCGGTGCCTTTTTTATCATCAAACATACGACAGGCGTCTGTAGTAAGAGACGATTTAGGCGCAGTAAGATCGATAGAAACGCGAACAGTATGAACAAAAACGAAATGATTCATGTTGCGCCTCCAAGCAAATAGTTAATCCAAAGTGAAATGAGTGTGTGAGCACGGCTCACGGTTAAATTCTATGCAACTGAGGTGATTATTCAACTCTTAATTTTCAAACAATTAAAAAACAATGCATTAACCTAAAATGAAAGCCGATGACAGCAAATAAGTGACATATTCAGCTAGAGAATAACTTATTCGCAAAAGATATGATTATAAAAAATGGCCACATGGATTAAATGTGACCATTTTTACTTGAAGAATCATCAAGTTAATAGGTATTTTCAGTGATTAAGTTATGTTTATTAAGCAAGCGATACATAGTAGCTCTAGATACACCTAGCTCTTTGGCGGCCATTGAGACTTGCCCTGAGTTCGATTCTAAAACCAGTAATAGCGCATCTCGCTCTGAACGCTCACGAATGCTTTTTAGGCTGCGCTTACCATCACTGCGTTTTGGTAAGTCGAGTTGCAATTCATCCAACATGACTGAATCGGACATCAGCACCACACGTTTGATCTGATTCATCAGCTCACGAACGTTACCCGGCCAGTGATAACGAGCCAATGAGCGCGCCGCTTCTTCAGTAAAACTGCGCGCCTGCGCGTTAAACTCTTTTGAATACTCCTGCAAGAAGTGTCGTGCCAGTAAAGCAATATCACCCGCCCGCTCTTTTAAGCTCGGGACATTAATACGCAATACGTTGATATAGTGGTACAGCTCTTCGTTAAAATTGCCATCAATCAGCGCTTTTTCAATATCGGAAGAGTTGGCGGCCAAAATACGCACATCCACCTCTTTGACACCCATTGAAGTTTCTATCGTTCCTTCTTGCAGGAAGCGCAAGAGGTTAGCTTGTTGGCTTTTAGGTAGCGTGAGAATATCTTTAAGTAGGATCGTCCCACCATCTGCCCGCTCCAATAATGAAGTTTGAGATGAGTCTTCACAACCAATACCGAACAGCTCACATTCAAAGCGGCTCTCCGATAAAGCTCGACAATTCACTGAAATAAAAGGTTTTTGTGCACGAGACGATGTTTTGTGTACCGCTCTCGCGACCGTCTCTTTGCCCGTTCCATTTTCCCCATAAATGAGGATACTGACATCCGTAGGGCCGATGCGTTTGATCTGATCACGCAAGCGCTTCATGGGAGTAGATTCACCAATTAAACCAATATCCCCTGTTGCTCCATAATGTGGCCATACTTTTTTCTCTAACTTAAGCATTCCAAGTTGGTGTCCAATGGTGCTCAGTAGCTGCGCATCGGGAATCGGCGCCGTAAAAAAGTCGATACAAAAGTTAACAATGAATTGGCAAATCGTATCCGAGCTCAACTGTGATTCGCGAATGAACGCTAACCAACGTACTTGTTTATGGTTGCTGACCAAATTTGCAATGCCATTGAGGCTGAATTCATCATGGCTCAAATCAACAATACCAATGCATGGGCCTGTTTCTGCAAACAAGGCATCCGCTTTACGTAAATCTGCGCATTGTGTACAACGCCAACCAACCTGTTCAAGTACAGATAACCAAGGCTCGTATGTCCCACCAACGACGACAAGCGAACCAGGGACAGAATCCATTCGGAATTGAGTGCCCATCTATTATTCCTTATCTTTAAATTTATATGCAGTGCTACTTTTGGCACATTAAACGGCTGTTACATTAACGAGACTTGGCGCTGTAGTCTGTCTCAATCATAAGACTAGACAACAAATAAGCACTTTACCATTTAATATAGGGAACTATTTCATAATCCTTTCGAAATTGTTGTCTGTTAGTCCACGCTAGTGAACAAAATTTTTCAAACTAATGCAAAAAAAAACCGCCTATTTAGGCGGTTTATCGGAACGAAAGTAGCAATTACTGCTGTGGGCGCATCGCAGGGAATAGGATAACGTCACGAATCGTATGGGTGTTGGTGAGTAACATCACCAAACGGTCAATACCAATGCCTTGACCCGCCGTTGGTGGGAGACCGTGCTCTAACGCAACAACATAATCAGCATCGTAGAACATGGCTTCATCGTCGCCAGCATCTTTGGCATTCACTTGCGCTAAGAAGCGCTCGTCTTGATCTTGAGCATCATTAAGCTCAGAGAAGCCATTGGCGACTTCACGACCACCGATGAAGAACTCAAAACGGTCAGTGAAGAATGGGTTGTTATCGCTACGACGCGCCAATGGTGAAATATCCGCAGGGTATCCAGTGATGAAGGTCGGTTGCATCAACTTAGGTTCGGCCGTTTCACCGAAGATCTCTTCAAGCAGTTGGCCGCAAGTCCAGAAAGGTTCAACGTCTACATGAACCGATTTCGCGATAGATACCATGAGCTCACGGTTTTGCAGATCCTGTTCAGTTAACGCTTGGATTTGAGCGTGCTCTGGGTTGTAGTGTTTGATGGCTTCAAACATACTCATGCGAGCATATTGACCACCAAATTCTACCGTTTCATCACCATAAGGCATTGAAGTCGAACCTAAAACTTCCTGTGCCACAGTGCTTAATAACTCCTCAGTAAAGTCCATCAGATCATTGTAATCTGCGTACGCCATATAGAATTCCATCATAGTAAATTCAGGGTTATGGCGAGGAGAAAGACCTTCGTTACGAAAGTTACGGTTGATTTCAAACACGCGATCAAAGCCACCCACAACTAAACGCTTAAGGTAAAGCTCAGGTGCGATACGCAAGTACATTGGCATGTCGAGCGCATTGTGGTGAGTGATGAATGGACGCGCACTAGCACCGCCAGGGATCACATGCATCATTGGCGTTTCTACTTCCATGAACTGTTTTGAGATCATGAAGTTACGAATTGCAGTCATTACTTTAGAGCGAACAATGAACGCATTACGTGAACTTTCATTAACAATCAAATCCACATAACGTTGGCGGTAGCGCATCTCTTGGTCAGTCAAACCGTGGAACTTCTCTGGTAATGGACGAAGTGCCTTTGTCAGCAATTCGTACTCTTCCATATTAACGTAGAGATCGCCTTTGCCAGATTTGTGCAACGCACCTTTCACGCCGATGATGTCACCAATGTCTAGACCTTGGTATTTTTCCTTCAGCTCAGTTTGAACCTCTTTTGAAGCATAAGCTTGAATACGACCAGAGGTTTCTTGAATAACAAGGAAAGGGCCACGTTTCGCCATGATACGACCCGCAATCGCCACAACATGGTTTAAGGCTTCTAACTCTTCTTTGCTCTTTTCACCGAATTGCTGTTGAAGATCGCCCGCAAGGCTGTCACGACGAAAGTCATTTGGGTGGCCATTCGCTTTACAGCTCTTACGGATGTGATCCAGCTTGCTGCGACGCTCTGCGATGAGTTTGTTCTCTTCTTGCGCAATTTGCTCTTGATTCATTTCGTTTTGAACAGCATCAGTCATTTTACATGTACCTTATATGTCGGTAAAAAAGCATTAAAGGCCTGATTTCAGGCTTGCTTCAATAAATTTGTCTAAATCACCATCTAATACCGCTTGGGTATTGCGGTTTTCAACGCCAGTGCGTAAGTCTTTGATTCGGGAGTCATCCAATACATAAGATCGGATTTGGCTTCCCCAGCCAATGTCAGATTTCGCATCTTCATTGGCTTGCTTTTCTGCGTTCTGCTTTTGTAACTCAAGTTCAAACAGTTTTGCACGCAATTGTTTCATCGCTTGGTCTTTGTTTTTATGCTGCGAACGATCGTTTTGGCATTGAACAACGGTATTGGTTGGAATATGCGTAATACGCACCGCCGATTCGGTGGTGTTAACGTGCTGACCACCCGCTCCCGAAGCGCGATAAACATCGATACGAAGATCGGCTGGGTTGATGTCGATAGCAATATTTTCATCAATCTCAGGATAGATAAACGCAGAGGCAAAAGAGGTATGGCGGCGGCCACTCGAATCAAATGGGGATTTACGAACCAAGCGGTGTACGCCAGTTTCGGTGCGCAGCCAACCATAAGCGTAATCACCGATAATGCGCACGGTTGCGCCTTTTAGGCCAGCAACATCACCTTCAGACACTTCAATCACTTCAGTCTTAAAGCCTTTCGCTTCTGCCCAACGTAAATACATGCGTAGCAGGATTGATGTCCAGTCTTGAGCCTCGGTGCCGCCCGAACCAGACTGCAGATCAATATAGCAATCTGAAGAATCGTGATCGCCAGAGAACATACGGCGAAACTCAAGCTGTTCAAGCTTAGTTTCCAGCTCATCCAGTTCAGGGCCAATTTCATCGAAGGTTTCTTGGTCTTCGGCTTCAATAGCCAGTTCCAGTAGCCCTTCCACATCATCCACACCTTGATCTAACTGATCAATGGTATCGACAATGGCTTCGAGCGAAGCACGTTCTTTACCTAGCGCTTGTGCACGCTCAGGTTCGTTCCAGACGTTGGGTTGCTCGAGTTCTGCATTCACTTCTTCTAAACGCTCTTTCTTAGCGTCGTAGTCAAAGATACCCCCTCAGGATATTTGTGCGCTCTGACACATCCTGAAGACGGTTTTTAATAGGATTGATTTCAAACATGTTTGCTCAACATTTATGAGTAGAATTTAACCGAAGAATTCTACTTAAAAATGTGACGAAGATACAGGAAAAATTCGTTTGATCTCTTGGAATAAAAGCTGGCGCACGCCTAAAAAAAGAGGCTGAACAATCATGTCCAGCCTCTTTAATGCTTACGGGTAAAAACGCGATTATGCCGCTTCTTTAACCACACTTTGTTGAACGGTAGTTGCAATAAAGAACATGCAAATCATCGCAGCAAGTGTCGGAAGCAACCACCCCATGCCGACCTCAAACAGTGGCAGCATATTGAACGCAGACACATCAACGCCAGCGACTTTTGCCGCGTCGATCAACGCAAAAAGGAAAGAGACAAGCAGCACCACACGGTATGCCACTGCTGGGTTTGGTAGTTTCCCTCTCAAGAAGGTCAACATAATCAAGGCAATCGCAACTGGATAAAGCGCATACAGTGCGGGGATAGAAAGCGTGATCAATTGCGATAAACCAACGTTTGCCACGATAGCGCAAGCAACACCAATAATGATCACCCAAGATTTATACGCAATTGGAGTCAATGTGCAAAAGTAATCTGAACATGCTGAAATCAAACCAATTGCCGTGGTTAGGCAGGCTAGTAGCACGATGACAGAAAGCACGATCTGCCCATAAGGGCCAAACAGCGCTTGCACATATTGGCTAAGCACCGCACCGCCATTTTCTGCACCAAAAGCGACCACAGAGCTTGTCGCGCCAAGATAAAACAGTGAAATATAGACAAAAGCTAAACCAACCGCCGCAATACACGCCGCGCTGATTAAATACTTTGTGGTTGCCGCGCGCTCTGTAATGCCTTTGCTACGCAGTGCATCGACAATTAACATCCCAAACATCAGTGCGCCAAACGTATCCATGGTGTTGTAGCCTTCAAGGAAACCTTTCGTCAACGGCTGAGTCAGGTATTCGCCTTGTGCAGTCACCATCTCACCTTGCGGGTCAACAAAAACCGCAACGGCTAAAATAATTAATCCAACAAATAGAGCAGGAGTTAGCACTTTACCAATGATGTCAATGAGCCGACCTTGAGACCAGGCAAAAAACATCGCAACGACAAAAAAGAGAATCGAAAATAGTGTCAAATGCGATTGTTGCGCATCAATGAAAAATGGTTTCACTGCCATTTCATACGCCACAAGGCCGGTACGCGGTGCTGCAAAGGCAGGACCAATGATGATAAAGATCATCACTGCCATGATAGTTGCAGCTTGTTTAGGCAGATCTTTGGTTAAATGCTCCCAAGAACCACCCGCGACAGCAATCGCAATAATCGTCATCAATGGTAAACCGACAGCGGTAATAAGGAAGCCTGTCATGGCTGGCAGTAAATGCTCTCCAGCAAGTTGGCCAGCGATTGGCGGAAAGATGATGTTACCAGCACCCAAGAAAAACGCGAAAAGCATAAAGCCGACCGCGATAATATCTGTTAGTTTTAACGTCTGCTTCACAGATAACCCTTAATTATTATTTGATAAATGTTGTGTATGCATTATTGATGAGGTTGAAACCGCATCTAAATCTAAAAATTAAGGGCGAATAATGACGAAACACTCAAGACTTCACAAGGGCAAAGCAAAAAACGCTACATTAATTCATAATATCGGTGAAAAACCAGTTTAAAACTCTAAATGTTAAAAAATAGAAAGAATGATGTGTTGATCATTTTATCATACACTCTCATAACAGATAGAAGAATAATCCGAACAAATAGATAACAATAGTGGTTATCACTTAATTAGAGCTATATTTTGAAATAATGATGAAAAGTCACACGCCCAAAAATAAGCGTTTCAAATTTAAACAATTTTCCATTGACGGTGGACAAGCGGGAATGCCTGTCAGTACCGATGGGGTTCTATTAGGCGCGTGGGCTTTCACGCACCATCCCAAAACAATTCTCGATATTGGCACCGGTACTGGGTTATTGGCATTAATGTGCGCACAACGTTTTAGCGATGCACAAATTACGGCCGTCGATATCGATGCCTTTGCCTTTGAAGCGGCCCAATACAACAGTAATGCTTCTTCATGGGGGCAACGCATACAGGTTTTACAAGGTGATATTTTAGACACCTCTTTTACGCCGTCCTTTGATGCAATTATTTGTAACCCACCCTATTTCAACAGTGGTGAACTGTCTCATGATCCCCAGCGAGCTACTGCTAGGCACACCAATCAACTTGCTCATCACGCTTTATTAGTCAGAGCAAAAAGTCTTCTCAACGATGAGGGGCAAGCTTGTTTTATTTTGCCCGTGTATGAAGGGGAACAATTTATCGAGCAAGCACTCACACTCGGCTGGCAGCTTAAGCGGCGCTGCACTGTACAACCCGTAGCACACAAACCCGCTCATCGGCTATTGATTGAACTAAGTTTAGCCTCGGATTCTGTGATTGATTCATCGTTGGTCATTCACTCATCAAGTGGTTATAGCGAAGCCTTTATTGCCCTAACTCAAGATTTTTATCTCAAGATGTAGAAATAACATGTGATCCTAATCACCAATCCCCCTATAATGTTCGACCTTAATTTTATAGCCAAATAAGCCTAACGGCTTGTGGAGTACTCACTGTGATCAAAACCTTTGCTGACCTCGATCTTGACCCTTGCATCATTGCGGCCATTGAAGATATGGGCTTTGAACGTCCCACCCAAGTTCAAGCTGAAGCGATCCCACAAGCCCTAGATGGTCGAGATATTCTTGCCTCTGCGCCAACGGGAACCGGTAAAACCGCTGCATTTGTTTTACCCGCTCTACAATATCTTTTAGATTTTCCGCGCAAGCGAGCCGGCCCTGCACGCGTCTTGATTCTGACCCCAACTCGTGAACTGGCGATGCAAGTGGCGGATCAAGCTCGTGAACTGGCGAAGAATACTCGCCTCAATATCGTCACCATCACTGGCGGCGTACAATATCAAGAGCACGCCGACATCTTAGCCAAAACGCAAGATATTGTGGTGGCAACGCCTGGTCGCTTGATGGAATACATTGAAGGCGAGCGTTTTGATTGTCGTGCGATTGAATGGCTTATTTTGGATGAAGCTGACCGCATGCTGGACATGGGCTTTGGCCCAATCGTCGATCGTCTCGCTGCTGAATGTCGCTGGCGTAAACAGACCTTGCTCTTCTCTGCAACACTGGAAGGCCATGGTGTGGAAGGTTTTACTGCCGATCTCTTAAAAGAACCAGCAACAATCAATGCCGATCCTTCTCGTCGTGAACGCAAAAAAATCACTCAATGGTATCACCGCGCCGATACCATGGTGCACAAAGTTGAGCTATTGAAGAAAATCCTCACCGAGCAAGCCGAACGTTCTATCGTGTTTATCAAAACTCGTGAGCGCTTAGCTGATTTGCGTACAGAGCTAGAAAAAGCGCAAATTCCTTGTGCTTGGATTCAAGGCGAAATGCCACAAGATCGTCGCAATAACGCCATTACGCGATTCCGTGAAGGCGCAGTCAACGTACTACTGGCAACCGACGTGGCCGCACGCGGTATTGACTTACCTGACGTAAGTCACGTGATCAACTTTGATATGCCACGCTCAGCGGATGTGTACTTACACCGCATAGGTCGTACGGCTCGTGCTGGTAAAAAAGGCAATGCGATCTCTTTGGTTGAAGCCCATGATCAAGTGATGATGGACCGCGTCGCGCGTTATGTCGACGAGGAGATCAAAGAGCGCTTCATTAAAGATATGCGCCCGCAGCACAAAAAGCCGGTATTCAAAAAGAAAAAGAAAACCGATGACAAAAAAGTCAAAGTGGTTTCGAAGAAGAAAGCGAACAAAAAGAAAAAATAGTGTTCCAATACCACCTATAAAAAAATGCCGATACTGAAATATCGGCATTTTTTATCTTTAACGTTTGAAGAGAGTGTCACTCTCTTCAAAATCACCAAGGTTTAATGTTCGCGTGTCGCACGGAACTCCACTTCAGGAAAACGCTCTTTGGCCAGATTTAAATTGACCATAGTCGGCGCGATGTAAGTCAGGTTATCCCCACCATCCAGTGCGATGTTACTTTGGTTTTTGCGCTTAAACTCTTCGAATTTTTTATCATCTGCGCACTCAATCCAGCGTGCTGTTGCAACGTTAACACCTTCGTAAATAGCCTCGACGTTGTATTCAGATTTTAAACGAGACACCACCACATCAAACTGCAGCACACCCACTGCACCCACAATCAAATCGTTATTTTGTAGTGGGCGGAAGACTTGAACCGCTCCCTCTTCCGACAACTGCACTAACCCTTTAAGCAGTTGCTTCTGCTTCAGTGGATCGCGCAAGCGAATACGACGGAACAACTCAGGAGCAAAGTTAGGAATACCTGAGAATTTCAACGATTCACCTTGAGTAAAGGTATCACCAATCTGAATTGTTCCATGGTTATGCAAACCGATAATATCGCCAGCATAAGCATTTTCAGCACGAGAGCGATCGCCCGCCATAAAGGTAACCGCATCAGAAATACTCACTTGCTTGCCAATACGCACGTGGTTCATTTTCATGCCTTGGGTATAAGTACCCGACACAATACGCATAAACGCAATACGATCGCGGTGTTTAGGATCCATGTTCGCTTGGATTTTAAACACAAAGCCTGAGAATTTCTCTTCCGTGGCTTCAACAATACGCTCATTAGCTTGACGTGGCATCGGCGCCGGAGCCCACTCAGTTAAACCATGCAGCATATGGTCCACACCAAAGTTACCTAATGCCGTTCCGAAGAAAACAGGGGTCAACTCACCTTTTAAAAACAGCTCTTGATCAAATTCATGAGAAGCACCCAATACCAATTCAAGCTCATCACGCAGCTGAGCGGCAAGGTCATCACCCACGGCCTTATCCAGATCAGGGTTGTTGAGGCCCTTAACAATGCGCTCTTCTTGAATAGTGTGACCTTGGCCGGTCGCGTACAGAATCGTCTCATCACGGTGAATGTGGTACACGCCTTTAAACTCTTTACCACAACCCACAGGCCATGAAATCGGGGCGCAGGCAATCTTCAGCTCATTCTCCACTTCATCAAGCAATTCCATTGGGTCGCGGATTTCACGGTCCAATTTGTTCATGAAGGTTACAATCGGTGTATCACGTAAGCGAGTCACTTCCATCAGCTTACGAGTACGATCTTCAACACCTTTTGCTGCATCAATCACCATTAAGCACGAGTCAACCGCCGTCAATGTGCGGTAAGTATCTTCCGAGAAGTCTTCGTGCCCTGGAGTATCGAGCAAGTTAACCAAACAATGATTGTAAGGGAATTGCATCACAGAGGTCGTGACCGAAATACCACGCTCTTTTTCCATTTCCATCCAATCTGATTTAGCATGCTGGTTAGAGCCGCGCCCTTTTACCGTTCCCGCTTTTTGAATGGCATTCCCGAATAGCAGAACTTTTTCAGTAATGGTGGTTTTACCCGCATCCGGGTGCGAAATAATAGCGAAGGTTCTACGTTTAGAAACTTCACTCAAAAAAGGAGTATTTGACATGAAACAGGTCTTCTCAATATGCTGATATAAGGGAGAGCCGAAGCGCTTACGCTGATCAGCAGTTCGATTCAAATTTGCGCGGTATTCTCCCCTATATTTGATCTGGGAGCAACTTTCGTCGCTATACAAATCAACAAGAGAATGACGACCTTTCTATTTGTAATTAAATTATCAATAAATATGAGCTATAACTAAAAAGGGCGAAGAGAATAAGCGAGTATTATGCTGATAACCAAACAAAGAAATTCTCTGGCATTTAAACAAGCCAAAACAGTGTTCCTAGTCTCGGTGATCCTTGGGATAGGCTTTAGTTTGTATCATACTTTGCTCGACCTGCACCATGAGCAAGCTCGCATTGAAGATCACTACCGTTTTAAACTGCTGCAAAATTATTCAAATGCCAGCCAGGCTGCTTATCACCTCAATAACTTATTAGCCAATCAAGTCGTCTCTAGCCTAATGGTTGATAATGCCATTTATCACGTTGAAATTATTGATGATTTTGGCGATACACTGGCAAAAAAAAGCAGAGAGATTCCAGCGCAGACTGCTTTTATTCGGCTCTTATCGAATTATCTGACACCTGAAATACCCATCTTTAAAACTGACTTGCATCAACCCAATTCGAGTGTGGTGGTAGGTAGCTTAAGTTTTTCCGTCAACGGCTCTTCCATTGCCAAAGAATTTATTGCAAAAACCACACGAGTATTGCTGTTTGATCTCTTTCGAAATGTGTTGCTGACTTCGATCCTTTTAGTTTTTTTTTACTACAAGCTGTCAAAACCCATCACCACGTTAATTTCGTGGGTTCGCTCATTGCAAAACAATCAACGTCCAACACAGCCGCCATTACAACAGCAAAAAAATGAGCTCAGTGAGTTAGCTGGTACTTTCTATACTTTATGGAAAGAGCGAGAGCTCGCGGATGCTAAACTTAACCAATTAGCCTACTACGACACGTTAACTGGCCTTGCTAATCGCAGCTTGCTGCTACAACTGCTCACTGATGCCATTGATAACAGTATTCGCACCCACACTTCTGGTGTGTTGTTTTACCTTGATCTCGACCGTTTCAAAACGATCAATGATTCACTTGGACACACAACGGGGGATCATTTAATCAAAGCTATCGCCATGCGTATGGATGGCTGGCTTAAACACGATTACACCGCCGCACGCATCGGTGGCGATGAGTTTGCGGTGTTGATTCCTCATCTCTCTCGCCAACAAGCAGAGAAGGTAGCTCAGCAGCTTCTGGCTCTGATTTCCAACCCTTACTCGATTGATGACCACCAGCTTTATTGCACTGTGAGTATTGGTATCTCGATTTTTCCGTCAGTGGGCAAAACCAATATCGATGTCCTTAGACAAGCCGATACAGCGCTTTACCGCGCAAAAGCGAATGGACGCAATAAATACATGTTTTATGAGCCAGAAATGCAGGCTCAAGTCGAATCGTTTCTGGAAATTGAAAAAGGCCTCCATGAAGCCCTCAATACCCAACAGTTAGAACTCTATTACCAACCTCAAGTCGATGAGCGGCACAATATTGTCGGTGTGGAAGCCTTGATCCGCTGGAACCACCCAACCAAAGGTGTATTGCCACCGGGTGTGTTTATGACCATCGCAGAAGAAACGGGGCAAATTATTCCGATTGGAAACTGGATATTAGAGCAAGCGTGCTATCAATACGCCGCTTGGAAGCGCCAAGGAGTATTACCGCCCCATTTTCGCCGTTTAGCCATCAACATCAGTCCGTTGCAGTTTTCTCAAGATTCTTTTGTTGAACACATTAACCATGCAATGCAACAAGCAGGTATTACTGGTGAACATCTTGAATTGGAGATTACTGAAGGGCTATTGCTGGAAAATGTAGAAAGTGCGATTCAAAAAATGGTGCAACTTAAAAAAAGTAAGCTGAGCATCTCGATTGATGATTTTGGCACTGGTTATTCATCACTGCGTTACCTCAAACTTTTATCTGTGGATGTGCTCAAAATCGATCGTTCTTTTGTCACTCAATTGCATCTAGATGAGAGTGACCAAGCAATTGTGGATACGATTATTATGATTGCGAAACGTTTAAATTTGGAGGTAATAGCCGAAGGTGTGGAAGAGTGCCAAGAACTCGAAACTCTCAAACAATTGGGTTGTGATCAGTTCCAAGGTTACTTATTTGATAAGCCGTTAACCGCTAAGGAAGTCGTCAAGCGTTTTGCAAGCCCATGCTATCAACTCAATGAACATCAAAAAGATAAGGCGCACCAGAAATAGTTCCGAGACGCCTGACCATGAAAAAACCTGAGTTTGCAAACGATCTGCTGATGGAAAATAAGCTACAAAAAATAGTAGCTCATGATGATCGCATCTTCTGATCCTTTCGGAGTGGGATAGTAGTTAACTCGACGATCGAGCTCATTAAAACCCAGCGATTCGTACAAGCTATAAGCGCGGATGTTGCTTTCGCGAACTTCAAGCCACGCACTTTCAGCTTGCGCTTTTTCACAGTAAGTTAAGAAAAACTCCATCAACAGTTTTCCGTAACCCTTACCTTGCTGCTGCGGATCGACAGCGATATTCAACAAGGTCACCTCTCCAACAATATTCTGTGCATAGAAATAACCGACAACTTTGCCATCAACCAACATAGCATGGTGGCATGCACCACGACTCGCCAAGTCGCGTACGAGTGATTCAGCCCAAGGGTAACTGTGAGCTTGCTGCTCAATGGACCAAATAGCATCAAGATAAGGAAGTGATAAAGGCACAACATCAATATTCATGGTTTTAGGACTCATAAGAACAAATTTGCTGCCACAACGCCCGGCGCAGCTCGGTATTGCCATCTATCTCAACTAGCGACGGTGACGTTAACACTTTCTGGGCCAACGGGCTTTCTTTCTTTTCACAGCCTGAAAACCACAACCATTCAATTCTGGAGCCTGTTAGTTGGCTAAGAGAGTGAGGCTCAAGATGACACGCCTGACTGATTTCGAGCCCCATACTTTTCAATACTCTTGAAAACAGCAATAGAGCACCTTGTTGCGGGTATTGGGGGGAAACGAGTAATAAACGGCACGTGCTCGGCAGCGTCACCGGATCAGGTTGATAGCCAGCCAGCCGCTGTGGATGGATAAGCTCCCAACGCTGGATGCCCATTTCTTGTAAATATTGATTTTCGTGATGTGACATCTGTTTATGACCTCATTGAACATCTCAATCCTAACAAATCAGCGCCAAGACAGAAACCGTTAATCATCCAATGACTCAAGAGCTATGCCCAAACAACTTGAAGTTGCAGATAGGCGACAAGTGAATTCATCCCCATGAGCCTAGATAAACGAGGTGATTGGGGTGAGCGAATGTAGCCAACACAACGGTAGCTTCAAATGAGAAGAGCATAAAAGTAAACAGGGAGCACTGGGCTCCCTGTTTTGAATAGAAATACGGTGATTAAAGTTCGTTGAACTCTGGGCAATACTCAATTAAACCCGCTCGCCCGCTCAATTCGCCGTCGACTAATGCAACGATCTGAAACGCGCCAACTGGAACATCCCAACGACAACGAAAATCAGATTTCGCCGCCTCTTTAAAGCCAAAGCGTTGATAATAATCCGGGTCACCCAAAACCACACAAGCTGGATAATCGAACTCAGCCAAACAGATTAACCCCTCTTTTACTAACGAGGCGGCGACACCTTGATTTCGCCACTCTTTTTTCACGGCCAACGGTGCAAGCCCTTGCCAATTTAAGTCTTCACCATTGAGTAAGATCGGGCTAAACATCACATGACCAACAACTTCGCCGTCATCATCACAGGCCACTAAAGAGAGCGTCAAATGGCTGTTTTCCCTTAATGTCATGACCAAATTAGCTTCAGCATCTGTCTCAAAGGCTGATTTTAATAAGCGGTCAATCGCTAAGATATCCGCTGGCGCTTCAGTTCGAATAAGCATTCATTACCTCATTTTGTGTCACTGGCGATTGTACGCCCTTATGCACAAAATCTGCTAGCTGATTTATTAACATCTGGAACGGTTTTGGTAAAAGCTCTAGGTCAACACTGTCCATCAGGTTCTTCACCTCTAACCCCAGTTCGGTATCCCCTTCAATGGAGAGTCGACGTTGAAAGAACAGCGTATCAGGATCTTCTTTTCGACCAGCAATCAACACCATATCATTTAGGTTACCGCTAAAGCTGACATCTTCCACTTCCGTCTTATCAGACACAACAAGTTGTTCCGCTTGATAGCTGATATACCAATTCAAATTCAAATCGCGAATTGAAACCTTTAACCATTTCCCATCAAGAAATTCAAAGTCACCTTCTTGCAAAGCCTCATGAAATATAGTTTTCAACCCTTCTAGCAAGGCTTTTTTTTGTACAACTTGCGGTAAGAAGTGGACTGGGGATCGCAAAATTGAAGCGGCGTTTTGAACTAGTTGAGTACGAATCTTGTGAATCACGAGCGTTATCCGTTACTTTGTAATGCAATAGTACCTAATCATAATGGATGTGGGGGTGCAAATTCCTGTGATGCATCAAAAAACGTACATTGTTTGAGAACCTTTTCTAGCTTAGTAATCAAAGTTATAGTTAATGTGTTACTTACGTTGTAACATCCTCATGAATATAAGTGCTCTGGAGAGTGGTAGTAGCTTGATGCCTTCGCAACATTTACAACATTGGTTTGCAAAAATCACGTCGAACAGTCCGTTCTTTTTTGCCATCTTGAACGACCAACATAACTATGTGATGGTCAATGAACGTTATTGTGATATTGCAGGGCTGAGCACAACCGAATTGGTTGGAATGAATGACTCACAAATTCTGGGGGAGCATTTCTACCGCCATCTCAAACCTTATTATGAACGGGCATTTCAAGGAGAAACGCTTGAGACCGAACTGACTCTTCACGAGATCGATTTAGAAACGAGTTTGCATTTCTCTTTATCACCTATCATGGGTGATAAAAAAGTCGAAAATATTGTGTTTCACGCCATCGACACCTCCGAAAAACAGATCCTCATTCGCTCATTAGAAGAGTCGGAAAATAAGTTTTCAACCTTGACTAGCTTACTTCCCGATGGATTGTTGCTGGTCGATGACGACTGCATTATCTCTGCTAACCCCGCATCGGCTCGTTTACTCGGTTTTGAAAATACCTCAGAGCTTCTTGGTGAAGAGTTATCGCGCTTGTTTGTCGATGAAAAAAGTAAAACCGTATTCAGCTCTCCACTTAGTTTATTACTCGCAGGGGCACCATTGGTCTGCCTCACTGGGCCAAAGTGTGGCTTTGAACGTAAAGTTCAACTGCACGCTGGAGCCACCGTCGTGCTGGGCAACAGCTCACAACTGATTTTGATTCAAGATGCAGAAGATGCACCTAAGCAGTTGTCTTCGACTATGCATGCCGATATCCACATTGACTCGCTGACTAACTTGTATAACCGTTTTGGTTTCACTAAACGTTTAGAGCAGTTCATTCAAAATGAAACACCCCTTGTGATGCTCTATTTAGACATTGATAACTTCAAAAACATCAATGACTCTTTAGGCCATCATATTGGCGATAAAGTCATTAAAGAGGTCTCAGCACGGCTGAAACGTTTACTACCGCAACAAGCGATTGTGGGCCACCTTGGCGGCGATGAATTTGGACTAATACTGCCTGATCCTGAAAATAGTCGCGCCGCTGAAATGTTGGCTGAACGCATCATTTCTTTGATTAACCAACCGTTTGATCTGCACCATTTCAGTAAACGCTTAGCCTGCTCCATAGGTAGTGTCGCCTACCCTGGTGACGGTAGCGATGCACGCGTATTGTTGCAAAACGCCGATACGGCGATGTATGAAGCCAAAGATCGTGGTAGAAACCGTCTGATTAAGTTCAACGATCAAATGAACAAAGAAGCGCGCATGCGCTTATGGCTTGAAATTGAACTGCAAAAAGCGCTGCAACAAAATGGCCTTGAAGTGTGGTATCAACCGAAAGTAAATGCTCGCGACTTCAGCATCAATGGTGCGGAAGCTTTGGTGCGCTGGAAACACCCTGTGGAAGGGTATATCAACCCGGGCGCTTTTATCCCTGTCGCGGAAAAAGCTGGGCTGATTGAACATTTAGGCCGAGTGGTGATGCGTGATGTCTTCTCGACCGTAAAACGCTGGAAGCTGCAAGGTATTTTACCAGGTCGCGTGGCGATCAATTTATCGCCCGAACAGTTTTGTAACCCGAAGTTGATTGATTATATGGAAAAACTGCTTCGCACCACGGAGCTTGATCCAAACTGCATCACATTTGAACTGACCGAAAGTGCCGTCATGAGCGACAGCGAACACACCTTGCAAATGTTGAACGCGATCAAAAAACTGGGCTTTTCTCTGTCCATTGACGACTTTGGTACGGGGTATTCCTCGCTCTCTTACCTCGCTCGCTTCCCGATTGATGAACTTAAAATTGACCGCGCTTTTATAACGGATATCGATACACTTCCTAAACAAATCACCGTCATTGAAAACATCATCAATTTAGGAAAATCACTCAACTTAACGGTCGTTGCCGAAGGTGTGGAAACCCAACAACAAGCCACGCTACTCTCTAATCTCAACTGTAACTCAATTCAAGGCTTCCATTTTTATCGGCCACAACCGAGGCAGGAAGTAGAAGAGTTATTCGTTCAAAATCGTCGTCATCGTTCTACTCCCAAATAAGTAAATCTCGTTTATTCGCCCCAAACCTGCCTTACATCAAATTTGCTATTCATAATGCTTCATAAAATACCACTACTTTCCCTTAGATATCGTACGGATCAATGGAACTTTTATGTCCTGCAGGTAACCTGCCTGCTCTAAAAACAGCGATCGATTGTGGTGCAGATGCGGTTTATATCGGCTTCAAAGATGATACCAATGCTCGCCACTTTGCTGGCCTTAATTTCGCAGGTAAGAAGTTAGATAAAGCTGTGCAATATGTTCATGATCACCATAAAAAAATTCATGTCGCGTTAAATACCTTCGCCCACCCTAATGGCTTCGAGCGTTGGACTCACGCCGTCGATAATGCCGCCAGTTTAGGCGTAGATGCGTTGATCATCGCCGATATCGCGGTATTGGATTATGCCGCTAACCGATATCCAGATCTGGAACTGCATCTTTCTGTGCAAGCCTCCGCCACCAACGTCGCCGCTATCGAGTTTTATAAACAAAATTTCAATATAAAACGGGTGGTGTTACCGCGAGTGCTATCAATCCATCAAGTCAAACAGCTCTCACGTAATATGATGAGTGACGTCGAGCTTGAAGTATTTGCCTTTGGCAGCTTATGTATTATGTCTGAAGGGCGCTGTTATCTCTCTTCCTATATGACGGGAGAATCACCCAATACTGTCGGAGCCTGTTCGCCCGCGAAGTATGTCCGCTGGCAAGAAACGGACTCAGGTTTGGAATCTCGCTTAAACGAAATTTTGATTGATAAATACGCAGCCGGAGAAAATGCAGGCTACCCAACCTTGTGCAAAGGTCGTTTTGAAGCGCAGATCGATGGGCAACCTAAACGCTACCACGCACTGGAAGAGCCAACCAGTTTAAATACGTTATCACTATTACCAGAACTGTTTGCAGCCAACGTTGCTTCCGTCAAAATTGAAGGTCGCCAACGTAGCCCTGCATATGTGGAGCAAGTGACTAAAACCTGGCGAGCGGCGATTGATCGCTACCAAGCAAATCCACAAGCCTACCAAGTAGAAACGGCTTGGAATACCGCCTTAGCCAACGTTTCTGAAGGCACGCAAACGACACTCGGCGCGTACCATCGCCAATGGCAATAAGAGAATGGAGAAGAGAATGAAATATGCGCTGGGTCCTTTACTCTATTTCTGGCCCAAACAAGAGGTAGAAAGTTTTTATCAACAGGCAATCAATAGCCCTGCTGATGTGATCTATTTGGGTGAATCAGTCTGCTCCAAGCGACGTGAGATAAAACCACAACACTGGTTTGAGATCGCCAAAGCGCTTTCACAAGCGGGTAAACAGGTTGTGATCTCAACCATGGCGCTACTGGAAGCGCCGAGCGAAATCAATGTGATGAAAAAGTATATTGAGAATGGCGATTTTGCGATTGAAGCCAATGACGTTTCGGCGATTCAACTCGCCAGTGAAAAACGCCTTCCTTTTGTGGTTGGGCCCGCCGTGAATGCTTACAACGCGCGCACACTGCAACTGTTCCTAAAGCAAGGGATGATCCGTTGGTGCATGCCTGTTGAACTCTCCCGTGATTGGCTAATCAATGTATTGCAACAATGTGATGAGCTTGGTATCAAAAACCAGTTTGAAGTAGAAGTTTTTAGCCACGGATACCTGCCACTGGCTTACTCCGCACGCTGCTTTACCGCACGGGCCGAAAACCGTGCGAAGGATGAATGTGAGACTTGCTGTATCAAGTATCCAACCGGAATTCAGGTTCACAGCCAAGAAGGCCAAGCGGTATTTAACCTCAACGGTATCCAAACCCAGTCGGGCTATTGCTATAACCTTGCTAATGATTTACCAAGTATGGCGGGATTGGTCGATGTCGTTCGTTTAAGCCCACTTGGTTTTGAGACATTCGAACATCTGTCGCAGTTCAAGGCCAATGAAAAAGGAGAGCATCCCTCCCCTTTAACCAATCACCAGTGTAACGGCTATTGGCACCAATTACCGGGCCTAGCGATTCAACAAAGCTGAGCGTAGCCTCCCCCTAGAGACAAGGGGGAGGCTCTTGTTAAGCGAACACGGTTTGCTTCGCGTTATCACAAGGTAGTGCACGCAAATCTCGCCACAACATCAAACCCACCACCAAACTTAACGCAATATTGGAAATGGGGAAGGCAATCCACACACCAGTCACGCCATATAACTTAGGTAACAAATACAAGAACGGTAGTTGGATCGCCATATTACCAATGGTGACAAACATCGCCTTACTGCCGCGATTAGTCGCTTGATAAAAGGCGGCGGCGACAACTAAAAATCCATCCAAAAACAGCGCGAACATATGCAGTTTTAAGCCCAGTACAGCGCTTGCCATCAATTGCGGGTCAGTTGAATTGAAGACCGCCACAACCTGAGTGGAAAACAAGTTAAGCAGCACCACAAAACCCAGCCCGCCAAGCACGGCAATGCTCATTGCAATTTTGAGCAGTTTTCTAATATGAAGATAGTTTTTGGCACCATAATTGAAGCTAACTAACGGCTGCATACCATTCGCGATGCCCTCTGCCGTTAAGTAATAAACCGTGACGATATAGCCTAATATCGCGTATGCCCCAACAAGTACCGCGCTGCCATAGTGAGCAAATAGGCTGTTGTGCACCGCCACCATCATCGAACCATAGGCATACATAAAAAAGCTTGAAGTACCAATAACAACAATTTGCGGTAATAAAGACCATTGCACTCGCATCACCGAAAGTGATAGCCGCAGCTTGGCACGTTTCGAAAAGAAATAGCCTATGCCTAATACCGTCACACTTAATTGTGCGAGTGCCGTTGCGATGGCGGCACCAGTAAGTTCCCAATGTAAAACGGCAATAAACAGATAATCGAAGAGAATATTGATTATCGCACCACTCACCATCAGCAATGTGGCTAAATTAGGGCTGTCGTCGTTTCGTAACAAGAAAGGCATCGCAATAGAGCCAAGCGTAAAGACACAAGCGATCACTAATACTTGCAAATATTGCAAGCCAAGTTGGTAGACTCGTCCTTCAACGCCTTGCCACGCAATGAAATCGTCCGCAAGAAACCATAGAATTGTCGCCACCACGGGAGCTAGCATCAAAAGCAACAATAGGCCGGTAGCAAGCACTTGCTTAGCTGCAGCTATGTTCCCTTCACCTTGCTTTATCGAAGCCAGAGCACCGGTTCCAACGCCCACCAACATGCCAAGCCCTAAAATAAAGCCAATAATAGGCCACGCAACGTTAATGCCCGCCAATCCCTCAGCACCAACATAATGACCAATAAAAATACCATCCACCACTTGATACAAGCCATTGACTAACATAGCTGCCACGGTCGGAATGGTATAGCGCCAAAATTGGCGGTAAATTGAATTTTTCATAACAGACACCATAGTTAGCAAAGCTAACTATATAAGTAAATTAAAGTAATACTTTGGATAACAACATATTAAAACACAGTGCTTCTTCTTCCGAGAGATGCTTAGTCACTTGCTCTGCGACAACAGCGTACACTTTCGCTTCATCCGCTAAATGCTCACGCGCAGTATCGGTGAGAGAAACTCGGTAAGAACGCGCATCATCTTGGCATTGTGCCGTCTGAACCAACCCTTTATTTTTAAGCCTTTTAACCATATTTGATACCGATGGTTTACTCACTTCCATCTCATTGGCTAAATCAGTTAAGCGCAGTGGCAAAGAAGAGCTTTGAATCACTTTAAGGTAATCATATTCATTAAAGCTCAATTGTGAAATGGGATCAGCTTTGCTATACCGACGCCAGATTTTGGCACTAAAACGCTCTAATTTTTCTAAGTTAGCTTCTAGTTTCACTGCTTTTCAAATTAAAATGGTTATCAAGGCTAACTATTTTATGGATCTTTAGATCGTTAAGCAACAAAAAAGCCGCTGAAAAAGTCAGCGGCTTTAAGGAAAAGGATATAATAAGGTACTTATTGCTGAGACTCTGGCTGCTCAGCTTTCGCCTTAGCTAAATAGTCGGCTCTTACTTGCTGGAAAATTTTCCCCAATTCAAGATAAGCGTATCGATGCTCAACATATTCGTAGACGTTAAATGACAACGCAAGCTTGTACAAGGCGATCGCGTGCGCGTAATTTCCCTCTTGTTGGTAACGCTTAGCGAGATAAAAATAGACTTCAGTTAAACGCTGTGCTTGTATCGCATTACCGCTGCCTTCTTCTAAGATCATCTTAAAAGCTTGCTCTTCCGATATCTCTTTAAGCGTTAACGCAACCAAGAGCCATCCCCATTGATCATCTCGAACTTTATAGCGATTGAAGAGATCCACACGTGCCTGCAAAGGCTCGCTTTCACTTTGAATAATATATAGCCACAATGCACGAAAGGGATCGCTAGGGTCATGTTGATAATGTGCGCGAATCTCTTCCAGCGCAAGTTCTGTACGGTCGCCGTAATAAAGTGCGATGGCTCTGTTACGCTCAGCGTAAAAATTGTCAGGTTCAAGTTCTAATGTCGAATCAAATGCCTCATAAGCGGCATCAAACTCTGCGACTTGCGTGTAATACACGCCTAATAAATTAAAGATATCAGGCTGCGCCGGGTTAAGCGCGAGTGACTGCTCAAAATCTAAACGTGCTAAAGTACGTAGCCCAACACTGTCGTAGTTGTTACCACGCTCATAAAACATTTTAGCCCGCACATCATCAGGTAGATCAGTGCGTTGTAGCAGTTGCGTCAAACGCGCTATCTGAACTTGTTGCTGTAATGAAGACTGCAATGGCACTGCCATCGGAGGGTATACCCATTGACTTTGATTGTCATTTTGAGTTGACGCGCAGCCCGACATTATCAGTATCAAAGCACTCAATGCGGCCGTTGGAAACCATTTCACAAATAAAACTCCTGTGTACCCCAAAGCTCAAGATAAGTGGGTGTATCGCATTAATCTAGGCATGAAAAAGGGAGCGAATAACGCTCCCTTTATATCATGCTTTATGTTGAAAAGGCGACTAAAGCGCCGTGCTTCTCAAGCTTAAAGTGGCCTTATTCAGCCGTTGGTGCTGCAACAACTTCTTCAGCTGGTTTCTCTACCGCTTCTTTCATGCTTAGACGAACACGGCCTTGGCGGTCGATTTCAAGTACTTTAACTTGAACTTCTTGGCCTTCTTTCAAGTAATCAGACACTTTCTCGATGCGTTGATCCGCGATTTGAGAAATGTGTACCAGACCATCTTTACCAGGAAGAATGTTAACGAACGCGCCAAAATCAGCCAGACGAGCGACCTTACCAGTATAGATAGCGCCGACTTCAACTTCAGCCGTGATCTCTTCAATGCGACGAATCGCTTCTTTAGCTTGAGCGCTATCGGTTGCCGCAATCTTGATTGTACCGTCATCTTCGATTTCGATGGTTGTGCCCGTCTCTTCAGTTAGAGCACGGATCACAGCACCACCTTTACCGATCACGTCTTTGATTTTCTCAGAGCTGATCTTCATGGTGTAAATGCGTGGTGCAAATTCAGAAATCTCAGCACGAGCACCAGAGATCGCTTGATCCATCACAGAAAGGATATGCTTACGTGCACCTTGTGCTTGGTTTAGCGCAATTTGCATGATCTCTTTGGTGATACCTTCGATCTTAATGTCCATTTGCAGTGCAGTGATACCTTGGTTAGTACCCGCTACTTTAAAGTCCATATCACCTAGGTGATCTTCATCACCAAGAATGTCAGAAAGAACAACGAAATCATCGCCTTCTTTAACAAGACCCATTGCAATACCTGCAACTGAAGACTTGATTGGTACACCTGCATCCATCAGAGCAAGAGAAGTACCACATACCGAAGCCATTGAAGATGAACCGTTAGATTCTGTGATTTCTGATACTACACGAACTGTGTATGGGAACTCTTCCACTGAAGGCATAACGGCAGCGATACCACGCTTAGCCAGTTTACCGTGGCCGATTTCACGACGCTTAGGAGAGCCTACAAAACCAGTTTCGCCCACACAGTATGGAGGGAAGTTGTAGTGTAGTAGGAAGTTATCTTTACGCTCACCTGTTAGCTCATCGATGATTTGAGCATCACGCTGAGTACCAAGAGTAGCGGTTACGATTGCCTGAGTTTCACCACGAGTAAATAGTGCAGAACCGTGAGTACGAGGAAGAATACCAGTGCGTACGTCTAGCGCACGAACCATGTCTTTTTCACGACCGTCAATACGTGGGTTGCCAGCAATAATGCTACGACGTACAACCGTCTTCTCTAGATCGTGGAAGATAGTGTGGATTTCTTTCGCATTTGCTTCAGGATCTTCAGCAAGAATTACTTTGTTTACTTCAGCAGCAATTTCATGAATACGGTCGTAACGAGCCATTTTTTCAGTGATTTTGTAAGCTTCAACAAGCTTAGCTTCTGCTAGTTCAGCGATCTTGCTGTTAAGTACTGTGTTCTCTTGAGGAGCAACCCAATCCCAAGCTGGAGTGGCAACTTCAGCAGCAAATTCATTGATCGCTTTAATCACAGCTTGTTGTTGGTCGTGGCCGTAAACAACCGCTGCTAGCATTTCTTCTTCAGTTAGGTTATCCGCTTCTGACTCAACCATCAGTACCGCGTTGTCTGTACCTGCAACCACAAGATCAAGACGAGATACAGCAAGCTCGGTCATGCTTGGGTTAAGCACTAATTGACCATCAATGTGACCCACGCGCGCCGCGCCAATAGGACCATTGAATGGAATACCAGAGATAGCAAGTGCTGCTGAAGTACCAATCATAGTCACGATATCAGGTTGAACGTCTGGATTTACAGACATCACTGTCGCGATGACTTGAACTTCATTTTTAAATGCATTAGGGAAAAGAGGACGAATTGGGCGGTCAATCAGACGCGCAGTCAAAGTTTCGCCTTCTGATGGACGACCTTCACGCTTGAAGAAGCCACCTGGAATTTTACCCGCTGCGTAAGTACGCTCTTGGTAGTTAACAGTAAGAGGGAAGAAGTCTTGACCTTCTACTGCTTCTTTTTTACCAACAACAGAAACGAATACCGCGGTATCGTTCATAGTGACCATAACAGCCGATGTAGCTTGGCGTGCGATAACGCCGGTTTCTAGAGTGACGGTATGATTACCGTATTGGAATGATTTCACTACTGGTTTATCAAACATTGTTTATCCTTGCTCTAGAGTTGCCTCTAGATTGAATGAAATAACACTCAAGACATTACGAATCGCGACTAGTAAAAATAGGCTCTATATCACGGGGAAACAAAGCGTTGGGCTTGCCGCTCCCACTGGTATCTGAACGCTACTTTTAATAGCCGCGACCTGCTGGCCGACTTCGGTGACTGTAATGCTATGAGTATGAAGCGTTAAAGTACATACAACACACTTTAACGGCGGGTAGTATAGCGACTTAGGAGAGATTGTGCCAAATTTAGATAACAAAAAAGGGGCTAAAAGCCCCTTTTCTGAACAAACTGATCTTAGCGACGTAGCTCAAGACGTTTGATTAGGTCTTGGTAACGACCTAAATCTTTACCTTTTAGGTAGTCTAGAAGCTTACGACGGCTTGAAACCATACGTAGTAGACCACGACGGCTGTGGTGATCGCCTTTGTGAGTTTTGAAGTGACCTTGTAGGTGGTTGATAGAAGCAGTTAGTAGTGCTACTTGTACTTCTGGTGAACCAGTGTCGCCTTCGCCACGTGCGTATTCAGCAACGATTGCCGCTTTAGTTTCTGCATTCAGAGACATAATGCTCTCCTAATAAGAGTAAGTTTAAAGGTGTAGCAGCCAATCTCTGATTCAGCCGCTACGCGAAGCCGGGATTATAGGGAAATCCCCAACGTTAAGCAATAGCTATTTAAAGCGACTCTTCGTCTCTAAAAACGACCAATCGCTTAGGTGCAACACGACCATCTTGGTCAATTTCACCCACACCGATAAAGAGTTTCTCTTCACCCATGGTCATGCGCACTGTGCCATCAAGTGGCACACCCAACACTTGCACTGGTTGTCCATGTTGTACCATGTCTGCCAACTCAGGAATAAGGTTAACTTCCGGCAAATCTTGCACCGCACTGTCCATTGGCATCAATAACGAGTCCAACACATTTTTCGGTGCGACATCATCACGCAGCGCCTGTTGCAGCAATGCATCAAGTTGCTCTAAAGTCACCATCTTCTCATATGGGTACTTCGCGACCGCAGTACGACGCAGCATGGTCACATGTGCGCCACAACCAAGCATTTCACCTAAGTCATCCACGATAGTACGGATATACGTGCCTTTCGAACAGTGCACATCCATTTCAACTTCATCACCTTCGAAACGGATCAATTCAATATCATAGACAGTGATTTTTCGAGATTCGCGCGGAATATCAATGCCTTCACGAGCGTATTCATATAGAGGACGGCCTTGATATTTCAGTGCAGAAAACATTGACGGAATTTGGTCGGTTTCACCACGAAAACGCTCGATACACTCTCGCAGGGTATTTAATTGCACATTGACAGGGCGTGTTTCCACTACCTCTCCGTCTGAATCAGAGGTATTGGTTCGCTCACCCAATTTTGCAATGACTCGATAACGCTTATCTGAATCAAGTAAAAACTGAGAGAATTTTGTCGCTTCACCAAGGCAAATAGGCAACATTCCTGTTGCCAAGGGATCGAGCGCGCCAGTGTGTCCGGCTTTTTCTGCAAAATAAATACGTTTTACTTTTTGTAAGGCATCATTCGAGGAGATACCCGTTGGCTTATCCAGTAAAATTACCCCGTTAATTGGGCGACCTTTACGACGACGAGCCATCTATTCATTCCCTTCTTCTGCAGACGCTTCATCTTCACGCCCTGCATCTTTCTGTCTGCGCTTATCATTGCTGACCACTTCAGTCACCAAGTTGGACATGCGCATACCTTCAACCAAAGTATTGTCATAAGTGAAGCGAATTTCTGGTGTCAAACGTAAGCGAATACGTTTACCAAGCATCATGCGGATATGAACTTCATGCTCTTTTAACGCAGCTAAGCAGCTTTCTGGGGTCTGCTCACCAACGCATAGAAACGTCACAAACACTTTTGCATAAGCAAGGTCACGTGACACTTCGACTTCTGAAATCGTCACCATACCTAAGCGTGAGTCACGGACTTCACGTTGTATGATCATGGCGAGTTCTTTTTGCAGCTGTTGGGATACGCGCTGCGTGCGGCTAAATTCTTTTGACATATCTTTTCTCACATATAGAAAGAATGGGGGGATGGTTCAACCCAGCCCCCCATGGTGTATTCAACAACCGATTACTGTCTATTTCAATACAGCAACGTCAGTCAATTAATCCAGTGTACGTTTAATTTCCACTGTTTCGAAGACTTCGATTTGGTCACCAACACGAACATCATTGTAGTTCTTAACGCCGATACCACATTCGTAGCCATTCTTCACTTCTTGCACGTCATCTTTAAAGCGACGTAGCGACTCAAGCTCACCTTCGTAGATAACCACGTTATCACGTAGAACACGGATAGGGCTATTACGTTTGATAACGCCTTCAGTCACCATACAACCAGCAACTGCGCCTAGTTTAGGTGATTTAAATACTTCACGAACCTGAGCAAGACCAATGATCTCTTGCTTAAACTCTGGTGCTAGCATGCCGCTCATGGCCGCTTTTACTTCGTCAATCAATTGATAAATGATTGAGTAGTAACGTAGGTCTAAGTTTTCAGATTCGATAGTACGACGAGCTGATGCATCAGCACGAACGTTAAAGCCAAGTACGATAGCGTTAGAAGCTGCTGCAAGTACTGCGTCAGTTTCTGTGATACCACCCACACCAGAACCCACGATGTTCACTTTCACTTCATCAGTTGAAAGGTTACGCAGTGAATCAGCAATGGCTTCAACTGAACCTTGAACGTCTGCTTTTAGTACCACGTTCAGTTCAGCCACTTCACCCGCTGTCATGTTAGAGAACATGTTTTCGAGCTTAGATTTCTGCTGACGTGCAAGCTTCACATCACGGAATTTACCTTGACGATAATTTGCCACTTCACGTGCTTTACGCTCATCACGAACTACTGTTGCTTCATCACCAGCAGCTGGAACACCAGACAAACCTAGAATTTCAACAGGAATTGATGGGCCCGCTTCCGTAACTTCGTTACCAGTTTCGTCGCGCATCGCACGAACACGGCCATATTCTTGACCACACAGTACGATGTCGCCTTTGCGTAGTGTTCCTGATTGAACAAGAACGGTTGCTACAGGGCCACGGCCTTTATCAAGACGAGATTCAACCACCACACCAGACGCCATACCATCTTTAACAGCATGAAGCTCAAGAACTTCAGCTTGAAGTAGGATAGCTTCTAGTAGGCCATCAATATTAGTTCCCTGTTTCGCAGAGATGTGAACAAACATGTTCTCACCGCCCCACTCTTCAGGAATGATGTTGTGTTGAGCAAGCTCATTTTTCACGCCATCTGGGTTCGCACCATCTTTATCGATTTTGTTCACTGCAACGATAAGTGGCACATTCGCCGCTTTCGCATGTTGAATCGCTTCAACCGTTTGTGGCATCACGCCATCATCTGCTGCAACAACCAATACAACGATATCTGTCGCTTGAGCACCACGAGCACGCATTGAAGTAAACGCAGCGTGTCCAGGAGTATCAAGGAAGGTGATCATACCGTTTGGTGTTTCAACGTGGTAAGCACCAATGTGCTGAGTAATACCACCGGCCTCGCCTGATGCAACGTGTGTGCGACGGATGTAATCAAGTGTTGATGTCTTACCGTGGTCAACGTGGCCCATGATAGTCACAACTGGCGCACGAGGCACTGCTTCAAACTTGTTATCACGGTCAGAAAGGATCGCTTCTTCCAGTTCATTCTCTTTGCGGATGAGAACTTTATGACCCATTTCTTCAGCGACTAATTGCGCGGTTTCTTGGTCGATCACTTGGTTGATGGTTGCCATAGCGCCCATCTTCATCATCACTTTGATAACTTCAGTTGCTTTCACTGACATTTTGTTTGCCAGTTCAGAAAGAACAATCGTTTCACCGATCACAACATCTTGCTTAGCGACAACCGCTGTTTTATCAAAACCATGTTGCATCGATGCAGGTTTAGCCATACGACCTTTACGAGCTTTGCCTCGGCGCGTACCGCGCTCTTGCTTATCATCCTGAGATGAGATTTTGCTCTTATTAGCTTTCGTAGATTTACGGCTAGCACCTTCTTCACGGCGATCTGCTTCATCTTCGGCTTCACGTGCATACGTTGAAGTCGTAACATGGTAATCTGTATTTTCTTCCATACTACCCTTTTTCTCTTCTTCAGCAGACCAACGCTCTTTATTCTTCTCAGCCAATTCACGTGCTATTTCTAGCTGGCGCTGACTTTCCTCTTCAGCTTTACGTAATGCTTCGGCTTCTTGACGACGTTTAAGCTCTTCGGCTTCTTTTCGCGCTGCTTCTTGCTTCATTTTATTTTCAGCAGAAAGTTCTGGTTTCACTGCAGAACGTTTTGCTTTCTCATCCGCGTTAGCTGTTGCATTCGTTTGTGCTTCAACCTTCGCTTTCTCTTGTGCCTCACGCTTCGCTTTTTCTTCGGCTTCACGCTTTGCTTTTTCTTCGGCTTCGCGCTCTGCTTTTGCTTGTGCTTCACGCGCTGCTAATTCTTGTGCTTCACGTTGTGCGGCTTCTTCCGCTTCACGTGTTGCTTCATCGTCTACTGCACTGCGCTTAACGTAGGTACGTTTTTTACGCACTTCAACTTGAACATTCTTACTTTTGCCGCCGCCGGCATTGACGCTCAATGTGCTGCGTGTTTTTCGCTGCAACGTCAAACGAGTCGGCTCTGAGTCACCAGTGGTATCACCGTGCTCTTTTCTAAGATGTGACAGTAGCTTATGCTTTTCATCATCAGAAACGTTATCAGAACTCGTTTTGTTCATGCCTGCATCAGCAAGTTGTTCTAACAAGCGGTCAACTGGCGTACCAATTTCTTCACTCAGTGCTTTAACTGTAAGTTGTGTCATGCCGCTCTCTCCCCTTGCTGAGAATTATTCTTCTTCGCTAAACCAACAAATATTGCGCGCTGCCATGATCAATTGACCTGCACGCTCTTCTGTTAGACCTTCAATATTTTCGAGGTCATCAATACCTTGGTCAGCAAGATCTTCTAATGTGACTATGCCTTTCGCTGCGAGTTTAAAGGCCATTTCACGCTCTAAACCTTCTAGTGCGAGCAGATCTTCTGCTGGCTCTAGCCCTTCAAAAGACTCTTCTTGTGCTAGCGCAATCGTGGTCAACGCATTCTTCGCGCGAGTACGCAATGCTTCGATGATATCTTCATCTAGGCCGTCAACTTCAAGTAGCTCAGCAACTGGCACATAAGCCACTTCTTCAAGCGTTGAGAAGCCTTCTTCAACCAATAACTCAGCGAAGTCTTGCTCGATATCGAGGTACTTCATGAAGTTTTCAATAGAAGCCATCGATTCTTCTTGATGTTTTTTCTGTAGATCAGCAACCGTCATAACATTCAATTCCCAACCAGTCAGTTGAGAAGCGAGACGTACGTTTTGACCATTACGACCGATTGCTTGCGCTAGGTTATCCGCTTCAACAGCAATATCAATTGAGTGCGTATCTTCATCCATGATGATCGATGCAACATCTGCTGGTGCCATTGCATTGATAACAAATTGAGCTGGGTTATCATCCCAAAGAACGATATCAATGCGCTCACCGCCGAGCTCACTCGATACGGCTTGAACACGTGCTCCACGCATACCGACACACGCGCCCACAGGGTCAATGCGTTTGTCATTGGTTTTGACTGCAATTTTCGCACGCGAACCCGGATCACGAGCCGCGGCTTTCAATTCAATCAGCTCTTCACCGATTTCTGGCACTTCTACACGGAATAGCTCAGCGAGCATTTCTGGTTTTGAACGAGTAATGAAGAGTTGGAATCCGCGCGCTTCAGGGCGTACAGCATATAGCAGACCACGAACTCGGTCACCTGGACGAAAGTTTTCACGCGGTAGCTGGTCATCACGTAAAATAACCGCTTCAGCGTTATTACCTAAATCCAGAATAACCGAATCACGGTTTACTTTCTTAACAACGCCAGTAACCAACTCACCTTCGTTATCAATAAACTGTTCGACGATTTGCGCACGTTCAGCTTCACGCACTTTTTGTACGATCACTTGTTTTGCTGTTTGTGTTGTAATACGGTCAAAGGTCACTGATTCAATTTGATCTTCAATATATTGACCAAGTTCAGCTGTTTCGTCGTCGTATTTAGCTGCATCGTATGAAATTTCTTTTGTTGGATGTTCAACATTTTCAACGATTAACCAACGGCGAAAAGTTTCAAACTCACCCGTTTTACGGTCGATAGCAACACGTACATCGACTTCAATTTCATGTTTCTTCTTTGTTGATGTGGCAAGCGCAGTTTCAAGCGCCTCAAAAATACGCTCACGAGGTACGGCCTTCTCGTTCGAAACCGCCTCAACTACCGCTAAAATTTCTTTACTCATTTAATCTAGCCTCTTAAGCTCTTTTCTCTAGGAGAACTAAAATTTAGGGATCAGGTTAGCTTTAGAAATATTGCTTAGCGCAAATAGTTCTTCTTTCCCATCAACGCTAATTGCAACGGTTTCGCCATCAATAGAATGGATAATTCCTTTCCATTTTCGACGGTTGCCGACACCCATTTTCAAAACGATGCTGACTTCGTGACCAATAAACTGTTCATAATGCGCTGCTTTAAAAAGTGGTCTCTCTAAACCTGGTGAAGAAACTTCTAGGTTGTAAGCCATAGAAATTGGATCTTCAACATCGAGCACAGCACTCACTTGATGGCTCACTTCTGCGCAATCATCAACGTTAATACCGTTTTCATGATCAATATAGATGCGTAATGTTGAGTGCTCTCCGGCACGAATAAATTCTAATCCAACTAACTCATAACCTGATGCCGCTACTGGAGCGTCAAGCATTTCAGTAAGTTGTCTTTCTAAACCAGTCATTTAAACCACTCCAGAAACAAAAAAAGGGCACAGAGCCCAATTTAAATTCCAAGCAACTATCTGAAAATCTCATACTTGAGAAACTCAGATAACAAAAAACCCCGATTAGTCGGGGTTTTTTGTTGCTGGACCCTGATGATTGAGAATCTAAATTCTCAATTGCAGTGAGGTTGACACTGCACAAACTTGCATCCAAAACCCAAAAAGAATTGGTTGCGGGGGCCGGATTTGAACCGACGACCTTCGGGTTATGAGCCCGACGAGCTACCAAGCTGCTCCACCCCGCGTCCGACTTGCGAGCATTATACGCTCTATCAAGTGATTTACAAGTTTGTAAATAATGGTGCCGAGAGAGGGACTCGAACCCTCACACCTAAGGCGCTAGCACCTCATGCTAGTGTGTCTACCAATTTCACCATCTCGGCAATTATTTGTACTTATCTAAGATAAGTTATTGCGGGATTTCGTCACCAGATTTTACTGGAACGTCACTCGCTGTATCCGTAGTTTGCTCAATCACTTGACCTTTAGTTGGGTCAATCCATTGTGATTCAGTTTTATGCGTAGACAAATTGCCCAATGCCAAACTAAGAATGAAGAATACGGTTGCAAAAATTGCAGTCATTCGGGTTAGGAAATTTCCTGAGCCACTAGCACCAAACACAGTGTTTGACGCGCCAGCACCGAAAGAGGCTCCCATATCTGCGCCTTTACCTTGTTGAATTAACACTAGGCCAATGATACCAAGCGCTGCCAACAGGTAAATCACAAGTAGAACTGTAAACATTACTTCCACCTATGTTCCAAATAGTTGAGCCAGCGCCGTTCTTATCAACTGACTTGAACAAGGCTAGCGACCTCCTCAACGAAGGCGGACGCAATACTAACGAATGCATCCCATGCTGACAAGGAGTATTTTATAAAAAAACAGAGTTTATGCTTCAAGCGGTTAAAAAAAGGGCAACAACACCCTATGTGTATAGCTAACCATAAGATTTCAAGCCGAATTACGGTCATGAAATCCTAGGTTAACTCATATTATTTGCCTGGTTAGCAATTATCTTTAACCGCTTGAGCTATCTTTAATGCTGAATTTTTTACTAGCTCAGCATCTTCCCCTTCCACCATCACGCGCAATAAAGGTTCAGTACCTGATTTACGCAACAGGACTCGACCTTGGCTACCAAGTTCCGCTTCTACGGCAGCTACAGCTGCTTTTACCGCTTCGGCTTCTAATGGGTTGGAATCACCACTAAAACGTACGTTTTCTAAAACCTGCGGGTAAAGCGTCATGCCTTTAGCCAGTTCATTGAGCGACATTTCACTGCCCACAACGGAAGCAAGAACTTGCAACGCCGCAACAATCGCATCACCCGTAGTCACTTTGTCTAGCAGTATGATGTGCCCTGAATTTTCTGCGCCAATTTTCCAACCTTTTGCCAGCAATTTTTCCATCACATAACGGTCACCAACCGCCGCTCGCACAAAAGGGATACCTAACTGCTTTAAGCCGTTTTCCATACCAAGGTTTGTCATTAGCGTTCCAACAACACCACCTTTTAATTCTCCACGTCTCAGGGCATCACGGGCGATGATATAGGCAATTTGATCTCCATCCACTTTATTGCCAAGCTCATCAACCATAATTAAGCGATCGCCATCACCATCAAATGCCAGTCCTAAATCTGCTTTTTCTGCCACAACGCGCTGTTGCAACGCGCGGACATCCGTTGCTCCAACTTCGTCATTAATATTCAGACCATCTGGCTCAACCCCCATTGCTATCACTTCAGCGCCAAGTTCCTTAAAGACATTAGGCGCGATGTGATAGGTGGCACCATGAGCACAGTCAACGACGATTTTCAGCTTTGATAAATTCCATTGCGATGGAAAGGTACTTTTACAAAACTCGATATACCGCCCTGCAGCGTCGACCATACGTGAAGCCTTACCAAGTTCGGCAGACTCGACACACTCAATCGGTTTATCCAATTCAGCTTCGATCTCCAATTCAATTTCATCAGGTAATTTAGTCCCTTCGGATGAGAAGAATTTGATGCCGTTATCGTAATAAGGGTTATGCGACGCTGAGATAACGATCCCCGCTTCTGCACGAAAGGTTTGGGTCAGGTAAGCAACAGCTGGCGTCGGCATAGGTCCGGTAAAAATCGCCTTTAATCCTGCAGCGGCTAAGCCCGCTTCTAGAGCCGACTCAAGCATATAACCTGAAATACGCGTATCTTTACCAATAATGACTTTTTTCGTGCCTTGTTTTGCCAATACACGTCCAGCCGCCCAGCCAAGTTTTAATACGAAATCGGGAGTGATAGGATACTGTCCAACTTTACCGCGGACACCATCTGTACCAAAGTAACGTCTTTTGTCAGACATGATTTTTCCTTAATTATTATTGTTAACTATTTTGAATAATGGTTTGTACTATTTTCATTGCTTCAATGGTTTCGTTCACATCATGGACACGAATAATCTGTGCACCTTTCATTGCCGCTACAGCCGCGCAGGTAACGCTCGCCACCATACATTCAGCTGGTTTTTTATTGAGTAGTTTAAAAATCATTGACTTACGGGACATCCCAGCCAATATCGGCAAACCTAGTTGATGAAATGCGTCTAGATGTGCAAGCAGATAATAATTATGCTCAATGGTTTTGCCAAATCCAAAACCGGGGTCGAGGATAATATTTGCACGCGCGATCCCCGCGCGCTCGCACGCTGCGACTCGATCTTCTAGAAAGCGCTTAACATCCGCTAACACATCTTGGTAATGTGGACTGGTTTGCATCGTTCGTGGCTGGCCTTGCATATGCATGATACAGACAGGCACTTGTGCTTTAGCCGCAACCTCTAATGCCCCCGGCTCTTGCAGTGCACGAACATCATTAATCAAGTCAGCACCAGCCTCAACCGCCTGACGCATCACTTCAGCTTTACTGGTGTCAATTGAAATCCAGACGTCATATTTTGCACGAATAGCTTTAATAATAGGAATAACACGAGATAATTCGTCATCGAGAGTCACTTCTGGAGCACCCGGCCGAGTTGACTCCCCTCCAATATCAATAATGCTGACACCTGCGGCAATCATTTTATCGGCATGCTCTAGTGCCAAATCTAGCGCGTTAAATTTTCCACCATCGGAAAATGAATCCGGAGTCATGTTCAAGATACCCATGACATGAGGACGATCGAGGATAAGTGTCTTTGTTGGGGTTTGAATCTTCATTTTGCTCTAAAACACAAAAACCCCGAGAAAGCTCGGGGTTTAATTTGAATATTAACGATTACTCAGCATCTTTCTTTTCTGAGGACTCAGTGGCTACTTCGTCTTCTGCTGCTGGCTCTACTTTTGGCTCTTGAGCTTTTTCCGCTTCCGCTTTTTCTGCTTGAGCTTTGGCTTGATCAGCCCAACCTGCAGGTTCGCGAATCTCGGTTTTACGCTCCATTAAGTCATCAATTTGGCCTGCATCAATCGTTTCGTATTTCATCAACGCATCTTTCATTGCATGCATAATATCCATATTTTCTTCAAGGATTTTACGCGCACGATCATAGTTGCGGTCAATAATTTTACGAACTTCGTCATCAATCAACTTAGCAGTATCTTCAGACACATGCTTAGTTTGAGTCACGCTGCGCCCTAAGAAGACTTCACCTTCATCTTCTGCATACAACAATGGGCCAAGTTTTTCCGAAAAGCCCCATTGAGTAACCATTTTACGAGCAATGGCTGTCGCACGTTCGATATCGTTTGATGCACCAGTTGAAACGTTTTCTGGGCCGTAAATTAACTCTTCCGCTAAACGACCGCCATACAAGCTTGAAATCATAGACTCAAGATGCAGCTTCGACATGCTAACTCTGTCTTGTTCAGGCAAGTACATCGTCACACCTAAAGCTCGACCACGTGGAATAATCGATACTTTATAAACAGGATCATGTTCAGGTACCAAACGACCAACAATGGCGTGTCCTGCTTCATGATAAGCTGTTGATGCTTTAGTTTCTTCAGACATCACCATCGAACGACGTTCAGCACCCATCATGATTTTGTCTTTTGCTAACTCAAACTCAACCATCGAAACATTGCGTTTGTTACCGCGAGCAGAGAATAACGCCGCCTCGTTCACTAAGTTCGCCAAATCGGCACCAGAGAAACCCGGTGTTCCGCGAGCAATCAATGAAGGTTCAACATCACCAGCTAAAGGTACTTTGCGCATATGAACTTTCAAGATCTGTTCACGGCCGCGAACATCAGGTAAACCGACCACCACTTGACGGTCAAAACGCCCCGGACGCAGCAATGCTGGGTCTAAAACGTCTGGACGGTTAGTTGCCGCAATGACGATAACGCCTTCATTGCCTTCAAAACCATCCATTTCAACCAACATTTGGTTTAAAGTCTGCTCACGCTCATCGTGACCGCCGCCGACACCAGCACCACGTTGACGACCTACCGCATCAATCTCATCAATAAAGATGATACAAGGTGAAGCCTTTTTCGCTTGCTCGAACATGTCACGTACACGAGATGCACCGACGCCGACAAACATTTCAACGAAATCAGAACCAGATATAGTGAAGAACGGTACTTTCGCCTCACCAGCAATTGCTTTTGCCAGTAATGTTTTACCTGTACCAGGAGGACCAACCATCAAAACACCCGTTGGAATTTTCCCACCCAGTTTTTGGAAGCGACTCGGATCACGCAAGTAATCCACAAGCTCTTTCACATCTTCTTTCGCTTCGTCACAACCAGCCACATCACCGAACGTGGTTTTGATCTGCTCTTCACTCATCATACGAGCTTTGCTCTTACCAAATGACATGGCACCTTTGCCACCGCCACCTTGCATTTGACGCATGAAGAATATCCAAACACCGATCAGTAGGATCATGGGGAACCAAGAGATAAAAATGGTCCCGAGCAAACTTTGCTCTTCTGGTGGTGTACCTTGTACTTTAACGTTTTGATTAATCAAATCATCAAGCAGTTTTTGATCGTACACGGGCATGTAAGTTACATAGCGAGTACCACCGCCTCTACGAGTAAAGGAAATTTCACTATTGTTAAATTGAGCTTCTTGAATCTGGCCTTGGCCAACTTCCTGTACGAACGTGGTGTAATCCACTGCTTTGCCGTTACTATCACCAGGGCCAAAGCTCTGGAATACCGACATTAAAACGACAGCTATAACTAGCCACAGAATTAAATTTTTTGCCATATCACTCAAGGTGTAAGCCTCGCGATAACTAATTGTAATTAAAGGTAGGGTACTACAGTTTGTAACCTGTAGCCATATGTTAACTTATGCCTTGTACAGCAAAAACGTTAACCTTTGTAACCAGTGGCTACAACAAAGACTTCTCTTGAGCGAGCTCGCGAAGAGTCTGGTTTTCTTATTTTCACGACTTTAAACAGGTTTCGAACTTCTTTGACATAATCATCAAAGCCTTCTCCCTGAAAAACCTTGACCACAAAACTACCATTTGGAGTAAGAACTTGTCGACACATATCTAGAGCTAGTTCAACCAAATACATTGCCCTTGGCTGATCAACCGAATTATTTCCGGCGATGTTAGGTGCCATGTCTGACATCACCACATCAACCATATCAGGCTGTATACGATCTAATAGTGCGTCCAGCACGGCCTCTTCACGAAAATCGCCTTGTAAGAAAGCAACGCCAACAATAGGATCCATCGGCAAAATATCACACGCGATCACTCGGCCTTTATCACCGACGATACCCGCTGAATATTGAGACCACCCACCGGGAGCCGCCCCTAAATCCACAACAGTCATTCCTGGCCTAAGCAGTTTATCTTTATTTTGAATCTCTTCTATTTTGAAAATAGCACGCGAACGATAACCTCTCTTTTTGGCTTCATTCACGTATTTATCATCAAAATGTTCTTTCAACCAGCGACTAGAGCTGGCCGAATGCTTCTGTTTACTCATTCGATTCCTAACTGAAATGTTTCCATCCAAGAAAGTATGGTAGAAAATATAGTCTTCAGGGATAGATGGCGTTAAAATAGCTTTTTTCAACCCTTATATTAAATAAAATTGGCCGCATAATGAACCTAAGCACCAAACAAAAGCAGCACCTTAAAGGCCTAGCACACAGTTTGAAACCTGTTGTACTGATGGGCGCGAATGGACTCACTGAGGCTGTTCTAGCGGAAATCGAGATTGCCCTCAACCACCACGAACTGATCAAAGTGAAAGTAGCATCCGAAGATCGCGAAACTAAGCAGTTGATTATCGATGCTATCGTGCGCGAGACTGGCGCAGAAAAAGTACAAACCATTGGCAAGATTCTCGTACTATTTCGTCAAACCGAGCAACGTAAAATCGAGATCCCTCGTAAGTAATCAGTCGCGTTATCGACGCTCTGACTCTGATGGATACAGACAAAAAAAGGTCGCACACTGCGACCTTTTTGATTGTTGTTGAAATGAATTAGAGGTATTCAACTTTATCGATTTCGAAATCTTTATCACCACCAGGAGTGGCGATAATCACCTCATCACCTTCCATTTTACCGATCAAACCGCGGGCAATCGGTGAGCTAACAGAAATGCGCCCAGATTTAATCTCAGCTTCATCTTCACCCACAATCTGGTAGCGTTTCACTTCATCAGTATCACTGTCAATCAATGTCACTGTTGAACCAAAAATCACTTTGCCTGTATTTTCCATTTTAGTGATATCGATCACCTGAGCAACAGATAGCTTATATTCAATATCACGAATTTGAGCCTCACAAATACCTTGCTCTTCTCGAGCAGCGTGATATTCCGCATTTTCTTTTAGGTCGCCAAGTTCACGTGCGGTTGCAATAGCTTGGGTAATTTGTGGACGTAATTTTAGCAGCCTATCTAACTCTTCGCGCAGCAATTGTTCACCACGAACTGTCATTGGAACTTTTTCCATTTTATACCTCTAATGCCAAAATTCGTATTTGGGCAAAACAAAACTACCCAACACAACAAAGGTTAGGTAGTACATGGATTAACATAGTTGCTAATTAGTGTAATCAAACTTCGTGACTAAATCATCTTAAATCACACGTGACCCCTGTCAGGTTTCTGTGAATGAGTTTGGGGGAAAGTGATAAAAAACAGACACAAAGCTCATTTTCACGAATGTTTTCGCACAAAAAACCGACCCACCTCACTAAAAAAAAATAAAAAACAAACTATTCAGACCAGTTGATAAACACCAATAAACTAAATAAAAAACAAAGACTTGATATTTATTTACACGAAATAAAACGGTGTTCATAAACCTGTTTTATATCATTTTACTAACTAATTTTGGAACTTAAGAGTAAAAAGTAGAACACGAAATGCTAGTAACGTTTGGTTGTACGTTAGTGAAGGTTTACAAAACCCAACCTATGCAACTCAATGTTCAAAAGCACTCGAAGGACGATATAGACGTCGCAAATAAAAATATTTATGGACAGTAAATTAGGACTAATAAGATGAACAAAACTCTGATTGCTTTAGCAGTATCAGCTGCTGCAGTAGTAACTGGTGTAAATGCTGGTGAGCTATACAACCAAGACGGTACATCTCTAGAAATGGGCGGCCGCGCAGAAGCACGTCTTTCTCTTAAAGATGGCAAAGCGGACGATGCATCACGCGTACGTCTAAACTTCCTAGGTAAAGTAGCAATCAACGACAGCCTATACGGTGTTGGTTTCTACGAAGGTGAATTCACTACTAACGACCAAGGTACAAACAAAACTAACAACAACCTAGACAACCGTTACACTTATGCAGGTATCGGCGGTAACTTCGGTGAAGTGACTTACGGTAAAAACGACGGCGCGCTAGGTGTTATCACTGACTTTACGGATATCATGGCTTACCACGGTAACTCTGCAGCAGACAAAATTGCTGTAGCGGACCGCGTAGACAACATGGTGGCTTATAAAGGCCAATTCGAAAACCTAGGCGTTAAAGCAAGCTATCGTTTTGCTGATGCTTCAGTTGATACTACCAACGATAAATATGTGGATAACGGTCAAGACGGCTACTCTCTATCGGCTATCTATGCAATCGGCGACACTGGCGTTAAGCTAGGTGCAGGTTATGCTGATCAAGATACTCAAAACGAGTACATGCTTGCTGCATCTTACGCTATCTCTGATTTCTACTTCGCAGGTGTATTCACTGACGGCGAAAAAGACACTAACGTTGATTACACTGGTTATGAACTAGCTGCAGCCTACACAATGGGTCAAGCAGTATTCACAACAACTTACAACAACGCTGAAACAAGTGATGTAACTTCAAAAGATAACTTTGCAGTTGATGCAACTTACTTCTTCAAACCTAACTTCCGTTCGTACATCTCTTACAACTTCAACCTACTTGATTCAGACAAAGTAGGTAAAGCTAAATCTGAAGACGAACTAGCACTAGGTCTACGTTACGACTTCTAATTCTTGGCTTAATGTCATAGATTTAAAACGCCTGCTTGCTAGCAGGCGTTTTTTTATCTCGCTATACTGTATGCACATTCCGCCCTGAAATGCCGTGTTATGCTCTTATTAAACCGCTGTGCTTTTTTATTCATCCTCTCGTTCTTCTTTCCTTTATCGACTTTGGCGTATACGCCTTTGCAAACACTGCCACAAGGTACTCGGGTGGGTTTATTCGTTCACTCTTTAGCCACTGAACAGGTTTTTCAAGATACTGATAACATACAAGCGCTTTTCCCTCCTGCCAGCACTTTAAAAATGCTCACCGCGCTTGCTGCCACGCTAGAGCTTGGCGAACAATTTCGCTTCACGACTCAGCTAACTCAACATGGCGATGACATTGTTATTCACTTCTCTGGCGACCCTACGTTAACCAGCCAAGATATGAAGCAGCTACTCAGCGAGCTAAAAAAACAGGGTATCTCACAAATAAAAGGCAACCTTTGGTTAGATAATTCAGCCTTTTCAGGTTACGATCGCGCGGTTGGATCACCTTGGGATATTCTGGGGGTATGCTATAGCGCCCCATCAAGTGCAATTACTCTGGATGGTAATTGTGTACAAGCCTCTATTTATACGCAGCCGAACGGGAAAACTCGGGTTTATGTGCCTGAGCAGTATCCCATTCACGTGACCAGCTACGCAAGAAGTGTCACTAAGACTGAACAAGAGAGCGCTCGCTGTGATTTAGAACTGCGCACTTCAGAGCAGAACCATTACCAGCTCGACGGCTGTTTGGCAGAGCGAACACAACCTCTGCCACTAAAGTTTGCCGTGCAAGACCCAAACTTATACGCCACACGTATGATTTATAAGCAACTCAAACAAGTGGGCATTGAATTGCTAGGCGAGGTTAAGCTGGGTGTAAAGCAAGATGAACTGAGCATAGAAAAGGATTCATTGATAGCAACACATCAATCTATGCCACTGTACCCGTTGTTAGAAATGATGCTTAAAGAGTCTGACAATTTGATTGCTGACAGTTTAACCAAAACACTTGGCCAGCATTTTTTTATTCAACCCGGCAGTTTTAGTAATGGCACCGAGGCGATCAAGCAGATCCTTTTTTCTCGAACAGGCATCAACTTGGCACAAGCTCAGTTGGCTGATGGTTCGGGTTTATCACGTAACAACCGCCTTTCAGTACAAAATATGGTGGATGTGCTGAATTACATTTGGATTAATAATCAAAGCCTTAAGCTTATTGATATCATGCCTAAAGCAGGTGAATCCGGTACCTTACAGTACCGACGTAGTATGCGTGGCCAAGCTATACAAGGGCAGCTGATTGCCAAAAGTGGTTCGCTTTATGGAACGCATAACATGGCGGGCTTCGGTTTAGATAAACAAGGAAAACCGAGTACGTTATTTGTTCAATTCATCACTGATTATTATCCGCAAGATCAAGGCGATAACACTAGTGTTACCGCCTTGATTGCTCAATTTGAGACGCTCTTCTTTGAAGATGTCGTTAAGTTCAGTCAGCTTAGTCCTAATGAATAATTCACCACGTTAAAGTAGATCCACATACCCGAAATATCGACGATAGAAGCCAGTACAGGGCTAACTAATACCGCAGGATCTAATTTAAAAACGCGCGCAGCAATGGGTAATAAGCCGCCAATCGTCGTAGAAATAGTGACTTGGATAAAGAGCGCAACCGCAATTGCAAACGCAATGCTTTCTAGTGGAAAGCCTCCGGTTGAGTTGGCATCACTAAACAACATAATGCGAGCCACCATCACCGCAGAGATAGCCAACGCAAGACAAACCGCAACACGGCACTCCTTCCATAATACACGCAACCATTGACGTTTGCGTAATTCACCAACCGCCAACGCGCGCACGACTAACGTCGCAGCTTGCGAGCCAGTATTCCCACCTGCAGCGGCAATAACAGGCATATACACAGCCAAGAGCACAAGCTGGCTCAATGTATCTTCGTACTGGGTAATAATCAGCCCGGATACGATACCAAGTAGTGCCAATACAATAATCCAGCCAATACGCTGCTTTACATGTTCAATCACGCTAGTGGTTAAATAGCTTTGTGCCGTTTCAACTTCTGAGTAAATAAACCCCAATTGGTTAGCGTAATGGCGAGCGCGAATGTCATAGCCCCCTTTATCTAATTCACTGAGTAGTTGCTGAACATAACCAATAGTACAGTGACGTAAAATCGCCACTGCCTCTTCGATAGGCATCACTGCCAATAAATGTACCTGTTTTTGCTGTTCGTACTGCAAAAATGCATTACGAGCCGCACCAATCTCTTCCAAAGAAAAGTTAGGTGAATTTTCAATATAAATGTTGCTCATTACCGTCATGGCGAATCTCCCGATTGGCAAAGGTAACGACCATCGAAATGATACCCAAATGCAATATATTAATGAGCAATGACGTCATTGTTCATCAATGTAATTCATAGATAGGTTTTCATCTCAAACTAGAGAGCAGGAGAAAAATCGAGAGGAGTAAATCAGAAAAGATAAGCCCTACCACTGAAGGTAGGAGCGAAGATCGCCAATACCGAAAGCGGTTATTTTTCTCCCTTCATACTAGGGGGATGGTCGGTATTGTTCATAAAAATCTCCGAAAGTACTGCTCAATTAGCAGTGCGCAAATTGTACCAAAGCCTTTGGCGAAATACACTCTGATCTTTGCATCCAATGCGTTCCAATTTCACACATACCCAACCACACCATTCAGATTGAAGATTTTAATATGCCAAGATCAGGCCCAGCAAAAAAGCGCCCTTAGGCGCTTTGATGAATAGACTGTTCACTTTACTGTGATTTTTACTTTACAGTAACTCGTGCGAACTTACGCTTGCCGACTTGGTAAACATAAGTCCCCGCGGCTGGTACATTTTTGCTGTCGTCGATTTTTTCGCCATCTTGTTTGGCTCCGCCTTGCTTGATCATTCGCATCGCATCAGACGTTGAAGCCACTAAACCCGCCTCTTTGAGCAGGTTAGTGATAGCAATACCCGCTGCAAATTCAAATTCTGGCATCTCTTCTGGCATCGCACCTTTTTGGAAGCGGTTGATAAACTCTTGCTCAGCCGCATCCGCCTCTTCTTTAGAGTGAAAACGTGCAATGATCTCTTTCGCCAGCAAGATTTTAAGATCGCGTGGGTTCGTGCCATTTTCAACATCAGCTTTGAACTGTGCGACTTCTTCCAATGGACGGAAAGAAAGCAGCTCGTAGTAGCTCCACATTAATGTGTCAGAGATCGACATGATTTTGCCAAACATTTCACTTGGCGATTCACTGACACCAATGTAGTTGTGCGCTGATTTGGACATTTTTTTCTCGCCATCCAAACCAACAAGCAGTGGCATCATCAAGACAACTTGTGGTTTTTGACCATGTGCTTTTTGCAGTTCACGGCCCATCAATAGGTTGAATTTTTGGTCAGTACCGCCAAGCTCAACATCTGTCTCCATTGCGACTGAATCATAACCCTGTAGGAGTGGATACATGAATTCATGAATGGCAATAGGCTGACCATTAGCGTAGCGCTTTTTGAAATCATCGCGCTCTAGCATGCGTGCCACTGTTTGGTTCGATGCAAGACGGATCATGCCTTCCGCGCCCAATAGAGACAACCATTCAGAGTTAAACTGAATTTTCGTTTTAGCCGGATCGAGGATCTTAAACACTTGTGTCTTATAGGTTTCAGCATTACGCAAAACATCGTCACGAGTGAGCGGTGGACGCGTGGTATTTTTACCGCTTGGGTCACCAACCATACCCGTGAAATCACCAATCAAAAAGGTGACTTCATGGCCCAAATCTTGAAATGCACGTAATTTATTGAGGATCACCGTATGTCCAAGATGGATATCTGGAGCCGTTGGATCAGCACCTAATTTAATGCGCAGTGGACGGTTTTCTTTCAGTTTCGCGATCAATTCATCTTCTGGGATTAGCTCTTCAACACCGCGTTTAATTTCAGCTAAAGCCGCTTCAATACTCGCCATTCTTGTTCACTCCTACAGATTTGGCAAAATTTAATAGTTGAACATCTTACTTGAATAGCGATGCTTTTTGAAACCAGTTAGACTAACGAACCGGCTAATTTCTTTATAATTTACTAAACGAACCTAAATATGCTTTCAATTTTCGCTCGTCTCCCTTGGGTGCATCGAATCCTCATCGCCTTTTTAAGCGCACTCATGGTTTTCGCGCTGCTATTTCTGCCAAACCCTGAAGATCTCGCTCAGGATCCGAATCGTCTAGAAATTGGTCGCCATTATCCATTAACCATTAACGCCGAAGCACTCTCTCCGGGAATATCTATCTCGCCTTCCACCATGCTGCGTTGGGAAACTTATCAAGTTAAATCGGGTGAAAGTGCCGCCGTATTATTTCAGCGAATTGGGCTTTCGGCTCGCTTACTCTATCAACTCACGGCAACAAATCGTGATATTGACAGCCAGCTTTCACGGCTTAAGCCAGGAGATGAGCTGCAATTTGGCTTTGATGAAAATAATGAACTTGTTCAACTCAATCGCATTATTAGCGCCTTTGAAACCTTTCGTATCACTAAATCGGGCGATGGCTTTACTTCTGAGTTTGATAAAAAAGAGCTGATGTTCCAGTACAACTATGCCGAAGCGATCATTACTTCAAATTTTTGGAATGCGGGGATAAGCGCAGGTTTAACGGCAAACCAAATCATGGAGTTAGCGGGTATATTTGGTTGGGATGTGGATTTTGCGTTAGATATTCGTGAAGGTGACCAATTTAAGCTGCTATTCCAAGAAAAGGTGGTGGAAGGTGAGGTAATTGGCCGCGGAAATATCATTGCCGCCGCCTTTACCAACCAAGGTACGACGTTCACAGCAATATTGGACGATGCAACAGGCAATTACTATGACGAAAATGGCCGGGCCATGAAAAAGGCCTTTTTACGCTCGCCGATCGATTTTCGTCGCGTGACATCGAATTTCAATCCTGTGCGTCGCCACCCCGTCACAGGAAAAGTCACCGCACACAGAGGAACCGATTATGCCGCGCCAGTTGGTACCCCAATTTGGGCCGCCGGCGATGGTGTGGTTGAGAAATCAAGTTACAACCAATTTAATGGTAATTATGTGTTTATTCGTCACAGCAACACCTACATTACCAAATACCTACACTTACAACGACGTATGGTCAAAACGGGTCAACGAGTCAAGCAAGGACAAACGATTGGTACTTTAGGAGGGACAGGAAGAGTCACCGGCCCTCATCTCCACTATGAATTTTTGGTCAACGGTGTACACAAAAACCCAAGAACGGTCTCTTTACCGCAATCTAAATCCTTAACGGGCCAAGCAAAAACCACCTTTATCGCCAATGCTCAAATTAGGCTTGGGAAGCTAGAACGCTATAGCCAATTACTCTATGCCAATAAATAATAAGAAAAGGCCCACCAATAATGTGGGCCTCATTGTGTAATGATTGAGCAGATTACTCTTCGAGAGTAGGTGGTGGTTCCTTACGCCCCAACATCAACAAGCAAGGCGTCAGCACTAACGTTAAGACAGTGGCAAAAGCAAGCCCTCCCGCAACGGCCGTGGCGAGTTGTGACCACCATTGCGTGCTGGGAGCGCCAAACTCAATTTTCTGGTTAATCAAATCGATGTTCATCTCCAGTACCATTGGCAATAACCCTAAAATAGTCGTCACTGTGGTCAATAAAACGGGCCTTAAACGCTGAACACCAGTGCGTAAAATGGCCTCTTGTTTTGACAAGCCTCTGCGTATCAGTTGGTTATAAGTATCTATCAATACGATATTGTTATTCACCACGATGCCGGCCAAGGCGATGACCCCAATACCTGACATAATAATGCCGAAAGGTTTTTGGAAAATCAGCAGGCCCGCAAATACTCCGACCGTTGAAAACAGTACTGCACTTAAAATGAGGAATGCTTGGTAAAAACTATTAAATTGCGTAACCAGAATTAACCCCATCACCACCAGCGCAATCAAAAAGGCATTTTTTAGAAATTCTGAGGAATGTTCCTGCTCTTCATTTTGCCCTCGTAATTTAAACTCCACCCCATTAGGTAAATTCAGTTCCGACAATGCTTGAGTAACTTTCGGCAATTCAAGGGCCAGATTATACCCTTCCTTTAGATCCGCCATAATATCGATAACCCGTCGACCATCAATCCGTTTGATCGTATCTTGTTTGTGATCCGGTTTTATCTGCGCAAAATTGGTTATCGGCACCAGACCTGCGGGTGTGTTGACCCGTAACTGATCAAATCGACCAATATCCCGCTTATCCTCTGGATAACGTACCAAAATATCGACCTCTTCGTTTGCATCATCAGGCAAGTAGTCACCAATTTTTAGTCCATTAGTCACAAATTGCACTGTGTTACCTACCAATGTCGCATCGGCTGAAAATCGAGAAGCATCATCACGTCGAATATCAATTCGCCAGTCAATCCCTTCTTTATTTGAGGTGTCACTGATATTAGTCAACGCGGGATTGTTATCAGCCCACTTTCTGACCATTTTAGCGGCCTCATTAAGATTTTCAGGAGTACGCGCCGACATTTCAATCACCAGATCATGCTCAACCGGTGGCCCTGCATCTGGAAATTTATACTCGATTTCCACCCCTGAAAACTGATCTGTAGTGCTTTTAAGCTCTTCAATAATCGCTTTGACGGTGCGGCGATATTGCCAATCGACAGGAGTAATTTGAATCTGGCCAATTTCATCCTCTCCCCCCGTTCGAGTATAGACGCTCTCAAATTCCTCATGACCAAGCATCACCTGCTCAATCTCTCGCATTAAGGTGTCTTTTTCTTGGATGGAAAGATCGCCATAAGAACGAACTTTAACGCTGAAATAAGGCGGATCCACCTCTGGGAAGAATTCGGCACCGAGCCCTGCTTTGGCATAAGCAAAACCAATCACAATCGCGAGTACTATCGCACTGAACAGTATTTTAAGTGGGTGACGAATCGCAATGGCCAACGTGTGATAATAGAGCTTGGTGATGCCCGTCGCTTGGGCAAAATCACCTTCATGTAAAGCAATCATCCGTGCTTGACTGGCAGCCGAAGCATGTTGCGGTCGGCCAATTAAGCCTCCCAGCACAGGTACAAAAAGCAGTGCCATAATCAGTGAAGCGGCCAGTGTAGCGATAAGTGTGAGGGGCAAGTATTTCATAAACTCGCCCGTGATATCCGGCCAAAAAAGCAGAGGGGCAAAAGCGGCTAAAGTAGTAGCGGTTGATGCGGTAATCGGCCATGCCATCCGTTTTGCGGCATCTCGATACGCTTCTTTACGCGGCACACCTTCTTGCATACGCCGATCAGCAAACTCAGTTACCACTATGGCTCCATCAACCAGCATGCCAACCGCCATAATTAATGCAAATAACACGACAATATTGACGGTTAGTCCAAACACCGACAAGACTAATAATCCGGTCAAAAATGAGCCTGGTATTGAGATACCAACCAGCAGCGCCGTCCTCATTCCCAAAATAGCGATAATCACGATCACGACTAAAATAATAGCCGACAGAATATTGTTTTGTAGATCGTTGAGCATGATTTCAACGTCTTTCGACTCATCCCACGTGTATTTCACCAACAAATTACTTGGCCAATCTTCCCGTTTTTGCGCCTCTCCCATTACCGTTTTTACCAGCTCAACGGTTTCGATGATATTTTCACCAGCACGCTTTTTAACGTCCAACACCACCGCCGATTTGCCATCTAAACGAGCGAAGCTTTCGGGGTCTCGAAATGCTCGTCTGACGGTCGCGATATCGCCAAAGGTGATTACTTGCTTACCATCAACCTTCACCGGAAGCTCTAACACATCTTTCAAGGATTCAAAAACTGAAGGAACCTTTACGGAAAAACGTCCGTAGCCCGTATCGACGAAACCCGCCGCAACGACTTTATTATTCAGTGCGATTAAGTTATAGATATCGCCTTGATCGAGTCCGTAACTTTCCATCAATAGGGGATCGACAATGATCTCAACAATATCTTCGCGATCGCCAGCGATATCAACTTCTAATACTTGTCGGTAGCTTTCTAATTTGTCTCTCAACTGCCTTGCAATTTGTACGATAGCTCGCTCTGGTAAAGTGCCATAAAGCACCACTGATAATACCGGTTGCTCTGATGCCAATGTTACTTCGTTCACGGTCGGCTCATCGCTGTCTGCGGGTAGCTTCGGCTCGGCCAAATTGACCGCATCTCTCACATCCGCCATCGCTTTATCAAGGTTAACGCCAACGTTAAACTCCAAAACTACAGAAGCATGCCCTTCGGAAGCATTCGACGTCATCTCTTTTACGCCTTCAATAGAGCGCATCTCTTGCTCTAGGGGCCGCACGATAAGGCGCTCAGCATCACTCGGTGATATGCCTTGATGACTTACGGAGACATAAATAATAGGAATAGTAATGTCAGGGCTCGATTCTTTAGGGATCGAAAAATAGGTCGCCACGCCAGCGATCAAGATAAAAATCAGCAGCGATAACATAGTGCGCGAGCGAGAGAGCGCCGCATCAATAATAGAAAACATGGCGCCCCCTACTGCGCTGAGTGGTTAGGTTTCTTGACCGCAATCACTTGATCACCATCTCGAACAAAACCTTGCCCAACGGTGATAATATCCACCGTATCCCCTAGCCCAGTTAGCCACACACCATCTTGCTCCGCTTTTACCAATTGAATGGGGATGAAGCGAACACGATCTTGCTGCAGTGTTTTAACACCTAAATTTCCTTGATCATCAAGCGCAAGCATGGCAGGCGTGATTTTCACCGCCAGTTGTGTTTCTAAACTCATCTCCACTTCAGCGCTCACACCCGCGGGGATCGTTTGATTGGGATTGTCTAATTCCACTTCGATAGCAAACGTGTTGGTGGTAGGTGATGAGACGCGAGAAATATAACGAACCTTGCCATCGACAGTAGAACCATCGATAAAACGTACACGAGCGGTTTGGTTTTGTTTGATTTTTTGGATGTGTCGTTCGCTGACATCAGCTTCTATCACTAATTTACTGAGATCAATAAAGGTGACCATCGGGTCACCCACTCCGACAAAATCGCCTTTTTCTATCAATATGTCTTGAACAATGCCATCGAAGGGAGCCACAACTGACGTATTACGTAAAGCCAATTGGGCACGACTTTGCACAGCGCTGGCTTCCGCTAAAGCGGCTTGCGCCGAAGCAAAGGCCACTTCGCCTTGCAAACCTCGATTTTTTAACGACTCAGCGGCACTGAATTCTTTTTGTTTGAGTTTGAACAAGGCTTGCGCACTCTCTAATTGAGCCGCTAGATCAGCTTGATCGATTAAGACGATCTGTTGTCCTTTATTGACAGGCTGTCCTTTTGCTATCGATATCTGAGTAATTTTCCCTGCGATTTCAGCACCAATTTTAGCTTGACGATTAGGTGCGGTCCGACCGTAAAGATCGATATGCTTATCGGTCAATTCAGCCTCAAAAGATTGATAAATAACTTTCGCAAAAGGAATGGTGTCATTGGCAGTTTGCCGGGGCTCTTCCGCTTTCAATGCCCCAAAACCTAACCAAAAACAGAGAAGTAAAATAAAAATCGTCGAGAGTAGCCAAGGTCGTTGCGAAAAAAAGCGGCCAATAGATGAACGGCTGATTTTGGTATCAGGCATAAATAATCCTTTATTATGTTCTTGCCTTCTTAAGGTTAAGGCAAAGCCCTACATAACATCCAAATACATAGGGCTATTAAGCTTAATTAGCTACAGTAGATTAATTGTGCATCGAACCTTTTTTAGTTAAACACTAAATGATGCACCACAACCGCATGTTGTTGTTGCATTAGGATTGTTGACAAAAAAACGAGAGCCTTCTAGGCCTTCTGTGTAATCGACAATGCCACCTATCAAATATTGTAAGCTCATCGGGTCAACCACTAATGTCACGCCACTATTAACTATTGTGGTATCGCCATCGTTTACATTTTCATCAAAGGTAAACCCATATTGAAAACCGCTACAACCACCACCAGTAATATAAACGCGCAGTTTTAGCGCTGGATTCTCTTCTTCAGCAATCAACATTTTTACGCGTTGTGCTGCAGTATCAGAAAATGACAATGGTACATTTACTTCACTCACGATGGCCTCTCTCACTCGTGTTAATACCTGTCAGACTTATTATGCTTAACTTATGCCTGTAAAGGTGATTCTTTTTTAATAATGCAATGATTATCTAATACCTGACCTATTCGTTCAAGTATTCACCGTCACTTAAGCTAAAACTCCAACTATCGAGGCATTATGCACTGAAAAAACACTCACTGTCGCGTGAGTTGTACACTATACGGCGCTTATTTGGCTGTGAATGAGCTCAGAAAATGAGTGAAAAAAAGTGTCTTTGGTGAGTTTGGGTATACAATGCGACACCAACTGGTCCGAACAAGCAGAAGAGGATAAATCCATGACCAAATCAGCAGAGCTTTATCAAAAGGCACAACGTGCAATCCCCGGTGGAGTTAACTCTCCTGTACGTGCTTTTAACGGAGTTGGTGGCTCGCCGATTTTTATCGACCGCGCAGACGGCCCGTTGATTTTTGATGCTGATGGCAAAGCTTATATTGATTATGTCGGCTCTTGGGGGCCAATGATACTAGGCCACAATCACGCGGTCATTCGTGAAGCCGTGATAGGCGCAGCGCAGCGCGGTCTCAGTTTTGGTGCGCCGACCGAGATGGAAATCGATATGGCAGAATTAGTTTCTGAGCTGGTTCCATCGATGGAACAGTTGCGTATGGTCAGTTCAGGTACCGAAGCGACGATGAGCGCCATTCGTTTAGCTCGTGGATTCACTGGGCGCGATAAAATTTTAAAATTTGAAGGCTGCTATCACGGTCATGCGGACAGTTTGCTAGTAAAAGCAGGCTCTGGCGCCTTAACATTAGGCCAACCAAGCTCTCCTGGTGTGCCTGCTGATTTTGCTAAACATACACTGACCGCCACTTTTAATGATTTAGAATCTGTACGTGAATTGTTCGCGGCCAATAAAGACCAAATAGCCTGCATTATCGTCGAACCAGTCGCGGGCAATATGAACTGCATTCCACCAGTAGAAGGGTTCCATGAAGGCTTACGTGAGATTTGTGACCAAGAAGGCGCTCTGCTGATCTTTGATGAAGTAATGACAGGGTTTCGTGTTGCACTAGGTGGTGCACAGGCTTACTACAACATCAAACCAGACTTAACAACGCTAGGGAAAGTGATTGGCGGTGGTATGCCTGTTGGCGCTTTTGGTGGACGCCGTGATGTGATGCAATACATCGCTCCAACGGGTCCAGTGTACCAAGCTGGTACGCTATCAGGTAACCCTGTGGCTATGGCTGCGGGTTATGCCTGCTTGACGCTTCTAAAAGAAGAAGGCAATGAAAAACGTCTCGCGGCCAAAACAAAGCAATTGGCTGATGGATTCAAAGAACTCGCAGACAAACACGGTATTCCTTTGCTGGTCAACCAAGTTGGTGGCATGTTCGGCTTCTTTTTTACCGATCAAGAACGCGTCACCTGTTATGAAGAAGTCGCAAAATGTGATGTTGAACGTTTCAAGCGCTTCTTCCATTTGATGCTCGAGCATGGTGTTTATTTAGCGCCTTCAGCTTTTGAAGCAAGTTTTACCTCTTTGGCACACGGTTCCAAAGAAATTGAAGCGACATTAGAAGCGGCCGATCGCAGCTTTGCGATGATGGCAGCTCAAGCGGAATAAGCACCATTAGGCTGACTCATCATAATTATAAAGGGCTGTAAATCAGCCCTTTATTCATTTCAGACTCAATAAGCAAGCTATCATTGCCAGTAATAAATCACTAAAACGACCAACGCCATCATGCTGATGGCAAACCACGGTAGCTTCAACTTTTTTTTATGCTGGTTTTGACACCCTTTTTCATTATCACAACATCCCATCTCATCAGTTCCTCATTGATAACACGCTGATTTGCAGTCATTATAACCCTATTACTTTACAAGGTTGGATTAACAACGTGTCAGAAAAAGTGAAAATCACCTCTAGCCACTGGGTGCTCATTGCGGCACTTGTCGCTGCGGCTATTGCTTGTTATCTGTTGATTGCACCTTATATCAACTCGATTGTCATGGCTTTCATCATCTCGTTATTGATGTTTCCCATTCATGAGTGGCTCGAACGAAAAATCCCCAAATACAAAAATACCGCCTCGTTTCTCTCGTGTATTATTTTGACGTTTATTATTGTGATTCCACTGCTGTTTGTCTTTGCTGCTATTGTGCAGCAAGGGTCGGTATTTTCTCAGAACATGTACCAATGGGTCACCCATGGTGGCATTCAAACCGCCTTTGCTCATCCTTGGATTGTCAAAGGACTCGCCATTGCGAATCAATATTTGCCCTTTGATGAAATTCAGCCACAACAAATCGCACAAAAAGTGGGGCAATTTGCCAGTTCATTTGGTACCAACTTGGTCAGTATTAGCGCAAAAGTGCTGGGTGATGCGACCAGTTTTTTGATGGACTTCTTCTTAATGCTGTTTGTGTTGTTTTTCCTACTCCGTGATCACGATAAGCTCATCAGCGCTCTTAGGCACATCTTGCCATTGTCGCGTAGTCAAGAAGACAGGTTGCTCTGCGAAATTGAGCAAGTCTCCAAATCGGCTGTCATGGGGTCATTTTTAACCGCAATAGCGCAAGGCTTTGCGGGCGGGTTTGGTATGTGGCTCGCCGGTTTTCCTGGGTTATTTTGGGGCACTATGATGGGGTTTGCTTCGTTTATTCCGGTTGTCGGCACTGCTCTGATATGGATTCCAGCCACTGTTTATCTCTTTCTAACCGGAGATAGCACATGGGGCATATTCTTGGCCCTCTGGAGCGTTATAGTTGTTGGCTCAATTGATAATTTATTGCGGCCCTTTTTAATGCAAGGGAGCGCGGGCATGAACACCTTAATGATCTTCTTCTCTCTGCTCGGTGGTATTCAGCTGTTTGGCCTGATTGGGTTAATTTACGGCCCACTCATTTTTGCCATCACTATGGTGCTGTTTAATATTTATGAGGAAGAGTTTAAAGGTTTTCTCAATCAACAAGATAATAGCTAACTTTTGACTTACTGACGATCAAGCTAGAAGCAAGGGGCAGACTGTGCGAGAATCTGCCCCTCTTTTTTAGCGCAGAGCCCACTATGTCCAGTTACACCGCACCAAGTCAAATTGCCCAGCGTCAGCTTGCTTATTTCGAAGGAAAACATCTTTTAGTGGCTGGAGAAGCGGAGGATTTATTTCCTGTAGAGTTAGCTAATCATTGTCGCTCTGTTTCGGTGTTCACCACTCATTATGGTTACTACCGCCAACTCGAATCCTATCCGCAAATTACATGTCATTTTGGCGCTCAATTTGAGCAAAAAACCGATGCTGACATGATTCTGCTTTACTGGCCCAAAGCGAAGCAGGAAGCTGAATATCTGCTTGCAATGCTGTTGGCCAAACTGGGCAAAGAGACTGAGATTGTGGTCGTGGGTGAAAACCGCTCGGGCATAAAAAGCATTGAAAAAATGTTTGCAGCTTATGGGGTGGTTAAAAAGTATGATTCAGCTCGACGCTGTTCGTTCTATTGGGGGCAATGCACCCAGCAGCCACCAAGCTTCCAGATTGCAGACTGGTTCAAAACTTATCAGGTGCAGTATCAGCAACACGCACTGATTGTAAAAAGTTTACCTGGCGTATTTAGTCATGGCGAGTTTGACCTCGGCAGCCAACTGTTACTCGATACACTACCTAAACTGAGAGGAAAAGTTCTCGACTTTGGTTGTGGTGCTGGTGTGTTGGGTACTGTAATGGCCACATTAAACCCAGATATCGAGATTGAACTGTGCGATATCAGCGCGCTTGCGATTGAATCAACCAAAGCAACCTTGATAGCGAATAACATATCAGGGAATGTATTTGCCTCTGATGTCTACTCAGATACCGCTAAAGATTATCAATTTATCGTCTCAAACCCCCCTTTCCACTCCGGATTAGAGACCAGCTATAGTGCGACAGAAGCCTTACTGGCGAACGCACCAAGCCATCAAACCGCGAAAGGCGAACTTTTTATTGTGGCCAACAGTTTTCTTAAATATACCCCGCTGATTGAACAGGCTTATGGTCATTGCGAGGTGTTAAATAAAACTAACAAATTCATCATTTACCACGCAAAAAAAACATTACAAAAGTCGCAACAATAAGTGTAATCCACTCTCAATTGGTCACTAAACTGGATGATTTTTACGAATTTTGCGTTAGTGACCACGCTTTCCACAGGACTTACTTGTCAAAGTAAAAAAACTCGTTAATTTCGTCACTTTAGGTTTTCTTTGTTTTTTTCATTCACTTTAACGACTACCTCATGCCGTTAAAGCCTCACGGAAAGTAATGCCTTTTTCTATGTTTAGGTTCTCTCGTAAGCAAAAATTTAAGCGCCTGCAAAATACTCTTATGCTGGCTTTTCTCGTTTTGAGCATCACGCCTTTAACTGTGACTGCCATTTTTTTTCTGCAATCACACACTAAAGATCTTCAAGAACAAAGCACGTCTCACTTATTGTCAGTCAGAGACACTAAGCAACAGCAAGTTCTCGATTACCTCACGGCCAAAGAATCAGAAGTGATGGGGTTTGTCCGTTCAGAGTTAGCTTATGCTAGTGGAGGGCGCTTTTACGGCTTAGTCAATGCGTTCCAAAGACTTGGTCTGGATATTGATCAAGCTCGTGAGCATGCCCAGCAGCGTTATATTCCTGGTTCTGGTGATCAGATAAAAACGTCAATATTGCCACAATCGAGCAGCTATGTAGGCAGTGAACGGTATCGCTTACTGCACAAACGCTATCATTGGGCGTATTTAGAACTGCTTAAACGTTCTGATTTTGACGATATTTTACTGGTGGATCTCGATGGTGATGTCGTTTATTCCGTTTATAAGCACGACAACTATGGGACGAATTTACTGACCGGAAAATACAAAGATAGCAATCTGGGTAAAACATTCCGTCAGTTAGAGCAGCAAGTTGGCGAACAACGAAAAATCAATGAAGAATATACACCAGTCATTATTTCTGATTTTTCACAACAAGAAGGGCAATCAGTTGCTTGGCTTGGCGCGCCCATTATTCAACAGGGCTACCTGCACAGCTACGCCATGTTCCGCCTACCAAACAATGGCATCACAAAGCTCGTTGCTGACACCAATGCGACATCGCAAATAAGAACTTTACTCGTCGGGCAAGATCATCATTCTCGAATACTCTCTTACACGCAGCAAGAAATCGAGACTAGTCAAAAAGTGATCAATCTTGCGCTTTCTGGATTGAGTGCCGTTGGTACTTACACTAATACATTGAATGAGAAAACCATTGCCGCCTATGCACCTGTTGCAAACAAAAACATCAATTGGGCCTTGGTCGTAGAGATACCAGAAAAAGAGGCTTATGCGCGAGTTCATCAGCTTGAGAAGTTATTTATTTTCGCCATGCTAACCGCGATTATTTTAGTCGTCATCGCTTCACATTATCTCTCTAATTTTATTACCTCTCCCCTACTGAAGCTCACTTGGGCGGCAGAAAAAGTCTCAGCTGGGGATTTAGATGAAAATGTTATCAATACCGATCGTAAAGATGAGATTGGTCGACTCGCAGTGAGTTTTGAGCGTATGCAGCGTTCAATCCGAGAAAAAATGCAGCTGATTAAAGCGCAAAATAAAGAGCTCGAAAGCAACATTCAATTAATCCGCAAACAGAACGATGAGTTGCATCTCGCTAACAAACTAAAAGATGAATTCCTAGCCACAACGTCACATGAATTAAGAACACCGCTGCACGGTATGGTCGGTATTGCAGAAGCACTGATCTCTGGGTCAAGTGGAACTATCACCGCCGATCATCGTTATCAATTGGGCATAATCATCAGCAGTGGACAACGGCTGACAAACTTGGTCGATGACTTACTCGATTACCATAAAATGCGCTATGGCAGCTTGGATATCAAACAGTGCGCTGTTGATCTATCCGGCGCAACACGCTTAGTGTTAGAGCTGTCTAACCATCTACTCAACAAAAAGCCCATTCGCGTAATAAACCAAATCCCTGATGAATGCATTTGGGTCTCTGCCGATCCACAACGATTAGAGCAAGTGCTTTATAACCTTGTAGGAAACGCCATTAAATATACGACTGAAGGGAAAATTGTCATTTCAGCCAATGTGGTTGATGACAAGATTCGTGTCCAAGTTGTCGATACGGGGCAAGGCATTCCTGCTGAACAACTTGAACACATCTTCGAACCACTGATTCAAGCAGGACAAGATGCTAGTCGTTATCGACAAGGCGCAGGCTTGGGTCTTTCGATCAGCCGTCAATTGATCGAATTAATGCAAGGAACGCTTTATGTCAGTAGCCAACCGATGGTCGGTACGACATTCAGCTTTACCTTACCATTAGCATCAAAAGCGGAAATTGAATCGACAAGCTATATGGAAGCTGGCCATTTCCAATCTCCGACCATTTCAGACATTGAACTGCCTGAAATGCATTCACTACCTGAAAATAAAGAAGGCCCAGTGCTACTGATAGCAGATGATGAACCCGTCAATCTGCGTGTCCTAGACAGCTTCCTACGTTTAGAAGGCTATCAAGTCCGCACCGCTAAAGATGGCAATGAAGTCATTAGCGCGGTCGAAAAAGAAAAACCGGAACTTCTACTGCTCGACATTATGATGCCAGGATTAAGCGGCTACCAAGTCTGTGAAAAGTTAAGAGAAACATACGATCATGCCGAGCTACCTATCATTATGTTGACGGCATTAAATCAAACTGACGATAGAGTTCGTGGTTTTGCAGCGGGAGCGAACGATTACTTATCGAAACCTTTTAATAAGCAAGAGCTCGCTGCACGTATTACGGCGCATTTAACGGCCAGCAAAGCTGAACAAAGACGTATTGAGAACAACCAACTGCAACAAGAGCTGAAGCATAGAGCAATGGTAGAGGCCAGTTTATTGGAAACCCAAGGCCGTCTACTAGAGCAGCTTGAATCTGCTCCTGAGGCCATTATTTGCATTCGAGACGATCATAAAATCCGCTTTGCGAACGAAGCGGCTGCTCGGTTATTTAAGCGCAGCCAAGAACAACTAAAGCGCTCAAATGCGGAAGAACTCATCGCTCCTAAATACTTAGTCGTCGAGCAAGAGCATTACTGCGGTAATATCGATATCTATGTCGAAGATACACGTCAACATATGTCTGCTGATGTGTTACGACTACCGGATGGCTCTGGGCTGCAGGCTATGTACATCTTTAACGTGGGTGGAAACATCAATGCAGCGCGCATCAATAACCTTGAAACCGCTATTGAAGCACTATCCAGTTACGCATTTGAAGGCGATAAAGAAAAACTGCAGCAGCTCAAAGAACTCGGTGGCGAGTTCACTCGTATCGCCGACAAAGTATCGGGAGAGAGTCAATCTAAGCAAGATTTAATGCGCGAAGTACTGGTTGAAGCAATGACCAGTGCTTTAGATTACTGGGAACGGGTCAGTAACCAAAGCAAGTTTACCTTTGCAGAGCAGAGTGGGCTATGGCGAGTGTATCTCGATAGAAGCACATTACAGACTCGGACACTAGACAAGTACTTACGTATCGAGACACTGCCTAAAACACCTCGCTGGCGTACCGTTCTTAATTCGTTAGATTACATTCTTGATCATTGTCAGGAGCACGGCCCTGAACGCTCTCACATCGAAGCGCAGCGCGATAAATTGCAAAAGCTACTGACCTCATCACTCTAAGTACATCAACACCATTAAGCCTGCACTCTGCAGGCTTTTTTATCACTATATTTCCATGACCATCAACGGAACAACCACCCCATTGATGCATCCAGAGTTATGACTAGTTAAATTTAATCAATGTTAACCTCAAGCATCCATTACTCTGGTACGCCTTATTCACTGCATATTACAAACCTTACTTCTCAATAGAAAAAAAGAGGCAAAATGATGATGAAAATTGGAAGTAAAAACTGATTTCTAGGCAATTTCACCAGCAGATTTTCAATTGAAGATGAATAAAGATCCAGATTGCGAACCGAATCACAACAATTCGGCAGAATTAATTTAAGTAAAAAAATTAACGATAAAACTATAAGTGAGCAAGATCTCATGATACAAAAAAAACAAAAAAACATTAAAAATAAAGGGATAAAAAGATAGCGAGCGCTTACAACTATAAGTTAATCGAATTGAGTATGAGAGGCAGATCACTGACCTAAATGAGAGTAAAAATCAAACCAAAGATGGTAAATTGACGTTTATAACGATCACTTTCTACAAATTGACGTTTTTAACGGGAATTCAAATTGATAATTTTCTCTCCAAGGTGTCTTCTTACTCCTGCCAAAGGTCTACAGGCCACTCATGTTGACCAACTCCTCCGGTTTGTTAACACGCAATGAGGTAGGCCTTGGAGAGTGTTTATCAATTGATGACATTCATATCCATTAGTGAAATGAAAGCAAATAGTAAGGAACAGCTATGCTTGCCAATATTAAAAAAACAGCGCTAGCCGCTGCAGTAATCGCCGCCGCAGCGAGCCTTTCAGCTCCAGCAGCCGCACGCAGTGAGCTAACGATCGTACCTGATTTCTACCCTACAATGGTACGTAACTTTAACCCGTATCTAGCAACAAACCTACGTACGACCACTGATTTCATCTATGAACCACTGGTAATATTCAACGAAATGCATGGTAATACACCCGTTATGCGTTTGGCTGAAGGCTTTAAAATGTCTGATGACCTAATGAGTGTTACTTTTGATATCCGTAAAGGTGTTAAATGGTCAGATGGTCAAGCATTTACAGCGGATGATGTCGTGTTCTCTTATGGCTTATTGAAAAATAAACCTGAACTCGACCAACGCGGTATCAACAAGTGGGTAACGAGCGTAGAAAAACTGAACGACTACCAAATCCGTTTCCGTTTAAGTGAAGCTAACTCAAACGTACCTTATGAAATCTCGTTAGTTCCTATCGTTGCTGAGCATGTATGGAAAGATGTGAAAGATCCAGCGACTTTCACCAACGAGAACCCTGTAGGTACTGGTCCGTTTACTGAAATCGACACCTTCACTCCACAGCTATACATCCAATGCCGTAACCCGAATTACTGGGATGCTGCAAACCTTGAGGTTGACTGTTTGCGTGTACCTCAAATTGCAAACAATGACCAATTGCTAGGTAAGATTGTTAACTCTGAACTCGATTGGACCTCTTCATTCGTTCCGGATATTGACCGTACTTATGCCGCTGCAAGCCCTAGCCACCACTACTGGTATCCGCCATCAGGCACACAAGCATTTATGGTTAACTTCAAAAACCCAGATGCAGTAAAAAATGAAGCGCTAAGCAACGTTGATTTCCGTCGCGCATTCTCTATGGCTCTTGACCGTCAAACTATTATCGATATCGCTTTCTATGGCGGCGGTACCGTTAATGACTTCGCTTCAGGCTTAGGTTATGCATTCCAAGCTTGGTCTGATGAAAACATCCACAATAAGTACAAAGGCTACAACACGTACAACGTTGAAGGCGCGAAAAAACTGCTTGCTAAAGCGGGCTTCAAAGACGTGAACAAAGACGGTTTTGTTGATACTCCATCAGGTAAATCTTTTGAGCTACTTGTTCAATCACCAAATGGCTGGACTGACTTCAACAACACAGTACAACTTGCTGTTGAACAGCTTGCCGAAGTAGGCATCAAAGCACGTGCTCGTACTCCAGAGTTTGCGGTTTATAACCAAGCAATGCTTGAAGGTACTTATGACGTCGCTTACACCAACTACTTCCACGGTGCGGACCCACATCTATACTGGAACAGTGCATACAACTCTGCACTACAGAAAGGTGAAGGTATGCCTCGTTTTGCTATGCACTTCTACAAAAACGATAAGCTAGATACTTTGCTAGACAGCTTCTACAAAACAGCGGATAAAAATGAGCAGCTAGAAATCGCTCACGGAATTCAGAAAATCATTGCTGAAAACCAAGTGACCATCCCTGTAATGTCAGGTGCTTACATGTACCAATACAACACAGCACGCTTTAGCGGCTGGTGGAACGAAGAAAATCCTAAGGGTCGTCCAAACATTTGGGCTGGTATCCCTGAGCGTCTATTACACGTACTGGACCTAAAACCAGTTAAGTAAGTAGAAGTTCATTCCTTGCGGCGTACTTCGTGCGCCGCTAAATAAAATCCCCTAAATACCTAGCAAATGTATAACGCTCGTCGTTAGGGGATTTTTCGCTCTAAATTTCGCTAGGAGCGACCTGAAACCAGGTACAGGATAAAACTGGGTGAGTAAGGTGTGAGTTATGGGTTATTTTTTAAGACGTTTGTCATTTTATTTTATCGCGTTGCTGGTTGCAGCAACATTGAACTTCATCATTCCGCGAGCCATGCCTGGAGACCCAGTGACCATGATGTTCGCAAACGCAACAACGCAAGTAACGCCAGAACGAATCGAAGCAATGAAACAGCTTCTCGGTTTCGTTGATGGTCCGTTACCCGTACAGTATTTGACCTATTTAAAAAGCATTCTAAGTTGGGAATTAGGCACGTCGATTAAGTTCTATCCGTTAAGTGTCAATGAATTACTGGGTAGTGCATTTGGTTGGTCGTTATTTCTAGCGGGTACTGCGGTTGTGATCTCGTTCTCAATCGGTTCTCTACTGGGCATTTTTGCCGCATGGAAACGAGGCAGTCGTTACGATACGTTTATTACCCCAGGAATGTTGGTTATACAAGCCGTTCCGCAAGTGGTTATTGCGATGATCGCTATGTTTACTTTTGCTATCGGCTTGCAATGGTTCCCTACGGGCTATGCCTACACTGCTGGTACGATGCCAGATTGGACAAGTTGGACATTCATTAAAGATGTGGCCTACCACGCTTTCTTGCCTCTTGTCTGTGCGTCTCTAGTACAAATCGGTGGGTTTCTCGTCAACATGCGTAACAACATGATTAACCTGCTCGCTGAAGACTACATCACGATGGCGAAAGGGAAAGGGCTCAGCGAAAACCGTGTGGTTTTCCAGTACGCCGCTCGTAATGCTTTATTGCCAAGTGTCACCGCTCTATCGATGTCTTTGGGTATGGCTATCGGTGGTCAGCTCATCATTGAAATTATCTTTAACTATCCTGGCCTTGGTACCGTTTTATTTAATGCGATCAACGCTCGTGATTACCAAGTTCTGCAAGGGCAGCTACTGATTATGACGCTCTTTATGCTGTTCTTTAACCTGTTGGCGGACATGCTTTATGTCGTACTAGACCCTCGCCTACGCAAGGGAGGTAAATAATCATGAAAGATCTCATTAAACTCATTCGCGGCAATACCGTTGCCATGGTCGGTGTCATTATTTTGGGCCTATTTTTATTCATCGCCCTTGCTGCGCCACTGATCACCAAACATGCGCCAGATAAACGTACCGGAAATCCACACGAGTACCCATCGTTCGTCGTCAAAGCCGCTAAAGCAGATCCGAATGGCTGGATTGCTGAAAACTTGGCAACTGACCGCCGTACCTTACTACTCTCAAAAGGTGAAGACCATGTGCTAGGCACCTCTCGTATGGGACGCGATGTTTGGTCACAAGTGGTGTATGGCGCACGAGTCTCACTCGCCGTGGGTTTTGGCGCAGGAATGACCGTCTGTTTTCTTGCGACTGTGATTGGTGTTTCTGCCGGTTACTTTGGCGGTAAGGTCGATGACATTCTAACCGCCGCTATGAATATCATGCTGGTGATACCGCAATATCCTCTTTTATTCGTGGTCGCGGCATTTATTGGAGAGGCCGGCCCATTAACCATTGCACTCATCATTGGCTGCACCTCCTGGGCTTGGGGCGCTAGGGTCGTACGCTCACAAACCCTCGCACTGCGTGAAAAAGAATTTGTCAGAGCGGCGGAAGTCTTGGGTGAATCATCATGGCGCATCATTTTCGTTGAGATTCTACCTAACCTCATCTCCATCGTTGGCGCTAGCTTCATCGGTTCAGTGATGTACGCCATCATGATGGAAGCGACCATCTCCTTCCTTGGTCTTGGCGATCCAAACACCATCAGTTGGGGCATCATGTTGTACAACGTTCAAACGTCCTCTTCTATGCTGATTGGCGCTTGGTGGGAACTGCTTGCGCCTTGTATTGCTTTGACTCTGCTCGTTACTGGTCTGGCTTTACTGAACTTTGCGGTCGATGAAATTGCCAACCCACAACTGCGTTCACACAAAGGAATGAAGCGTTGGAAAAAACTCGCAGAGCAAGATAAGAAAGAGCGTCAGCCTGACCTGCCACCACAAAATGCACTTTGGAGCGGAGATAAATAATCATGACAAACCCACTTATTTCAATCCGTAACCTATGCGTTGACTACATCACCGACGCAGGTGATGTTCGAGCATGCAGCAACGTCAGTTTTGATATTGCACCTGGCGAAGTATTTGGCCTTGCTGGTGAATCTGGCTGTGGTAAATCGACTATCGCGTTTTCACTGATGCGTCTGCATAAGCCGCCCGCGTTTATTACTGGTGGAGAAGTGATTTTTAATGGTGAAAATATCATTAAATACAGCGATGAACGCATGCAATCCTTTCGCTGGAGCCAAATGTCGATGGTGTTTCAAAGTGCGATGAACGCTTTGAACCCAGTATTGACGATGGAAGAGCAATTTTGTGACGTGATCATGCGCCATACCAACATGACTCGTGAACAAGCTAAACGCCGTGCTGAAGGTTTGTTAGAAATTGTCGATATTCACCCAAGTCGCTTAAACGATTACCCACACCAATTCTCTGGGGGTATGCGTCAGCGCTTGGTGATTGCAATTGCTCTCGCGCTCAATCCTAAAATGATCATTATGGATGAGCCGACTACGGCACTTGATGTGGTTGTCCAACGTGAAATATTGCAAAAAATCTATGCGCTGAAAGAAGAGTTTGGCTTCTCTATCTTGTTCATCACCCATGATTTGTCGTTGATGGTCGAGTTCTCTGATCGAATTGGCATCATGTATTCCGGTGAATTAATTGAAGTGGCTCCTTCTAAACAGATTCTGGAAAGCCCTTTCCACCCTTACACCAAAGGGCTGGGTAGTTCTTTCCCTCCACTGACAGGCCCTAAAACGAAGTTAACTGGAATACCAGGTAACCCGTTGAACTTATTGGATATACCTCAAGGTTGTCGTTTCCAAGCTCGTTGCGATCGCGTACATGAAGCTTGCACCAAAATTCCAACGAGTTTGCGCCAAATAGAGCTTGGACGCTTCTCCAGTTGCCACCTTTACGGTGACCCAATTGCTCAAGTGAAACTGTAGAGTACAAGCTGTATTACAAAAATTTCTGGAGACAATTATGAGCAAAAATTTCGGTGAATTACTGGTTGAGGGGAAAAATCTAGTTAAAGATTTTCCAATCAACAGTAACACCCTAAAACAACCTATGATGCGAGCGATCAACGACGTATCGTTTAAAATGTTCAAAAGCCGCGGCTTGGCTGTCGTGGGTGAATCAGGCTCTGGCAAATCAACAACCGCTAAAATGATTGCCAAAATGTACGCCCCAACATCCGGTGTAATTGAATACAAAGGACGCGATATTTTAGACATCACTTCACGCAGTGACCTGATGCGCTATCGCGAAGGCGTACAGATGGTATGGCAAGATCCGTTTGGCTCACTCAACCCAACTCATACCATTTTTCATCATATTGCTCGTCCACTGCTTATCCATAAAAAAGTGACGTCAGGTAATAAGAGAGAGTTAGAAGAACGCGTTCACGATTTACTGGAACAAGTCGGCCTTATTCCACCAAAAGAAACAGCCGCGAAATATCCGCACCAGTTGTCTGGTGGACAGCGCCAACGTGTCAACTTAGCGCGTAATATCGCGGTTGGTGCCGAAGTGGTACTGGCTGATGAACCAACCTCCATGTTGGATGTGTCGATTCGTGCGGGTGTTCTCAACCTGATGGAAGAGATGAAGTTTGAAAAGCAGATGTCGCTGCTTTATATCACGCACGACATCGCCACCGCACGCTACATCGCCGAAGACTTAGCCGTCATGTACGTCGGACATATGGTGGAATGGGGCGATACCGAAGAGATCATTCACGATCCTCAGCACCCATATACTCAACTATTGGTTTCCGCAGTACCCGATCCTAGTAAATCGATACACGAGAAGCTCAAAGGGAACAAAGGCGAAATTCCACTTTGGACCCCGGTATCAACAGGCTGTCCTTTTGCTGGTCGATGCATGCAGGCGAGTGACAAATGTCGTGAACAACTTCCAGCGGTGACTCAGTTGTCTGATAACCACTTTGTTCGTTGTTACTTATTTGAATAATCACTAACGCACACCTTAAGCAATTGAAGCCGCTGACATAACCTCATCGGCTTCAATATCTTAGGTAAAAATATAAAACAAAGTCAGCACACGCCCCCGACGGGTTGAGTGCTGGCGAGAAATCAAAGATCTGGCTTGGAGATGTTTAATGCTGCTACTGATTAACCATATTGGTTATGAGCCACAAGGGCCCAAACAGGCGATACTAATGAGTAACACGCTCCGTGTTTCTTCCGATATCGCCCTGCTTGTTTGTGCAAACAGCCATCAAACGGTGTCGACTTTCGTTGTTGCACCACAAGCTAAAGTCGCACATTGGCATTTAGGTAGCTTTTATACGATCGACTTTTCTCAATACACCACTTCAGGGCAGTATTACCTGCGTTTTGAAAATACCCACTCCCCTATTTTTGAAATTGGTGAAGGGATACTGATGAAAAAAACGTTTTCTGATGTATTGCACTACTTCAAATCACAACGTTGTGGTGGCATTTTCGACCAGCAAGATAAGCTCGTACCACTGCTTGGTACATCAACCACTGCCGATGTACACGGTGGCTGGTACGACGCTTCCGGTGACGTCAGTAAGTATCTTAGTCACCTTTCTTACGCCAACTATTTAAACCCTCAACAAACCCCAATGGTGGTTTGGAATATGCTAAAGGGATTGGCACAACTAGAACACCACTCGAGTTTTGCTGCATTTTCTCGCACTCGCCTTAAGGAAGAGGCGTTATTTGGTGCTGATTTTCTGATCCGCATGCAAAACTCCGAGGGGTTCTTTTATACAACGGTCTTTGACAAATGGAGCAAGGACATTAAGCAGCGAGAGATCTGCGCCTATGCCACTCAATCTGGCCACAAGTCTGACGATTATCAAGCCGGATTTCGTCAAGGGGGAGGCATTGCGATTGCCGCTCTTGCGGTGGCAGCACGTTTAGATGTTCACGGTGATTTCACCTCAGAACACTATTTAACAGCGGCGGAGCATGGTTACTGGCATTTAAAAGAAAATAACACGCGCTATCTCGACGATGGTCAAGAGAACATCATTGATGCCTATTGCGCTCTGCTTGCATCGGTTGAACTCTACCGCTCAACTCATCAAGCAAATTATCTGGTTGAGTGTCGTCTTTGGGCACAAAGGTTATGCGCTTATCAACACAACGACGCTAACATCGCTCATTATTGGGCAGCCAATAGTGATGCCACTCGTCCTTATTATCACGCCGCCGAAGCTGGACTACCAGTGATTGCACTGTGCGAATATCTCGAGATTGAAACAGAAGAACACCGCAAACAATCGGTCGTTCAAGTGATTGAGAATGCTTGCCGCTTTGAGCTCACTATCACTCATCAAGTCAGTAACCCATTTGGCTACCCACGCCAATATGTAAAACCTGTGAATGGCGACAAACGCTGCGCATTTTTTGTCGCTCACGACAATGAATCCGGCTACTGGTGGCAAGGCGAAAATGCGCGTTTAGGATCGCTCGCGTGTATGGCTTATCGCGCCCAAGCCTTCGTCAACGCAGATCTGCATGCCCCTTTAACCACCTTTGCACAAAATGCATTGAACTGGATTGTCGGATTAAATCCATACGATATGTGCATGCTCGATGGGCACGGTCGCAACAATCCAGACTACCTACCCCATTTAGGCTTTTTTAACGCCAAAGGAGGAGTGTGTAATGGCATTACAGGCGGTTTTGAAGATGAAGAAGATATCGCTTTTAACCCAGCGAAACAGAAGGATGACATGATGCAAAACTGGCGTTGGGCTGAGCAATGGATTCCTCATGGTGCTTGGTATCTGCTGGCTATCACAACCCAGTTTTGCCACTTCTCAACACCAGACTTAGAGAGGCAATCATGACTTTTTATTATGTCGGTATTGATGGAGGCGGCACATCATGTCGCGCACGCATCCGCAACGAGCAAGGCGCGCTGTTAGGTGAAGCGAAAAGCGGTAGCGCCAATATTTTATTGGGTGTGGAACTTGCCATGCAGACGATCATTGATGCAATTACTCAAACGGCGCACCAAAGCGGGCTGACGAAAGAGAATTTTGCTCAGATGCACGTGGGTCTTGCTCTGGCTGGTGCAGAACAAAAATCCGCATGGCATGCGTTTATGTCTCAGACACATCCTTTTGCTTCACTAACGCTCAACACAGATGCTTACGGTGCCTGTATTGGTGCTCATAATGGTGAAGATGGCGCAATTATGATCGCGGGAACGGGCTCTTGTGGCCTATTTTTACACGCTGGGCAGCAGCATGTGGTGGGTGGCCGAGAATTTCCCATATCCGATCAAGGCAGTGGTGCCATCATGGGGTTACGCCTAATCCAGCGCGTGTTGCTCATTGCAGATGGTATCGGCGAGCCTTCATCATTAAGCGCTCATGTGATGCAACATTTTAACCACGATGTTGATCAGATTGTCGAATGGTCAAAAAACGCACTCCCACGCGACTATGGCCAGTTCTCTCCCGTTATTTTTTCTCTAGCGCAACAAGGTGATGTGCTGGCGATCGAGCTTCTCAAACAAACCGCGGCAGACATCGAAATGTTTCTTGTCGCTCTTCATAACAAAGGAGCCAAGCGGATCTGCCTCATGGGTAGCATTGCAGAGCGTATCTTGTATTGGCTTTCTCCACCGGTACAGCAGTGGATTGTTCAACCTCAATTCGACGCTATCGAAGGCGCGATTATGTTTGCCGGCAAAGCCGAGCATAATTTGTATTAAGGAATCACTATGAGCTATCGAATTGACTTTGCGGTACTCTCAGAACAGAAGCAATTTTGCCGTTTTGGTTTAACGTTCCATAATTTAAGCGATCAAGACCTAAAAGACTGGTCGTTACATTTTGTGATTGATCGCTTCATTCAGCCAGACAGCATCACCCATGGCAACGTAGTGCAAATAGGCAGTTTCTGCTCATTAACGCCAGATATGACTGTGCTTGCTGCAAACTCGCATTTTTACTGTGAATTTAGCATCAAAACCGCCCCTTTCCATTTTTACACTGATGGCGTAAAGCACGCTTTTGTTCAATGCAATGGTGAGCAACCGCTCGAACGTCATGATGTGATCGTAACTCCGATTGCTCTCGCCTCGCCTTATCGTGAGCGCAGTGAAATACCCGCAACAGAAGCCGCGAGCCTCAGTCTCATTCCATTACCAAACAAGATTGAATCCGGCACAGGGCATTGCACCTTAACGACTTCGAGCCAGATTACCTTGCAATCCACGTGCGCTGAGCAAGCTGCGACTTGGTTACAACAGGAACTCAACCGTATATTTGATTTTCAGCCCAAACCCATTGGCAGCGCTGATATTATCTACCGCACTAACCCGACCTTTGACGAGGGCGCGTATCAACTCAACGTCGATCGTACCGGCATTCGCTTAGAGGCGAGTGGCCATCAAGGCTTTATGTATGCTAGCGCGACCCTGTTGCAGTTGATTCAAGTTCAAGATCAATCGTGGTTAGTCCCCTGCGTCAAAATCAGTGATGCGCCACGCTTTAAGTACCGAGGCATGATGCTCGATTGTGCGCGCCATTTTCATGGAATCGAGACAGTTAAGCGGCTTATTAACCAATTAGCGCATTACAAATTCAATACGTTCCATTGGCATTTGACCGATGACGAAGGATGGCGTATCGAAATTAAAGCACTGCCACAACTCACCGACATCGGTGCATGGCGAGGGGTTGATGAAGTGCTCGAACCTCAATACAGCTTGTTAACGCAGCGCCACGGTGGTTTCTATACACAACAAGAGATCAAAGAGGTTATCGCATACGCTCAAGAGCGTGGTATCACAGTGATCCCTGAAATTGATGTTCCCGGACATTGCCGCGCCGCGATCAAATCTCTGCCTCATCTGCTGGCCGATAAAGAGGATCAATCACACTATCGCAGCATTCAATATTATAACGATAACGTCCTCTCCCCCGCCCTTGAAGGAACGTATGAGTTCTTAGATATCGTCTTGCAAGAAGTCTCTGAGCTATTTCCATCCCCCTTTATCCATATTGGTGCCGACGAAGTGCCCGATGGGGTCTGGATTAACAGCCCTAAATGTCAACAACTGATGGCTGATAATGGCTATACCGAGGCCAAAGAATTACAAGGACACTTACTACGTTATGCCGAACAAAAACTGCGTACGCTTGGCAAACGCATGGTCGGCTGGGAAGAAGCGCATCATGGTAATAAGGTCAGTAAAGATACTGTTATCTACTCTTGGCTTTCTGAAGCGGCGGCATTGAACTGCGCGAAACAGGGGTTTGATGTGATTTTACAACCCGGTCAGTACACGTATCTGGATATTGCTCAAGATTATGCACCAGAAGAACCGGGCGTTGACTGGGCTGGTGTCACCCCATTAGAAAAAGCCTATCGCTATGAACCCTTAGCCGAAGTGCCCGAAAACGATCCACTCCGTAAGCGAATTCTCGGTATTCAGTGCGCTTTATGGTGTGAATTAATCAATAACCCACAGCGTATGGAATACATGATTTACCCACGCTTAACTGCACTCGCCGAAGCAGGATGGACTCATAAAGTGCATCGTGATTGGCAAGATTATCTGTCACGGCTCAAAGGACATCTGCCTATGTTGGACAAGCAAGGCATCCGTTACCGAGCACCATGGAAATAAACACAACACTTGGAGTCGGCATTACCTCTCCTTGGTTTTCACTAGCATAATTTTTGGCTGCAAAAGACGCAGTTTGTTTAAAAGGAAATGACAATGAAATACGGCTATTTCGATAACGACAATCGTGAATATGTCATCACACGCCCTGACGTTCCAGCGCCTTGGACCAACTACTTAGGGACAGAAAAATTCTGCACCGTGATCTCTCATAACGCGGGCGGTTACTCTTTTTACAATTCACCAGAATATAACCGTGTTACCAAATTTCGCCCGAACGCTTCTTTTGATCGCCCAGGGCACTATGTTTACTTACGTGACGATGCAACTGGCGACTATTGGTCTATTTCTTGGCAACCTGTAGCAAAAAGCTTAGAAGAAGCGAAGTATGAAGTCCGCCACGGCCTCTCTTACTCCAAATTCAAATGTGAATACAGCGGCATTAGTGCCACTAAAACTCTCTTTGTACCGAAAGGCGAAGATGCTGAAATTTGGGATGTCGTCATTAAAAACGATTCCACTGAGACTCGCACTATCAGCGCTTTTTCGTTTGTTGAATTCTCTTTTAGTCACATTCAATCCGATAACCAAAACCATCAGATGTCGCTTTACTCTGCAGGTACCGCTTATCACGCGGGTGTGATTGAGTACGATCTTTACTACAACACCAATGATTTCGAAGGCTTTTACTACTTAGCCTCGACGTTTGATCCAGACTCTTATGATGGACAACGCGATACCTTCCTCGGCTTGTATCGTGACGAAGCCAATCCCATTGCAGTAGAACGTGGTCACTGCTCGAACAGCGCGCAAACCTGCTACAACCATTGCGGTTCGCTGCACAAACAATTTGTGATCCAACCGGGTGAGGAAGTTCGCTTTGCTTATATTTTGGGAATTGGTAAAGGCAATGGCGCGCGTTTGCGTGCTAAGTACCAAGACTTGGCTAATGTCGATGCCGCTTTTGCTGGGATCAAAGCGCATTGGGATGAACGTTGTGCGAAATTCCAAGTAAAATCACCGAATGAAGGCCTTGATACCATGATCAACACTTGGACGCTTTATCAAGCGGAAACGTGTGTGGTGTGGTCTCGCTTTGCCTCTTTCATTGAAGTGGGCGGTCGTACTGGCCTTGGTTACCGTGATACGGCGCAAGATGCCATTTCAGTACCGCACGCAAACCCGAAGATGACCCGTAAACGCTTGGTTGATCTGCTTCGTGGTCAAGTCAAAGCGGGCTATGGCCTACACCTATTTGATCCTGACTGGTTTGATCCAGAAAAAGCGGATGTCAAACCATCAAAATCGCCAACCGTTGTACCAACACCAAGTGATGAAGATAAGATCCACGGCATTGAAGATACGTGTTCTGACGATCATCTCTGGCTCGTTCCAACCATCTGTAAATACGTGATGGAAACAGGTGAAACATCCTTCTTTGATGAAGTGATCCCTTACGCCGATGGTGGCAATGCAACGGTTTACGAACACATGAAGGCGGCGCTTAACTTCTCGGCAGAATACGTGGGGCAAACAGGTATCTGCAAAGGCTTACGCGCTGACTGGAACGATTGCTTGAACTTAGGTGGTGGCGAATCATCTATGGTTTCTTTCCTCCACTTTTGGGCACTGCAAGAGTTTATTGACCTTGCAAAATACCGTGACAATGCAGAGGACGTTGCGAAATACACCGAAATGGCGGCGAACGTACGTGAAGCTTGTGAAACTCACCTTTGGGATGAAGAAGGTGGCTGGTATATCCGTGGCCTAACGAAAAATGGCGACAAGATAGGAACTGCTCAGCAAACTGAAGGTCGAGTTCACCTTGAATCAAACACACTCGCCGTCTTATCGGGCGCAGTGTCGCAAGAGCGTGGTGAAAAAGCGATGGATGCCGTTGATGAGAATCTATTCTCCGAATACGGTCTACATCTGAACGCACCTTCCTTCTCAACCCCTAATGATGACATCGGTTTCGTTACTCGTGTTTATCAAGGTGTTAAAGAAAATGGCGCTATTTTCTCACATCCAAACCCTTGGGCATGGGTTGCAGAAACGAAGCTTGGCCGTGGTGATCGAGCCATGAAGTTCTACGACGCATTAAACCCTTATAACCAAAACGACATCATTGAAAAGCGCGTTGCCGAACCTTACTCATACGTGCAGTTCATTATGGGACGAGATCACCAAGATCACGGCCGTGCAAACCATCCATGGTTAACAGGTACGTCTGGTTGGGCCTACTTTGCCGTCACCAACTTCATTTTGGGTGTTCGTGTAGGTTTTGATGGCCTCGTCGTAGACCCATGCATTCCTACCAATTGGCCTGGTTTTGAAGTCACTCGCCGATGGCGCGGCGCGACTTACAACATCACAGTGCAAAACCCGAACTCCGTCAGTAAAGGGGTGAAAACAATCACAGTGAATGGCGAAGCAGTAGAAGGCGTGATTCCTGTCATGGCACAAGGCACTGTCAACGATGTAGTGGTTATTCTCGGTTAACACGATTTGAGCCTCAGCGCGAAGGAGCTGAGGCTCAACATTCGTCCCACAAGGATTTTATTATGATCAAATTTGGTACAGGTGGCTGGCGCGCCTTTATTGGTGAAGAGTTTACCAAAGACAACGTCTGTCTAGTGGCTCAATCACTTGCCAACATCATTAACCACGAAAATGTGGCTAACAACGGGTTCGTTATCGGCTACGACCGCCGCTTTCTTTCTGACAAAGCCGCACGTTGGTTTGCGCAAGTCTTAGCAGCGAATGGCGTGGTGGTAAGTTTTATCGATAAGTTTGTTCCTACCCCTATTGTGATGTTCAAGGCCAAAGAGATGAATTGCGCCTATTCGGCGTGTATTACGGCATCCCACAACCCTGCGGACTACAACGGCATCAAAGTGTTCATTGAAGGTGGACGAGACGCTGATGAAGTGATCACGCAAAAGATTGAACAACAAATCGCTTCACTGACGCTTGCCGATGTAAAACACGTCGAATTTGAACAAGCGCTGCAAGATAAATCGATTGTCATCATCAATCCAATGAATGAGTTTGTCGATTCAATCATCAACTTTATCGACATTGAAGCGATCAAAAAAGCCAACCTACGTGTGTTGATTGACCCTATGTTTGGCGTCGCAAAAAATGCATTGCAGACGGTTCTGATCAATGGCCGCTGCGATGTGGATGTGATCAATGATGGCAAAAACCCCGATTTTGGCGGTTTAATGCCTTCCCCTAATGCAGCGACTCTTTATCGTCTCAAACATTTAGTGGCCGCAGAAGGTTACGATATTGGGATAGGTACCGACGGCGATGCAGACCGACTTGGTATTATTGATGAGAAAGGCAACTTCATCCATCCTAATGAAGTACTGATCCTGCTTTACTACTACCTGCTTGAATATAAGGGTTGGAAAGGATCCGTGGTGCGTAATATCGCCACCACCCACCTGCTGGATAAAATTGCCGCTGACCACGATGAGAAAAGTTTTGAAGTCCCCGTTGGCTTTAAACACATCAGCTCACAAATGGAAGCGGATGATTCACTGATTGGTGGTGAGAGCTCCGGCGGTTTAACCATTCGTGGACACATCAAAGGTAAAGATGGGGTTTTTGCATCGAGTTTGTTGGTTGAAATGATCAGCGTGACAGGTAAAAAACTCTCCGAATTACTGGGGGAAATTTACGCGAAATACGGTTACGCCTACACCGCAGAAGGTGACTGCAAATTTAAGGCCGCACAAAAAGAGTCGTTGTATAACAAAATCTACGTTGAGAAACAGTTGCCTCAATTTGAGTATGAGATTGAGAAAGTCAGTTACGAAGACGGAGCCAAAGTCTACTTTAAAAACGGCGGCTGGGTTATTGCTCGTTTCTCTGGCACTGAACCATTGCTACGCATTTTTGCTGAAATGGCGGATAAAGACACTGCAGAACGTGTTCTTCAACAGGTGAAAGATTTTCTATCGTTATAGCTTTTACCCACTTCGACTCAAATTTGAGTCGCTATACCCGCACAGTATGAAGAGGTTGTAGGTATATCGATGAAGAACACTTGCCCGGCGTCATGCCGGGCTTTTTTTAAAAAGCCAACACACCTTGCGTATCAATGCTGACTGCAACATTTTGCCCAACGCTCAACGGCTGTGAAGAACTCGCCAGCAACTTACTGCCATACGCATCAATCACATAACGGCAGTGATCGCCCATAAATTGCTGCTCTAACACGCGGACTTTGCTCTCTTGCTGCGCACTAATTTGAATGTGTTGTGGCCGCAGTAGTAATTCGCATTTGGCTTCAAGCTCAATGGGTTGCTGAGCTTTGGCGTCAACCACACCTAAATCGGTCTCAAATTGCCATTCTGAAATTCGTTTGGCGCTTAAATAACTTCCACCACCTAAGAAATCGGCCACAAATTTACTCGACGGTTGGTAGTACAGCTCTGATGCGGTGCCATATTGCTCAATCACACCGTGGTTCATTACCGCCATTTTATCAGCAAAAGCAAAAGCTTCTTCGCGGCTATGGGTCACAAAAATAGCCGTCACACCCTGCTTTTTAAAAATGTTGCGAATTTCACCGATCAACTCATGGCGAACTTGGGTATCGATGTTGGAAAACGGCTCATCAAGCAGTAGCAGATCCGGTTTATACGCCAAGGAGCGAGCAATCGCCACTCGCTGCTGCTGTCCACCCGATAGTTGATGAGGATAACGATCCCCCAGCCCCGCTAAGTGCACTAATGCCAACATCTCTCCGACTTTCGCTTTGCGCTCGGTTTGAGAGAGTTGACGCAATCCAAACGCGATATTTTCCGCAACAGTTAAGTGAGGAAACAGCGCATAATCTTGGAAAATCATCCCTATGTTTCGCGCTTCCGGTGGCAACCAATGTTGACCATCATCAATCGTTACACAATTAAGGCTCATCACCCCAGAGCTAAGCGGCAGCAAACCCGCAATAGCTTTCAATAAGGTCGTTTTCCCACAACCACTTGCTCCTAATAAACAGACGATTTCTCCCTGTTTGACTTCCAGCGACAGTGATTGTAAAACCGTTTGGTTTTCATATTTGCAAGTCAAATCATGGATAGACAGCGCACAACTCATCAGTGATTTTGCTCCAGTGAACGGTTAACGACGATAAGCGGAATTAAACCAACCGCGACCAAGAGTATCGCAGGCAAAGCAGCCACTTCTAATTGTTCATCCGATGCGTAGTTATAAACATAGGTCGCCAAGGTTTCGAAATTGAACGGACGCAATAACAAAGCGGCATTCAGCTCTTTCATTGACTCAATAAACACCAACAACCCAGCGATAAGCGTACCACGGCGGATCAATGGCAGATGAACTCGCCACAGCATAGCGTTCGATCGATAACCCATAGTTCGAGCCGCCATATCCAAAGAAGGTGAGACTTTATTGAGGCTACTTTCTATGCTACCAATCGCCACGGCCGAAAAACGCACCACTAAAGCAAAAATAATAGCAAACATCGAACCAGAAAAGATAAGACCCGGTCGCCCCCATTGCATCGCTTTAGCAACATCATTGACCCAATGATCCATAAACAGCACCGGAACCATCACACCAATCGCTAGCACGGTTCCGGGAACCGCATAACCCATAGAAGACAAGCGCATAAAGGCTAAAGTCACCCCATTGGAGTTCAACCGATGGCAAAAATTCACGACCAAAGCAATCAACACCGCCACCAGCGCTGTCGTCAACGAAACCGTTAAGCTATTGATCGCAAAGTCTTGGAACTCCGAAGTCCAACTTTTCGAAAAATAATGATAAGCGAATGAGGCCAACTGCAATAAAGGCAGAAGAAACGCGAGCGCAACTAGCCCCCAACACCAACACAAAGCGGCCCATTTTTTCCACCCTTGCAACTGATAGCGAAAATCTTCATGGCTGTTAAATTGGCTTTGAAATAATTTCTGTTTACGACGACTATAGCGCTCTGCGCTCAGCAGTAATAATACAATCACCAACATGATGGCAGATATTTTCGCTGCCGCATTCAAATTCGAATAACCGAGCCAAGTGTCATACACCGCAGTCGTTAGGGTATTAACGGCAAAGTAACTCACCGTACCAAAATCTCCCACCGTTTCCATCGCCACTAAGGAGAGGCCAACCGCCATCGCGGGCCGTGCAAGCGGTAGTGAAATCAGACGAAAACTCTGCCACGGAGAGCATTTTAATAGACGAGCGGATTGCAATAAGGAGACGTTTTGTTCCATGAATGCTGCACGGCACAGTAGGTAAACATATGGATAAAGCACCAGCGCAAGCACAATGCTTGCCCCGCCCAAACTGCGAATGTCGGGAAACCAGTAATCACCTGCGCCCCAACCCGTAATATCTCTAAGTAACACTTGCACTGGGCCTGCGTAGTCAAACCAACCGGTAAAGATGTAACCGATAATATAGCCGGGCATCGCAAGTGGTAACACCAAAGCCCATTGTAAAATGCGTTCGGTAGGCAGCCTACACATCGCCATTAACCAAGCACTGGGAATGCCAAATAGCAAAGAAAGCCCCATCACACTGAACGTTAATACGACGGTATTAAAGGTATAGGTGGGCATCACTGTTGACATGAGATGAGAAAAAACCTCATCACTTTGTCCCGCAGCGGTAATAAAGATGGCTAAGATCGGCAAAACCAGTAGCACAGTGACGCTGGCACTACTGGTTTTCCATAATGTATTTTTTTCTTTCATTGCCTAATTACAATAAGGCTTACTGACACATAAATGCGTTTGCAAATACATCTCATGCCCCTTCAATAGAATAGGGGCACTGTTATACCCCTAGAACCGATTAAAGGTCAAATTTCACTTCATCAAGCAGCTTAATTGCCGCGGCATGATTGTCGGCAATTTTTTCGAGCGGCAGTGGATCCGCTTTAAAATCACCCCATGAAGCGACTAGTGCAGAACGCTCAACACCTGCTTTTACTGGGTATTCAAAGTTGACGTCAGCGTACATGTGCTGTGCTTTATCGCTGGTCAAAAACTCCATCAGCTTAACTGCGTTTTCTTTGTTAGGCGCGTACTTCGCCATCGCCATACCACTCACGTTAACATGCGTGCCTTGCGCATTCTGACCTGGGAAGTTGATGTAGACGGCTTCAGCCCATGATTTTTGCTTCTCATCAGCTAACATTTTCCCTAAATAATAGCTATTACCCAATGAGACATCACACAAACCTTCTTTAATCGCTTTAACTTGGTCACGATCATTACCTTGAGGCTTACGTGCTAAATTTGCTTTGACACCTTCAAGCCAAACTTTAGTGCTCGCTTCGCCTTGCTCTGCAATCATGGATGCAACCAGCGCCACGTTGTAAGGGTGCTTACCACTACGAGTACAGATTTTGCCTTTAAATTCAGGCTTCGCGAGGTCAGCGTAGTTGAAGTCATCACCCAGCTTGCCTACGCGATCGCGTGATGAGTAGACGCTACGGGTACGTATTGTTAGTGCAAACCACTCATCTGCGCTATCGCGATATTGGGCGGGAATGTTAGTTTCAATGGTTTTGTTATCCACCGCTTGGACTAAACCCTTTTCAGATAACTCAAAAAGACGGCTAAATTCTGAGGTTAAAATCACGTCAGCAGGGCTGTACTCACCCTCTTGTACCAATTTCTCAGCAATCCCTTCTTTCGCAAACTTCACATTCACTTTAATGCCCGTTTGTTGAGTGAACTCTTTAAACATCGGCTCAATCAAAAATGGTTGGCGGTATGAGTAAACGTTGACCTCCTCTGCCGCCATCGCGCTCGGAGCCATCACACTACATGCCATCGCAGACAGAGTAAGCAGTTTCTTCATTTCTAGTTCCCTTTAAAATTGGTAATGATAATGTTTATCAGTTTCGTTATTATATTGATGATAGATTGAAAAACAATTCAATCAATAAAAAAACCTGCCTTAATCGGCAGGTTTTTAGGTAGGTTATCTGTAAGGAAATATTACTTTATTGTCACGAATTCTGGGTAGGCCCCCACCCCACAGTCGTGCATATCCATCCCTTCTAATTCTTCTTCTTCCGAAACTCGAATGCCTATCGTTGCCTTCAGGATGCCCCAAACCACAAGGCTTGCACCAAATACCCAAGCGAAAATCACTGCGGCTCCAAGTAGTTGAGCGCCAAAAGTCGCATCAGTATTGCTGATTGGCACAACCATTAAACCGAACAAACCACATACGCCATGTACTGAAATTGCGCCCACAGGATCGTCAATTTTCACTTTATCAAGGGCTATAATGCTAAACACAACCAACACACCCGCTACAGCACCAATCGCTACCGCATACAGTGGTGATGGAGAGAGAGGATCAGCGGTAATAGCCACTAACCCGGCCAACGCACCGTTGAGTACCATGGTTAAATCCGCTTTACCCCAAGTGGTTTTACACACTAATAGAGCCGCGATAGAACCCGCTGCTGCAGCGGCATTGGTGTTGAGGAAAATCTGACCAACCGCTGTTGCGTTTTCAAAATCAGACAGCATTAGTTGTGAACCACCGTTAAAACCAAACCAGCCAAACCACAGGATAAATGTACCTAAAGTCGCAAGTGGCATGTTGGAGCCCGGAATAGGGTAAATTTCACCATTTTTACCGTATTTACCTTTACGTGCTCCCAACAAGATGACCCCAGCTAGCGCCGCCGATGCACCCGCTAAGTGAACAATACCAGAGCCGGCAAAATCACTGAAACCGGCAGCTGAAAGAAAGCCACCACCCCAAGTCCAATAGCCTTCCATTGGGTAAATGAATGCGGTCAAAATGACGGAAAAAATAAGGAACGACCACAATTTCATTCGCTCAGCGACAGCGCCAGAAACCACCGACATCGCGGTTGCCACAAACACCACTTGGAAGAAAAAGTCTGATTCAAGGGAGTGATCCGCGCCTTCAGCTTGGCTACCTATCAAGGAGCCGAATGAAGGCAGCCAGCCTGCTTCTGCGTTATCAATATACATAATGTTGTAACCAACCACTAAATACGTGGTACAGGCAATCGCGTACAAACAAAAGTTTTTGGTTAAAATTTCAGTGGTGTTTTTAGAACGAACTAAACCTGCCTCTAGCATGGCAAAGCCAGCTGCCATCCACATCACCAACGCACCCGAAATCAAGAAAAAAAACGTATCGAGTGCGTAACGTAGCTCTGTTACCGTTGCTGCTAATTCCATAATGGTTATCTCCAATCCTTTGAATCTTTACAGTGCTTCACTGTCCATTTCGCCAGTACGAATACGCACAGCTTGGCTGAGGTCATACACAAAAATTTTTCCGTCACCAATTTTTCCGGTGTGCGCCGCTTTGATGATCGCCTCTATCACGCGATCGACATTTTCAGCTTGTGTCGCTATTTCTAATTTCACTTTAGGCAGAAAATCGACTTGATATTCCGCGCCTCGATAGAGCTCGGTGTGCCCTTTTTGGCGACCAAAGCCTTTCACTTCGGAAACCGTCATCCCTTCGATGCCGACATCGGCCAAAGCTTCACGCACATCGTCTAACTTAAATGGTTTAATTATCGCGTTGATCAGTTTCATTGCATCCTCTCACAAGCAGTAGTCCGTTTACGATCAATACAATCCAAGCTGCGTGCCAACTTTTTAACTTAATGATTTTAAAAGATTTGCAACCATTTCTTATGCCAAAAAGAAAAGGGTTGCACAAATGAGGTGCAACCCTTTCCCACAAATAAAGCGAAGTGTTTAATCTTCACCAGTTTTGTGCAGCGCTAAGTGAAGTCCGCAGGTGAATAACGTACAAATTCGCACCACTGCTTGATCATCAAAGCAAAATCATCGATGCCGCAGCTTGCGGTGCTTTCACAATCGTAAAAATCAAACTCACTGTCACTATCAAGCGCTTCACCATGCGTCAAAACATTGGCCTGAACCGTGACCTCATCGGCAAGAATCATCACGCTGATCTCCTGCCCCTCAAGCGTCTGCTCTTGATTAAATGCACGTTTCGATGCTGCCATTAGCGCAATAACTTGATCTATTTTGGGAAGATCGTTGCTGATCTCCTCTTGTAGCCAACGGCCAATAATTTCGTGCCCCATCGAAAAAGAGCAGTAATAGCTCCCATCTAGGGTATTTTTTTTAAATTCGTAGTCCATCGGGTTCTCGATATTGGTGTTTGGGGATACTGATAACTTTGTTATTATCGGTGATTATGGCTAACGAAACCACTTGAGATTATGCAGATCACAGAAACCACCGCACGCCAGATTGTAGAAAGAGCGATGAAGATCATCACTTATTCAGTCAACGTAATGGATGAAAAGGGACGCATTATTGGCTCAGGTGATCCCACTCGTTTGCACCAGAAACACGAAGGGGCGATTTTGGCCATCAATGAAAATCGAGTGGTTGAAATTGATCATGCCACCGCCAGTTACCTAAAAGGCGTTAAACCCGGCATCAATTTCCCCATCATTTATCAACAACGAGTGATCGGCGTGGTTGGAATTTCCGGTAACCCAACGGAGGTTCACCGTTATGGCGAGCTGGTCAAAATGACGGCGGAGCTTATCGTTGAACAAGCCGCACTGATGGCACAAGTACAGTGGAATAAGCGCCACCGTGAAGAGCTGCTATTACAACTAATTCAAGGTGCCACTCTCAACGAAACACAGCTCAATTCAATCGCCGAGCGATTAGGGCTCGACCTTTCCCAGCCGCGTATCGCTGCCGTGGTCAAATTGATCCCAGATAACGATACCGCCTTATCGCTAGAACACTTACAGCAGTTGGTGCATCTGCTGGAATACCCTGAACGGGACAATTTGGTGGGGATCATTTCAGTTTCTCACAACGAAGTAGTGGTTTTAAAACCCATCTCACTCACCGAAAAAGGTTGGTCACAAGAGGCCGAAACTAAACGAGTCAATCAACTGTTGAAGCGAGTGAAAAAAGAGGGCAAATTCACCATCAAAATTGCACTAGGTGATTATTTTCCAACGCTCTCTGGGCTGGCTCAATCTTATCAAACCGCCAAGTTGACGATGCAAGCCTCCCACCATAAACAGGGAGACGTATTCTTTTATCAAGATGATAAGTTACCTGTACTGCTCAATAGCGTACAGCATGAGCCATGGAGCCGCGAGCAGTTACGCCAACCCTATACCCTGCTGGAACGGTATGACACTAAGGGAATATTAATTAAAACCCTCCGCCATTATTTTGAGCAAAACTGCGATGTCCATCAAACTTGCCAAGCACTGCATATTCACCGTAATACCTTGCGCTATAGGCTTGAAAAAATTGAGCAAGTAACCGCTTTAAAATTCAATCAGTTAAATGACATTACTCACCTTTATTTGGCTTTATCTTGCTTCAAATAAAAACATAAAATTGTGCATTTGCACAATTAATCAGTCACATCAAAGCCAGTAATCTGTGCAATAGACTGAAGACTCTTTTATTTTTGCTCCCTATATTGCAGCCAATCAGTGATAAAAAATATGGATATAGAAGATGATTGAAGTTTCAACTCTCGGAGCTCTGGCCGCATTAGTCGTGGCTATCACGCTCATTCTAAAAAAAGTACCACCCGCCTATGGCATGATCATCGGCGCGTTGGTCGGTGGCGTGATCGGCGGTGTATCGCTGACCGACACCGTTGCTCTGATGATTGGTGGCGCACAAGGCATTGTAACCGCGGTGCTACGCATTCTTGCAGCAGGTATTTTAGCTGGTGTATTGATTGAATCAGGCGCTGCCACTTCCATTGCAGAAACCATAGTGAAAAAGGTTGGAGAAACTCGCGCTTTATTTGCCTTGGCCTTAGCAACCTTAATTTTGACTGCGGTCGGCGTGTTTGTCGACGTGGCAGTAATCACCGTATCTCCTATCGCTCTGGCGATCGCTCGCCGTGCCGATCTCTCCAAGGCGGCCATTCTGCTAGCGATGATTGGCGGCGGTAAAGCGGGTAACGTAATGTCACCTAACCCGAATGCGATTGCCGCAGCCGACGCGTTTAACGTGCCACTTACTTCTGTAATGGCGGCGGGTATTATTCCTGGGATCTGCGGGCTTATTGTGGCTTACTTGATTGCCAAACGTTTAGTCAGTAAAGGAAGTAAAGTCTCCGCCAGTGAAGTCGTTGCGGTGGATCATTCTAGGCTACCCCGCTTTAGCTCAGCGATCATCGCACCATTAGTGGCGATTGTGTTACTCGCACTACGCCCTATCGCTGGCATCAATGTGGATCCTTTAATTGCACTCCCATTAGGTGGATTAGTCGGTGCGGTCGTGATGGGACGATTTGCAGACACTAACCACTTTGCGGTTTCAGGTCTAACTCGCATGGCTCCGGTTGCGGTTATGCTACTTGGTACTGGTACTTTAGCCGGCATCATCGCCAATTCAGGTCTTAAAGGCGGTTTAATCGAAGTACTGACCGCTTCTGGCTTGCCTTCTTACCTGCTTGCACCGATCTCAGGTGCAATGATGTCACTGGCAACCGCTTCAACCACCGCAGGTACAGCCGTTGCCTCCAGCGTCTTTAGCTCCACTATACTCGAACTAGGCGTACCCGCACTGGCAGGGGCTGCCATGATCCATTCAGGTGCGACCGTACTTGATCATATGCCACACGGTAGTTTCTTCCATGCCACGGGCGGAGCGGTACATATGGACATTCGTGAGCGTCTCACCTTAATTCCTTATGAATCGGCAGTAGGTTTAGTAATTGCCTTCATTTCTGTGATGATTTTTGGCGTATTTGGTCTGTTTGTTTAACGCAGTTAAGGTGTTAAAAATGAAAATTGTTATTGCTCCAGATTCTTATAAAGAGAGCCTAACGGCAATGGAAGTCGCCACCGCGATAGAGAATGGATTCAAACAAGTGTTGCCCGATGCGCACTACATTAAGTTACCGATGGCCGATGGCGGCGAAGGGACGGTCCAATCACTGGTTGATGCTACTAATGGATCGATTGTTACCACAACCGTAACGGCGCCGCTAGGTGAACAAGTCGAGGCTTTTTATGGCTTAATGGGTGATGGTAAAACAGCGATCATTGAGATGGCGGCCGCATCGGGCTTACACCTGGTGCCGCCAGAGCAACGCAACCCAATGAACACCACCAGTTACGGTACTGGTGAGCTGATTAAAACCGTGCTCGATCAAGGTGTTGAACACATCATCATCGGCATTGGTGGCAGTGCAACCAACGATGGTGGCCTCGGCATGGCGCAAGCCCTCGGCATTCAACTGCTTGATTCAGATGGAAATCCATTAGGCTTTGGTGGCGGTGAATTGTCAAAACTGGCCTCGATTGATCTCACACTACTGGACCCACGTTTAGCCCGCATCAAACTGGAGGTCGCCTGCGATGTCGATAATCCACTGTGCGGCGTACAAGGCGCTTCGCACGTCTTTGGCCCACAAAAAGGAGCAACACCCGAGATGGTCGCGCAACTTGATGCCAACCTTGCGCATTATGCAAACATCATCAAAACGCAATTAGGTCGTGATGTTAAAGAGATGCCGGGTGCTGGCGCGGCAGGCGGTTTAGGTGCGGCGCTGGTTGGTCTACTAGGAGCGAGCCTTCGTCCGGGCATTGAAATTGTGATGGATGCCGTGAACCTTAGCGATGTAGTAAAGGATGCCGATTTAGTCATCACTGGGGAAGGACGTATTGATAGCCAAACCATTCACGGTAAAACGCCAATCGGTGTTGCGCGCACTGCCAAACTTTTTTCCGTGCCAGTGATCGGAATTGCAGGCTGCTTGTCAGCAGACTGCGCCGTTGTTCACCCACATGGCATTGATGCGGTATTCAGTGTCGTTCCACGCTCGGTCGACTTGCCTACAGCCCTTGCCGAAGCGGCGCAAAACGTAGAAATGACCGCGCGTAATGTCGCGTGTGTTTTTAGCTTGTCTTACAAGCAATAACTATTTCGCTGAATACCGTATGACTCTCAAGCTTATTTTAACTCCATTGACAGAACAACGTTATAAATTATTGGTCAAGTCATTGTTGGCGGAGCATTGCAGCCACCAATCGAACTTAATCTAATGTTATTTCAGCATTGAGTGAGAAGCTAGAATGGTAAAAAGCCACCGAATCGGTGGCTTTTTTATTAGGAGGCTAGCTTGGATAGCTCTTACACCGCTTGCTGGACAATCACACTGTCTGCTTTTTTAGTGTATTGCGCCATACGATGGAAGTTGAGGTAGCGATAGGTGTCAGCTGCAGTTGCGTTGATCTGCTTCGCGTACTCTAGATACTCTTCCAGTGTCGGAATGCGGCCTAAAATGGCGCCCACGGCCGACAGCTCTGCCGAAGCAAGGTAAACATTCGCGCCGGTCCCTAAACGGTTCGGGAAGTTACGGGTCGAAGTCGACATGACGGTCGCTTTATCGGCAACACGCGCTTGGTTACCCATGCATAACGAACATCCTGGAGTTTCAATACGTACCCCAGCGCGACCAAAGATGCCGTAATAGCCCTCTTCGATAAGCTGATCTTTGTCCATTTTAGTCGGTGGCGCAACCCACAAACGCGTATCTAACTGACCATTGAACTTCTCAAGCAATTTACCTGCCGCACGGAAGTGACCAATGTTGGTCATACAAGAACCGATGAAGACTTCATCAATAGGCGTACCTTGTACATCAGAAAGTAAGCGCGCATCGTCTGGGTCATTTGGCGCACATAAAATCGGCTCTTTAATCTCAGCAAGATCAATCTCAATCACATGTGCGTATTCTGCATCACTATCCGCTTGCATCAACTCAGGATTGGCTAGCCACGCTTCCATCGCCGTAATACGACGCTCGATAGTCCGGCGGTCACCATAACCTTCGGCGATCATCCACTTCAACATAGTGATGTTAGAGTTGAGGTACTCTTCAATTGAGGCTTGTGACAATTTAACCGTACAACCCGCCGCACTGCGTTCTGCCGAGGCATCAGAAAGTTCAAACGCTTGCTCAACCGTTAAGTGCTCAACCCCTTCGATTTCTAGCACACGGCCAGAGAATTCGTTAATTTTCCCCGCTTTCGCCACTGTAAGCAGGCCTTGCTTAATCCCGTAATAAGGAATCGCGTGCACTAGATCGCGCAGCGTGATGCCCGGCTGCATTTCACCTTTGAAACGCACCAAGACAGATTCTGGCATATCCAGTGGCATCACACCCGTTGCGGCCGCAAAAGCAACCAAGCCAGAACCGGCTGGGAATGAAATGCCAAGCGGGAATCGTGTATGCGAGTCACCACCAGTACCGACGGTATCAGGTAACAACATGCGGTTTAGCCATGAGTGAATAACTCCATCACCCGGACGCAGTGAAACACCGCCACGGTTCATGATGAAATCAGGCAAGGTATGGTGGGTATTCACATCGACAGGCTTTGGATAAGCCGAGGTATGACAGAAAGATTGCATGACTAAGTCAGCAGAAAAACCAAGACACGCCAAATCTTTCAATTCATCACGTGTCATCGGGCCAGTGGTATCTTGCGATCCAACCGTGGTCATTTTAGGTTCGCAGTAAGTCCCCGGACGAACACCCGTCACGCCGCATGCTTTACCGACCATTTTCTGAGCCAGTGTATAACCTTTGCCTGTATCAGCCACTGCAACTGGGCGACGAAATACTGTTGACGCTTCTAAGCCTAGTGCTTCGCGTGCTTTATCCGTTAAACCACGACCAACGATCAGTGGAATACGGCCGCCAGCGCGCACTTCATCAATCAATACGTCGGTTTTAAGCTTGAACGTGGCAAGCACTTCGCCAGTGTCGTGGTTACACACTTTGCCTTCAAATGGGTAAACATCAATCACATCACCCATGTTGAGTTTGGTAACGTCAACTTCAATCGGCAACGCGCCGGCATCTTCCATGGTGTTGAAGAAGATAGGTGCAATTTTACCGCCGAGCACGTAGCCACCCGCGCGTTTATTAGGCACAAATGGGATATCGTCACCCATAAACCACAAAACAGAGTTAGTCGCGGATTTACGAGACGAGCCTGTACCGACCACATCACCCACATAGACTAGCTGATGGCCTTTCTCTTTTAGCGCTTCGATTTGAGTGATAGGGCCAATGCTGCCTGCTTTGTCGGGTTGAATGCCTTCACGTTCATTTTTCAACATAGCCAGTGCATGCACTGGAATATCTGGGCGTGACCATGCATCTGGCGCTGGTGACAAATCATCAGTGTTGGTTTCGCCAGTAACTTTAAATGCGGTTAGCGTGATCTTCTCTTGAAGCGCCGGTTTTGAAAGGAACCATTCCGCGTCTGCCCATGATTGCAGCACTTTTTGTGCATGTGCATTACCCGCTTTTGCTTTCTCTTCAACGTCATAGAACGCATCAAACATCAGTAGAGTACGCGATAGTGCATCAGCCGCAATCGGTGCCAGCTCTGCATCATCAAGCAATGAAACTAGCGGCTCGATGTTATAACCACCTTGCATAGTTCCGAGTAGTTGCGCAGCTTTTGCGCGGCTCACTAACGGTGAAGAGACCTCACCTTTAGTGATGGCGGTTAAAAAGCCCGCTTTAACATAAGCGGCCTCATCCACACCGGGGGGAATTCGATTTTCAAGGAGATCAAGCATGAACGCTTCTTCACCTTGAGGGGGATTTTTCAACAGTTCAACAAGTCCTGCGACTTGTTCAGCATTTAGGGGTCTAGGAACAACTCCTTCGGCAGCACGCTCTGCGACGTGTTTACGGTAGGCTTCAAGCACGACTTTTTCCTCTCATTGCGGTTTACCCCATTATTATTGACATGATGGGCAAACATCCTTGGAAACTTGGCTCTCCATTGCCAGATATTTTTATGTAATCAGCGGCAGAGAGGCCAAACTGTGGGACGAAGAATAGCAAATTTAACTTTAAATTAAAATCTTATCATTTTGACCAACATAGCAACTTAAGACTAAAGTTCTATGATTTTTGAGTCACTTACCGCCCACTTTTCAGCTCAATTCTCGCTAAAAGGTAGTGCCAATACTCAAGTATATCGAATCAAAATTATCTTCGGTTCGACCATAAGCAAACATAATCGGTCCAATCGGCGAATCAACACCGGCAAACACCGATCCCGCACCGTATAATGGGGCGGTATCAAAGCTTAGATCAGGATCAGACCATACACCGCCGTATTCTATTGATGCACCGACATAAAATGGGGAACTGAACAGGCCAAAGTCATTATCAAACCAGCGATAACGATACACCAAACTGGTGAACGCTTTATTCTGTCCAATCAAGCTGTTACGAGGAATACCTGATAAATTTAAGAAACCACCAATCGATTTAGGGTTTATCGGTTCACTGGAATTTTTACTTTGCACCACACCGTAATCAAGATTACCGACCAAAGTATGCCTGCCAAGGCTATAAGCAGCGATTAATTCACCGGAAAATTCATACACCGTATCGTTTGATTCAAGATCGGAAGAGACACCAGAAACTTTATCGTGCGATGCAAGATACTCAAGATCAAGATAAACACCGCGGGTAGGCAAGCTGAAGTCATCTAAGGTATCAATGCGGTAGTTAGCAAACACACCAGCACGGGTGTAATCCATATTTCCCATGGATGGCCAATTTGACACTTCAGCCTCCCCATCGGTATAGCGGATCCCTAACTTAAACTCTCGCCATAATTTATCTTGATAACCAAGCGACAATTCTCCAATCCATTCTAAATAGCTGATCGGCAAATAGTCTTTACTGGCTTCTAGACTGGTGTCATCAAACCCTTGCATTGGCTTATTACGTTTATCATTGCTAAACGAAATCAAAGCTGAGGTAAACGCTTTTTGCCCTGAGAACAGAGGAGAAAAAAGCTCCGCTTCGATGATCTTATCGGTGCCCATTTCTAAATTGAAACGTAATTCAGAACCAAACGAATTTAAGTTAGTGAAATTGGAAGAGATACCCAGCGCATACTGACTATCCGTATGAAAATCATCTTCTAAGAAAAAGCGAAAATTGAGGTAATTTGGCCCCCAAGATTTCTCTTTTACATCGATGACCAGTTGGTTCTTTCCTTCAAATTCTCGGTATTCATAGGTCACTAACTCAAAGCGATCCAATGCATAGAGATTTTCGACCGTCGCTTCAATCTGCTCGGTTGATAGCGGTTGTCCTGTCTTTAAATGTAAACGGTTTTTTAACAATTGATCGCTGTAATGACTGCGGTTGTTGAGTACGATTTCATCAACCTGCACATCATCGCCATAAATTAAAGCCCTGCGGCGAGCTTGTTTTGCTTCCACATAGCGTTGATAACTAGCACTCGATAATGACAACGAAGTCAATACCGATTGGTTCGCCATTGCAATCTCATACCCTTTTTCATAAGCGGTAGGCATTTTATCAAATTCAGTGGTTTCCATACTGCCGACATCAGGGCGTAAAAATACATCTTGCTCATTCAATAAACGTGCTTGTTTTTGAGTGCTTCTTTGTACGAGATAGTTGGAAAGCTGATCGGCTACCGTCAAAAAGGTGGTGAAAGCTTCTTGGTTTTTGTAATCGGTACTGATATCGATCGCGATAACAATATCAGCCCCTAAGGCACGTGCAACATCAACAGGCATGTTATTGGTCACACCGCCATCGACTAACCAACGACCATCAACTTCGTAAGGTGGCAGTGCTCCAGGTACTGACATACTCGCCATCATCGCATCCACTAAATAGCCACGATCCAGCACCACTTCCTCAAGAGCAATGATATCAGTTGCTACCGCGCGATAAGGAATAGGCAGTTGATCAAAGGACTGAAATTCAGAGAGATTGCCCGACGTTTCTCGCAAAATACGCAACATATTTTGCCCTTGCACCACACCACGTGGTGCGCGGATCTCACCCCAACGCAGTCCAAGGTCGGTGGTCAGTTGATAGCGGTCTTCGTACTCTTTATCCCGAACACGACGTTGGCTGCGGTTGACCCGGTCACGATAACCTTCATTCCAATCCACGCTGTAAATTAAACTTTCAATTTCATCGGCGCTCATACCACTGGCATAAAGGCCGCCCACATAAGCGCCCATGCTGGTACCAGTAATGAAATCAACGGGGATGCGCATCTCTTCCAGCGCTTTGAGAACGCCAATGTGCGCTGCACCTTTTGCCCCTCCTCCCGCAAGAACGACGGCAACTTTGGGTCGCGCAGCACTGTCCAGCATAGGTTTTTCAGCTTGTGGCTCATCAGCCACCGCGAAAGTCGCAGGAAACATGAATACCAAGAACAATAAGTTACTTAAAAACTGTTTCACGACTCTTCCTTAAATCCCTTTGAAATCAATTTAATATAAACTCCCCCAGCTACCACTGAAAGAGATTTTTTAACCATTGTCCCGGTTGTTTATCACAGCTCTGTTTCAATGCGCCGTTTTTATCCCACATGGGCAGTTTAAATTCGTTGTGACAATCTTGGACTAATTCACCCTCGGCACTGGTTTTAAAGCCAATCGTGGTAATGCCTTGCGGCCAAGGAAGAAGTAATTTTTCCGGAATCCGATGTTGTAAATATTCCGCGTACACCCGTAATGCACCACTCGAACCCGTAAGTTTGATCGGCTGATTATCATCGCGGCCAAGCCAAACCGTGGTGACTTCACGACCATCCACCCCGACAAACCAACTGTCGCGGCTATCGTTAGTGGTACCAGTTTTCCCCGCCAATGCCGCCCAAGCGAACTGATTATTGAGATAGCGCCCGGTCCCTTCAAGTACTCCTCGCTTCATCGCATAAGTTGTAAGCCACGCCGCTTGCTGCTCAACGGCTTGGGATACTTTGGGAATTGATTGATAGAGCACATTGCCCTCTAAATCCAGTACCGAGCGCAGCGCCGATAAGGGCGCTTTTTTACCCGAGTTGGTTAAGGTTTGGTACATCTGCGCCACTTGATAAGGCGTCAGAGAGAACGCGCCAAGAAACATCGACGGTACAGGACGGATCTCCTCTTTGTTGACACCGAGCCGCACCAAAGTGTCAGAAACTTGTTCAATCCCAAGCTGCATGCCCAATTGTACCGTGGGCACATTCAGTGATTTAGCTAACGCGAGATACAACGGCACTTCACCACGGAACTGACGATCAAAGTTGCGCGGTGACCACACTTCGCCTTTGTTCCCTTTGAGTGTGATGGGTTTATCGATAAGCGTGCTGGCTAAGTTGTATTTATCTGGCTGTGCGAGTGCGGTGAGATAGACCGCTGGTTTGACTAACGAGCCGATAGGACGGCTTGCATTTAAAGCGCGGTTAAAGCCGTCATAACCGGTCTGTTTACCGCCAACCATGGCACGGATCTCACCACTGGTTCGATCAACAGCGATCGCTGCGGCTTCTAAGTTTTTCCCCGCCGTTTTGGAAAGCACTGGAATTTGTCGATCAATCGCCAGCTCCAATTTGACTTGCGAAACAGGATCGAGCGAGGTAAAAACGCGCAAGCCAGTATCCGCTTTGAAGGCGTCGCCCACTTTCTCTTTCAGTTCAATTTTTAACTGCTGAAAATACGCTGGCTGCCGGCTGGCAATGTGAGGATGCTTTTGCACATCTAACGGTCGACTGGCCGCTTGTTCAAACTGTTTAGCCGTCAAAATATCTTGCTGCATCATCAGCTTTAAAACCAAGTCGCGACGCTCTTTAGCACGTTCAGGGTAACGCGCAGGGTTATAATAAGAAGGCCCTTTAACCATACCCACTAACAACGCTAATTGATCAATGCGCAATTCTTGCAATGGTTGACCGAAATAAAGCCGTGAGGCGAGGCCGAAACCGTGAATCGCCTCACCGCCACTTTGCCCTAAATAGACCTCATTTAGATAGGCTTCTAAAATGCGATCTTTACTGTAGCGATAGTCAATAATGAGCGCCATATAAGCTTCACGCACTTTACGCCATAAGGTTCGATCGCTGGATAAGAAAATATTTTTTGCCAGCTGTTGAGTTAACGTGCTGCCGCCTTGCACGGTGCGCCCAGCCTTAATGTTGGCCACTAAAGCACGGGCAATCGCAAATGGAGAGATGCCATCATGTTGATAAAAATAGCGATCCTCGGTCGCAAGCAACGCATCCACCATCACTTCAGGAAACTGATCACGACGTAAAAATAGCCGCTGCTCATCGTTGCCTTTTTCAAGCATGCCGAGCATTTTGGGCTCAATACGCAAGTAACCTAAATCCCCTTTTTGCTCAAGAGATTGAATACGAACTAAACCGCTGTCATTAAAATGGAGCATCACATGGCGGTCAGGCTCAGGGCCATCGGCAAACTCAAAAGGGCGGCGGATGATCTCAATTTTGCTTGATGATGAAGAGTACTCGCCAGCATAGCGTGGCTGGTTCACTTTGCGATAGTTGAGTACATCAAGCTCATTGCGCAGCTCTTGCAGCGGGATGTCATCACCGGGAGCTAAATTCAAAATGCGCGCATACACGACGGTCGGTAAATCAAAAAGCTGACCTTCGAAGCGTTGTTTGACCACGCTATTTAAGTAAATACCAACAAACAACAGCACCGCGGCCAGTGCAAGGCTCAGTTTCCAGCCAATACCCCACACAATTTTCCACCATGCTTTGCGTGGCGGTGAAGGCTTCTTGGCCGGGCGACGTGAAGGTTTTTTTACGCTATTTTTTTGAGTGCCCGTAGGCTTTTTCTGGGTTGTCATTGTGCTAATTGCCGCTTAGTTTTCGTCGTCGCTATGTGGTTGGCAGGATCATCAGGCCAAACGTGTTTTGGGTAACGCCCTTTCATCTCTTTTTGTACTTCTTTATAAGCGCCCTGCCAGAAACCGGCGAGATCTTGAGTTACTTGCAAAGGCCGCTGCGCAGGTGAGAGCAGTTCCATTACCACTTTTTTGCGCCCTTGAGCGATGGTGGGGGAATCTTGCTCGCCAAACATCTCCTGCATACGGACCGACAGCATCGGCTCCGCGCCCAGTTGATAACGAATGGCGGCTCGATTACCTGTGGGTAGCGGGTGGTGAGTTGGAAGCCAGCGATCAATCTCTTGGTTTAATGGCCAACCTAAATAGGCATTGAGTGCATCAAGAAGCGGTACTTTCGCTAACGCTTTGACCGATTTTACTCCGACTAAATAGGGGGCTAACCAAATTTCAAGATCATTAAGCAGCGCTTGTTCCTCGACAGCAGGCCACGCCGCTTCCGGTAGCCATTGCGCAGCGCAACGTATGCGCGTTAATAAAGCGCTCGCCGCTTCGCTCCACTGTAATACCGATAGCCCCTTGCGACGGACATAATTGAGCAAGGCTTGCGTCATTTTTTCATGAGCAGGCTCTTGCAGTGCTTCACGCTCAATGACCAATTTACCGCACAGGGTTAGCCTTTCCGCGCACAGTTTCCCTGCTTTCTCATCCCAATCGACTCGTTCTTGTGTACTAAATAGCTCTGGAAAATAGGCTTGTAGTGCATCAATGTCCAACTCTGTCGCAACAAAGATTTGACTCGCTTGTGAGCCGCTGCGCATTAAATCCACCACCACTAAATAGTGCGCGCCCGCGAGGCGTTCATCGTCACGCATTTGCGCGCCGTGACCATTCGCCAGTAAAAACTGCCCCCGTTGCGACTCGCTGCGACGCTGGGCAATGCGATCGGGAACAGCCAAACTCAGCACCAACGCCAGCAATGATTCATCCACTTTTTTTAGCTGAAATTGGCCACCGAGTGCGCGCGCAAGCATCGTGGCACGCTGATGTAGGTTTTGTGTCTTAGGGTGAGTCACTTGCTGCCAACGCATTAAGCTATGTTGTAAATCCAGCACATTCCGCTCAGGCTCTTCCAATAACGCGGTCACAGCGAGCGCCGTATTTAGCATTGAATCACTCGTTTCATGGGCTTTGAGCAGCATACTCACCAGCCTTGGTTCCACACCGAGTGACTGCGCTTTTTTACCCAATGCACTGAGCTGCTGTTTGCTGTCCATCAAACCAAGCGTATGCAATAGACTCCAAGCTTGCTTCATCGCTGCTGCTGGTGGAGTATCCAGCCAAGGCAAATCGTTAACCGACACCACACCCCACTGCGCAAGCTCCATCGCCAAAGGCGCTAAGTCACTGTGCAATATTTCCGCGCTCGGCACTTGGGGTTGCTGCTTATATTGTGCTTCGCTGTAAAGGCGCAAACAGATGCCGGGTTCTAGGCGTCCGGCGCGCCCCGTGCGTTGCTGCGCCGATGACTGGGCAATTTTCACTTGCTCTAAACGAGTGATGCCCGTTTTAAGATCAAACTTCGCTATCCGCTCTAGCCCTGCATCCACCACTAAGCGTATCCCCTCAATGGTCAGCGATGTTTCGGCAATATTAGTCGCTAGCACAATTTTCCGTTTGCCTGCTACTGCAGGCGCAATCGCTTTTTGCTGCGCTTGTAGACTCAACTGCCCGTATAAAGGACAAATATCAAACTCATCGGCTAAGTGTGCGAGCTGCTGTTCAAGCTGTTTAATGGCTGAAACGCCAGGTAAAAATGCCAGCAGAGAGCCACTTTCAGCTCGCATCAAGCCTTCAATCTGTTTGCTCATCGTCGGCACAAGATAATCATTGGCTCGCAGCGGTGCATAGCGCACTTCAACTGGATAAGCTCGACCTTCAGATTGCACATAAAGCGCTTGGGGTAATAATGACTGCAGTGCCAGTTGATCTAAGGTTGCTGACATTACGACGATTTTAAGATCTTCTCGCAGCGCTGATTGCACTTCCAAACTGAGTGCGAGAGCCGTATCCGCGTGAATACTCCGCTCGTGATACTCATCGAAGATCAAGAGATCGATTCCGCTTAGCTCAGGATCGGTTTGGATCATACGTGTCATGATCCCTTCTGTCACAATTTCAAGCTGCGTCGCTGCGCTGACTTTACTCTCACCACGCATACGATAGCCGACGGTTTGCCCAACACTCTCACCTAATTGCTGCGCTAAATAGAAAGCAATACTGCGCGCCGCCAAACGACGCGGTTCAAGCATGATGATCTTACCCGTGAATAATTGCTCTTTTAATAGCTGTAACGGGAAATGGGTCGACTTACCCGCACCGGGAGCGGCTTTGACAATCATCTGTGGGTGAGCTTGTACTCCCGCCAGCAGATCGGGCATCACAGCTTGAATGGGCAATTGTGACAATGTGCAATCCTTATGGTTAAATGGCGGCAACATTGTACATAAAAACAGTAGATAAATGCAGTTCAATCCTCCACTTCGATCCGCGACCTTACTCAAACGCTACAAGCGTTTTTTGGCCGACATTGAGTTTGCCGATGGTCAACAAGAGACTATTCACTGCGCCAATACTGGCGCGATGACGGGCTGCGCCGAGGCGGGTAATCGTGTCTGGTTCTCCACCTCAGACAACCCTAAACGTAAATACCCACACAGTTGGGAGCTGGCTGAAACCCAGCAAGGCCACTGCATTTGCGTCAACACGGCTCGGGCGAATACGCTGGCAGTAGAAGCGATTCAAAACGGCATCATCAAAGAGCTGCAAGGGTATGAGCAATTACAAACTGAAGTGCGCTACGGCCAAGAAAATAGCCGAATTGATATCTTGCTCAAATCACCCTCTAAACCGACGTGCTATATAGAAGTGAAAAGCGTCACCTTATTGGATGAGCGTTACTCTCCACACGACGATGTCGCCTGCAATTCAGGACAAGGTTATTTCCCCGATGCCGTTACAACGCGTGGACAAAAGCATTTGCGTGAATTAACGGAAATGGCAAAAAGTGGAAGCAGAGCAGTACTTTTGTTTGCTGTTTTACATTCAGGGATTGAAAAAGTCTCGCCTGCACTCCATATAGACGCAAACTATTCACTATTATTGAAACAAGCGCAAAAAGAAGGGGTGGAAGTACTGTGCTACAAGGCTGTACTTTCAAGGAATGAAATCAAGCTCGTTAACACTGTAGAATTCGCCCATTAGTGACAAAAAATTGATGGCGCCTTCACATTGACAATAAGTTTACGATTGAGTGTTTGCCTCCTATAGATCTTTTTGCTATAGATACCCGCCTAAAATTAGCTGCTCGCGCAGTTGACTAGGTGTTAGTAGGAGATGCTGCATGCCGGAATTAAAGAAAAAAGCGATAGGCATCCTAGCCATTGCAGGTGTTGAGCCGTATCAGGAAAAGCCAGGTGAAGAGTATATGTCACCTGAGCAAATAGCTCACTTTACAAAAATTTTAAGTGCTTGGCGCAACCAACTTCGTGAAGAAGTTGAGCGTACCGTTCACCATATGCAAGATGAAGCCGCAAACTTTCCCGATCCCGTTGATCGCGCTTCTCAAGAAGAAGAATTCAGCTTGGAATTGCGTAACCGTGACCGTGAACGTCGCTTGATCAAGAAAATTGAAAAAACATTAAGCAAAATTGAAGAAGATGATTTTGGTTTTTGTGAATCTTGTGGCGTGGAAATCGGCGTTCGTCGCTTAGAAGCTCGACCAACGGCGGACCTTTGCATTGACTGCAAAACGCTAGCCGAACTTAAAGAAAAACAGATGCAAGGTTAATCTTACCTTTTGTTTGTGTTAAAAAAGGGAGCTAAAGCTCCCTTTTTGTTTTCACTCGATACCCAAATAACTTGTAACTTGGATGAATCGCAATGCACTATATTGGCCGATTTGCCCCATCACCTTCAGGCCCACTTCATTTTGGTTCTTTGATCGCTGCACTTGGCAGCTACTTTCAAGCAAAATCACAGCAAGGTAAGTGGTTGGTTCGCATCGAAGATTTAGATCCGCCAAGGGAAATGCCAGGAGCCTCCACCCTGATACTTCAAGCCATCGAAGCCTATGGTTTGCATTGGGATGACGAGGTGGTTTATCAAAGCCAACGCCACACTTTATACCAAGATCAAATTGAGGCTTGGCTTGAATCAGGGCAAGCCTATTATTGTGATTGCACGCGTAAACAAATTAAACAGATAGGTGGCTTTTATCCCGGTACATGCCGCTATAAAAAACCAACATTAACCGAAGATTGCGCGGTTAGGTTGCGTGTTGATACACCGGTAGAGTCATTTTTCGACCAAAAACATGGCGAAATTCACATTCCTAAAGCATTAGCACAGGAAGACTTCATCATTAAGCGACGTGACGGTTTATTTGCTTATAATCTTGCCGTAGTGCTCGATGATATCGATCAAGGAGTGACGGAAGTGGTGCGGGGAGCCGATTTAATTGAACCAACAGGACGACAAATCAGCTTGTATCATTGCTTACATAAAACTCCGGTAAGCTACCTTCACTTGCCGCTCGCGATGGATGGTAATGGCAATAAATTATCCAAACAGAATCATGCCACTGCCATTGATATTCAAAATCCTAAACCTACTTTGCTTAAGGCAATGCGCTTTTTAGGGTTTGAGATAAAACAAGAGATTAGCGACGCTTCCATCGATGAAATTATCTTTTGGGGCAGTCAGAATTGGCACGTTGAACAACTCCCTCGGGAGACCGAGATCACACCGTGATTCTCAAAAGGCTATCCTTACGCTATGATTAGCCGCAAAATCGTCCCGAACGGGCACTTTAAATAACAAAAGCAAGGTTGGCAAAAACCAATTATTGCCAGATGCACATGAATAAAAACGACTATACACCACGCGAAAATCGCGTTTACCAAGACTTAGCTCTAAATATTATCACTCGTGATGAACACAATATTTCGCGCAAGCAAATCAGCGATAATGCGCTCAAGGTGCTATATCGACTTCATGGCGCAGGTTTTGACGCCTATTTAGTCGGTGGTGGAGTACGCGACCTACTATTAGGTGAGACACCAAAAGATTTTGATATCGCCACTAATGCAACACCAGAGCAAATACGCCAACAGTTTCGCAATTGCCGCTTGATCGGCCGTCGCTTTCGCTTAGCGCACATCATGTTTGGCCGCGACGTAGTGGAAGTGGCGACTTTCCGTGGACACCATCAAGAGCCGAGCCAAAACGTCTCAGCACAATCTGAAGCGGGTATGCTGCTGCGTGATAACGTCTACGGCACCATTGATGAAGATGCAGAACGCCGGGACTTCACGATTAACGCCATGTATTACAACATCGGTGATTACAGCATTCATGATTATGCTGGCGGCATGGACGACTTAGAAGATAAGCTCATCCGCTTAATTGGCGATCCTGAAACGCGCTACCGTGAAGACCCAGTGCGCATGTTGCGTGCGATTCGTTTTGCGGCCAAGCTCGATTTCGATATCGAAGAAGAAACAGCCGACCCAATCGAACATCTTGCTCCTTTACTGCAAGATATTCCTGCGGCACGTTTGTACGAAGAATCGCTAAAGATGCTGCAAACCGGCCACGGTTTAGAAACCTACCACTTAATGCGTGAGTACAACCTGTTCCAGCAGTTGTTCCCTGTGATAGCTCAAGAGTTCACTCCAGACTACGACTCGCACACAGAACAGATGTTGGATCTGGTCTTAGATTCAACCGACCTGCGTATTGAAGAAGGTAAACGCATCAACCCAGCCTTCATGTTTGCTGCCATGTTCTGGTACCCGACAGTGAAACTGGCTGATGCGTTAATGCAGCAGCGTAATTTCGCCTATTACGACGCCGTCATGGAAGCGAGTAACCTCATCCTTGACCAAGTGGTGAAAACCCTTGCGATACCTCGTCGTCATACCGCGACAATTCGCGAAATTTGGCAATTGCAGTTGCGCTTACCACGTCGCAATGGGAAACGAGCCTTCCGCCTTATGGAGCTCAACAAATTCCGAGCGGGTTTTGATTTTCTACAAATGCGTGGCGAGATCGAAGGCGGAGAGACGAAAAAGCTGGCTGACTGGTGGACAACCTTTGAAAGCGCAGGACGAGATATGCGCCAAGCGATGGCAAATGATTTGGAAAGTGGCGCAAGTAACAAACCCAATGTACGCCGCCGCAGAAGCCCACGTAATAAAAAGAGCCGCCCAGAATCATGATTCTCGTTTATATTGCTGTTGGCAGTAATTTAGGCGACCCAATCGCGCAAGCTGAGCAGGCCATTGAAGCCTTGAAATGTTTGCCACACTCTCGATTTTTAAGCGCCTCATCCTTGTACAGTAGTACACCGATGGGGCCACAAAACCAGCCCGATTACATCAATGCGGTGGTTGCGATAGAAACCGATTTAACGCCACTTGAGCTGCTCGATTGCACCCAAAATATCGAGTTAGAGCAAGGGCGAGTTCGCAAAGAAGAACGTTGGGGGCCAAGAACGCTCGATCTGGATATTCTTCTTTACGGCAATGAGGTGATCGATTCCGAGCGATTGACCATTCCTCACTACGGAATGAAAGTACGTGAATTCGTGCTCTACCCGCTCGCCGAAATCGCACCAAGTTTACAGCTCCCTGATGGGACTGAGCTCAATCAACTGTTACCGCTCGTCGAACGTAACGGGCTCGGTATTTGGCACTCGCCAGCGCCTCGTAAGGACATTTAATGAAAAAAATCACCATAAACGATCTGATCCAATGGAAACAACAAGGTCGTAAATTTGCAACCGTCACCGCGTATGACGCAAGCTTTGCTCAGCTTTTTGAAAGCCAAGAGATGCCTGTATTATTAGTGGGCGATTCTCTGGGCATGGTGCTACAAGGTCACACAGATACCCTACCCGTCACCGTCGAAGAGATTGCCTACCACACACGCAGCGTGCGTGCCGGTAGCCCTAACTGTTTATTGATGGCTGATATGCCTTTTATGAGCTACGCCACACCACAACAAGCCTGTGAAAGCGCCGCTAAATTGATGCAAGCGGGTGCAAATATGGTCAAAATCGAAGGTGGTGATTGGCTGGTAGAAACGGTGAAAATGCTGACTGAACGCGCGGTTCCGGTTTGTGCACACCTTGGTTTAACACCGCAATCGGTCAATATTTTTGGTGGCTATAAAGTACAAGGCCGCGACCAAGAAAAAGCAGACCGAATGGTCAAAGACGCGTTGGCGCTCCAAGAAGCGGGCGCACAAATTGTGTTATTAGAGTGTGTACCGGCCAGCCTAGCAGCGCGAATTACCGAAGTACTTGATGTGCCAGTGATTGGCATTGGCGCAGGTAACGTGACCGATGGACAAATTCTAGTAATGCACGATATGTTCGGAATTTCGGCGAATTACATGCCAAAATTCTCGAAAAACTTTCTTGCTGAAACAGGGGATATGCGTAAAGCCGTTGCAAAATACATCGCAGATGTAGAAAGTGCCGCTTTCCCTGATGACGCTCATACCATCGCCTAAAGGAGATATTCATGCAAACTTTTGCTGACATTTCAGCTCTTCGCGAGCAGATCAAACAGTATAAGCGTGAAGGCCGCCGAGTCGCTTTTGTGCCGACCATGGGCAATTTACATGAAGGCCACTTAACCCTAGTGCGTAAAGCACGTGAAGAGGGCAATGTGGTCGTGGTCAGTATTTTTGTTAACCCGATGCAATTTGACCGCGCGGATGACTTAAATAACTACCCGAGAACACTGGATGAAGACTTAAGTAAACTCAACGCGGAAGCGGTTGATTTGGTCTTTACCCCAACCCCAGAAATAATGTATCCGCAAGGATTAGAAAAACAGACCTTTGTTGAAGTACCGGGGCTTTCTCATATGCTCGAAGGCGCATCAAGACCAGGGCATTTCCGTGGCGTTGCAACCATAGTCGCTAAGCTGTTCAACATAGTGCAGCCGAATGTTGCCTGTTTTGGTGAAAAAGATTTTCAACAGTTAGCGGTTATCCGCCAAATGGTCAGCGATCTTTGTATGGATATCGAGATTGTCGGCGTCCCTACCGTCCGTGAAATGGATGGCTTAGCGATGAGTTCACGTAACGGGCTGCTGACGTTAGATGAACGCCAACGTGCGCCTGTCCTTGCTCGTACCATGCGTTGGATAAGCAGTGCACTGCGTGGTGGCCGCGACGATTACGCGTCGATCATTGAAGATGCCAGTGACCAATTGCGTGCTGCTGGGCTACAACCTGATGAGCTGTTTATTCGCGATGCCAAAACGCTGCAACTGATCTCGAATGAGACCACACAAGCGGTGATCTTAGTATCTGCATTTCTGGGTAAAGTACGCTTAATCGACAACCAAGTGTTGGAATTTAGCGCCGAAACGAAAGCGGACCCTGAAGAAGAGTAATTGCTATTTCAAGTGATGAAGTGATGACTCATTCTCACTTCAAAACCCTATATTGCAAAGGTCGCCCATAAGGAGCGACCTTTTTTGTCTCGTTATTTAACTGAGTCGAACGTGATTGTCGGAGAACAATATAGTTTGATCATTTTTGAGGTTCGTTACTACTACTGAGATTAATGAAATGACAATAAATAGAGATTAATTTCTAGCTCATTTTTGGACAAAAGCGTGTTACGTTTTTCGGATCACTTCTACTATTCGGATTACCCCTAGTATTGCAATCATACGGCCACCCTACAAATGGCAGGCCAAATTTTCGTATTTATTATTAGTAATGTGTGCAATACCAAAAATACAAAGTTAAGAGTGCTAGCTAGTAAGGTTATACTCCCAAAAACAATCAAGCATTATCTTCTCAAGATCTATAGAGGTTCACCTTTATTTCTTTAAATATATCGCTAATTCTCCAAGAGGAAATTATTTCCCTAGAATCGAGCCAGGAGACCAATCCTTGATTCTCAGGTGTCTCTTTTAGTCTTGGCGTATGGTAACCACGGGTTATTTCGGAATATGGCTTCGGTAGACTCGCCAATACATCACGTACTTCATCGTTACTTAAATGAGAGTGATATTTATTGAAGAGTGAAATTTGCGTTGCTATCGGAGAGGAGTTCTTTATCAGAGCACTAGTTATATCTCCATCAATGTTTGGTAGATTTGCATCTGAATTGACGATGATTGAACCAACAAGTGCAGAACGCTCTGGAAGATCAACTAACGAATATAAATCCATCAGTTCGACGACTTTTATCTTGTTTTTCTGAGAAATATCCGACTCAAGCAGCTCTTCCAAGAAATCATCTTCTAATGAAAAGTCTTCTGGCCCAGCCAGAAATGTATCGATATTATTTGCCACAAACAATACTTGCAACTCTCTTTCGTTGAGCGCATTTAGACTATCAGTACGAAATTCGATTTTCGCTTCCTGAATTAATATTATAAGCTTTGTTGGTTCAACCCCTTCTGGAAAATGTGTAAATGACTTGGGTAAAGCTCGCACATACTCTTTGTAGCTAATATCAGAAAGAGAGTTCGCGTTAAGAAGAAAAGAACGTATAGACTTCGAATCACTATCACTGGGGACCGCTTGTTTCAGGATAGCCGATCTAACAACGTCTCGATCGAGATACTCAACTAAGCTTTGTGCTTCAAAACCTTCACTTGCCATAAAGAAAAGGCAATTTTTCCAGTTTGGCACAATCATAGTTAAACTGAAGAGCATAGAATGTAATCTATCGGGCACATCTTCTAACGTCGGTAATTGTTGCGTCTGTTGCTCAAGAAACTCTTGGATCGTATTGAGGTCAATCTCTTCACGGCGAACTACGTCCAAAATAGCGGATGTTTCTTCTTCAGTATTGGTTTGTATAGCCAAAAGAATATTGCGTAAGTAATCGCCAAAATTACTCTCAATTCGATCTATCAAGACAGTACTGTTCGTCGCACGTATTGCCGTGAAGTTCCTTGTATGCAATGGGGTGACATCTTCCTCTCCCAATATCGCTTGATAAGCGAACTCTATGTTCGCTAACGTAAGGTCAAAAAGCCCCTCTTCAAACATTGAGTTCACAATGTCAAAGTGCTCTTTGATTGCTTCGAAGTCTTTAACTTCAAAATTGAGGCAAACGAGCCGCTCTGGATCGAGCTCAGGCGAACTAATCAGAATATCGGAGAGATTCTCTGATGCAAAAACGGGGAATTCTTCAAAATCTCTTGAAATGGATTTAAGTGAACGTTCAGTTAATCCCACAATCAGCTGAACAACGTGTATAAGGCTATTTGGACTAGAAAGTACAGTCAGTACAAAATCACTCCAGACATTAGTTAACTGTTGGAGAAATTTTGGGACATAACTCCCGCTGCTGTAATAAGCCATAAAGAAGTCTTCACAGTTGGAAAACTCTTCCATAATGTACCCTAAAAGCCTCTCTAATTGACTTTGGTAACGGTGTTGTTCACTCAACAGAGTGTCAACAAGCGAGATGTTTAAAACGTAACTTTGTCCAAAGTCTTCATCTCTCATCGCCGCAATAACTTCGTTAGGATTATCAATAGGAAAATCTGGCTCTGGTGTAATAAATGCACGTATTTTAATGAGAAATTTATTGTCATTGGGAGACAATCGACCAGAATGAAAAAGTGAGGTGTACTGGTAATAGGTATCGTCCAGATAACCTTCTAACAGCAGAAACCGAGCAAGCTCTCCATTCTGACCAAACTCCTCGAATAACTCCTGTAGATGGTCGACATTCAATCGTAATTGTTCATGGAATTTCGCAGTTCTAAGCCCTGCAACCTTTGGTCTAAGATCTCGTATTGCTCGTAGAGTTTTGGTTTTATTTTCCTCTGCCTTATGTTCTATCTCCTCTTTGCGTTGAAGATAAGTTTTGTGCTGGTCTACATTATCTTGGAGTGCAGAAACATCCAAGCGACTATTATGACCATGAATGTTTCGATAATAGATATATCGAGCCTCGATCAGCTCTTCAAACATTTCAAAGCATGTCAACTGGGCAGTAGCCACTTGATTATTTTGATCGATACCCACACTAATGGCGTGTGATGGCAGCATCTCAATTAGAGCCATCGCATATATTTGACGCAACTCTTTTAAGTCAGCAGGAACTTGACGTTCAGCGATATCAAGTTGCTTTTCGAGTGAAGTAATTTCAGCTCTAAATTCTTTTTCTCCGTGACTTATTAACTCATCTTGGAAATTCAATATTGCGGCGAGAGTCCCTTCGCCTCGGTGTAATTTTTCGAAATCCCGTGGATAAACATTTTTGTAGATCAAAACGGCAAGGAGTTTATTGGCGTCGAGCAAATATTCACCATCTGTTTTCAAATTATCCACATAAATGCTGTATTCATTAAAAATGTTTTGAATCAACCGTAGATCGTTTAAATAACGTGATACCTCTCTAAGAAACTGACGATCAAGGCCTTCGTTAAGCGCAAGTCTCGCTCCAATCTTCAAGACCATGTCAATTGAGTTCGATGAGTTGATGATCGGAATAACTGGAATGATAAATTCGAAAAACTTGGTTCGCTCTGTGTTTGCAAATATGTCATCGCGTAGTGCATATAGGAATCGAATATGACGTTTTACGCCTGAATTTGCGTTAACAAGACCGTTAATTTCACGCAACGTAACGAAAATATCAGTATTGTCGAATCGGTCTAGATCCTCAATGATTACAAGATCGTAACTAGTTTCCTGGAAAAAGTAGATTATCTCATCTAAATGACGATTCAGTATTGAGGATTCATCATCACATGCGGGCTTAATTTCGACATTTTTTAGCGAAATACCCTTGAGTGACAAACCAAAGCTCGCGACATAGAAGTGATGCAGTATCCGCCAGAGGAATGCTGCTGCAAACACAAAGAAACCTAAATTGACTGAGTTTTCGAACGCAATAGGTTTGAAATAAGTACCGCTGATGACTCCTTCCCGCTGCTGAAATACATACCAAAGCGCGAACATCCCCAACAAAATGTACAGTGACTTAAAGATCGACCCAACACCAGGCGACTGAATTCTCTTAAAGCGAGATAACGGGAGTTTGTTTGCATCCGCACCGTAAAGCATCTGCTGTAAAATACTCCTCTCGATCTCCTGACGATCCACCGTTTCTACCTTCGTTTCAGCTTCGGTAATGAAAGTCGCGAGAGAAATATGAAGAACTGGCCGTCGATACGTTTTCAGAAAAGATTGAATAATGCTGCTCTTTCCGGAGCCATAGGGGCCCGTCAGGGCTATATTTGAGATTTTAGAATTATTCGTTGCAAATCGTAACGCTTCTGAGTAGGTGCCTGCTTTATCCGCGTCATCTGTCGGAGCTAGATCTACGAACTTCGATTGCATATCGTTGGCGTTTTTTTGTTCCAACCAATACACTGTTTTATCAAGCCCCTTGATGAGCCAACGTACAAATGAGGTAATTATTTTATTCATATATGTATAGTTATTAGATTTAAACGAATTGGGGGACACAATGACGGTACATGTATTTAGCTCTCGATATTATGAATCTCTGCTAAATCAAAGGACTTAATCCAATCAGTACGATACTGAATCATTAGGGAAATTTGGTCAAATGCTGATGGTTAAAAATGGGATTATTAGAAACTCTAAGTTAAAAAGGGGCGTGCGACGTGAGGTCGTATGAAGCGCTGTTCACCGCTTAATGTGTGAACCATCTGTATCACCAGATGAACCTAGGACTCTGAATAAAGTAGCGAGTCTGACAATGTAACGAAGACTGGTCATGCACC
>NZ_CAWPGB010000064.1:0-159570 GCF_963887575.1 Vibrio sp. 3-2(1) | reverse complement strand
TTCAAGCCTATTTTTAGAATAGGAAAACACCCGGAGGGGTTCCCGAGTGGCCAAAGGGAGCAGACTGTAAATCTGCCGGCTCCGCCTTCGATGGTTCGAATCCGTCCCCCTCCACCATATTTTCTCGATTGAGAACGATAAAAAGCCAGCTTTCGAGCTGGCTTTTTCGTTTCTTTACATCATAGCTCTATAAACTGACGTCACTAAGTAGTCTAGTTAACCCTCAATATACTGAAGTAGAGCGGTAACACAGCTTTGTGCATCACTGCAATTGATACTCTCTGGCAGTTCAGTCTGCAATAAAAACCCTTGTTCCAAAGAGTGGCAAGATGAACTTTCACTTAAACAAATCGGAACTCCTTGAGCAGAAAGGGCATTTAATAACAACAAAGCCGTTTGTATATTTCCCCCAGCATTGGCGGCAAAATGTAGCTCAAACTCAGCAGCGCTATTGAGTGAAGTCAGCGCATGCTCTAATTGAGTGTCCACTTCGCTTAAAGAAACCGAATCTAAATCACTAAAGCTCAGCATGCCTTGGTTCCTATCAGCATACCGCCAAGCAACGATATCAACCTGCTGCATATAGGCTCGCTGCATGCTTTGCGCGGCCGCCTGAATGATCACCTGCATTTGGTCACTGTTGCTTCTTCCACCACTGTCTTTGACTGATAATTCAAAAATATACGTGCCAGCAATCGTAGGATAAAACGCCGTTGCTTTCAGAGAATCTGCATTGATTAAGGTAAGCGATTGAGGCCCAGAAACTTGACGCCAAGACTTCGTTTTAATTTCATATATTGATAACTCAGATTTCGCCGTTCCGCTCAACGTAATACTATTTACTGGCAGTATTAACATCTGATCAGCACCAGCATTAACCGTAGGCTTAGTCAGCTTATCCGCATCTTTCAAATCATCGGCTTTACATCCCACGATAAGTGCGAGCACACTCAGGATCACGAACAACTGGTTTAACTTAAACATAATATTTTCCTGTGATTAAGCATTAGAAGAGGTAACTGGTACTGATGGAAAGAAAGGCGACTTCACTACCGTCCAAATACAATGCAGCATCTTGTTGCGAGTAATCCATCATCACATTCGATTGCGTATTGGTTTGGCTGAGCTGGTCATTTAAGCGGACCCCATCGCTGAAGGCTGAGATCCATTCCATCGGTTTAGTGGCACTGGTGGATGAGAAAAATACGCCGCTTAAAAACAGCGCTAATAATTTGGTATTCATGCTTACTCCTTGTGAGCGGTCTGATTCACCGACCCATTCAAGGTAGCATTCTCAATACAAATAAATCGTCAGCAGTTTATTGACCATTTGTATCCAGTTTGGTCACATTAGGTAGCGAAATCTGCTTTGGCCATTGCAGTTCAAAACATGCGCCCCCTAATGCTGAACCATTTACTTTTACTCTAACCTTACCTTGATGCCAACGAGTGATCTGTTTGACAATCGCCAGCCCAAGACCATGGCCTTTTTCACTATTACGCTCTTGATTATTCACTTGAGTAAAGGGCTCAAAAATACGTTCAATATCATCTGGCGCAATACCGGGGCCATCGTCTTCGACCACCAAAAAAAGTTGCCCATTAGATTCGTTCAACGAGAGATGGATCTCTTGCTGCGCAAATCGCGCGGCATTACTCAGCAAGTTTTTAACGGCCCGCAATAAAGCTCGATTATCGACAAATATCGTTTGCTGTCGCAACGAATCCAACACGCTGACACGCAATGTGAGTTGCGGGTTTTCAAGCTGGAAATGCTCCGCTTCTGCAACCAAATTGTCGGCAAAGTGGCAATAAGAAAAATGGCGAATATCTGTGATACGGTTATAGCGCGACAAAACAAGTGTCTGGTTAATCAAATGATCGAGATCTTCAATACTGGAGTGAATCACTTGGCGGTATTTTTCTTTCTGGCTTAAGGCAATGTCTTCATCCTCAAGCATTTCAAATGCAAAGCGTAAACGGTAGAGCGGTGTTCGTAAATCATGCGCCACGGCGTTGGTTAAGGTTCTTTGGCTGGCAATCAGCTTTTCGATGTTATTTGCCATATTATTAAAAGAATGACTGAGCTGAGAGACCACGGAAAGCCGAGACGTCGTCGCTCTACGAGATAATACTCCTTGACCAAATTCATTCGCCGTTTTTACCAGACGTTTCAGATCTCGCCATAAAGGATAAATCCACATAACTAAGGCCACAGAAATGGCTAAAAAAAAGAAACCGCCGATAGCCGTAGTGAGCTTTAATTGGGTTTGGTAGGAAATATTGTCCTCGACGCGTAACCACGTATTCTCATCCACCGCAGCCAATAAGATCATGCTGCCTTGTTGATTGATATAACTAGTCATCTGCTCTTCATCAGCCAACAACTTACTTCGCTCGATGGGTGACAAATCTTGCTCTCGCAATAGACTTAACTCTAAAGGTATTCGGCTATTTTGCTCAGCAATACTGGTTTGCCATTGAGTACGAGGTTGGCTACGAAGATTTTCTACCGCGAGGTATAATGTACCTCTGGACTGGTTAAGCGCAGCGAGTTCTCTCGGTTCATTGATCGCGAAATAGAGCACTTTGTCACTGTTCAGCACTCTTTGCAAAAGTGCCATAGGATCACCATCTTGAAAAATGATCTCGCCTTTTTGCAACGCTTGATAAACTTCTGGGGAGGAGTGGTAACTGTCTAATGCCTCTAATCGAAGTGGGTAACTGAAATGCTTAGCATAGCCGTCAATAATCGTTGTCCACTCAGCTTGAGGCGCTTGACGTAATTTTTCAGATAGAAACGTAAAGTTACTCTGATAGACAGGCTTATAAAACTCTTCAGAGATACTGCGGCTAAGATATGGGATCGGATTAAATTGCGTGGGAATACTGAGTAATAAGATCGGCAGAAACACAGCTACCCAGAGTACCCAAAAAGATCGAATCATGACCACTTCCCTTCCGATACAGCGCAGAGCTGATATCCTTTACCTCGAACCGTTTTTATCAACTTAGGTTCATTAGGATCATCTCCGAGCGCACGCCGCAAGCGTGATATACGACGATCAATTGAGCGATCTAAACCATCATATTCAAAACCACGCACATGCTGAGCGATATCATCTCTCGTGACAATGGTGCCGACATGTTGGGCGAGTAAATACAAGAGCTCAAACTCGCTGGTCGTGAGTTTTATGGGCTGCTGCTCAAGTAATACCGCTCGATGTTGCAAATTCATCCACAAGCTACCTATGCACAATTCATATTTGTCACTTTGACTTCCTCTTGCTTGCCTTCGAAGTAAGGCTCGAATACGTGACAGTAGCAAACGGGGCTTAACCTGCTTAACAACATAGTCATCGGCACCCAGTTCCAACCCCATCACCTGATCAATATCGTCGTCCAACGCCGTTTGCATTAAGATCATACCGTGGTATTGATCTCGGACAGCGCGGCAGACATCCATACCACTTTGCCCTGGTAGCATAATATCCAGAATGACTAAATCAGGTTGCTCATCCAAAATCCGATCAACGGCTTGAATCCCATCCGCAACCGTTGAGACACAAAATTCATAGTGGTTGAGAAAGTCTTTGATCAGTTCCGAGAGTTCTAAATCGTCTTCAACGAGAACCACTCGATAAGAGGGGGAGAGAGTACTGTTCATTGTGTTTCACACATCCGTTTGCTAAGAACGCAAACTATAGCGGATTGTGTTTCATCTTTGTGTGACTAATTGTGACCAAGCAACAAAGTTGTGGTGTTGTTAAAATATTAAACAAACCATCAACAGCCAAACCTACCGCGTTGAATCAATAAGAGCACGAAGAAAGTACCATTGAGCCGTGACTCATAAACAGAGTCGATAAAAAAGCCCCGAAAATTCGGGGCTGAAAAATGACTGAATCTATAGGGGTAGGACTCAATCAGGATACTAAATCGAACAAAATTACGCGTGTTTCATACGGACGAAGCACTTGATGTTCCAAAACTTTGAGTGGTTTTATATCTGTATAGTTGCCTAACAGGTATTTTGCTTTCTCAACCGGTAACTCTTTTGGCAGCACGCATTCGGTGTCAACGCCATAATAGTTATTGATACAGATCAGCACCTGTTTCGCGTTGCGTCGCTGGTAGGCAAAAATCTCTTTATGATCGGGTAGTAAATCGGTGTAATCACCATCGGTAATTACACCGATTTTTTTACGCAGCGCTATCAACTCTCGATAGAAATAGAACACCGATTGCTCATCAGCTAACGCACATTGCGCATTCAATTCTTGATAGTTTTCTGCAATGTCTAGCCAAGGCTGACCTTGGCTAAAACCAGCAAAGCGCTCTGCATTCCATTGCATTGGCGTGCGAGAATTGTCACGGGATTTTTGTGCAAGAATGACCATCATCGCTTCATGACTTACCCCTTGCTGGTTCACCATGATGTCGTAAATGTTAGTACTTTCCACATCTCGGTACTGTTCAATAGCGGTGTAGCCGGGATTGGTCATGCCAATTTCTTCACCTTGATAAACATAAGGCGTGCCTTGCATCATATGAATCGATGCGGCCAACATTTTTGCCGACTCAACGCGATAACGTTGATCATCCCCTAAACGGCTCACGATACGAGGCTGATCATGGTTACACCAAAAAAGTGCTCCCCACCCTTTACCATTTAAACCCGTTTGCCAATGGTTGAAAATCTGCTTCAATTGCAAGAAATCAAATGGCGCTTTCGTCCATTTTTCACCATTCGGATAATCCACTTTTAAATGGTGGAAGTTAAACACCATCGACAGCTCTTTGCCGTCCAAGCGTGAATATTGTTGGCAATGTTCAAGCGTTGTTGAGGACATTTCCCCCACGGTGACACTGCCGTACTGTTGGAAAACCGCTTGGCTGATCTCTTGTAAAAATTCATGCACGCGCGGGCCATCGGTATAAAAACGGCGTCCATCACCTTGGTGATCATCACTGAAATCCTGCGCTTTTGAGATTAAATTGATCACATCGAGACGAAAACCATCCACCCCTTTTTCGGCCCAAAAACGAATCACTTGCTTCACTTCCTCACGAACTTGAGGATTTTCCCAATTTAGATCCGCCTGCTCTTTGGCAAATAGGTGCAGATAATATTGCCCTGTTGCGTCATCTAACGCCCATGCACTACCACCAAACTTTGACTGCCAATTATTTGGAGCCTGACCATTAATCGGGTCTTGCCAAATATAATAGTCACGATACGGGCTTGATTTATCACCCAACGCCGACTGAAACCAAGTGTGCTCGGTTGAGGTGTGGTTAACCACAATATCCATAATAATGCGGATACCTCTTTGATGAGCTTGAGTCAGCAGTTCATCAAAATCTTGCATGCTACCGAATTGAGGATTGACACTGTAATAATCCGAAATGTCATAACCGTTATCAACCATCGGAGATGAATAAATGGGTGTCAGCCAAATGGCATCAATTCCCAAGCGGTGCAAGTAATCCAGTTTAGAGATGATCCCTTTGATATCTCCCGTTCCTTTATTGCCGCTATCACAAAAACTTTTGGGATAAATCTGATAGATGGTAGCGGTTTTCCACCACTGACTATCACTCTTGGTTATAACCATATTGACAACTCACTTACCAAAATGAAAATGAGTGGTGAAAACTCACCACTCGAATGAAAGGTTATGCACTTGCTGGCTCTAGCTCGCCTTTAGCTTGAGCTCGTTTGTATAAAAACAGAGTAAGCAGAATTGGGACGGCCATCGCCACCAGCATCGCGATGCCGTAAATACCCCAGTATTGTGGTTGAATCGAAAGAATACCTGGTAAACCACCCACACCGATGCCATTCGCCATCACCCCTGCACTACCACAAATTGCGGCTGCAATAGCACTACCAATCATGGCGCTTAGCATTGGGAACTTGTACTTTAAGTTGACACCATACATCGCTGGCTCTGTCACACCCAAATAAGCCGAAATAGCCGCAGGAACAGAGATGTCTCGCTCACCGTGTTTTTTGCTGATAAAGATGATACCGACGACCGCAGACGCTTGAGCAATATTTGACAGTGCAATCAGTGGCCAAATTGGCGTACCACCCATTTCTTGCATCAATTGCAGATCCACCGCGTTAGTGGTGTGGTGAATCCCGGTAATGACCAGTGGCGCATACAAGAAACCGAACACCATTGAACCGATAACCGCAAAATCGCCAGTCATTGCAGCTTTAGCCGCAAACGCGACGCCATCGCCCAATACGCGACCAAATGGACCAATTAAAGCGTGGGCCAAAATAACGGACAATATGATAGAGATAAACGGCACAACAACGAGGTAAAGATAAGAAGGGATGATGCGCTTTAAGTTTGTCTCAATAAACGCCAGAGCAACACCCGCCAACATCGCAGGAATCACCTGAGCTTGATAGCCGACTTTCTCTATCACAAACAAGCCAAAATCCCACACTTCGGGCATCTGCTTACCGATCAGATAAGCATTCATTAATTGAGGCGAAACCAGAGTCACACCCAAAGTAATACCTAGTATCGGTGTTCCACCCAACTTTTTCACCGTTGACCAACAAACACCAACCGGTAGGAAGAAGAAAATAGCCTCGCCAATTAACCATAAGAAAGAATGAACCGTGGCCCAAAATTGGCTAATTTCAACCAAGGTTTTGCCATCGAACATACGAATGTCGCCAATGACATTACGAAAACCGAGGATTAAACCGCCGGTGATGATCGCTGGCAGCAAAGGAACAAAGATTTCCGCAAGATGCGAAATGCCACGTTCTAAAAAGTTCATGTTTTGGCGAGCGGCTTTCTTCGCTTCATCTTTAGAAACGGCTTCTTTGCCTGAAAGCCCGATTAAGATGGCGTAAACTTCGTCCACCTCAGTACCAATCACAACTTGAAACTGCCCAGCATTGGTAAAACACCCTTTAACCATGCTCAGCTGTTCTAGTCCTTTTTTATCCGCCTTGTCGGTATCATTTAGAACAAAGCGTAAACGAGTCAAACAGTGACTCACACTGGCGATGTTCTCTTTACCACCTACCAGCTCGATAAGACGTATCACGTCTTGCTTCGCTATCTTGGCCATACTTTTGCCCACCCTATATTGGAATACTGTCTGTTTTTTCTTTTTAATGGGAACATTCCCACCTACAAGTGCAATATTGACATAAATAATAAAAGGTAAAAATAGGAACAATCCCATTAATTGAATAAGATCACAGACTAATTGTAATTCACTTTAAGAAATAAGGAGTTAGCTTGTTAGCGGTTGTTGAGTGATGTGTGCAGGGTTCATTTCATTATTAAGCTGTAAAATCAATAAATTAGCTGCTTTTTCTCCCGCTTGAGCATAGCCAGGATCAATACTGTAAATATTAGGGAAAAGAAAAGAGAGCAGTTCATTACCACCCACACCAGTGACGGCGATATCATCTCGGCCCAATTCTTGGAGACGTTTAATCACGCCAAGTGCCAGAGTGTCACTGGCGCACACGATAGCTTGAGTCTGATCATTCAGCACTTCATCAACCAGTTGGTAGGCACTTTCATGATGCAAACGTCCAGTGCGATAATTGGGAGTGCATCCACTTTGTTTGCACCAATCTAAGTACGAATCTAAACGTAATTTACCTGTCGTTTTATCGCTAGGATCGACCCCAATGTAGGAAATATGAACTCGATTTTTCGAAGTCAAATGAGCAAGCGCGCCTTGAATAACACCATAATTGTCATAGTTAATCGATGAGACTTTATCGGCATCCATCGCAATCACAACCGCTCGCGATGCCCATAGGTTGAGTTGTGTGATATCGAGATCGGTAAAACCAAATACAATTACACCATCCACATTACGCTTATGTAAAACCTCAAGGTGCTCGTTCGTTTTAGTACGATCAAACTGGCTTTCCATAATCACCACATCGTACCCATTTTGATACAACACCTGTAGCATTCGCCCCACGGCGCGGTTTTCAGACGGTGACTCAAGGCGTGAGATAATCACGCCAATCACTTTCTCACTGCCACCACGCATTAACTGAGCCGATTTCAGTGGCACATACCCAGAATCTTGGATAACGCGTTCCACTTTTGCTCGTGTTTCAGGCTTCACTTTTGGGTCGTTCGTCAATACACGAGAAACCGTCGATTTACCAACACCAGACAGTTTTGCAATATCCAAGATAGTCAGTTTTCTGCTCATGCGAACCTATAGCGTAAATAAAAATGGAAGATAGCATGCGCTTATCTTAAATGAATTATTGAGTGGTACAGCCTTGATAAGTCATTGATCCCACTTCGAGCAAAGCCTCATCGCCTTTCGTATGTAAAAGCACGGTTTGAGGCTGAGTTTGCTCGCTATCGTCGATCACATACTTTGCGCCAGAGGCAGCTGGAATTTGTATTAATGTATATTCGCGATCGGCAATACGGAGAACGGCTGACTGTTGCTCAATATACGCAACATCAAAATGCTCACCAGAACGGCATTGATAATGCTGGAACAGGTTCTCACTTTCAACGCGCGAATCGTTCGCGTAGTGTGGTGAGCATGCCGCTAAAAAACCAACACTGAATCCAACAAAAAGAAATGATTTATTCATATTGCCTTCCACAAAGGGGGGAATTTTTACGGTGCAAGAAAAGCAGGGACATCGCGAATACTATCAAGTACCACGGTGGCGAGTAATTCACCTTGCTCAGTAACGGGTTTACCCGTACGCACTAACACACGAGTACCAACACCTGCGGCTTGTGCAGCCATCATATCTTCAGCTTTATCGCCTATCATCACGGATTTTTCCATATCGATATCAAGAAAGTCCCGTGCGGAGATAAACATACCAGGCTTGGGTTTGCGGCAATCACACTCTTCTTTATACTTACCTTCACCGTGCTCTGCATGGTGCGGGCAGTAATAAATACCATCAAACTCGACACCGTGATCGGCAAAATTCCAGTCCATCCATTGCGTTAAAGATAAAAAGCGCTCTTCACTAAATTTCCCACGAGCGATACCTGATTGGTTGGTCACCAAAACCAGCAAATACCCCATGTCTTGAAACTTCTTAGTGGCTTCAAATACACCATCAATAAACTCAAAATCATGCTCATCATGAACATAGCCATGGTCAACGTTGATCACGCCATCGCGATCTAAAAACACTGCAGGTTTAGCCAAAATAACTCTCTCATATCACGCCAGATATGATGATTATTACACGCTTTATTTTTTTCATCACTACCTAATTCACTAAAGCATTTAGACGTCTAGACGTAAAAATATCTATTGACTTAAATCAAGTTAAGCCATAGCATCGTCCAACAAGTGAGAGAGAGTTCAACATTTTATTCTGTTATCCCTGCACAGGTTTTCCGATGATTCAAATTAATCAAGTAAATAAAGTTTTCTATCAAGGCAATAAGGAAATTCATGCTTTGAAAGAGATTAATCTTCACATTAAGCAAGGCACTATTTTTGGTGTAATTGGCTCGTCAGGTGCAGGGAAAAGTACGCTGATTCGCTGTGTCAACATGCTAGAAGCTCCAACAACAGGTTCGGTTGTGGTTGATGGCGTTGATTTAACTCAACTGAGCAAATCAGAACTCAGCCAAGCTCGTCGCAACATTGGCATGATCTTTCAACACTTCAATTTGCTTTCATCACGTACGGTATTTGACAACGTTGCTCTGCCACTTGAACTGGCTGGTGTCGAAAAAAATAGCATTGAAAAGAAAGTGTCGGAGCTGTTGCAACTGGTCGGCCTGACGGATAAGCGCGAAACTTATCCTGCAAATCTGAGTGGTGGTCAAAAGCAACGTGTTGCAATAGCGCGAGCACTCGCCTCTGATCCCAAAGTATTGCTGTGTGACGAAGCCACCAGTGCGCTTGATCCTGCGACGACTCAATCGATTTTAGAGCTATTGAAAGAGATCAACCGCACACTCAATATCACCATTTTGCTAATTACTCACGAAATGGATGTGGTAAAAAGTATTTGCCACGAAGTGGCCATTATTGGCGACGGTGAACTGGTTGAAAAAGGCACAGTTGGCGAGATTTTTGCTCACCCTAAAACCGCCTTAGCTCATCAATTTATTCGCTCAACGCTCGATTTATCAATTCCGGAAGATTACCAAGCTCGCCTGCAAGCCACTCGCGTAAAAGGTAGCTACCCGCTGGTGCGATTAGAGTTTACAGGCGCAACGGTTGATGCTCCCTTGATGACACAAATTGCCCGTAAATTTAATATTGATGTCAGTATATTAAGTTCTGATCTTGATTACGCTGGTGGCGTTAAATTCGGCATGATGGTCGCTGAACTGTTTGGTAATGAGTCGGACGATACGGCCGCTCTTGAATTTCTTCGCGAAAACAACGTAAAAGTAGAGGTACTTGGTTATGTCCTTTAACACCATCACCGCTTGGTTAAACCTGAATGGCGATCTTCTACTGATGGCAACCTGGCAAACACTCTACATGGTCGCTGTCGCGGGCATCGTCGGTTTCGTGGTTGGTATTCCACTGGGGGTTATTTTACATACCACCAAAAAAGGCGGCCTCCTCGAAAACACTCAGCTGAACCGCATTCTTGGTGCCATCGTCAACATTGGTCGCTCTGTGCCATTTTTGGTGCTTATGGTGGCCATTATTCCGGTGACAAAACTGCTTGTCGGTACGTTTATTGGTACCACTGCGGCTATTGTTCCGCTGACGATTGGCGCAATTCCATTTGTCGCTCGTTTAATTGAAAGTGCATTGCTGGAAGTGCCCACTGGTTTGGTCGAAGCTGCGCAGTCAATGGGGGCTACGCCGATCCAAATTATTCGTAAAGTGTTGCTTCCTGAAGCGCTACCAACGATTGTCAACTCAGTCACCATCACTATGGTCACTCTAGTAAGTTACTCTGCCATGGCCGGAACCGTTGGCGGCGGTGGCTTGGGCGATGTTGCTATTCGTTACGGCTTTCATCGCTACGACTTAGGCATCATGACGGTCACCGTGGTGATGTTGATTGTCTTAGTACAAATTATTCAATCGATTGGCGATAAGTTTGTCCGCCGTGTCGACCACCGTTAAATCACAATAAAGTTAAAACACAGATTCGTTTTATAACAAGGAGTTAATCATGAAATTTAGCCTTAAAGCTCTACTTACCCTCGCCGTTAGCGCTTCAGCACTCGTGCTGGCAGGCTGTGGTGAAAAAGCGGTCGACAACAATAAAATCAAAGTGGGTGTCATTGCCGGTGCTGAAGCACAAGTTGCTGAAGTTGCAGCAAAAATTGCAAAAGAAAAATACAACCTAGATGTAGAACTCGTAACATTTACCGACTATGTTACCCCTAATGCGGCACTGGATGATGGTTCGATTGATATCAATGCATTCCAACACAAGCCATACCTTGATCAACAGATCGCTGACCGCGGTTACAAATTAGCGATTGCAGGTAACACCTTTGTTTACCCGATTGCTGGCTATTCAAAACAAGTGAAATCGGTTGATGAGATTCAAGATGGCTCTCGTATTGCGGTACCTAACGATCCAACCAACCTTGGTCGCTCTTTACTGCTGCTAGAACAGCAAGGCCTTATTACTCTACGTGACGGAGCAGGCCTACTGGCAACGGTACGTGATGTGGTCGCCAACCCAAAAAACATCACTATTGTTGAGTTAGATGCCGCGCAACTGCCTCGTTCACTTGACGACGTTACGCTCTCTATCATCAACACGACCTACGCCAGCTCAATCAATCTAACGCCTGAAAAAGATGGTGTGTTCGTTGAAGATAAAGAGTCACCTTATGTCAATATCATTGTTTCTCGTGCAGAAAATCTGAATGCTGAAAACGTGACTAACTTTGTTAAAGCCTACCAAACAGAAGAAGTGTACCAAGCCGCTTCGAAAATCTTTGACGGTGGCGCAGTAAAAGGCTGGTAATTAATAAGCCTATTACCTGTGCAAAAAAGCCCATAAAAACAGAAAAGCCGATACGCGATGTATCGGCTTTTTCGTATCAACAACACGCACCTGCTTACTTAATATGATCCCAAGACATATTGGACACAATACGGCATGGGTCGCACTTAAAATGGAAAATGTCGTGCAGCGGTTCATCGAGTAGCCACTCTCCCCCACATTTCGGGCATTTTCTGGCTTGTTCGTCCGCTAGGCTCTGGCCGCCAACTCGATATTGGTAGTAATAAGTAGGGACGTGGGTCAAAAACTCAATTCGTCCTCGTAAATCCCATCCTCTAATAAACAGCACACTGTCCACATCGCAAATCTCGTGCAATGCAGCGTGTTCTGCTCGGCAACCACCCGCCATCTGAAGTTCATCACACGCCTGCCACTCTGTTTGCCATTTGATCACTGCTTTATGATCGCCATTTAAGGTCGCAGAATTACGATATAAAGGGATCGGCAGCAATGTGTCACCACTGCGCAGCGGAGAACAAGTGTGTACATAAGTGGTGTAAAGTATCTGCCAGCTAGGCAAAACATCATCAGCGGCTTGCTCGGAATTAAGATCGCGCCCCAACAAACGGGCTTTCGGAGCCAGCAAACTAGCCTCCGTCAAGCGACTCAGGCACACCCTAACAAAATCAGAATGATACTTAGGGTGTAAGCTTTCTTGCTCTGGGCAAACCACCCGCACAAAGAACTCGCCCTCTCCCATCACGATGGGGAATTCACGCCCAAGCACTTGACCGTTATAGCGTAAAGCATCCATTAGGCCATTAATCGCTTTATCTACCGCCGAGATAGTCGTGTTATCAAAACACTCAAACTGCAATTCAACCACGTACATCGTTACACCACAGGTTCTAAATTAGCGAAAAACTCGGCCACACTTTCGGCCAGCACGTCGCGTTTATCGGTACCTAAACGTTCTAAAATCACATGTCCAGAAAGGTTACAGATCGAAATTACATCCATCTCCGCATCGGTTGCACCAATAAACACGGTTGGTTTGAGTTTTAGTCGGCGCTGAGTCACCAAATGACCGAGGATATTTTCCTGCAAACGAACAAAATCATCCTCACTCCACACTTGCAATAGAGCGAGCTCGTTGCCTTGCCATTTAGCGGGCATGTCCGCACAAAACTGTACGCCATAAAAGGCTTTAATATCAGAATGTAGAGTCAATTCAATCGCTGCTTCTACGTTAGAAAAATCAGCTGCAACCGATCTGACGACGGGCTTCCACAGCACACTGTCTTGGTCGTTCATCACTGCGCAAGGAGAATCCAACTCAGCCAACTCATCATTACGAGGAGACTCGCCATGCTTTGTTTGGTAAGCGTCAAGATAACGTTGAGTAAATGAAAGTAAGGCTTGCTCGGCAGTTTGTGCCATGAAGTGCTCCAAAATTGATGAGTCGCTGCCTTGTGTGATGACAGCAACACTAGGATTGCGTAAAATTCTGCTTATTCTAATCGAATTGACGTGAAAGTATGAGCAAATATTCCGATGCCAAAGCGCTGGCAGGGTTAACCCTTGGCAAAAAAACCGACTACGCCAAACAATACGATCCAAGCTTACTGCAACCTGTCCCTCGTAGCTTAAACCGTGATGATCTGCATTTGGGGGATAGCTTACCGTTTAAAGGCTGTGACATTTGGACTTTGTACGAGCTCTCTTGGCTCAATGAAAAAGGGTTACCACAAGTGGCAATTGGCGAGGTTTCTATCCCTGCGACAAGTGCTAGTTTGATTGAATCTAAATCCTTTAAGCTCTACCTCAATAGCTATAACCAAAGCAAAATAGCCAGTTGGGATGAAGTAACGCAGCGCTTAACCAACGATTTATCGGCCTGTGCCGGCGCGCCAGTCAGTGTCACTCTCAACCCGGTGACCGATTACACTGGCCAAGCGATTGTGACTATGCAGGGTGAATGCATTGATGGACAAGATATTGAGATTGAAAGTTACCAATTTGATGCCAGCTTACTGAAAAGTGCCGCGCGTGGTGAGCAAGTCAATGAAACACTGCACAGCCATTTACTGAAATCGAACTGTTTAATCACCAATCAACCCGACTGGGGCAGCGTCGAAATTCATTATCAAGGTCAACAAATTGATCGAGAAGCACTGTTACGTTATCTCGTCTCATTTCGTGAACATAATGAGTTCCACGAACAGTGTGTAGAGCGCATCTTCACCGACATTATGCAATACTGCCAACCGACACAGTTAACGGTATACGCTCGATACACTCGCCGCGGCGGTTTGGATATCAACCCATTTCGCTCAACCGAACAAGAACGGCCAACACATAACCAACGTATGGCCCGTCAATAAGGATTAGCATTAGGATGATCAACGTGCGCTGGACACTTTTGCTCAGTTTAACTCTGGCTCTGTTTTCATTGGCTTCACAAGCCACTATCTACTCGTCGCCAATGTTAAATGAAGCCAATGGGTTGATTGATATCTCACCGAATCAAGCCAAAACCCTAGCCACTGAGTATCTGACTCAGCGCAAGTTGGCCGAAAAATCAGAAAAATCATCATCAGTGATGGCGCGCGATGAAAGCGACAGTCGGATTCGAACTCCGGGCAGCAGCGTTGATGCGTTAAAGATTTTAGCCAAAGCAGAGTTCCAGTTGCACAATATGGATGCCGCACTGGCCGCGTTAAAACTTGCTGAAGAGCTCACGCAACACTATCAATTGCCTTATTTAGCCACGGATGTACAAATACTCAAAACTCGTCTAATTTGGCTCAATAATAATGATGCAAGCGCCGCTCGGCAGGCGCTACGCGCGATCAGCATTCAATATGATGCCATCAAAAATGCGGATCAAGTGGCAAAAGGTCTCGATTATAAAATTACCCTGCTCAAAGCAGAAATTGCCTCAAAAGCCAATGATATCGAACTGGCCAATAAGCTTTTTGCTGACCTAAAGCCTTACATTGATTCGATCTCCTCACCGAAAACCGTGATTGAATATCAGATTGTTATTGGTCAACATTTTCTCACTCATGGCTTTTACAATCGCGCTTTATCTGAGTTGCTAGTTGCCTATTGGGGCGCGATTGAAAACAACTCAAGCGCCCTACTCGCTAAAACTAATACCTTACTGGCTCAGCTTTTTTTTGAAAGAAAAGTGCTCGATAAGGCTTTAGAGCATTTGTCTCAAGCCGCCGATTTTTATGACGGCTATAACAAGTCGCCAGCCTTGGCTGATGTATTGCAACGTATGGGCGATGTCTATTACCAGCAAGGTAAATACAATCTAGCGCTCGTTCACTACTTCAACGTGATCGATCACGAAACGAGCCGCAATGATCTGGAAAAAGTCATTGAAGTGCGTATTAGTTTGGCGGCGACCTACCTTAGTCTCTATAACTACCCATTAACTGACCAGTATCTCACTCGCGCTGAAGACTTGCTTGAGCTGAAAGATTATCCTCGTTTAAAGGCACAGGCTTACTTACTGCATTCAGGATTGGCCTTTCACCAAAAACAAGCCGATGTGGTCATCAGCAACGCTCAACACGCCTTAAGCGTTGCTAAAACGATGCAAGATGAAGAGATTGAAGAGCATGCCTATCGGTTACTGGCCTTGGGTTATGAGCAAAACGGTCAGTACGCACAGGCCTTAGAGAACATAAAACGCAGCAATGCACTATCGCAAATACGCCAAGAAAAACTCAATCAGATCAGTGAAGATGCTTTTCGTCAGCAAAAAGAGTTTGTAGAACAAACCCTACATCTGGTTGGGCAAGAAAAAGCGCTGCTCAAAACTCAAGAAGAGTATAATAAATTCAAAAAGATCGCCTTTATTCTGTTTATCATCTCCATCATTTTATTTTTACTGCTACTGCGTAGAGGCTACCTTATCCAGTTGCAAAATGAAGAAATCGATGAACTCAACAGCACGCTCTTTACCCATTCTCGCTCTCGCTTGCGTAACTTGCGCATGCTCAATGCTAAGCTTCCTTCAGCGATGCAAAAAAGCAGCCGTCATTTTGAGCCGTGGTATATTGGTGAACTCATCCACGAGCCACTGAGTGATCGCCTCCGCTTTGTGATGATTGATATTCCCTTTCTGCGCAACATGTACTTAGAACATGGCTATTCAGCTGGCTTAGAATTGGAGCATCAATTTGGTCAGTTTTTAAAATCGAAAATCAAAGAACCGAATCGGATTTATCACTTTTCAGATTCCAATCTGCTCTATATCGAACCGAATGCCGATCGCAATACACTGCCTGAAATCGCATTCGATCAAATTCAGCAATGGATAGATGAATTTCAACCTGAACGTCGCTTAAACCGTACAATACGGATGGGCATCGCCGACTACCCATTTTTGCCAAGAGCTTATATGGCGATTAATGATAAAGAGCTGCTCGATATTCTGCTGATGGCAACCAACACGGCTCGTGAGCTAAGCATGAGAGAAGGAGCAAGCCATTGGGTCTACTTAAAAGCGATCGATAACGCTCCAGCCGCTAGTTTTGCCTCCAACAATATTCGCAAATCATGCAAGCACGCCATCAATCAAGGGTTGATAAAAGTGCATTCTTCTTATAAGAATGAGGAGAGCATCAAAAAACTCCTAAAAGATGGGTAATTACTCGGCATTCAATGTGTTAAAGCAGTGACGTGGGCAATTAATTTGTTATTATCGATAAATCAATTAATAGGATCCTAACGATCCTCGCAGTTTAGTTTAGTTGTACATGGGCGCTCTCGAACAGGATATTCAAACACAGTTACAGCAGCTGAAAACTCAGTTGGAACAGGTTCGTTTGACACACAGGGACACTTCGTTCAAATTTAAACGAGAACATACTGTCCTAAAACGGATCGTCGCATCATTAAGCTTGGCGTGTCAGGGCAATGATCATCAGCTAAATATTAATTTATCGGATCTTCGTGAAGCTCTAGAGCAACAAAAAGACGTAAGCACGCTCATACCTCGCTTAGCCGTATTGGAGCGCATGTTGAAGCAACAAACTTTGGTTATGGAAAAAGAAAACTCTCATTTGGACTCTCAAATCAAACATTGTGGAGAAACATTACTTCGCGTTGCTGGCCTACCCGCCAAACTTAAGCGTGATTTGCGTGATTTGCTCAGTTTTTCAGAAGCTCAGCCTAAAGCCGAACAAGCGATTCAACTGCTTGGGATTTATGAACGTGCAATCAAAATAATAACAGCGAACCCAAACACGGCCATCAGCGAGCTGCATGTCGCGGATAGAGAGCTATTGACCAAGCTATCCGATGAACTGCAACACCTAATCACTGAATTAGATTTTGAAGGCGAATCAGGGGAACTACTGGTAGATATTCGTGCCAAGCTGTTGATTGGCGTATCAACATCAACGCTCTTAGAGTTGACGTTAGAGATTCTAAAACTGGTGATTGATGGCACCAACAGTGAGCGCAAAACATCTGAGAAGTTTTTAGAACAGGTCAACTCATCACTCACAAAACACATTAAAAGTAGCACTCACAACGCAGACCAAAGCCAGAGCTACTTTGAACATCGCCAAGAGATGAATGCTGAACTCGCCGCTTTGATTACCCAAAGCCAAACCCTAATCAAAGATTCTGTGGCGATTGACGATCTTAAGCTCTCCGTTTCACCTATATTATGCGAAATGGCGTCACTTTCTGAACGCTTAAGTCATGCAGAGCAACGCGAGCAGGCACTGATTGAACGCTTAAATTATGGCAAAAATCAAATGGAAGCTCTGTTTGAGCTCACCCAAGATTATCGCCGTCGATTGGAAGATCAGTCTCAGCGCTTGCTGCTTGATCCACTGACAAAAGTCTATAATCGCACCGCCTTTAATGACCACCTTGAGCTGGAATATCGGCGCTGGATAAGAGCTCAACACACTTTCCGAATCGTAATCTTTGATATTGATAAGTTCAAAACTATCAACGATAGCTTTGGCTATACGGCAGGTGATAAAGCCCTTAAAATTATTGCCCGCACCATATCCAAAGAAGCATCCGATACGGATACCGTGGCACGTTTCTCTGGTGAAGAATTTATTATTTTACTTCCCGATCAAGAAGATAATCACTGTTTCAAGCTAGTACAAAATATTCAACGTAATGTGTCTAAACTGCCTTTCAAGTTCAGAGACAAGAGTATTACGATTACACTTTCAGCCGCGAGTACCTGTTTTAAAGACTCCGATACGCCAGAGGAAGTACTTGAACGTTTACGCCGCTCGTTACTAGAAGCCAAGAGTTTCGGCCCTAACCAAGTGGTTTGGAAATAAACACAAGTCCAGATCGGATGTAGACAAAAGAAACCCATTCAAATCGCGGCCTTAACTGGTCGCTATTTGAACAAAACCAAACTAAAGCGTGCTTAACATCACACTCTGCTTGCATAAACATTTCCTAACAATCGAGAAAAGAACTAGATTGATACTGTAATTTCAATCAGTTATGTCGTCCTATCGCACATCCGCCACTAAACGAACCATGACCTATACTCCATACTAAGCGGGTATATATAAAAACCAACTTTAGTCGTAGCGTGGACATTTTCCTTACTTCTCAACTAAGGAGGCCAGTATGATTACTCATATCAGCCCTACAGGCAGCATGGATCTGCTTTCTCAACTTGAAGTTGAGCGTCTAAAAAAGACCGCGTCGAGCGATCTATATCAACTGTATCGCAACTGCACTTTGGCGGTACTTAACTCTGGTAGCCATACGGATAACTCAAAAGAACTTCTTGAAAAATATAAATCTTTTGATGTCACTGTCATGCGCCGTGAACGCGGTATCAAGCTAGAGCTGACGAATCCACCAGAACATGCCTTTGTTGATGGGCAGATCATTAAAGGAATTCAAGAACATCTGTTTTCGGTCCTACGCGATATCGTTTATGTCAACATGCATCTGGCGGATAATCAGCGCCTAAATCTTACCAATGCCATTCACATCACCAACTTAGTGTTTGGTATTTTGCGTAATGCCAGTGCCTTGGTTCCCGGTCTTGAACCTAACTTAGTGGTTTGTTGGGGTGGACACTCTATCAACCCTACTGAGTACCAATATACGCGGGAAGTGGGCCATGAACTGGGTTTGCGTGAACTGAACATTTGTACAGGCTGCGGACCAGGCGCTATGGAGGGGCCAATGAAAGGGGCCGCCATTGGACACGCTAAACAGCGCTATACCGCACAACGCTATCTTGGCTTAACCGAACCATCGATCATTGCCGCCGAGCCACCAAATCCGATTGTGAACGAATTGGTGATTATGCCGGATATTGAAAAACGCCTAGAAGCTTTTGTGCGAATGGCGCACGGCATCATTATTTTCCCCGGTGGAGCAGGAACAGCGGAAGAACTGCTGTACATTTTGGGTATCATGATGCATCCAGATAACGCAAGCCAACCAATGCCAATTGTACTGACTGGGCCAAAAGAGAGCGAAGCCTACTTCCGTTCAATCGACACATTCATTGCCGAAACATTAGGTGAAAAAGCACGCCAACATTATCAAATCGTCATTGATGATCCAGAAAAAGCGGCGCGTATCATGAGCCAAGCGATGCCGCTGGTTCGTCAACATCGTAAAGATAGCGGTGATGCTTATAGTTTCAACTGGTCCCTCAAAATCGAGCCTGAGTTCCAACTGCCTTTTGAACCGACTCACGACAGTATGGCCAACTTGGATTTACACCTAAACCAAAAACCAGAAGTACTCGCTGCTAACTTGCGTCGCGCCTTCTCTGGCATTGTCGCTGGTAATGTGAAAGCGGAAGGCATTCGAGAAATTGAACGTCACGGCCCATTCATCATTGATGGCGATGCCCAATTGATGAAAAAAATGGATCTATTGCTAAAAGACTTCGTTGCACAACACCGAATGAAGCTACCGGGTGGCAGTGCTTATGAACCTTGCTATAAAATTGCAACCATTAACCATTAACCATTAACCATTAACCATTAACCATTAACCATTAACCATTAACCATTAAAGGCAAAAATAACTTATGCCGGGGATGAGTGGCAATATTAAGTGAGATCATTACAATAAGGGCTTATTAAGCCCTTATTTTTTGGTCGTTATGTCTTTACACCTTGTCATCATTGATGCTTTGAATTTGATCCGTCGGGTGCACTCCGCACAACCCGATCCTAACGATATGGCAAGAACCATAGAGACAACCTCGCGCACCTTGCACCGTATCATCAATGAAGCTCAACCGACCCACATCATCGCCGTGTTTGATCATCACTTACAAGACCGGGGCTGGAGAGCACAACTTCTACCGACTTATAAGCAGAACCGGAAGCCGATGCCAGAAGCACTGCAACTTGGCTTAGACGCCATTCAGCAAGCATGGTGGGAATTAGGGATTGATTCACTGCTCTCGGAAGGTGATGAAGCCGATGATTTGGTGGCCACCTTAGCCACGAAAGTGGCAAGCCACGGTGAAAAAGTAACGATCATTTCAACCGATAAAGGCTACTGCCAACTGCTCTCTCCCACTTTACAAATTCGTGACTACTTTCAACATCGTTGGTTAGATCAACCCTTTATTGAACAGGAATTTGGCGTAAAGCCGAGCCAATTAACCGATTTTTGGGGATTAACGGGCATCAGTTCAAGCCAAGTTCCCGGCATTGCCGGCATTGGTCCAAAAGCAGCAAAAGAGATATTAACACAATTTCCCGACATAGAAGCGGCCTACGCCAGTGCTGATTTGGCCAAGAAATACCGTAAAAAATTTGATGAGCAGATCGATATGGCGCGAGTCTGCAAACACATTGCCACACTAAAGACCGATATAGAGCTCGGTTTTAACTTGCAAGACATTCGCTTTTCAGCGCAAGTATCCCATCCAGAATAGCAAAACGCTCCTAGAAAGGAGCGTTAAATTAACCTATTGGAGCATTAGTGCGGAGAGATGTTCGACAAGCATTGGACATGCACTGTGATCTCTTCACGATCATGATACAAATGCTTTGCCTGCATGCGGAACTTTACATCATTTTTAATCAGAAAAACTTTTAGGTTTTCAATATCTTGTAAAACTTCATCATAGCGCCCTTTCATTGGCAGCTTTAAGTTGAAGATGGCTTCTTTCGCCCAACCCTTGAGGATCCACTGCCCCATTAAATGCGCAACACGAGCTGGCTTTTCAATCATGTCACACACAATCCAAGTCACGTTCTTGCGTGGCGGCTCAAATTTAAAACCATCCTCGGCATGGTGTTTCACTTGTCCTGTGTCCATCAAACTTTCAGCCATTAGACCGTTGTCGATAGCATGAACAAACATCGAACGCTTCACCAGTTGGTAAGTCCAGCCCCCCGGGCATGCGCCCAAGTCTACCGCCCACATTCCCGGAGCCAAACGTTCATCCCACTCTTCACGAGGAATAAACACATGGAAAGCCTCTTCCAACTTCAGTGTGGAACGACTTGGCGCATCGGCTGGGAATTTCAAACGAGGAATACCCATGAAAAAAGGCGAGTTATTGTTGGTGTACGAATACCCGACGAAGCAGTGGCCGGGTTGAATAAAGCAGACATGTAGCACAGGTCTCTTCGCCGACTCTTTGTTAGACAGAATCCCCTTGCCACGTAACGCTTGACGCAATGGCACGGTAAACTTACGACAAAATTTGAGCAACTCTTTCGCTTCATTGGTATCTGGCGTTTCAATGCGAATGTCACCACAACGCGGAAAACCCTCAAGTTCGGCGAGTTCAGATAAGATAGGCGAAATACGATCATCTTTAGGTAAATCGCTAAATTCCGTCGCTACCGCAAACATCTGACGAGCAAAAATAAGCGATTGGAAATCGATCTCTTTAACCAACTTATCAGCATCACCGGCCTGATAGCACTCAAACAAAACGTAACCCGTATTGTTTTTCAAACGAGGAAAACCAAAAACCTCTAGCTTAGTCGCTTTATCTTGGATCTCTCCGGCACACTCTTTTTCAAAGCCTGCACGACAATAGAGCATTACGTGTTTCACTGGTCCACCTCTTGAATATTAAGTGCTGCATAGCCAAACACTCCCCACCCTAGCATAAAGAACACGCCACCAAATGGCGTGATCGGGCCAAACCACTTGATGCCCGTGAGTGCTAAAGCGTAAAGACTGCCGCTAAAACAAAGGACGCCGATGATAAAGCAAATTGCCGCAATGAAAAAATATTTTTGTGCTTTCGATCCCAAACGACAACGCAGCAAAATACCACACGCTAATATGGCTAAAGCGTGAATCGATTGGTACTGCACTCCCGTTTCAAACACCGAAAGCAAGTAAGGGGTTAAATACGCTTTTAGGCCGTGCGCCGCAAAAGCTCCTAGAGCGACACCAACGCCCGCCATAAAAGCCGCGATAGTGAGCAATAACTTACTCTTCATCTAGCAATACCTCTTGTTCCCTTCTGGCTTTTTTGAGCATCCAATCACGGAAAGTGGCGATGCGCCCCATATCGGCCTGCTTCTCGTGACAGACCACATAGAAAGCATTTTTAGTCATCAGCACTTCGTCAAAAGGCGCAATCAAGCGACCCGCTTCCAGCTCCGGCTGAGCTAACACGTTATTCCCCAGTGCGATACCTTGCCCATGCGCCGCCGCTTGTAGCACCATGGTCGAATGGCTAAAAATGGGGCCGTGGTTGACATTCACCCCTTCAAGATCGTTCTCTTTGGCAAACTGTTTCCAATCTTTACGTGAAGTATCGTGTAGCAGAGTATGGCGTGTTAGATCGTCCAGTGTTTCTAAAGGCTTAGGGCCTAACAGCAGTGAAGGAGAACAAAGCGGGATCAAAAACTCTTGATACAACTTATCCGCGCGTAAACCAGGCCAGTTACCTCGCCCATAATAAATCGCCACATCCACATCATCGGTTAACGAACCTTCATCCATATCAACCGCTTTGATACGCACATCAATATCCGGCTCTTGCTGGTTAAAATCGGCCAGACGCGGCACGAGCCACTGAATCGCAAAACTCGGCGGTAAACTAATGGTTAATGCCCCTTTCTCACTGCGCTCTAGTACCTTATCGGTGGCTTCAGAGAGTGCGGTGAAGATATCTTTAATGTCGAGAAAGTAACTTTGCCCTTCTTCTGTCAATAGCAGAGAACGATTACGACGGCGAAATAGCTTTAACCCTAAAAATTCCTCTAACGCTTTGATTTGATGACTGACTGCGGCTTGTGTCACAAATAGCTCTTCCGCAGCGCGAGTAAAACTCAGCTGGCGAGCTGCCGCTTCAAACACTTTCAGCGAGTTTAATGGTGGCAATCTTCTGGACATAGGTACACTCAAAAATTAGATTAGTTTTTTTAATCTGAAACATTATAAATTGTCCATTGCCGAGCGGCTAGAGAAATTCTATATTTCACCCCGCAACAAGGCCTGAACGGCTTGATTCAGTTATGAATCAATTGGCTTTTGTTGCGATGTTGTGTTTGCAAACTCGTATTTCGAGTGAGGTAGAATTCTACCATCCTGTTTTGTGCAGTTATCCCCTGCACCAAAACATATACTTCCTGTATTTATTGTTTGACCTGTCTGTCAAATTCTTTAGCACCGCCCTTGGGCGGTGTTTTTTTATGTCTGTGATTAAGTCGGAGCCATAAAAAAACCGCTCACGAAAACGTGAGCGGTCGATTCTGTATCGAGATAACGATTAAGGTCGATATACCTTTATGTTGTTAAAGCCTTGCTCTTTCAAATACAGAGCTTGAAGCCGGCTCATCACACCGCGCGCACAATATAAGAGATATGTTTTCGATTGATCCAAATCGCCAAACTGAGTCGATAACTTGTAGAAAGGTAAATGTTTTACTTCCACTCCTTCAATCAGCAGTGGCTTATCATCTTCTTCATCTGGGCTACGAATATCGAGCACCACCGCATCTTTTTCGATAGCAGTCACTTGTTCAACTTCAGGTGCTTGCTCTTGGCTCTCTTTTTCAATATCACGAATATCCATTTGACGAGCGTTGTAAACAACGTGCTCTAGGATTGAGAAATCAAACTTCGCCTCTTCGGCTTCTAATTTCGCTTTCACCGCTTTAACTGTTGGGCTTTTTGAAATAACCCCACAGTATTCTGGCATCGTTTTGGCGAAATCTTCTGTTCCAATCTCGCGCGCCACTTTAATAATCTCTTCTTTGTCCCAGTTGATGAGAGGACGCAAAATTAGAGTATCTGTCACACCATCAATATGACGAAGATTAGTTAGAGTTTGGCTCGAAACTTGACCCAACGCTTCTCCGGTCACTAAAGCTTCAATATTTAACTTATGAGCTATCATGCCTGCGGCGCGCATAAACATACGTTTTAGCACCACACCCATTTGACCATCGTCTACTTTTTCTAAGATTTCAGCCACCACAGGCTCGAAATCGACCGAGATAAAACGCACTTTGGCTGAAGAACCGTATTTATTCCACAAATAATGGGCCACTTGCTTTACACCAATTTCATGCGCAGGGCCGCCTAAATTGAAGAAGCAATAATGCACTTTTGAGCCACGTTTGATGTGTAAATAGCTTGATACACCCGAGTCAAAACCACCAGAAATCAAACTCAATAAATCTTCTTGAGTGCCAAGAGGGAAACCACCTAAACCTTTATAACGGGCAATCACTTGATTGAGCAATTCATCGGCTATTTCAATATTGATGGTAACGTCTGGGTTTTTAAGTTGAACTTTTGCACTCTCAACTGCTTGGTTTAAACCACCACCAACATAACGCTCAACATCGATTGAGGTAAAATCATGCTTTCCTCGACGCTTAGCACGCACGACAAAAGTTTTTCCTTCGATGTTATTACGGCTGAGTGCTAACACTTGCTCGTAAATGTCATGCATATCCTTAAACTCAGATTGCTGCACTTCGAGCACTTGCTGGATGCCAGGAGTATGAGTCAGAATTTCAAGGACTTCTTGATAGTATTGGTCACTTTGCGCAGCCACTTCAATGTGATCGCGACGGTTAAATACCGCGACTGACTCTGTTCTTCGTTTGATGATATTACGAATATTGGACTCTAAAATTTTTGTGAAGCGCTTGCGTACTGAGTCACTTTTAACAAAAATTTCCGGATGGGGCTTAACAATAAATTTCATAGTTCTATTCGCAATCTGATTGGGCAACGTGGTGAATCAATGGGTCGCATTCTGCTTGCTACTGATACACCGCTAAGGGCGCAGGATTATACACGAGGTGATAACCATAAAAAAGACGAGCCTTAGCGCTCGTCTATGTGTTTTTACATAATCCAACGTAACTTACTGAACGGATGGAACTTCATCACTGTACAGCGGTTCACCTTGCATGATACTGATTTCTACTCGGCGGTTGCGTGAACGTTCACTTTCCGTATCGTTAGAGCCGACTGGGTCGGTATCGGCCATACCACGCACCCTGAGTCGTTGATGAGAAAACCCACGAACCTTTTCCATCTCTTGCGCCACAGAAACCGCTCGTTGAGCCGAAAGATCCCAATTTGAGCGATACAATTCAGAATCGACACTTTGATTGTCGGTATGGCCAGAAATACGCACAATGCCCGGCACATCTTTAACCAGATCGGCAATTTGACGAACCAATGGACGAAACTTAGGTTGTAGAAATGCAGAACCTTCGGGAAACGCACCTTTTTCACGAATACGGATCACCAATTGCTGACCTAAGTTTTCAACTTCAATAGCGCCTTGTTCGATTTCTCTTGCTAACGCTTTTTTGATGTCCTGTTCAACAATTTCCATCTCCTGCGACATAGATTCTGCTTGCTGTTGTTGCATTTCCGATTCGGTATTTTGATTGCTCTGTGTTGAGGTTTCTGGGGATTGCCCCCCAGTCAATTGCCCTTCATCACGCTGCATACCACCAGAACGGTCAGAATCACCTTCTTGGAAATTTAATGTCTGCTGGGTGATATCAATGGTTTGTTGCATGATGACATCAATTGGTGTCGGTTCGGGGCGGCCTGGGCGAAACTCTTGTGCAATGATGCTTGTCCCTTTAGGAATGTCTTTCACTTCCAAACGATTTTGCACACCAAAAGCAAACTTCATCGAGCCTGCTATCTGTTTAAACTTCAGAACGTCCATCTCGGAAAAAGAGAGCAGCAGTACGAAGAAACACATCAACAGCGACATTAAATCGGCAAAGGTTCCCATCCACAACGGCAAGCCGGGAGGTGGGCATTTACAGCCTTCTTCATCATCCATTACAGGCTCCGTTATTCACTATCAACATCTAAAACACGCTTGCCTTCATTGAGGTAGTTTTTCAGATAACTATCAATGACCCGTGGGTTTTGTCCATCCTGAATAGCCAGAACGCCATCCATGATTAAACGACGGTTAAGCTTTTCTTGGTCTCGGCGCAAAGCAAGTTTGTCTGCAATCGGGAAAAAAATCATGTTCGAGAGAACAGCGCCGTACAAGGTAGTTAATAAGGCAACGGCCATGGCAGGGCCAATTGATTTAGGGTCATCCATGTTAGACAACATGGCAACCAAGCCCACCAAAGTACCGATCATGCCCATTGCTGGCGCTACGTCACCAAAGGCACGAAATACACCAGACCCTTGAGAATGGCGCTCATCGGTTAATACAATGTCTTTTTGCAACGCAGAACGCACCACGTCAGCATCATGGCCATCCACCAGCAAATCGATCCCTTTTTGCATGAAGCTATTAGTAATTTCCATCTCTTCTAATGCAAGAAAGCCGCCTTTACGTGCCGCATCCGCCATTTCCACGATTTTTGCGATCAAATCTTCAGGCTCATCAGCTTTAAACATAAAAGCCTTACCTGCGACTTTGGCTGCACCAAAAAATTGTCCCATCGTGAATTTCATCAAAACAACAAAGGTTGAGCCCCCCACTACGATCAAGATAGATGTGACGTCGAAGAACATCATTAGGCTTCCGCCTAAAATCATCGCCATGATAACGAAAGCGAGGCCTCCGATCAGGCCTATCAGCGTTGCTAAATCCACAAAGCACTCCTCATGCTGCTTACCCGCGATAATGAGTTTAAACTCGTTATCGGCAATAGATTCAAATCTTTAAGTAAATTATTGGATCATACCGAAATTTTCTCTATTCAGTTTATACCTAAACTGAGCAAAGATGCACTGTTGCCAGCACACTGATATGGCCAAGATTCTGAGTCACCGTCACTATTTCAGTAAATATCGGTCTGGTTGCTAAGTATCGTATTATTATTTTTATTATTTGTGATAGTGACAGTTCCAAAAGAGGGACTTTTCAGACAAAAATCGTTGGTTAAATTTGACCATCACTACGCCCTAAGGTAACTTTCGTGCATATTTACCAAGATAAAAAGATTATGGCGAGCAAGAAACCTGAAAATATGTCCTTCGAAGCGACAATCGAAGAACTTGATAGCTTAGTGGAACAGCTAGAAAATGGCGATTTAGCCTTAGATGATGCGCTAAAAAAATTCGAGCGCGGAATATCCCTTGCTCGTGCTGGACAAAGTAAGTTAAGTGAAGCGGAGCAGCGAGTCAGTATTTTGCTCAGTGCGAGCGATGACGCGCCACTCTCTGACTTTACTGAACTACCTGAGTAATAGGCACGTATTACTGATACATACTTATTACTGACTCATATTTATCGATCTCATCGCTCGCTATGTGACATGAACCTGTCAATTAAGTCACAGGGAAACGGTCGATCGTAACCTAGTAGATACCACAACTTAGTAGAAAGAGTGCCCTATGATTGAGGCTCTGAGCTCCTATCAGCAAAGAAATATTGACCAATTAAACCTTTGGTTAGGCCGTTTACCGCACCAAAAACAACCGTTGATTGACGCGATGCGCTACGGTTTGTTACTTGGCGGCAAAAGAGCTCGACCTTATTTGGTGTATATCACAGGGCAAATGCTTGGTTGTACGCCAGATGAACTCGATACCCCAGCCTGCGCAATAGAATGTATTCATGCTTATTCATTGATCCACGATGACCTTCCCGCGATGGACGACGATGAATTGCGTCGCGGTAAAGCCACTTGTCACATCGAATTTGACGAAGCCATCGCGATTTTAGCGGGCGATGCCCTGCAAACACTGGCCTTTACTATTTTGGCAGAAGGTCAACTCGCCGAACATGCGCAAGTCAACCGCATTAAGATGGTCCAAATGTTGGCTCAAGCTTCCGGTGCTCAAGGTATGTGTATAGGGCAAGCGTTGGATCTGCAAGCAGAAAATCGTCTGGTCTCAGTGCAGGAATTAGAAGAGATCCATCGCAATAAAACGGGAGCCTTGATGCGTTGTGCAATCCGTTTAGGTGCGCTTGCGGCTGGTGAAAAAGGGCTTGCGGTACTACCACAATTGGATCGCTATGCCGATGCCGTTGGTCTCGCATTCCAAGTTCAAGATGATATTTTGGATATCGTTAGCGATACCGAGACATTAGGTAAACCTCAAGGCTCGGATCAACAACTCAATAAAAGTACCTACCCAGCGCTGCTAGGGTTACAAGGTGCTATTGATAAAGCACAAAGTCTGTTACAGGAAGCTCTTCAAGCCTTGGAAGCAATACCCTACAATACAGAATCACTCGAAGAGTTCGCCCGATACGTCGTCGAGCGCAAGAACTAAACTATAAGCGCGCAAAATTATGACTCTTGATATTTCAAAATACCCAACACTGGCTTTAGCAAATACACCCGATGAACTGCGCAGTCTGCCGAAAGAGGTTCTGCCAACGTTGTGTGATGAATTAAGAAACTACCTTCTCAATTCCGTCAGTCAGTCGAGTGGCCACCTTGCGTCAGGCTTAGGCACGGTTGAATTAACGGTTGCCCTACACTACGTCTATAACACCCCTTTTGATCAGCTGATTTGGGATGTAGGCCACCAAGCTTACCCGCACAAAATCTTAACTGGTCGCCGCGAGCAAATGTCGACCATTCGTCAAAAAGACGGTCTTCATCCTTTTCCTTGGCGTGAAGAAAGTGAATATGACACGCTCTCTGTCGGCCACTCGTCCACCTCAATCAGTGCCGCCTTAGGGATGGCGATCAGTGCAGGTAAAGAAGGGAAAAATCGCAAAGTGGTGGGCGTGATTGGTGATGGTGCTATCACAGCAGGCATGGCCTTTGAAGCAATGAACCATGCTGGCGACGTTCATCCGGATATGTTAGTCGTGCTCAACGACAACGAAATGTCGATCTCTGAAAACGTCGGCGCACTGAATAATCATTTAGCGCAACTGCTTTCCGGTAGCCTTTATACCTCAATCCGTGAAGGAGGCAAAAAAGTGCTCTCTGGCATACCGCCTATCAAAGAGCTGGTACGCCGCACAGAAGAGCACTTGAAAGGCATGGTCGTACCCGGCACCTTGTTTGAAGAGCTTGGATTTAACTATATCGGCCCAGTCGATGGCCATGATGTGATTGAACTTATCAAGACATTACGCAACATGCGCGAGCTCAAAGGCCCGCAGTTTTTGCACATCATGACCAAAAAAGGCAAAGGCTATGAGCCCGCAGAAAAAGATCCGATTGGTTACCATGGCGTTCCTAAATTTGACCCGAGCCACACTAGCCTACCAAAAAGCAGCAATGCTAAACCTACTTTTTCTAAAATCTTTGGCGATTTTTTATGCGACATGGCCGCGCAAGATCCAAAATTAATGGCGATTACACCCGCGATGCGCGAAGGCTCTGGCATGGTTCGCTTTTCAAAAGAGTTCCCACAACAATATTTTGATGTGGCGATTGCTGAGCAACATGCCGTCACCCTTGCGACAGGTATGGCGATTGCGGGAGATCATCCGATAGTGGCGATCTACTCAACCTTTTTACAACGGGGTTATGATCAACTGATCCACGATGTTGCCATCATGAATTTACCGGTTATGTTTGCCATTGACCGCGCAGGGTTAGTCGGAGCTGATGGCCAAACTCACCAAGGTGCGTTTGATTTAAGCTTCATGCGCTGCATTCCCAACATGGTGATCATGGCACCCGCCGATGAAAATGAGTGCCGACAAATGCTCTATACCGGCCATAAACACACAGGGCCAAGCGCAGTGCGTTATCCTCGTGGCAATGGCATGGGAGTCGAAATCCAAACCCAATTTAGTGCGTTAGAGATTGGCAAAGGACGCATTATGCGCCAATGTGACACGGCTATCGCGAATGAAAAAATCGCGATCCTCAACTTTGGCACTTTCCTACCAAATGCGCTTGAAGCAGCCGATAAGCTAAATGCAACAGTGGCTGACATGCGATTTGTTAAGCCCCTTGATGAAACACTCATTCGCCAACTGGCTGCGCAACATGATGTGCTAGTGACCTTGGAAGAGAACGCGATTGCAGGTGGTGCGGGTGCCGGCGTCATTGAACTGATGATGAAAGAGAAAATCCTAAAACCGGTACTCAATCTAGGTTTGCCTGATCAATTCATCGCTCAAGGCACACAAGAAGAGCTGCATGCAGAATTAGGTTTAGATGCCAAAGGAATCGAGCGTTCCATTCAAGAATATTTAGCAAAATAGCGAGCGTTTTATAAGCTGTCGGTTTTATGAACTGAAGGTTTTTATGAACCGAATAGCTCGATAAGCTACACCACTTTCAGTTACATCCCAATACTCAAAACCCTCGCATCGCGAGGGTTTTGTTTTTATATCGGCTGGCTCCACTCAAACTGAGTAAACAGCCGTTGCCATACCTCATCAAAACCAGCTTTAAGCACTAATGTTTGGCCAGTAAACGGATGAGTAAAACGTAATTCAGAGGCATGGAGCATCAGACGCTGCGCGTCATAATGATCGCGAAATAGGCGGTTGTGCTTTCCATCACCATGAGTGGTATCACCAATAATCGGATGACTCAAATGGTGCATATGACGACGCAACTGATGTTTACGGCCCGTTTGCGGTTTCATTTCCACCAAACAGTAGCGGCTGGTTGGGAAACGCCCGGTTGAATACGGCACTTCTACTGTCGCTAATGGTTGATAAGCGGTGATCGCTTCTTGGGCTTCTTTATCTTGTTTGGCAAACTTATCGGCAATTTTATCTAGCTCGATTTTGAGTGGGTAATCAAGCACATCCCCTTGTTCAATCCAACCACGCACAATCGCATGGTACGTTTTTTCCATTTGATGGTTGGCAAACATCGGCATCATTTGCGCCGCCACTTCACTGGAGAGCGCAAACACGAGCACGCCAGAAGTTGGCCTATCTAATCGATGTAGGGGAAACACATGCTGGCCAATTTGATCGCGCAGCGTTTGCATCACAAATTGCGTTTCGTGTTTATCTAGCCATGAGCGATGCACCAGCATTCCTGCGGGTTTATTCACGGCGACCAAATCATCGTCCTGATACAGAATCTCTAACATGGTTGGCTTACCTCATCAATCAAACGTAGCAACGCAATCACCTCAGCCAATTCCGCTTGATGTTGCCATGCCTCTTCAAAATAGGGAGTGAGCGAAAACCCTTGAGGAAGCTCTGTTTGCTGCTCAATTGCCAATAACATTTTGGGGATGAAAATCCACTGCAGCCACTGCTCCGGAGTGAGGGTATCGATGGAGAAAGGCTCTGTGCTCATCAATGCGCTTTCGCTTGGCGGCTGAGATTGCCAGCACTGAGTATTGCGTAGCTGAGTTTCTAATTGCTTCAACAGGTGGGTAAGTTCTGTGCTTACTGTCATTATTCACCAAGTTAATTTGCTAAGTGACCTTGAAAATGGGCTATAGAGTACCATTTATTGTTCAAAGAGAGTTATTGATCAAAAATAGTTATTCAAGAACACAAGTTAAGGCCACTTTATCCATGGATACCATTCATACGCTTAGCCAATTGCTCACCAATAGTGGTAGCCAATATCGGATCTTTGATTTAGGAAGACGCATCTGCCCGATTGAAAATACACACTTTTCTCAAGTAGAAAAAGGTCAACAACCGTATCCCTATCCATTGCAGCGTCATGCTCATCTTGCTATCGCGTATTGGAACCAAGCCCAACAACCTTGGATCTGGTTTCTTAAATTCTCTTTGGATGAACGCGGCCTACTCAAACAAGCTGAGATAGGTAACTTCATCAAGTTTGTACTTGAAGCGATGGGGTCACGTTTGCATCAAGATCTCAGCGATGAGCAGCAGCAAAAGCTTGCCAATAACCCTTATACCTTTAAACCGAGCGACGACAAAATGGCAGTATTCCACAGCCAAATACGCGCCCAGTTGAACCTACCATCAAGCCAATATTATGAGCATGCGCAACACTATTTTAGTGGGGATTTAGGCTGGGAAAACTGGCAGACGGTCGGCTTACAAGGCATTACTGATATTTGTGCTCGTTTAAACAAAGAACAAAATAGCGTGTTACTAAGGAAAGCATTAAACCACCTCCCCGCTCAGCCTTTGTATGCCCTGCTGGGGGCACTCGAACATAGTGCACCGTTGAATGATAAGTTGGCGCTGCGTTTGCAAGAGATGGCAATGCTGCACATCGAAAGCCACGAACCTGATCTGTTCTTACTCTCTGCCTTAATACGAGCCTTATCAGGTACGAATAATGCACTCACCGCGACCTTGGTTGAACGTATTCTGCAAAGCCCACGCTTGAGCCATCAAGAGATATTAATTGCCATTGCAGGGCGCTCGTGGCATGTATTGTCTAACCCATTGCTTGCCGAAACGTTTTTATTACGCTTGGCGCAAACAGGCAATCAAGCCCTCTTTAACCAGCTCTTTGCTGATTTAGTGATGCTGCCAGAACTGCGAATGGTACTGCTGCCACTGCTGCATTCTAGCCCTTCGTTCGAATTAGCCGATGCCTTAATTCGCTTACAGCAAGCGACCAAAACTCAATAACTGGAATGTTTATGCTAGGCGATCTATTGGCTATTTTATTACTCAGCTTGGGCTGCTTTCTTTTCTGGCAACAGCGTCGCCAAGCCGAATTGGCAAAAGCGGCGATCAGTCGAAAATGCGAACAACTCGACTTACAGCTGATCAGCGTTGCTTTTGGACGCCACAAATTCAAAACGCCAGAAGGACTCTGGCGTTGGCATACTGTTTATTGGTTTGAGTTTTCTGCACTAGGTGACGACTGCTACCAAGGTGAATTACAAATGATAGGCTTTAGGCCATCTGCTTTTCATTTGCCGCCTCATCGTATGTAAACTCAAATTCCCAATAAGGGCCAAAAACATCTTCTTTCTCACCCAACAGCTCAAAGCCGAGTTTTTTGAGTACCGCAATAGAGGCATGGTGGCCAATATTAGCAGTGGCTGTAATTTTTTGTCGTTGCAATTGGTAGGCTGCTTTAGGTAAAAAAGCCTTCAATGCCTCAGTTGCAATGCCTTTGCCCCAATACAATTTATCAAACAGAAAACCGAGTTCTGCTCGCTCTTCGTCAAGTTCAATGAACAAATGCCCCATGTATTCGCGGTTATAATTATCTAACACCGCCATTGCGTACAAATGAGGATCATGAAGCACTCGTTGAAAAAGCTGTTTTGCTGAAGCGACCGTTTTAGGGCCATTCATCTGTGCCCGATTTTTGGCGCAACAATTGAGCATCAAAAAATCAGACTCTAACGAATCGGTGTAAGGGAGAAGAAGCGTTCTTCTTGTTACGGTTGTCACGTACAATCCTTGTTAGCCGCAAAATAATACCGAAAGACTCAACTAGGCTCAGGGCAATACGCCTTAGCCCAGATAAAATCTGGTACTCTATTTTTGCAAAGAAGCCGAAAATTAAACCAACCGAACGATGAGGTAATTGATCTAGATTGTTTTTTTGTTGTTATTATTTTGCTGCACTTATCATATGAACTTTTTTTGAAGCAACAACACGCTAAAGCCAGAATGCAAGTAATAAGAAAAGCCTCAACACGCATGTGTCGAGGCTTAAAGTCTTACTCGCAGCAGTCCAGCTACTAAATTGTGTGCTCCATGCATCATCCATAATAGTGGCCAATTCTTCGGCTCATCCTGCATCGCCATCCTAGCGGTGTCCAAACTTTCCATGGTACTAACACTCCGGTCAATACTCATCACTTGTTCCTTGAGCGGTGTCCATAACATCATCCTGATGTTGTCCTGCCTTATCCACAAGGTGTCCATCGCCAATCCATGCAGCTCGCATCCTGCCAACTGTTGTATCCTTACGCTGTCCTAGCATCCTGCGTGGTTATTCTTCGTGAACAACCTTGTCTTCTTCCTGAAGAGACCAAACCTTGGTGCTTTGTAATTCCTTGTCAGAATCCTTCCGACAGGGTTCAATTTACTCGTTTGGCTTTAAGAAACAATCACCTAAAAATATCATTTTTAAAAAAACAACCTAAAGAAATAGATATATTAATTAAAAACAAATAGTTATAAAAAAATCACCACCAAACACTGCGTTAAACACTGTGATTTCTTACAAACAATGTGCGAGATCTCTTACATCACTTCGCCACTTTTGCTCTTGGTAAATAAAAGGTAAGATCACAGCCACTCACAAAAAGGACAACCTATGCTCACAAAAGATGTCACTCAAGAACTAGAAAGCATCTTGACTCTCTTACAACAACAAGGAAAGGAACCGAGTGTGGCCTTAGTAAAGTCACGTCTTAGCACCTCAGTGCCAATGCCAGCCTTGATTGCAACCATCAAAAGTTGGAAAAATGCACACCGAGTTCCCAAAGTAGAAGTGAGCGTTAGTACGGAAAATAGCGCGAACAAGGTAGCCGAACTTGAAACGCAACTAGCCGCTTTGTCAGCCCGAGTAGCAGCCCTAGAGGCACAACTAACCGAGAAGTAATTGAATGATGAAAATTTGGGTGGACGCCGATGCATGTCCGAAAGTAATTCGTGAAACCATTGTCCGCGCAGCCGAAAGGACGGGCGTTGAATGTACTTTTGTGGCCAATCATGTCGTTCCGATTCCGCAACGATCCAACATTCGTTCACTGCAAGTCCCCAGTGGTTTTGATGTTGCCGATAACGAAATCGTCAAACGGGTAGAAGTGGGCGATTTGGTAATTACTTCCGATATTCCGCTGGCCGATGAAGTGATAACCAAAGGTGGCTTGGCACTCAATTCTCGTGGTGAGCTGTATACCAAAGAGACCATCAAGGCTCGCCTCAATATTCGAGATTTTATGGACACAATGCGATCAAGCGGTATCCAAACTGGCGGACCAAGTGCGCTTTCTCAAACAGAACGACGCGAATTTGCCAACCATTTGGATCGCATTTTGGCTAAAGCGAACAAATAACCACGTTTTGACGGTTGGACAATCACTAGCCTGTCCAACCGTTTCTCTTCATTAGCGCTGAACCGCCTTAAATCTTGGATTGGTTTTACAAATTACATATAAACGACCGCGTCTTTTGACGATTTGACAATCTGGATGACGTGATTTTGCGCTTTTTAATGAACTTAATACTTTCATAGTTTACTCCTTACCAAACTGAGCAAAGCGACGATTGAAATTCGCCACTCGTCCTTCTTTTTGAACAACTCGCTGCTTACCGGTGTAATACGGATGCGATTCAGACGACACATCTAAGGTGAAATAAGGATAGGTGTTGCCATCTTCCCACTCGATCGTCCGATCAGTTTTTAGCGTTGAACCCACAATAAAATACTTATCCACACTGGTGTCGTGGAAAACCACTTTTTGGTATGGCGGATGAATTCCGTCTTTCATCAATTTCCCCTCACTTAAATTGTTATGTTATAACATGCCAATTAATAATCATTACCAAGAAGAAAAGCAAGCTTAAATATGATATTTTTCTCAACCAACGTGAAAAAAGACGGATACGGATATGCACACCATTGCTCCGATTGGTACTATTGAAACGCCTTATAAAGAAAAATTTGCCGTTCCTCGCCAACCTCGCTTAGTGGCGAGCGCAAGCGCGAGAGTCAAGCTCATCGGTCACGCTAATTGCTTAGAGTCGGTGCGAGGCATCGAACAATTTAGCCATGTCTGGTTACTTTTTCTGTTTGACCAAAACCTCGATGCCGGTTGGAAACCGACGGTGCGCCCACCGCGCTTAGGCGGAAATGAGCGGATCGGCGTATTTGCTTCACGGGCCACGTTTCGACCTAACGGTATCGGTATGTCTGCCGTTGAATTGAAAGGCGTCACTCAACAAGGTGATCAGGTTTATTTGGAACTAGGCAGCGTAGATTTAGTCGATAACACACCGATCATTGACATCAAACCCTATATTCCCTATTCCGATTCGATAGCCACAGCCAGCGGTGGCTATGCCGAGAGCGAGCCCGACAAGATCGCAGTGACCTTTAGCCAAGCGGCGTTAACAGCACTGAATGCGCGTGCAGATCACGACATGGTTAAAGCCGTCATAGAGCAAGTGCTGGCTCAAGACCCTCGCCCAGCCTATAAGAAACACAAAATCGATCATAAAGAATATGCGGTAAATCTGTTCGATCTGAACGTAAAATTCACTATCGCAAACAACTTAGTCTCAGTAACCGCAATAGAACGCTTTTGACAAAGCCGATTGGCTGATATTATTAGCGGCTTAATTCTAGCCTCTCATTGGAGAGCGCTTTTAACCATCATGAAACGGATACCATAGAATGCGTACCAGTAAATATCTTCTTTCTACTTTGAAGGAGACTCCAAACGACGCAGAAGTCGTGAGCCATCAGCTCATGTTACGTGCAGGTATGATCCGTAAGCTGGCTTCAGGTCTTTATACCTGGCTGCCTACTGGTCTACGTGTGCTGCGTAAAGTCGAAAACATCGTTCGTCAAGAGATCGACAATGCCGGTGCAATCGAAACCTTGATGCCCGTTGTGCAACCGTTTGAACTGTGGGAAGAGACAGGCCGCTCTGAGAAAATGGGCCCTGAGCTACTTCGCTTTACTGACCGCCATACTCGTCCGTTTGTGCTTAGTCCAACAGCAGAAGAAGTAATCACCAGCTTGGTACGCAACGAAGTCAGCTCTTACAAGCAATTGCCGCTGAACCTGTACCAGATTCAAACCAAATTCCGTGATGAGAGACGTCCTCGTTTTGGTGTGATGCGTGCTCGTGAATTCTGCATGATGGATGCCTATAGCTTTGATATTGATAAAGCAGGCTTAGAGAAATCTTACCAAGCGATGCACGAAGCTTACTGTAAAGCCTTCGATCGCATGGGGCTTGATTACCGCCCAGTACTAGCCGACACCGGCGCTATCGGTGGTAACGGCTCTCATGAGTTCCATGTATTGGCTGAAAGTGGTGAAGACATCATCGCCTTCTCAACTGAATCGGATTACGCCGCCAACATCGAAAAAGCGGAAGCCATTGCGCCAGCCGTTGAGCGCGCCGCGCCAACTCAAGAGATGACGCAGGTTGATACGCCAAACGCCAAAACCATCGCTGAATTGGTTGAGCAGCATGGCCTACCGATTGAGAAAACAGTTAAAACACTGTTTGTAAAAGCATCTGATGAGATCGATGCCTCTATCGTGGCACTGATTATCCGTGGTGATCATGAACTCAATGAAATCAAAGCCGAGAAACTCGCTGAAGTTGCCGCTCCGCTAGAAATGGCTAGCGAAGAAGAGATTCGCGCACTGATTGGCGCAGGCCCAGGCTCTCTTGGCCCTGTTGGTCTTGAATTGCCGTTTATCGTTGATCACAGCGTAGCCGTCATGAGCGATTTTGGCGCAGGAGCCAACATCGATGGCAAACACTACTTTGGCATCAACTGGGGCCGTGACGTTGAGCTAGCGAAAGTGGAAGACCTCCGTAACGTCGTTGAAGGCGACCCAAGCCCATGTGGCAAAGGGACACTAATGCTCAAACGCGGTATCGAAGTGGGTCATATTTTCCAATTGGGTACTAACTACTCTGAGAAAATGAACTGTGGCGTTCTTGATTCCAATGGTAAAAACACCATTTTAGAGATGGGTTGTTACGGCATTGGTGTATCACGCGTTGTAGCATCAGCCATCGAACAAAACAACGATAAATACGGCATCATCTGGCCTGACGCGATCGCACCTTTCCAAGTGGCGATTGTCCCCATGAACATGCACAAATCAGAGCGCGTCCAACAAGCTGCTGAAAAGCTGTATGCGGAATTGACCGCAGCTGGTATTGAAGTGCTATTTGATGATCGTAAAGAGCGCCCGGGCGTAATGTTCTCAGATATGGAACTGATCGGTGTACCACATACCATCATTATTGGCGATCGCAGTATGGATGAGGGCAACTTCGAATATAAACATCGCCGCAGTGGTGAGAAGTCGGCCGTCGCTATGAATGAAATAGTCTCCTTTATTAATGCTCAAATCGCCTAATAAAGTGTGCTCTTGAAAAGGTTGCCTAAATGGCAACCTTTTTTATTTTGTCACCAGCCACACAAGCTTTTTCAAGCATATTAATCTTCGATTCATCTACGGTGATCTATTCTTTAATCCATTATTAATGGAGGTGACCTATGGATCTAAAAAGTTTACTTAACCAAGCATTGAATTCAGACATCGTAAAACAAGGTTCAAGCCAACTCGGCGCTATCACACAAGATTCAAGTAAACTCAAAACCTTAGGAGCTGGTGCACTCGGTGGTGGCCTAATCGGTTTATTGATGGGCTCGAAGAAAGCAAAAAAAATAGGCACTAAAGTGATAGGGATTGGTGGAGCAGCGGCGCTCGGCGCACTAGCCTATAAAGCGTATAATGACTGGCAAGCAAAACAAACTACCACTCAACCGCAGTCTAGCTTTGACCCTAATGATGCTAGCCACAGCACGCTGATCCTAAAAGCGATGATTGCCGCCGCAAAAGCTGATGGCCATGTGGATGAACAAGAAATGGCGAAAATTGAGCAAGCCATCTCTGAAATGGGCGCAGATAACCAATTGCAGCAGCTGGTAAAAAATGAGCTGCATAAACCGCTCGATCCCACGGCTATTGCACAGTTAGCCACAACGCCCGCACAAGCGAGTGAGCTTTATCTGGCCTCTTTACTTATCGCCGATGAACAAAATTTCATGGAAAAAGCGTATCTGAACGAGCTTGCTAAGCAACTACAGCTAGCCGACGATCTGGTCATGGCGCTAGAGCAGCAAGTGAACGCTTAAAGTTTCATCACATGCAATCAGAGCTTGCGCAAACGCAAGTTCTGATTTTGTCTTTGCCAAACGTAATGTGTATATTGAGAGCCATTATCATTAGTTAGGATTTAATCTATGCAAGTTTACGGTTGTTGTGAATTAGTGCGCGAGCTTTATGCGCAGATAGGCAGTGGTGATCAAGCTTATATTCCTCAAGCAATCTCCTGCGCCATCAAAACCTTGAATGATGTCGCAGCAGACGAATCGCTGCCAAAAGCGGTTCGAGAGCAAGCAGCCTTTGCGGCAGCTAACTTGCTGATTTCTGATTTCGAGGATAAGTGATGAATTTAGCCAATTTTGCCTCGATGGATCCAATCATGCTGATGAGCATCATCAATATGAAGCTACGTGATGATTTTAATGGCGATCTTGATAAGCTGGCGGATGACTTTGATATCGATCGGGCGGCATTAGAAGCTCGCTTAGCCAGTGCAGGCTTTGAGTTTTTACCGCAAATCGGTCAATTTCGTTAAGGCATAAAAAACCCGCTAATTTAAAGCGGGTTTTCGTTCAAATAACAGTTCTTAAAGCACAGCACTCAGATTTTTTGTACTAAGCTTTTTTCTCTTTTCTTGCCAGAGCCTTACGCTCATTGCGTTTCGCTTGGTTCTCAATAAAGCCACTGAGCTCTTTTTCCGCCCAAGCTTGTGCTTGTGCTTCGCTTTCAAAACCCATTTCGCGCTTTGAAACAACACTTCTGCGAGAGGTCACTTGACGTACGATTTCCGCCGCCCAACCATTGCGCTTTTCAGTCACTTTGATGGTAAATTTTTTACTTTCTGACATTTTCGTTTTCCTAAGGGAATAATAAGGGATTACTCATCAACGTTTGTCGCGCGCCATTATATTATATGGCGGCGGATGTTGAACACCATCCCTTGGTAAGCGCGGCATTAGAGCACAAATCACAATTTTTTTCTGCATTTTTTACAAAAAATTCATCCTCAAAGTAAACAAAAAAGCCGCTGAGTTGCAGCGGCTGGAATAACAAGACTAAGTCGTTTCTCTCACTGGCGACAAGGTGAGTTACCCTAAGTTCTTACGTGCATTTTGGAACATACGCATCCATGGGCTGTTTTCACCCCAAGAATCAGGATGCCAAGAGTTCGCTACCGTGCGGAACACGCGCTCTGGGTGCGGCATCATGATCGTCACACGGCCATCTTGAGTCGTTAAGCCTGTAATGGCATTTGGTGAACCATTTGGGTTGTTCGGATATTGCTGCGTGGCATGGCCGTTGTTATCCACAAAACGCAGCGCAACGGTGCCTGATTGTTCAATCGCCGTTAAATGTGCCGTATCACGAACTTCAACGCGCCCTTCGCCATGCGAAACCGCAATCGGCATGCGCGAGCCAGCCATCTCATTAAAAAACAGTGAATCAGATTGCTGCACTTCCACTAAGCTAAAGCGCGCTTCAAAACGCTCTGATTCATTGCGCACAAAACGCGGCCATAAATCCGCACCAGGGATTAACTCTTTCAAATTCGACAGCATTTGACAGCCGTTACACACTCCTAGCGAGAAAGTATCTTCACGTTGGAAGAAACGTTGGAACTGTTCACGAGCTTGTACATTAAACAGCACTGATTTCGCCCAGCCTTCGCCCGCGCCCAATACGTCACCATAAGAGAACCCACCACATGCGACGAGGCCTTGGTACTCTTCAAGCACCGCTTGACCCGTTAAGATGTCGCTCATGTGTATATCGGTTGTTTCAAAGCCTGCGCGATCAAACGCTGCCGCCATTTCAACGTGTGAGTTAACCCCTTGCTCGCGCAAAATAGCCATTTTTGGCTTCACGCCTTTAGCAATATACGGTGCCGCAACATCTTGTTGCACGTCAAAGCTCAAACTGACGTTAAGACCTTTATCACTGTTATCTTGTTTTGCTGCAAACTCTTGATCCGCGCACTGCGGGTTATCGCGTAGCGCTTGCATTTTATGCGTAGTTTCAGCCCAAATGGTGCGAAGTTCGGTGCGGTTACGCACAACAATAGGTTGTTCACCAGCGGTAATGGCTAGTTCATCAGAAGCGTCAACACGACCGATAACGTGTGAACACGCTTGTAAACCATGCGCCGTTAGCGTCGAGATCACCGTCTCTAAATCGTGGCGACGAACTTGAATGACTGCGCCCAGCTCTTCATTAAATAACGCGGCCAATGCATCATCACCTAGCGCGGCGATATCGGCTTTCACGCCACAATGACCAGCAAAGGCCATTTCAGCTAGAGTAACGAATAAACCACCGTCACCTTTATCGTGATAGGCAATAATCTGCTGATTCGCGACCAAGGTTTGGATCGCTTCATAGAAGGCTTTAAGCTGCGCCGTATTATCTACGTCTGCGGGTTTATCACCCAACTGTTTGTAGACTTGTGCTAACGCCGTTGCGCCCAAGCGATTCTTACCATTACCTAAATCAATCAAAACCAGTGAGGTTTCGCCCTTATCGGTTCTTAACTGAGGGGTGATGGTGTTACGTACATCTTCAACACGAGCAAATGCCGTGATCACCAATGATAGCGGAGAGGTCACTTCTTTTTGTTCGCCATTTTCATCCCATTTGGTCTTCATCGACATCGAATCTTTACCCACTGGGATAGTCAGGCCGAGCGCAGGACAAAGCTCTTCACCGACCGCTTTTACTGCCTCATACAAACCAGCATCTTCACCTGGGTGACCCGCTGGTGACATCCAGTTCGCCGACAACTTAATGTGTTTGATATCACCGATATGGGTAGCGGCAATATTGGTGATCGCTTCGCCCACGGCTAAACGTGCCGATGCCCCAAAATCCAGCAAGGCAACTGGCGTGCGCTCACCCATCGACATCGCTTCGCCATGGTAAGTATCATAACTTGCCGCAGTGACCGCGCAGTTTGCTACTGGCACTTGCCACGGACCAACCATTTGGTCACGAGCGACCAAGCCAGTGACGGTTCGGTCACCAATGGTGATGAGGAAGGTTTTTTCTGCAACCGCAGGGAGACGCAGTATACGATCAATCGCTTCGTTCAATTCGATATCACGGCGATCAAGTGCTGGATTATTAACTTTCAGCGTCTTCACATCACGATACATTTTAGGTGTTTTGCCAAGCAATACGTCCATCGGCATATCAATTGGCGTATTGTCGAAATGTGAATCTTCCAATTTCAGTTCACGCTCTTCAGTGGCAATGCCCACAACAGCATAAGGCGCGCGCTCACGTTGGCAAATGGCGTCAAAGCGCGCCATGTTTTCTGGCGCTACAGCCAGTACGTAACGCTCTTGTGATTCATTACACCAAATTTCAAGCGGGCTCATTCCCGGCTCATCGTTAGGTACATCACGCAGTTGGAAAATACCGCCACGTTCACCATCATCAACAAGCTCAGGCAATGCGTTTGAGATACCACCAGCGCCCACATCATGGATAAAGGCGATCGGATTCGCCTCACCGAGTTGCCAGCAGCGATCAATCACCTCTTGGCAGCGGCGTTCCATCTCTGGGTTTTCACGCTGTACCGACGCAAAATCAAGATCTTCCGCAGATTGACCAGATGCCATAGAAGAAGCGGCCCCCCCACCAAGGCCAATGTTCATTGCCGGACCACCAAGCACAATTAAGCTCGCGCCAACAGGGATCTCTTTTTTCTGCACATGCTCGTCGCGGATATTCCCCATCCCACCAGCAATCATGATTGGTTTGTGATAACCACGCACTTCTTCACCAGCATGAGAGTTAACTTTCTCTTCGTAAGTACGGAAGTAACCTAACAAGTTTGGACGACCAAATTCGTTGTTAAAAGCCGCGCCACCGAGCGGGCCTTCCAGCATAATATCAAGTGCCGTGACAATGCGCCCCGGTTTACCAAAATCCGTTTCCCAAGGCTGCACAAAATTAGGAATACGCAAGTTTGAAGTAGTAAAACCGACTAACCCGGCTTTAGGTTTTCCACCAATCCCCGTTGCACCTTCGTCACGAATTTCACCACCGGAACCCGTTGATGCGCCCGGCCAAGGAGCAATCGCCGTCGGGTGGTTGTGTGTTTCCACCTTCATTAAAATATGCGCTTTTTCATGGTGATAACCATATTGGCGTGTCTCTGGATCAGGGAAAAAACGCCCAACTTCTGAACCCACCATGACGGCGGCATTATCTTTATAGGCAGACAGCACGTGATCAGGAGTCACTTCATAAGTGTTTTTGATCATCTTAAACAGCGATTTATCTTGCTTAACGCCATCAATAGTCCAATCGGCATTGAAGATTTTATGGCGACAATGCTCAGAGTTTGCTTGAGCAAACATCATTAATTCGATATCGGTTGGATTACGCTCAAGCTTAGTGACGAAGCTTTCGAACAAATAATCAATTTCATCGTCAGCCAATGCAAGCCCAAGGGTAACGTTTGCTTTTTCAAGCGCTGAGCGGCCGCCATTCAGCAAGTCGACGTACGCTACGGGAGCTGGTTCAGCGACTTTAAACAGTGAGGTTGCTGATTCGAAATCGGTAAACACGACTTCCATCATTCGGTCGTACAGCAGGGAATAAAGCGTAACAAGTTGCGGTTGAGAAAGTTCGCGATCTAATTCGATGTAGTAAGCCGTGCCTCGCTCTAAGCGCTTCACCTCATTCAAACCACAGTTATGCGCAATATCCGTCGCTTTGGAAGACCAAGGCGAGATGGTTCCAGGGCGAGGAGTGACCAGTAAAAGAAGACCTTGTGGCTCATGTTCTTGAATCGTTGGGCCATAAGTGAGTAGTTTCTCTAATTTTTCAAGGGATTGAGCGTCTAAATCCGCAGAGAGATCAGCAAAATGCATGAACTCCGCGTAAATACCCGATACAGGCAGTTGCTGTTCACGACAAAGTTCAACGAGTTTGTTAACACGAAACTCAGAAAGCGCTGGGGAGCCACGCAAAATTCTCATGTGCTTAGGTCTCTTATACAGTGGGTTGAGGTGTAATTGGAATGAATTCAAAATCATTAAAATACAATAAGTTAATAAAAGAAAACTGAATACATACCAATTTCACCTCGTGATTTCGAACGCATTATAAAGGAATTCTTTTTGTGACGTAACACCAAAAGCAACCGTTTGCGTCATTTTTTTTGTCAAATTTGAAATACAGCCACATTAGCGTGGTCACCGACACTTTTTCATCCGTTTTTGATCTGAAACTTTGCCAATATGGCCGCCTTTGATATAAAGGCAGTAATTGATGTAAGAGATCGCTCATAAATGCCAAAGTATTATCTGATTCAGCTTCATCGCTCATTGTCCATTTTCCTACTCACTCTTTTTGTTGTCGGTTGCCAAATCGATTCAGATCCTAAAAGCGAGCTTGACCATATTCGTGAACGTGGCGTATTGCGAGTGGGTACGTTGAACAATCAACTCTCCTACTACATTGGCCCAGATGGCCCTGCAGGGCTGGACTACGAACTAGCACGCGAATTTGCCAATCAGCTTGGGGTTAAACTAGAGATGAAACCCGCTTATCGGTTGTCTAGTCTCTTTCCTGCACTGAAAAATGGGGAAATCGACGTTGTTGCAGCGGGGTTAAGTCAATCGAATCAACGCTTGAATGAGTACAGAACAGGGCCCGCTTATTACTATGTCAGCCAACAAGTCGTCTATAAGAAAGGCAACTGGCGTCCAAGAAATTTAAAACAATTACTGGAAAAACAACCGGAACTGATTGCTGGTCATGAAGGTGACAGCGTTTTTTCTATCGTGAATGAATCCCACTTTGAGAATACACTCAGCGACATTAAACAGATCTACCCAGAGTTTCAGTACAATGTGAATAATAACGCCGACGTTAACGACCTTTTAAAACAGGTTTCGAATGGCGAACTGCTATTTACCATGGCTGATTCGGTCGAAGTCTCGCTGTCGCAGCGAATCTACCCTGACTTAGCCGTCGCCTTTGAATTAACTGAAGATCAGCCTATCGCTTGGTATATGCGTCGTTCTGAAGATGAAAGCTTATACGCCTTGATGATTGAGTTTTTTGGCAACCTTAAACAATCTGGTCAATTAGCGGCCTTGGAAGAGAAATATATTGGTCACGTGGGCACGTTTGATTATGTCGATACGCGCGCCTTTATTAGAGCACTCGATGTCCGCTTACCAAAATGGGCCCCTCTTTTCCAACAATATTCTGACGAGTTTGATTGGCGATTGATTGCCGCCTTAGCTTATCAAGAGTCTCACTGGAATCCATTAGCTAAATCCCCCACCGGGGTCCGCGGTATGATGATGTTGACTCTCCCTACGGCAAGAAGTGTTGGTGTCGCCAATCGACTCGATCCGGAACAATCGATTCGTGGTGGTGTCGAATACCTGCGTCGGATGGTACAGCGTATACCAGACTCCATCCCAGAACATGAGAAAATTTGGTTTGCTCTCGCTTCCTATAACGTCGGCTATGGGCATATGATGGATGCAAGACGCTTAACCAAGCAACAAGGTGCGAACCCTGATTCATGGACTGAAGTCAAAGAACGCCTCCCTCAACTGAGACAAAAGAAATACTTCAGCCAGACTCGATATGGCTACGCGCGAGGTGACGAAGCCAAGGCCTACGTTGAAAATATTCGTCGCTATTATCAAAGTATTATTGGCCATGTTGATCAACAAAAGCAGATAGACAATAGTTCAGGTACTGATGATTTGGTTGTGATCAGTATTGAGGAGGAGGAGGCCGCGTTAGAAGCGATGGAATCGGCCGATGAGGCGCAGGATAATCAGTATCTCGACCCCGTAGCTCAATAAGCATAACAATAGCTAAATCTTCCACGTTGAACAAAAATTGCACACTTGATTTCCAAGTGTGCAGCCCATACATCAAAACGTGAAAAAGATCGTTTCCTAAGTTTCATATTATGGTAACAATCCTGCACTATAAAGGCAGATTAAGATTGTCATAAGGCACCCTAAACCATTAGGGATCATTGTCAAAACTCAGCAGTAGGAGGTTGTTTATGCTTAAACGTAAAAAGCTATCAAAACACCTTAATAAAACGGTGGCAGCGAACCGTCGTAAGCGTATGTTATCCAATAATAAAAAGAAAATTATCTGGCGTAACCGTGCATTTATGCAATTAATCTCTGCTTAACCTTCAGCGGCAAACATCTACTCAAAGTGGATGTTTGCTAAAGCCCATCACTCTGTTGTTTATTCCGCTGTTTTTCCGCCTGTATCTCTGCGCGTCTTCGTCTAAAAAAAGATTGCAGTTGCTCCCGACACTCCTCTTCTAACAATCCTTTATCGACCGTCGCGTAATGATAGGAGGCTTGGCTTTCAAATAAATTCAGCACCGTACCGGCCGCCCCAGCTTTGAGATCTGGAGCGCCAAAGACAATCCTTTTGACTCGGCTATGCAGCAGTGCGCCTGCGCACATTGGACAGGGCTCTAAAGTGACGTATAAGGTAGTATCAAGCAAACGATAATTTTGTAACCGTTGACCTGCTTGACGCAAAGCCTGAATTTCAGCGTGCGCTGTCGCATCATGTTGACCAATAGAGGCATTCCAACCTTCAGCAATGATTTCGCCATCTTTAACAAGCACAGCGCCCACAGGCACTTCACCTGCTTGTTCTGCAAGATTGGCAAGCGCGATGGCTCGGCGCATAAACTTTTGATCTTGAACGGTAAACTGTGTATTCATATATCCTATTTTCTCTTTCACTAGCCTTTGCCGTTAGCGGACGATAGCCGTTCTGCCAGAAAATCCACCAGCAGCCTAACTTTTGAGGACAAATGGCGATTTTGTGGGTATAAGGCCCATACACCTTCACGATCATCTCGGTACTGATGTAGCACTTCTTGCAACTCACCCGAGAGCAAATACGGCTCTACATAATAGTCGGGCAATTGTGCGATTCCAATCCCTTGCAACGCGGCATTCAATAACGCCACACCGCTGTTGCATTTAATTTTTCCTTTAACACCGATTTCGCGAGAGCGTTGCTGATCCTTAAATCGCCAATAGTTCATAGTGCCTTGTAAACATTGGTGATGAACCAACTCTGACAATGAATAGGGAGTGCCATATTTCACCAAATAGTCAGGGCTAGCGCAGACAAACAGTTGTCGGTTGGATAACTTTTTGCCAATAAAACTCGAATCATCTAACTGCCCTAATCGTACGGCGACATCAATTCCTTCCGCAATCAGATCCAATTTTTGGTTAGTGAGTATCAGTTCCAACTCCAATTGAGGATGTAACTGTAAAAACTCATGCAGCAAAGGCGCGACTTTCTGCTCACCATAAGTCACCGGAGCGGTCACTTTCAGTAAACCTGACGGCGTTTGCTGCATCTGCGTGACAGCAAGATCAGCCTGCGCTAAGCCTTCAACCAATTGCCGACACTGATGATAATAGAGTTGACCCGCTTCGGTCAGGGAGACTCGCCGCGTGGTACGTTGCAACAACTTTACCGCCAAGCGCTCTTCTAATAGCGCAATACGTCGACTGACATTCGCCACTGATGTCGATAGTTTGTGCGCTGCTGCGGTAAAACTTCCAGTTTCAGCCACCGCAACAAATTCATGAATGCCTTCCCAACTCGCCATCTTAATTATTACTGATAAGTAAAAGTGATTCTTATTTTAGACCGATTATCAAATTTCAAGAAGGGAATATACTGTCACTCTCCCCAACTCACTTGAAACTTCAAGTAATGTGCAAAGGAAAATCTTATGTCATCACATCAATTCATTAAATCTCGCGCGGCGATTGCGTGGGGGCCAAATCAACCACTAAAAGTCGAGGAGGTTGACGTTATGTTGCCCCAAAAAGGCGAAGTGTTGGTGCGTATTATTGCGAGCGGCGTTTGTCATACCGATGCCTTTACGCTATCTGGTGAAGACCCTGAAGGGATTTTTCCGGTTATCCTCGGCCACGAAGGCGGCGGTATCGTTGAGAGGATTGGTGAAGGGGTAACCAGCGTCGAGGTAGGAGATCATGTCATTCCCTTGTACACCGCAGAGTGTGGTGAATGCAAATTCTGTAAATCAGGTAAAACTAACCTGTGCCAAGCAGTACGTGAAACGCAAGGAAAAGGATTAATGCCGGATGGCACTACACGTTTCTATAAAGACGGCCAACCCATTTTCCATTATATGGGTTGCTCCACCTTTTCTGAGTATACCGTGTTGCCAGAAATTTCCTTGGCTAAGGTCAATAAAGCGGCTCCATTAGAAGAGGTCTGCTTGCTCGGTTGTGGTGTCACAACGGGCATGGGCGCGGTGCTCAATACGGCCAAAGTTAAACAAGGTGATACTGTGGCCATCTTTGGCCTAGGCGGCATCGGGCTTTCCGCCATTATTGGTGCAAGAATGGCCGGTGCCAGCCGTATTATTGGCATTGATATCAATGAGAGTAAGTTTGAGCTTGCTACTCAGCTTGGTGCAACGGACTGCCTGAACCCGAAAACTCTGACTAAGCCAATCCAAGAAGTGATTATTGAGATGACTGATGGCGGTGTTGATTTTTCTTTTGAGTGCATCGGTAACGTCAATGTAATGCGCCAAGCGTTAGAATGCTGCCATAAAGGCTGGGGAGAATCGGTCATTATTGGTGTGGCTGGCGCGGGCCAAGAAATATCAACTCGCCCTTTCCAATTAGTGACGGGCCGAGTATGGCGTGGTAGTGCATTTGGCGGCGTAAAAGGCCGCTCGGAACTGCCACACATTGTCGAGCGCTATCTGGCGGGCGAATTTGGTTTGCAAGAGTTTATTACCCATACCATGGGTTTAGAGGATATAAACCAAGCCTTTGATTTAATGCATAAAGGCGAAAGTATTCGTTCTGTGATTCATTTTGACCAATAAGCCTTAATAGCCAGCCCTTTTTTCTTAAAGGGCTGGGTGGGGAAACTTGCTATGCACATTGAAAACATTAGCCAAGCCAAAGTATTTGAAGGCTGGCATAAACAGTACACGCACTCATCACAAGTACTAGGGTGCAGTATGCGTTTTGCTATTTATCTTCCACCTCAAGCGGCCTATCAATCGGTTCCGGTGTTGTATTGGTTATCCGGCTTAACATGCAGCGATGAAAACTTCATGCAAAAAGCTGGCGCATTTCAAAGCGCGGCTAAGCTCGGTATCGCGATTGTTGCCGCCGATACCAGCCCAAGAGGTGAAGGTGTTCCTGACGACCCGCAAGGAGCGTATGATTTTGGCCTTGGCGCAGGATTTTACCTCAACGCAACTCAAGCGCCTTGGGATAAGCACTACCAAATGTACAGCTACATTGTGCAAGAACTTCCAGCCTTAATAGAGCAACATTTTCCCGTAAACCAACAGCGAGCGATTGCAGGACACAGTATGGGTGGCCATGGTGCGTTAACCATCGGATTGAAAAACCCTCAACGCTATCGCTCGATTTCAGCCTTTAGCCCGATAAGCAACCCAATACACTGCCCTTGGGGGAAAAAAGCATTTCGCCACTACCTTGGTAATAACCAGCAAGATTGGAAACAATACGATGCGGTTGAATTGCTCACCACTCACTCATCATCCTTACCCATTTTGGTTGACCAAGGAGAGGAAGACCCATTTTTACACGAACAGCTTAAACCTGAACGCTTACTCGCCGCTGCACAAGCGAGCAATAGCCCACTCTCGTTAAGAATGCATAAAGGTTATGATCACAGTTATTTTTTCATTCAAAGTTTCATTGATGATCACTTAGCATTTCACGCACAGCATCTGCACAAATAAGATTGAAAAAGCCCGCGATACACTCGCGGGCTTTAAATTCAGACTCGATAAATAATGTTAACGCTACAAGCTGTATGTGTAAGGCGCTTGCACCCCTAGCGGAATACCAAAAGCCCAGTAAGCGAGCAGGAACAGCGTCCAACCAATCAGCATCGCAATGGAGAAAGGCATCATCATTGAAGCCAAGGTGCCAATGCCCGTCGATTTTACATAACGTTGGCAATACACCACGACTAATGGGAAGAAGACCATCAGTGGAGAGATAATGTTAGAAACCGAATCGCCCACGCGGTAAGCCGCTTGCGATAGCTCGGGAGAAATCCCTACCGCCATCAGCATAGGTACCAGAATTGGACCAATCAATGCCCATTTTGCCGAGGCCGAACCCACCAGCAAATTAACGCTAGCCGTAAGTAAAATCATCCCCACAATCGTTGCTTGGCCGGGTAAGTCCATCGCTTTTAGGCCTTCGGCGCCATACAATGCCAACATAGTACCAATATTAGACTGACCAAACGCTGATAAGAACTGAGCACAGAAGAACGACATCACTATGTATGCGCCCATCGTAGCCATGGTGCCAGACATCGCTTTTATCACGTCATTACTGTTTTTAAAGGTGCCAGCCACTCGGCCATACACAATTCCCGGAATAATAAACAAGATAAAAATCAAAGGAACGATCGACTTCATCACTGGCGCAGAAAAGGCCGTTAGCTCACCATCAGGCGAACGCAGTGCTGAGCTTTCTGGGATCAAAGCCGCTACTAGTAATGCAATACCTACCACCATTGCCCAGCCAGCAAAACGAAATGCTCTCGATTCCGTTGCGCTGAATGTTCCTAGATCAGGCGCTATTTCCGCATCTTCATCGACAGGCATATTCGCTAGACGAGGTTCAATAATTTTCTCAGTCACATACCAACCAATCGCGACGATGATCACCGAAGATAAACCCGTGAAGAAAATGTTCGCCAGCGGATTCACTATGTATTGAGGATCCAAAATTTGTGCGGCGGTTTGTGTAAAACCAGCGAGCAAAGGATCAATACCAGAAGGGATAAAGTTCGCTGAAAAGCCACCAGAAACACCAGCAAATGCGGCTGCAATACCGGCCAGTGGATGACGCCCTGCCGCATGGAAAATAATCCCACCCAGAGGAATAACCAATACATAACCAGCATCAGCAGCCGTATGCGACACTATCGCCACCAAAATCAGCATCGGTGTTAGTAGTTTCGCTGGCGTGAAATTTAGCATTTTCTTAAGGCCTGTAGTGATAAACCCTGAAGAATCAGCCACTCCCACACCGAGCATGGCAACCAGCACGATACCTAGCGGCGCAAAGCTGGTGAATGTGGTCACCATATTGGCTAGAAAACTCGCGAGCGCTTTACCTGTCAGTAGGTTATTAACTTGCAGTGCTTCACCCGTTCGAGGGTTGGTCAAATCAAATGTCACATTCGATAACAGTGCCGATGAAACCCAAACAATAATCAGTGCCCAGAAAAACAAAATCGCAGGGTCAGGAATTTTATTTCCTGCACGTTCAATAAAATTTAAAAAGCGATCCATACCGCTCGGCTTCGGAAATGGTGCTTGTTTTACGACTTGGTTACTCATTCGTAACTCCATATGTGATGTTGCTGCTGTAGGCCTATATCAATTTATTTAGCCGACCTATTAATCGTCGGTTATTCTATAAAAAAGCCTCAACCAAAGCACAAGCTTCTACAGTTTTTTACAAAAACGGGGACATATTTTGCAAAAATAGCATTCCACCACAACAATCCAAACACATTCTTATGCTCTTTTTTCCTACAAATCAGTAACCAATTTGCAAAATCAAATATTTCATTTTTGTATAAGCATCGAGACGCTAATCAAACTCACTGAACTGCGAAATCATGGTTTTCAGCTCAACCGACTGCTTATTTCCCTGACGATCATGCCAATAGGACTCAATATAAATGGTTTTCAGTGAGCCCGATAAAGAGACCGTTGGTACTGACCAACTGAGTGTATAAAAGGGATGTGAGTTATCTTGTCCGTTGACAATATCACTATCAAAATTCGCTGGCGTGAGAGTAGAAATCGCGGCAGAAGCGCCACGGCTACGAAACCATTCCAACTTTTGTTCGGCCAAATGTAGTGCTTCGATACTATGAACGGCAAAATCCGCCTTTTGCTCAACCAACACTTGTAATTTGACCAAACCCAGTGCCCCAACACCAATTAGAACAAACGATATCATCACTTCTATTAGGCTAAATCCTTGCTGTTTAGAGATCATTCCATGAACCTTTTTGCCATCTAGGTGGAACCGAAAAGGAAAAGCTGTTTTCAATATCACTGTTATATTGCAAACGTAGCGAGTTATAAAATAGTGCTATCTGACCTTGGGTATCAAAGGCCATTCCTCCGGTAAATTGAAAAGATCCCGACTGTAAGTAGGTAGCGTGCTTTGGCGTCAAGGTGGTAGCGCTGCCGTACAATGTTTTTATCGGTGCATCAAAATTAGCATTGAGATCCGCGATGAGTTCAGTATCAAATCCATTCCAATTTGCCGTATCAGCGGCAAATCCACTGTTAAAATGAAAGAGCACCCCTTGAATGCTGCCACTCCCTCGAATCCCTAACACGCCATTATGCACCAGCAAAAAAAGGTAAGTCCCAGGATGAGCATTTTGTATGGTTGACATTGTATCAATCGATGCTTGGTTCAGTTGACAACTGCCATCAATCCATACTTGATTGGGCTGACCAAGAACCAAAGCACCTTTAAATTTCGAAACACAATCAACATCACCACTGGTCATTGTGTAACTCAAGAACTTAAATTCAGTATCGTCGCGTGCTTTTTCCCATTCTCCCCGTTCGTAACCAAAGAGATCTTTAAATGGGTTTAGCGTTTCATCTCGGTAAATATCATTTTTGACATCGACTGCTTCATAAAGACCGCTACTATTTTTCCAAATACCGCTTTGTGAACTACTGTTCGTTTTATGCGTCGGCGCGCAATCGGCACTATTGTCAAAAACAGCACTTGGTTTTTGAATAGCACTCCCAACACCATTATTTGTTACTCCCGCCGTAGCAATAACATATTTAGCAACGGCGATAGCCGCGCATTCATATTTCCCATCACTATTTTTGGGCCCGGGATCTGGTGGAGAAATAAGTGTAGAGCCAAACACTATTAAGTCTGAAGTAGAACGAATGGCTCCTGGACTTCTCCCACGTTGAAACAGAATGTTCTTTTTCAACGTCGTCATTTGATACTGGGACATAAGTGTACTGGCGTTAGTAGGGTCTGCAGAGAGGTACGTTAACTCTAAATCGACACACAAGGTATTGAGGTTATTTGGAATTGAACTATTTTTATTGTTCATAATATGGCTATAACCACACTCAAGCCCCCCTTCTGCTCGCCAATGCTGTTGCCTCGCTTGCACCTCATTTTGTGCTCGTTTGATCTGAAAAAAGAGCGAACGGTAGGAGCCTAATGCCACCACTAAAGCGAGCACCAACAAAAGCGTGGTGATCAATAACGTTACAGCGCCTTGCTGAGCTTGCTTCATTACTGCCAATTCCTTTGTTTTATTGCCACTCCAAATGATGTTGATACACGGCTATCCCCCACCAACTCTGCTGCCATAGAGATCGTCATGTAGGCTGAGCTCACACCATTCGCCGCTAATGATGCTCGCTGGGCTTGAAAATGAGTCACATTAATCTGGTTAGTATCAAAAATAGCAGAGCAACCAGCCGTCGCTTGGGAAACGGTTTTGGCCCCTGAAATCACAGACGTCGGCCTGTCACAGACACCTAACGCGCCAGAAGTCATGACAAACCCAACATTTCTGATCTGTTTCGTTGCCCCCGTATCATCAAGGTAGGCATACGCAAGCGTTGATTGGTCGGCCGAAACAAAAACGATATCATCGCTATCCAATAACGTGAGTGAGTTACCATGACCGCCATCATAACCTGCACGTTGAATATCTTGTTTGAGGTATTGCAGCGCGCCCGTCACTTGTTGCAGTAGTAGTAGCTCCTTGCCTCTTTCGGTCGCTACCTTCTGCCCAGTGATGAATACAGAGCCGATAATGGCTATCGCAATCAAGCCAAGCATGGATGCTACCATGAACTCAATTAACGTTGCCCCCATCTGCTTGGTTTCAGCGATATGAACTTTATAGGCATGCTTTTTTGCTCTCGGTATGTTAGCTGCACTGCTTAAAACCAAAATAGTCTCCTCCATTACCACATAGGCGCATTCGTCCTGAAGGTCTATAGGTCGTGAATTTGAGTGCACCTTGGTGTGTTGAAAAATCAAGGCTCCCATTTACAGCTCGGCCATTAATGGCTTCAAAATGGATCTGATTTGACGGGTAATTCACCCCCAATTCAATATTGCGATAAGGTTGCCCCGATAGCGATGAAATCACTTGCCCCCCGGGATAGGTTCCTGAATTAGTCAGCACGATTTGCCATTCACCTTGGCTATTAACCGAACCCGACATGACAATATGCGCCCATAGCGGCTGCTTTCTCATTATTGCTTCCGAACGGGCGCTCATCATCAAGCCATTAATCTCCCCCGCTAAACGTTGCATCTTTTGCGTATCACTGACTTGTTTGAAATTGGGAGCCGCTATCGTGAGTAAAATAGACAAAACGGAAACCGTGATAAGCAACTCAAGTAAAGTAAACCCGCGAGCCATTTCCCAAATTCCTATGTAATTAAAATATGAAACAAAATTCACCTTGCGCGAATGCTATCACCTAATAAAAATAGCGGGTAAATCAACAAGGAACTCCACGTGATGATTCGAAATTCTAAATGCAACAACCACAACCGGCGGTCGTTCGGGATGACATTGATCGAATTATTGATTGCGGTTGTGATTATTGGCGTACTGTCTGCAATCGCTTATCCAAGTTATACCAAGCACGTTTTAAAAGGGCACCGAACCACCGCACTCGCCGATATGGGGAGAATTCAGCTGGAACTGGAGCATCACTACGATAAGGGTTATGACTGGAGTGGGATCATTTCAGGGGGAAATTGCGTCATCTGTGAAAGCGATGCTGAACGCTATCAGTTTTCAGTCGCCAGTTCCGCAACCAGTAGCTACACCATCACCGCGACGGCGCAGAGCACCAGAGGCCAAGACAAGGATGAATGTCTAACCAGCGATAAGGTCATGACATTGAAATCAACCAACGAATCAGCCCCAAGCGCATGCTGGAAATAGAACACCACAAAGGTTCAGTTTGTGAGGGGAGGATAAAGTCATCCTGTATCAGGAACGAATAAGGCCTGCATTGCAGGCCTTATTGGATAGATAATAATTCAACAGTGAATTAGCTGGTTAAATCATCGAAGAACTTTTTCACGCCATTAAAGAAACCTTCCGATTTAGGCTTATGCTTATTTGCCGCTTCACCACCGCAAGTTTCTTCAAATTCACGTAATAGTTCTTTTTGACGCGCGCTCAGTTTCACAGGTGTTTCAACCACGAGTTTGACAACCAAATCACCGATCGCCCCACCGCGTACGCCTTTCACACCTTTACCACGCATACGGAACATGCGCCCTGTTTGCGTCTCTTCTGGTACTTTCAAGTTTACACGACCATCGAGTGTTGGAACTTCAACTTCACCGCCAAGTGCCGCCATAGCAAAACTTACAGGGACTTCACAGTATAAGTTGTTGCCATCGCGTTCAAAAATATGGTGCTCTTTGACGTGAACTTGTACGTACAAATCCCCCGCTGGAGCGCCCATTTCTCCCGCTTCACCTTCGCCAGATAAACGAATGCGATCGCCCGTATCCACACCGGCTGGAATTTTAACATTAAGCGTTTTGGTTTTTTGCTTACGCCCCTGTCCGTGACACACGTTACATGGGTCTTTAATGATCTTACCTTTACCATGGCAAGTCGGACAGGTTTGCTGTACAGCGAAAAATCCTTGGCGCATCTGTACTTGGCCGTGACCATGACAGGTTCCACACGTTTGCGCAGACGAGCCTTTCTTCGCGCCAGTACCTTCACAAGAATCACAATGGACCAGTGTTGGCACTTCAATCTCTTTCGAACAACCACGAACGGCCTCTTCTAAAGACAGTTCCATGTTGTAACGCAAGTCAGCACCACGTTGTGCACGCGCTTGACCACCGCCCCGACGACCACCACCGAAAATGTCACCAAAGACATCACCGAAGATATCGCCAAAATCAGCACTGCCGCCACCAAAGCCGCCACCGCCCATTCCGCCTTGTTCAAAAGCAGCATGACCGTACTGATCATAAGCCGCTTTCTTTTGCGAATCGGTTAAAATTTCATACGCTTCTTTTACTTCTTTAAACTTGTCCGAAGCGCTGTCATCCCCTTGGTTTCTATCAGGGTGAAACTTCATTGCTAGGCGCTTGTACGCCTTTTTAATATCGCGCTCAGAGGCATCTCGGCCTACGCCTAATACTTCGTAAAAATCACGTTTTGACATCTTCTTCGTCACCAATTTGTTACCGCAAACGACACGCTGCCGCTTGGTGTTTATATCGACCTAACTAATGGCTCTAGATTCTAGTGAATTCAAACTAAAAAGACACTGTTAGTTAGATGGACACCAATGAGTTTTCATTAATTACAGACATACGGGCGTAAGAGTTACCCCAAACGCCCGCATCATACCGTTGATTTCATTCTTCTCTTAGAGAAGTTAGGGTGGGTTAAACTCGCGAGCCACCCAACCCTAGCCCTCCCCGTTTAAAAGGAGGGAACTCAATCAATTACTTTTTGTCTTCTTTGACTTCTTCAAACTCAGCGTCAACGACATCGTCTTCTGCAGACTGTTGTTGGCCTTCACCCGCTTGTTGTGCTTGAGCTTTTTGCTGAGCGATCTCCATCAGTTTTTGAGCAGCAGCCATAAGCGCTTGAACTTTAGCGTCGATCGCTTCTTTGTCTTCACCTTTCTTCGCTTCTTCAAGCTCAGTAATGGCCGCTTCAATCTTCACTTTATCGTCAGCAGGAAGAGCATCACCCGCTTCTTCAATTTGCTTACGAGTACCGTGAATCATTTGGTCCGCTTGGTTACGTGCTGTCGCTAACTCTTCGAACTTTTTGTCCGCTTCTTTGTTTGCTTCAGCTTCTTGGACCATTTTCTCGATTTCAGCATCGCTCAAACCGCCAGACGCTTGGATAGTGATCTTCTGCTCTTTGCCTGTTTGTTTATCTTTCGCAGACACGTGCAAGATACCATCCGCATCCAAGTCAAACACAACTTCAATTTGTGGCATGCCACGTGGTGCAGCTTGAATACCTTCTAGGTTAAATTGACCTAGTGATTTGTTGTACATGGCTTGCTTACGCTCACCTTGTAGAACATGGATCGTTACTGCGTTTTGGTTGTCTTCAGCGGTAGAGAATACTTGATTCGCTTTAGTTGGAATCGTTGTGTTTTTCTCAACCAGCTTAGTCATCACGCCACCCATTGTCTCGATACCGAGAGACAGAGGCGTTACGTCAAGTAGCAGTACGTCTTTTACTTCACCCGCAAGCACACCACCTTGAATGGCCGCACCAACAGCAACCGCTTCATCTGGGTTAACATCTTTACGCGCTTCTTTGCCAAAGAATTCAGCCACTTTCTTCTGAACCATAGGCATACGAGTCTGACCACCCACTAGGATAACGTCAGTGATGTCGCCGACAGACAAGTCTGCATCAGCCAGCGCCACTTTTAATGGCTCAAGCGAACGCTGAACAAGGTCTTCCACTAGAGATTCTAGTTTCGCACGTGTCACTTTCACGTTCATGTGCTTAGGACCAGCAGCATCAGCGGTGATGTAAGGCAAGTTCACATCTGTTTGTTGCGCTGATGACAACTCAATTTTCGCTTTTTCTGCGGCTTCTTTTAGACGCTGCATCGCAAGTGGATCAGTTTTTAGGTTGATGCCTTGCTCTTTTTTGAACTCATCAACGAGATAGTTGATCATGCGGTTATCAAAGTCTTCACCACCAAGGTGTGTGTCACCGTTAGTTGCTAGAACTTCGAATGTTTTCTCGCCTTCAACTTCATCGATCTCGATGATTGAAATATCAAATGTACCACCACCAAGGTCGTATACCGCGATAACGCGATCGCCACCTTGTTTGTCCAAACCATAAGCAAGTGCAGCCGCTGTTGGTTCGTTGATGATACGTTTTACTTCAAGGCCTGCAATACGACCTGCATCTTTCGTTGCTTGACGTTGTGCATCGTTAAAGTATGCAGGAACCGTAATAACGGCACCAGTAACTGGCTCACCAAGAAAATCTTCAGCTGTTTTCTTCATTTTCTTCAGAACTTCAGCTGAAACTTGAGGAGCGGCCATTTTTTGGCCTCTTGCTTCAACCCAAGCATCGCCATTATCAGCCTTCACGATTTTGTAAGGCATGATTTCAATATCACGTTGAACTTCTTCGTCTTCAAAACGACGACCGATCAAACGCTTAATTGCAAATAGCGTATTGGTTGGGTTTGTTACCGCTTGACGTTTTGCAGGCTGACCTACTAGCGTCTCACCATCTGTATATGCAATTACCGATGCAGTTGTACGTTCACCTTCAGCGTTTTCAATAACGCGAGGTTTGTCGCCATCTAAAACAGCAACACAAGAGTTAGTAGTACCTAAGTCAATACCAATGATTTTACCCATCAGGCTATCTCCAAATAAATTCTATTTTTGTTTTATGCTACCCCCTATGTGGGGGAGGGAGAACAGGGTTTCAACCCTTACTCACAAACTAAACAAGGATGTTCGTTTCTCGTATGCCCAATAAATAAGGTCACTCAGCACCTTTTCAAGGGCAAAATTGAAAAAAGTTATGATATTTCGACTAAACAGCGTAAATAACGACTTTTTCAATCCCGAAACCACTTAATGAAGGTTTCTATCTCAGCATTAATCGATTTCGACATAAAAAAGAGAGGCGACGTACACCTCTCTTTGGCACTGAATAAATTAACGCCAATAAAGCATTTGGCTTATTTCGCAACTCTTTACTTTGATACCATGACCATCGCAGGGCGAATCACTCGGCCATTCAACTCATAGCCCTTTTGCATCACAAACATCACAGTGTTAGGTTCATGATCTGGGCTCTCTTGAATTGACATTGCTTGGTGCAGTTCTGGGTTGAATGTTTCGCCTTCAGGATTAATCTCTTTCAAGCCAAACTTTTCAACTACGCCAATGAAAGTTTTGTGTGTCAGTTCCACACCTTCCACCAGCGGTTTCACTACTTCGTTCTCAGCGTCAGCAGCTTGAATCGTGCGCTCTAGGTTGTCTAACACTGGCAACAACTCTTCAGCAAAACGGCTCAACGCATATTTACGCGCTTTATCGATCTCTTGCTCTGAACGGCGGCGCATATTTTCAACTTCCGCTTTCGCTCTTAGCACCGAGTCTTTTTGCTCTTGAATTTTTGCTTCGCTCGACAGTAGCGCCGCTTCTAATTGCGCAATTTGGGACTCTTTCTCATCGACTTCAACTTGTTCGTTCCAATCGATATCCGCGTCAGTACCAACGACTTCAGCTTCTTGACCCACTACTTCTTGCTGTAGTTCTTCTTCTTTGATTTTGTTTTCTTCGTTGTTCATGATATCTCCAGAATCCAACTATTTTGCGCTTAACCTCCACAGTTCAAAAAGTTAAGCACACAAAAATTCGCACAAAGGCATGACTTGCCCTTATTATGGGGATGAACAATCCTGATTCAAGCCTAATTAGTTTGGAAAATTTATGAAAAAACCATTTGAAGTGATCGCTATCATTGGAAAACCAAGAGATCAACAAGCCATTCAGACACATAAAGAGCTTTACCAATGGCTAACTTCAATGGGATATCCGGTCTTTATTGATGATCGTCTCAGCGAAATATTGGAAGGTGTACCTGCGGAACATTTCGCTAGCCTGCTTGAAATCGGCAAAAAAGCAGACCTTGCGGTTGTGGTTGGGGGCGATGGCAATATGCTCGGTGCCGCACGCGTATTATCACGCTTCGACATTTCCGTGATTGGGGTGAATCGTGGCAATTTAGGATTTTTGACCGATCTCAACCCAGAAGATTTTCAACCAAGGCTACTTGCAGTACTCAATGGCGAATATTTAGAAGAACAACGCTTCTTACTGGAAACAGAAATTCATCGCCACGGGCAAGTCAAAAGCCATAATGCAGCGCTTAATGAAGCCGTATTACACCCCGGAAAAATTGCACATATGATTGAATTTGAAGTCTATATAGATAATAGCTTCGCTTTTTCTCAACGCTCTGATGGCCTTATCGTTTCTACCCCAACGGGCTCTACCGCTTATTCACTTTCTGGCGGCGGGCCGATTTTATCCCCCAGTTTAAACGCCATTACACTGGTTCCCATGTTCCCGCATACCCTTTCAAGCCGCCCCTTAGTTGTGGATGGCAACCGCCAGATAAAACTGCTGGTTTCGCCTGATAATCGCGGAACACAGGAAGTTAGCTGCGATGGACAAGTATCCCTACCGGTTTCCCCCGGTGATGAAGTGCATATTTACCAAAGCCCAAATATTCTAAAGCTCATTCATCCTAAAGATTACAGCTACTATCACGTGCTAAGAAAGAAACTGGGTTGGTCGAGTAAATTGTTTTAAACCAACCTCTTCACCTTCTATTGACTGTCGACCTCGATTAATAATATTGAGGTCTTTTTATCGGGAATCTTTAATATTTAATGGGTTTTTAAATTTCTATTTATTTTCCATCATAAATTTACTCATCCTATAGCTGATTATTTGTGAGCCATGATTTGTTCCATATTCAAATTAAGGACTTCGATCACAATTATTATTTCTATCAATTTACTTACTGATCAACTTGGTTAAGAATCGTTCCATCAGTCAACCAGCTATAACTCACCACGGATTTAGATATGAGTAAAAATCTAAAAATTCAAGATAAGTTATGGTCAAGCTCCCTAGCTTGGTACACACACGACTATCAAATCTCAATTTTACCATCTTTTGCACACGCCTAACCTGCTTGGTTGTTTCTGCATTTTTTCGAATCCATTAAACAATCAGCATCAACACTAAATCTATTTATATCGTTTTTCGATACTTGCATTCATCTTTATTAATTTAAAGTTGTTGCTTGGTTATTCTCAAATAGATTTATTTCAATCGAATTTTATCGCTAATTATTTGGCGCGATATTTTGCACTCTAAATATATAAAGGGTGTTGACTAATATCGCCTGACGAAATTTAAATTATTCAAAGGTATTATCATGGAAAACTTTAAACACTTACCAGAACCCTTCCGCATTCGTGTTGTTGAACCAGTAAAACGTACAACACGTGAATATCGCGAAGAGGCCATCCTTAAAGCGGGTATGAACCCATTCCTTATCGATAGTGACGATGTATTTATTGACCTTCTCACTGATAGCGGCACAGGCTCTATTACTCAAAGAATGCAAGCAGCAATGCTCATGGGTGACGAAGCTTACAGTGGCAGCCGCAGCTACTATGCGCTGGCGAATGCGGTGAAAGATATCTTCGGTTATGAGTTAACTATCCCAACTCACCAAGGCCGTGGTGCAGAGCAAATCTATATTCCTGTTCTAATTAAAAAGCGTGAGCAAGAAAAAGGCCTCGATCGTTCAAAAATGGTGGCGCTGTCTAACTACTTCTTCGACACCACTCAAGGTCACACTCAGGTTAACTGCTGTGTGGCGAAAAACGTCTATACCGAAGATGCGTTCGATACGTCTGTCAATGCAGATTTCAAAGGTAACTTTGACATCGCGAAACTGGAAATGGCGATTGAAGAAGCAGGACCTGCGAACGTACCTTACATTGTCAGCACGATTACTTGTAACTCTGCCGGTGGTCAGCCTGTCTCTATCGCTAACTTAAAAGCGGTATACGAGATTGCTCAACGCTACGATATTCCTGTTATCATGGACTCTGCGCGTTTTGCTGAGAATGCTTACTTTATTCAGCAACGCGAACCGGGTTATCAAAATTGGACTATCGAAGAAATCACTCGTGAAACCTATAAATACGCAGATGGTTTAGCCATGTCTGCTAAGAAAGATGCAATGGTTCAAATGGGTGGTCTGTTGTGTTTCAAAGATGAATCGATGATGGACACTTACACAGAATGCCGCACGCTTTGTGTGATTCAAGAAGGTTTCCCTACTTATGGTGGTCTTGAAGGTGGTGCAATGGAGCGTCTTGCTGTCGGTCTATACGATGGCATGCGTCAAGACTGGCTAGAGTACCGTATCGGCCAGGTTCAGTACCTTGTTGATGGCCTAGAAGCCATTGGGGTTGTGTGTCAGCAGGCTGGCGGCCACGCAGCATTCGTTGATGCAGGCAAACTATTACCTCATATCCCTTCGCATCAATTCCCAGCTCATGCTTTGGCCTGTGAACTCTACAAAGTAGCAGGTATTCGCGCGGTGGAAATCGGTTCGTTACTATTAGGCCGTGATCCTGCAACGGGTAAACAACACCCTTGTCCTGCTGAGTTGTTACGCCTAACCATTCCTCGTGCTACTTACACTCAGACGCACATGGACTTCGTTATCGAAGCATTTGGGAAAGTAAAAGAGAATGCCCACAACGTGAAGGGACTCGATTTTACCTACGAGCCACAAGTGCTACGCCACTTCACAGCCCGTCTAAAGGAAGTTGAATAATCACTAACTAAAGCGCGCCTAATTGGCGCGCTATTTCCTTCTAAATCGAGCAAAACAAAATCTATAAATTTAGCGGGCTTTTTCCTCAACATGAAACTTAAACAAGAGTAACGATTATGAACAATAATCCATCTTTAGTAGGCGGAGCTTGTATCATAGCAAGCGTCTGTGTCGGAGCCGGAATGTTAGGGTTACCGAGTGCGGGAGCAGGCGCTTGGACGACTTGGTCTCTTATCACAATTACCTTCACCATGATCATGATGACACTCTCGGGTTGGATGCTATTGGAAGCATTCAAGCGTTACGATCTTAAAGTGTCTTTCAACACTGTGACCAAAGACATCCTTGGCGATAACGTCAACCGAATTAATAATTTAGCAGTTTATTTTGTCGGCGGTATCTTACTTTATGCTTACATCACATCTTCAGGTTTAATTCTGGAAGGTGTTTTAGGCATCAATAACAAAATCACATCAGTCCTGTTTGTTGCTGTTTTCTCTCTTTTCGTTTGGCACTCTACTCGAGCAGTCGACAGGATCTCTATTGTTCTTATTGCCTTTATGGTACTGAGCTTCGTATTGGGTGTTTCTGGTTTAGCCGTTAACATAGATACTAGCGTACTTTTCGACCGCATTAACGAAGAATCCAATTATGCCCCATACGCTATGGCAATGTTACCTGTGGCCTTAACTTCATTTGGTTATCATCACTCAGTGGCCAGTATGCGTTCTTACTATGGATGTGAGCATCGCGCAAAATACGCCATTTTGGGCGGTACCGTTATCGCACTATGTCTGTACTTCCTGTGGATGGTCAGTATTTACGGTAACCTACCACGTAGCAATTTCGGCCCAGTGATTGCCCAAGGTGGTAACGTTGAAGTTCTGTTAGCAGCGTTAGGCTCTGTGATTGATTCAGACAAGGTATCGCACGCAATCAACACCTTCTCAATGGCAGCCATTCTTTCTTCGTTCATTGGAGTAGGCTTAGGTGTTTTTGATTTTCTGGCAGACCTGTTTAAATTTGAAGACAACAAACAAGGTCGCACTAAAACGTGGCTAGTGACATTTATTCCACCACTCACCCTTTCTTTATTGTTCCCTTTCGGCTTTATTCTGGCGATTGGCTATGCGGGTGCTGCTGCAACAATCTGGGCTTGCTTAATTCCAGCGTTATTGGCTCGTAAATCACGCACTTTAGAAGGTGGTCAAGAAGGATTTATGGCACCGGGTGGCAACGCAATGATCGGCATGCTGATCTTATTTGGTATCGCAACCGCAGTATTCCACTTTATGTCAATGATGAACCTATTACCGACATTCAGCGGTTAAGTCAGTTTCACTACACCAATGGCAACCCACTAATGACGAGAATTACGATGGTCTTTGAAAGCCACCAAGCCTCTTTTCCAGCGCGCTCATGCGTGGAAGTTGCTCGCCTGCCTATGGATGCGAAAGTGGAAATTGAAGTGATAGCGACCAAGTAAGCGCTATTCTCTAGATGATAAAAAAGACGCATCAAGCGTCTTTTTTATGTGAATTTATGCAATGTAGATTAACCCTAGCAAACCAACTACGGCGATTGTCGCGCCAAACACCATGACACTCGATAGTTTATCAGCCAATGTCGATTGGGATTTACCTTTTTCAGAGGTGCTTTTCTTTTCTAATAGCGAAAGAAGTGCTGAGTTCATCATTTACTACACCTTGTTACATTGTATACAGGTTGCGTATTCTATCTTTTTTGTGAACCTCGTCAAACTATTTAATGAACATTTAATGATCAATTCAAAACTAATTAACCCCATCGAATGAAGTAAAATTCACTAGAAAGCCAGAGCTATCAAGCAACATAAATCACTTCCTGTCGCATGCACTAAACTCAGAGCAGTTTCCAATACTCATAGTTTTCTGACAGGCATCTTTACTGTATAAAAAAACAGTTTATACTGTTCACTTATACAGTGTTATTTGATTATATAGGTACAGAAATGCTGGCTCATTTAAGTGTGAATAATTTTGCTATTGTTAAATCATTGCAGTTAGAGCTTTCCAAAGGAATGACTACCATTACTGGCGAAACCGGTGCGGGTAAATCCATTGCAATTGACGCGCTCAGTTTATGCCTTGGTGGCCGTGCGGAAGCAGGAATGGTCAGGCAGGGTGAAGAAAAAACCGAAGTCAGCGCCGCCTTTATTTTGGACAATAACCTCAACGCCACGCGCTGGTTGGAAGACAATGACTTGCTCGACCAAAAAGAGTGTATTTTACGCCGAATCATCACCAAAGATGGCCGCTCTCGTGCCTTCATCAATGGCAGCCCTGTGCCTCTTTCACAACTCAAAGCTCTAGGTCAATTACTGATCAACATTCACGGTCAACACGCCCATCATCAACTCATGAAAAGTGAGTATCAAATGAGCATGCTGGACCAATACGCAGGTCACGTGAGTCTTGTCAAAGAGACACGCTCAGCCTACCAAATGTGGCGTCAAGCAGATAACCAGCTCAATCAACTCAAAGAAAATAGTCAACAAAACCAAGCTCAAGTTCAACTGCTGGAATATCAAATCAAAGAGCTCAATGAATTGGCGATTGGTGAAGAAGAGTTCACCGAACTCGAACAAGAGCACAGACGTTTAGCCAACAGTGGTGAGCTTGCTACCACTTGCCAGCAAGCCATTGAACTTATTTATGAGGGGCAAGAAGTCAATGCGCTAAGTTTGCTGCAGTCAGCCAACCACGCCTTGCTTGAACTGGCCGAGTTAGATGAAAAACTTGCCACCTTACCCAACATGGTGGCTGAAGCCATCATCCAACTCGAAGAAGCCAACAGTGAATTGCGAAACTATCTGGACAGTATCGATGTCGATCCTGAACGTATGGCTTATGTAGAAGAACGTTACTCTAAAGTGATGTCCATATCACGCAAGCACTACATCGCTCCTGAAACGCTTTACCACCACCACCAAGATCTGCTCAAACAAATAGCGCAACTTGACTGCTCTGAAGATAAATTACAAGAACTGGAAAGTAACGTTGCCAAACAGTATCAGCAGTTTGCAACCTGTGCCGACAAACTGCATAAGTCTCGTAGCCGTTACGCGAAAGAGCTAGATAAATTAATCACCAATAGCATGCACGAACTGAGCATGGAAAAAGCCAAGTTCTGCATCGAAGTTAATCATGAAACAACGCATCCATCACCACTGGGTTTTGACACAGTTACTTTCTTAGTCTCAACCAACCCAGGTCAACCGCTGCAGCCTATCGCTAAAGTCGCGTCAGGCGGAGAACTGTCACGGATATCTCTAGCAATCCAAGTGATCACCGCTCAAAAAGTAGACACTCCTAGCCTTATTTTTGATGAGGTCGATGTTGGTATCAGTGGCCCGACAGCAGCGGTAGTCGGAAAAATGCTAAGAACATTAGGTGAATCAACTCAAGTACTGTGTGTGACTCACTTACCACAAGTAGCAGGCTGCGGGCACCAACAACTGTTTGTTAGCAAGCAAGCCAAAGCAGGAAAAACAGAAACACAAATGAAACGATTAGATAGTGAACAACGCATCGCTGAACTTGCTCGCCTTTTAGGGGGTAGCCAAATCACCGAATCTACCCTTGCTAATGCGAAAGAACTGCTGATCGCCGCCTAAGCTGACATTTTTCTTTTTAGGTTTGCAACCAAACTCAAAATTTGCAGTCTCAACTAGCTCGTAGCTCAGTCTATTTTTTACTTCTGCTGCGAGCTTGTTTATTATCAGTCCAGTTTTACGACCTATTGGCAAAGAATTTTGAATATGCAGTTAAAAAAGTGGTTAATCGCAGTCCCTTTAGCAATGACAATGCTGACTGGGTGCTCTTTATTAGAAAAACTCGTTTATCGTATTGATATTAACCAAGGCAACTACGTTGAACAGCAAGCCGTCGATCAACTCAAGTTCGGTATGAGCAAAGAACAGGTTAGGTTTGTCATGGGGTCGCCGATGCTTATTGAAAACGGTTATCCCGATACTTGGTATTACATTTATCACCACACGGAAGGCCACAAAGAATCGATACAGAAAAACCTGATTGCGACATTTAATACCGCAGGTGCTTTGATGGAAATCAGTGGCGACTACCCTCCTAGCGAACGGTTTTTTGAAGGCGTAAACTGAACGAAAACACGTTCAAACAAATGATACCCAAAGTGCACCTCACAATGAGTGACACTAACGGACAGGGCTCATAACGAGCCCTTTATCTTGCATCCAATACCGCAGCAACGTTTACTGTTGCGCTTTTGCCTGCTCGGCTCTCTTGCGACGGATCTCTTTAGGATCGGCCAATAACGGACGATAAATTTCAATGCGATCACGGTCTCTGACCGTCGAATCTAGCTTAACGTTACGACTAAAAATCCCGACCTTATTTTTTGATAAATCAATCTCTGGGTAGAGCTCAAGCACACCGGACTGTTGAATTATCGTTTCGACGGTTGAGTTTTTGTCTACCACCAAATTCAGTACTCTTTGCTCATGAGGCAATGCATAGACTACCTCAACATGGATCATCTCAGATTCAATACTCATTACTGATACACCTGTTTCGCTCGTTTGGTAAATGCGTTAACCATATTACTGGTCAATTCATTGAATATCTTGCCAAAAGCCAATTCCACCATTTTGCTCGAAAATTCAAACTCCAGTTTAAGTTCAACCTTGCAGGCCTGTTCATCAAGTGCAGTAAAATACCAACCGCCTTTTAAAGCCTTAAAAGGACCATCGACCAAATTCATCAAAATAGCTTCACTGGCCACCAACACATTCGACGTTGTGAACGTCTTACTTATCCCTGCCTTTGAAACATCCACCGAAGCCACCATCGACAAATCGGAAGATTCAATAACGCGAGAACCAGAACAACCTGGCAAAAATTCAGGATAACGAGCAACGTCATTCACGAGATTAAACATTTGTTCTGCACTAAAAGACACTAAAGCAGAACGACTGACTTGCTTCATATTCTCTCCTCATGACCACCGAAAAAGTCTGGTGTGTAACAATTTTACTTTTATTCTTATCCTACGCAAATAAAAGGATTTCCTAAGCTCAAACCAAGCCGTATAATGCCGCCACTATGGTAAAGAAAAAATCAAACTCAAAAGCAGGTAGCAATACCATTGCTGTAAATAAAAAAGCTCGCCACGAATACTTTATCGAAGATGAAGTAGAAGCTGGCATGGAGCTCCAAGGCTGGGAAGTCAAATCTCTTCGTCAAGGCAAAGCGAATATCGCAGAAAGCTACGTTTTCATGCGAGACGGAGAAGCCTTTGTTTCCGGAATGACAATAACGCCACTGCAGCAAGCATCCACTCACATGGTTGCCAACCCAACTCGCGTGCGCAAGCTGTTAATCAGCCGCCGTGAACTGGATAACCTTTATGGACGCATCAACCGTGAAGGCATGACACTTATCGCACTATCACTGTATTGGTCTCGCTCTTGGGTGAAAATCAAAATTGGTGTAGCGAAAGGTAAAAAACTGCATGACAAACGTGATGATTTAAAAGAAAAAGATTGGGCAAGAGAGAAAGCACGCGTAATGAAGAGCTCATTGCGTTAATCTTGACCACTTAGACGCAGAAAGCTAGACAGACAAAGGTTTTCTGGTAGTATGCGTCAACACACTTGGGGCTGATTCTGGATTCGACGGGAATTTTGCAGTCTGAGGTGCATGCCGTGGGGCGGTTTGCCACGTTAAAAGCCGCAAAAAAATAGTCGCAAACGACGAAAACTACGCACTAGCAGCTTAATAACCTGCCAAGAGCCTTTCTGCCCTAGCTTCCGCTCGTAAGACGGGGAACAACAGAGAGTCAAAACCAAACAAGCTCGTGCCGCGTCTCCCGCCTGAGAGACAAAGCATTAAAACTAATTCAGGATAGCCATTAGATAGCGTGTCGGTTCGCAGTTTGATGGTGAAATTAAAGATCGAATAAGCATGTAGTACCAATGATGAATGATTTTCGGACGCGGGTTCAAATCCCGCCAGCTCCACCAATTCTAAGTTTAAAGACGTCCTAGGACGTCTTTTTTCTTTTCTAATCCCTTGTCATATCTAGCTTTAAGTGGTTCAGGGAGTCTCATCGAGATTCACTTAATCTCTGTCACTTCGTAACATTCCTCGTAACACTGCCACAGCTCACCTCAACCACTTTGTTCATTCAAGGTAACTGTTCATTTATTACGAACAACTTGCATCACTGTACAAACTATTAACGCCCCACTTCCTATCGCAGCTTTCATCGCTGAAATCATCCATTCTGTTCATCAAAACTTTTGACTTACAGATTATGAGTAACAATTTACTCACAAAGAATCTCATTACACATTAACGAGTAAATAGTTACTCATAACTTAAAAGAAAAGAACTTTAAGAGTAAAATTTTACTCATTGATAAGTAGAGGTGTTGTCGATGGAAGAACTAACCGTACAAGCTTTTATCAAAGGTGAATGGATAGATATTGGTATTATCTCGTTCCCTAAAAGTAGCCAACATAATTTCCGAGTGACTGAACTCAACTACCTCAGCGACTATGCTCTAGAGCATCACGATAAAGATGAATTTCACGCTGTTTCACTCAACCACCCTGTCTCATTCTTTTTTGATGACATGGGTAAACCCAGATGGTTAAAGTTTCTAGACGATATTATGCCTAACGGCGCTAGTAGACGGTACTGGGTTAAATACCTAGATATTGAAGACCTTAGTTCAGATGAACAAGACTATGTTTTGCTCAAGTTTGGCACGATGTCGCCTATTGGCAACTCAAACCATTTGGCTTAAAAGTCGGACTGCTCCCCTCTTCTCCCGATGCGTTAAAATCGCTATTGATAGATGGTGAGGATGGGTAAAATGCTCAGTATCAGCGCTCTTGATTTAGATTGAATTGCTATAACAAGCTAGTATTTTTAAATGATTTAGGAATACATGGACGCGGGTTCAGTTCCTTTTGAAGCAGGAAATTGATGATTTTGCCAGGTGGCTCTAAACAATGGCAACTCAATGACTATCGCTCAATAAATAGAAAGCGCGCCAATCTCAACTTAGGACGCCACCCTGATGTTTCTCTTGTACAAATGCGGAGGTCAGTTTACACACCCGCAGTTATGCATTCGTTTGTTGCTGATGGGTAGCGACTGTCGTGAGTTTATCGGCGCGGAAAAGCTTGTAAGCCATAATGCCAATAACCAACGCTTTGATAATCATCATTTGTGGGTTACCGAAATAGGCAGCCATACCAACAAACCCCGATAAGAACATGAGCAAACGGAACCTTTTCAGGTCAGTCATATACAGTGCCAACAAAATTAACGCGAGATCGCCAAACTGCAAGGCTTCGGCAAGTGTGGGGTTATTGATAAAGCTGCTTACGGCCACATAAGCAATATAAAGAATACCGCTCGCCATCAAAGCCGCAGCAGAATTGATCACCATTTTGCTGGTGTTAGTAAAATCTTTCACATATCGATATGCGTTAATGGCACCAACCGACAGGTTAAGGATGACTTTAGGCCACCAGCCCATCAAAATTGACCAAGCAATGTCATTCGCAGCCGAAGCAAATGCAGCATAGCGAGTAAACTTCATCGAATTAAAAATAGTGAGTGATATATAGAATGCGACAGATGTCCATCCTAATACTTCGCGTAATATATCAAGCAAAATATGGTCTCTTTTTACATAGAATCATCATCCACAACAATGAAACTATCTGCTACTAATAAGGCCAGTAGTGGTTTATAAACCCACCACCTAGCCGTTGGGCGCAGGATAATATCACGGCATTCGGTATAAATCCTAGAAAAGACTCTTATCAATACACGCTTATTCTCGAAAATATGTTTCTCAATTTTGGAAACAAAACTGCAAACTCAACAAACGCATCACCACTCCCCTTTTGACACATTCAATCATCCCTGAATGAAAATTAACTGACGTACGCTAACTCATTCAGCGAGGAGAACGAACCGCAACCACTTTCGTCTCAATCAACTGGTAACGAATCCCAGCTTGGTCAAACGACTGGCGCAGCGCCGTTAAATTCCGGTGATAGGTCACTTGCCGACCAGATGCCGTCTTCACTTTCATTACCATATTACTCATACACTTATCCTCTACACTTAACCGATTGGTTGCATCAAACTATGCTATTTTGAATATTTATAACCAAACAACTTGGAGTTGCAGGTAGCAAGGAAATCATTATTGTGCGAACTCTTTGAGTGCTGCCATCGCCTTTTCTGCCTTCTCTTGTTGCACAAAAATATGGTCATGATAATAACCCGCCATCACATTAGCGCTGATGCCATACGAAGCTAGCTTAGTTGCAAAAGCGGCCGTTAAACCCACCGCCTCTAAACTTGAATGAACCGTCAGCGTAATTAAGCTGAATACCGATTCAAAATCGAGCTGCGCCGCAATGGCCTTTTGCTGCTCAACGACCAAGGTCAGCCCTTCACGCTCTTGAAATGTCGCCACGGGTTCTAAATGCAAATAATCGGCTAATGCCCCTTGCACAGTACAAAACACATAACTTCCGCCCACCAACTCGGGTGACATGGATTGCAGTAAAACTTCTAAATCAGTAATCGCTGTCATATTTTTCTTTCTCATTCAAATTGAAGCCGAAGTGCAGAGTAAAGCCCTCTGTGGAATAAGTGAAATTAATAATATTAATTAGTGATTAATTATTCTTATAACCACAATTAAAAAACAAGAAGGAAATAAAAATTAAATAAAATTCAATTAATTAGAGAATCGCAATGTTAATAAAGAAAAAACAAGATGCATTTAAAATCAAAAAGATCAACGTAACACATCACTCAATACTATCTGAATGCTTTATACTCTCCGCAAACATGTATTTCAGGTGATGGTATGGACGCAGAACAATTTTCACAGTTAGTGGCGCAAATCAAAATCGGTAAACAGCTACCAGAGGCTATCTACTTACATAAAGATGCGTTCAGTGCCTTACCAACAACACTGACCAAGTTTATTCCTGCCGTCGCTAAAGCGCTTAATCACCCAGACAAATTACAACTCATCGAAAAATAGTGAATATATCTAAGGTGTCTGCTTATTTCATAAGATAGCTCACAGTTAGAGTGCAACCTGTTGAGCAGTAAAGATGAGAAAGTTACAATATGGACCTAATTCAGTTGAACTTATATCTGTGTCTGTCGACTTTTACACTCAAAACGCACAATCGTTTTTTCTTTCTCTGTGAGCCATAGTCAATTTAAGTATTGGCAGACGGTTGTGATCGATATGCAGCTAAAACCTTAAGAACATTGCAGGTATTTGTGTGGTGGGGTAATCTATTGAATCTAATGGCAATTAGTTTAGCGAGTAAGTCATGAACACATTAACTATTCATTTTTAATGGCACTATCGTACACCTATCGCAAATTCTAAGGGATGAAAATGCTTACCGAAATACTGTCAAATTTTTCTGAAGATGAACTACTAGAATTTATCCCTTCAAGCGCCATAAACTTTACACTTGAAATTGATGATTACAACAAGGATATAGAGCGCAGTTCTTTCAATAAAAATCATTTAGCACGAGTCGTTGCAAGTGTTAAACAGGTCGAGTTTATTTTTGAAAAACTATTACGCACTAAGCTTATTGAGCGACTAAGCCACCAGCAAATCGTTGAATTATTCCCAAGCTTTAACCTTCAACCAAGCCAAGTAACGCCTAGTCACTATGATGCGATCATCAGTTGGTCTGAAGAAAATCTCGAGCAGTTTTCTGCTGTCATCGGTTTATCTAAGCTCTATGAAAATCAACTAGCACAAAACACCGAGTTTCAAAGTCTTGCTCATATCGAGCCAAGTTATGGGCTTTATCCTTACCAACAAGACATCAGTCGACAAGTTTTTAGTAACCTAAACAATGAAAAAGAAAGAGTTTTAATTCACTTACCAACCGGAGCTGGTAAAACTCGTACTGCAATGAATATTGCTTGTGAACATTTGAGAGCATCCTCTACCAATGTTGTTCTTTGGTTAGCTGATCGTGAGGAACTATGCACCCAAGCCTATGATGAGTTTTCTAATGCATGGAAATCGCTAGGCAACCGTCCTACATCTGTATACGGTTTTTATTCAAACTCGAATGAGAGCTTAAGTGGTATTGACTCTGGTTTTATTGTTGCAGGACTGCACAAGTTTTTAAGCATAAAAAAAACAGACTCTAGACAATTACAGTTACTTTACAAAGAACTGGCAGACAAAGTCACTTTGGTTATTTTTGACGAAGCACACAAGGCAGTTGCACCTAAATTTCAAGAAGTAGTACAAGACTTTATCACTAATAAATCGTTCCATGCAGATCTGGTCGGACTCACTGCAACACCGGGCCGTAGCTATTCAACAATAGGATTGTCTGAAGAGGATGCGAAGCTTGCACAGTTTTTCTACAACAATAAAATATCAATGCGAATATCTGGTTATCTTTCTCCTATCGATTACTTAGTAGAGCAAGGTTACCTTGCTAAAGCTAATTTCAAATCACTCAATTATGATCATTCCCAGATTTCCGCTTATGAACTTAGGGATGCTGGAGGCGTAGAGACTATGAAAGCCTTAGCCAGCAATGTAGAACGAAATCGTAAGATTATAAAAACCATTATTGATGAATGTAACCAAAACTCTCAAATAATCGTATTCGCATGTACTGTTGAGCATGGAATTAACCTCGCAACAGCACTTTCCTACCAAGGAATTAAAGCAGCCTCTATTGATAGCAAAAACGACAATAATGAGAGCAGAAGAGCAAAAATCGCGCAATATAAAAACGGTGAAATACAAGTTCTTGTTAATTTTAACGTTTTAACAGCTGGTTTTGATGCACCTAAAACTAATGTCACGGTTATCGCTAAGCCCATGAACTCATTAGTGCAATATTTACAAATGGCAGGTCGTGCAATGCGCGGTTATAAGAGTGGTGGTAACCGTGAGTGTAATATTTATACCGTGATGGACAACATACCAGAATTTCAGAGCATCAGTCTCGCATTCGGTTACTGGAACGACATGTGGGCAGAAAAGGACATAAAATAATGAGCAACCGATTTTTAAGTGCTGAAACCGTTATTGAATCATTACGGGATAACGGCTACACCAATACTGCCTACGCACTTGCTGAACTAATTGATAACAGTTTACAGGCCACAGCTACTCGTGTTGAAGTAGGCTTCATCGAAGAACAATTAGCCGCGAAAAAGAACTATACCGTATCCGAAATTTCACTATGGGATAATGGTATTGGGATGGATACAAACACTCTTCGTATTGCTATGCAGTTTGGCGGTGGAACACACAGAAAAGATATAAAGGGTATGGGTAAATTTGGTATGGGTTTACCAAACTCATCTATATCTCAGTGCAGACGTGTTGAAGTTTGGAGTTGGCAAAACGGTAGTGAACCCCACTATACCTACCTAGATGTCGATGAGATGAAAAGTGGACAGCTTGAAGAAGTTCCAAATCCTGTCGCCATGCCTATTCCTACAAAATATGAAAAAGCCTTTTTTACGAAAAGGCCAGAATCTGGAACGCTAATAATTTGGTCAAAACTTGATAGACTCAGCTGGAAGACAGGTAAGTCGATCTATCGTCATTGTGAACTTTTAGTGGGCAGAATGTATCGCAACTTTATCAGTGACGATAATATTAAAATCGAAAGCATCACTTACCGTAAGTCAGATCTGGACAGGCTAGATGTTTATGACCGTGAAACATTTAAAGCTAATGACCCCATGTATCTTAAAAAGAACACTTCATTACCTGAGCTTCCAGGAAACTATAAGGGTGAAGCATTTTTTGAAAAAATGGATGAGGAAGTCATTTCTGTCGAATATATTGATGAGAATGGGGAACCTAAGCGAGACGATGTAACTGTGACTACTTCAATGGTTAAAAAGACCATTGCTAATAGAATTCTTAAAGAGACAATCGGAAGATTAGGCGGTACTCAATGGGGAAAACACTGTGGCAAGAATGTCGGCGTTTCAATTGTTAGAGCGAATAGAGAGTTAGTTTTGCGAGACTCTTTCTTAACTTCCGCTCTGAGAGAAAGTAAAGGACGATTTATTGGTATAGAAGTCTCTTTCCCACCGACATTAGATGCCGTCTTTGGTGTCACTAACAATAAACAAGATGCAATTCGATTAATACCTTACGAAATAAAAAGTATATCCACACAAGCCGGTTTTGATACAGAGCAAGAATATTTACGTGATCTTGAGGAGAACTCAGATCCTCTACTACAAGTCCTCAAAGTCGTCGCTGTTATTAAAAAGCATGTAACAACACTAACTAAATCATTAGAAACAATAAACGTTGAAGGTAAAGCGGTTAAAGGTGAGGAACCTAAAACTATTTCAGAAGGTGCAGCCTCGAAAGCCACTCAAGGATCTGCTAATCGCGATACCCATGGACATAAATCAAAAGAAGAACCACCAAAAGAGTTAAATAAAAAAGACGTTATCGATCACCTAAAAACTGTGGGTGGTATGACTGAAGAAGAAGCTGAAGAAAAAGCCGAACGTCTAATTCTGACAGGAAACCGTTTCCTAATTGAAGATGTGGCACGTGATTCTGAAGCCTTCTTTGACGTATCAACGAGCAAAGGCTTAACACTCGTTTTATTTAATACTAACCACATATTTTACAAAAAGCTGGTAAGTAAACTTGGCCCCGACGAACTCGAAGTAATGCAAACAACAATTGCTGGCTTTGCTCGTGTAATGAATGAAACAACTGATGATAAACGGTTGGCATACTTAAACTCTGTGAGACGTGAATGGGGTTTGGTGATTAGCGAGTTTTTAGAAGAACCCTCTGATGAAAGTATGGATGATTTTTGATGTCGGGTCTTATTTCTAATAGTGAACTTAAAGCAGAATTAGAAGCGCTACTTCCTCATTGCAACAGATTGACGATTATTTCTGCTTTTATGACTCAGCCAGCAACTCGCTGGTTGAGCTCATTAATGACAGATAACAAACCAGCCGTACAATTAGTTGGACGCTTCTCACCTCTCGATTTTATCAAAGGCTCTAGCGATTTAAATGCGTTACGTGATTGCGTAAATAATGGCTACACCGTTAAAGCCCTTACAAATCTCCATGCCAAAATTTATCAGATAGATGAAGACATCATTTTTAATGGTAGTGCAAACCTTACAGGTAAAGGCCTAGCACTTGTTGATATTAGTAATCTAGAGTCCTGTAACAAAATAACCGCTTGCGAAACCTCGAAAGCTTTTATCAATAAGATCGTTACCTCTGCCGTTGAATTAACCAATCAAACAATTGATAATATGGAAGAGTACCTTTCAAATATCGAATTAATGAATAGTTCAGAACATAAAATGGAGTGGCCAGAAAAAATTATCTCACTATCTAAAGATCTTTTCGTTTCAGATTTTCCGCTAAGTCCACCTGGATCTTTTGCTAACGAATATGAAGTTAATCCATCCTTACCATTTGCACAGATAGAAAATATCAGAGAAGATTTTGAAGTAGCCTCTACACTCTTTAAAAAAAGCAAAGCGTATAGGTGGCTGATAAAACAAATTATAGAAAACAAAAGTGATAGGGATTTGGGCTTCGGGCAAGTCATACGTTTACTGCACGATGCACTTACAGATGATCCTGCACCTTATAGGAAAGAAGTGAAAGACCTTCAAGAGAATTTTTACTCGTATCTAAAGTTATATGCAAATGACGAATTGGAAATCTATGTTCCAGGTAGAAAAAGTGAAGTATTAAAGCTTAGAGAGAAGATATGGAATTAAAAGAAGCAAAAATAACAAACTACTATAATATAACGTTTGGCACTGAAGAGGGTACCGATAGAGCTTTAGTTAGCATCCCTCATTACCAAAGACCTTATCGTTGGCCACCAGAATACATTAATACACTTATTAATGATTGGTTAAACGAGGAGCGAGGCAGTTATTTTACAGGTTCAATTGTTACTGTAAAAAAAGATAGTGGCATAATTCATCAGTTAATTGATGGCCAACAAAGATATACGACAGTATTCCTAATTAACTTTGTATGCTATTTAATTACACGCTTAGCTATTAGAGAGGCACTTTTGTACAGAAGGTCGAGAGTATCAGGCTTACTCGATAGCTTGCTGATTAGCGCGACATACCTGTACGGTGAGTTCGACAAAGAAACCTTTGAAGAACTGAAAGAGAACATATTAGAAAAAATTGATAGCTTTGAAGATGCAAAGAGCGTTAATAATGAAGCTGAAATACAAGAACAATTACTTAAATTATTCCTAAATAGCATTCATCTACCTACTTCACCTGAAGGGAAATCAAATTATAAATATGAATACAAAACACTTTTAATCAATTCTTTTGATGAAAAAAACATAAAACTTTCATATGACAGAAGTGCTTTTAATATTCAGCTTAAAACAGCTCTAACCAACTGTTTAATTAAACTTGACAGCCAGAATGAACAAACGCTTGAATTTATTGAAGTTGATAACAGTCTTATAGTCACTCAATACATGAACTCGATTAAAGCGATATTCGATCATTTCACGAAAATCAGTGGAAGTAGTGAAGACGAACCTCTTCTCAAAGCAATAAACACAATAAAGACAATTGAAAAGTTCATGAAGGAAGTTAATTTTTGTGTAATTCAAACAGGCAGTGTAAATGATGCATACACATTATTTGAAGTACTAAATGATCGAGCTTTATCTTTAGACGATCTTGATCTAATAAAAAATCAATTTTACAAAAAATACTGCCTTTCTAATAAAAACAAATCAGAATCCCACATTGACAAAATAATAGAAAGCAGAGAAGAGCAATGGGGAGAACTTATCTTTCCTGATGGGATAAAACAGGCTCACAAACCTTTAATTACTTACATTTTTTCGTCTTTCTATTCAGGTGAAACTGACTATCTATTGCAATCTAGTGAAAAAAACAGAATTAAAATAACGAGTTACTTGAATTCTAGAAATAGATATGGAGATTCCGATTTTTTAAAAGACTTCAATACGCTCGAGGCTGCAACAAATTTTGTACACGCGTTTGATATATGGCATAAGAGTAAAAATAAAAGAGCCTTAAAATCTGAATATTCAATAAATAATACAGACACAGAAAAACTAGTCCATCTACTTGCAGCATTGGGGCAATATGGTGTTTTAGTCGGGTTGACCAACGTCATTTTTAAATATATAGAAATAAACATATCTCATAATTTTGAACCTAAGCTAGTAAATAAGTTTTTCAGTGAATTAATTAAAGATAGTACCTCTCATATTGAGATACACAAACTTTCTAAACGAATTTGGCAATTAGTTATGCAAGCTCCTTCAGCAGAAACTCCGCGAGAATATGCTGTAGTTTTAATAAAAAACAACTATATCGAATCAAAAAGTATCAACTTCCTTGAATCTGATTTCATCACAAAACGGTTGGAATCTGAGTTAGACTCATGGTTAGAAAATTGGCTTTATAATAAGAGTGATGTGAAAATTTGCATACTATTTGCCAGACTAATAAAATCTAGCTCAATAAAAATCGAACAAAACGAGTTCAAGAAAACATTAAGCGATAGTGAAGTAGAAAAACTTCATTTAGATCATATGGAACCAAATAATATTCCAGAACACAACCAATCAAAATACTTCGACAACGAAGACAGAAAAATCATAGTCAATGGTTTAGGTAATATGTTTCCCTTACCTGGCAGTCTTAATATGAGTAAATCTAATCAACCTTTTAGTGAAGCGTTTAAATACCTAGAAAAGTCAGGACTAGGTGATCATTGGTTAGTTACCGAAACTAGACAATTGTTTGAAGAAAATAACGTAAATAACACTCCTACTCAAGAATTTTTTAGAAAACGTAAAACGTTTTTAAAAACGCTATTTTATAAAGCGATCGTTTCTGCTTGATATTATCAACATATATAAATAAAAATCTCTTTGTCGTTTTGACAAAGAGATTTTTATTTGGATTCATAGAAATTGCACTATTTGTAGCAAGTAATACAAGCCCCACCACCTTCTTCAAGGTCGTACATGGCATCCATATCTAAGGTATCAATAAGCATGCTTTCATCAACCATGGCATGCATACCTAGGCGGCGTTTACGCTCTCGTTGTTTCTTCTTCTCAAAACGCGCTTTTACCTTTTCGTGATTTTCCTTAATCTGCTTAATACGTTCAGGATCCTCCAATGTTTCTAATGGCTCATTAGGGCCCATCCAGAAAAAAGTTTCACCGTTAGCACTGGTCTCGGCACGTTTCTCATACGACTTAGCTTCTTCGAACGCTTCAGGGTGCTCTTCACGAAGACGTACCCACTCGATTTTTCGCTGGAAAAAGCAAAACGTACATCCTGAACGAGATCGCCATTGATAATATTTAGGTAACCCAAGTCCTGCGCTATCAAGAATATCTAAAACACTCTGCTTTTTAATACCATCTTCGGCAAAGGGCATTTTGATCGTGAGGTACTTTTGGTTTTCACTTGGCCGATACCCATCACGCCAAGGTTCATCCGCTCGGATACCAACATAGGAAATAACTTCATAGCCGTCATCAAGAAACGGTCTGATCCATTTCTCAAATGGTTCCAGCTTCATTCGAATTGTACACCAACGCTGCTGTCCTGCAGGTAAGTAGTTATTATGTTGCTCTAGCCAATAATCGAACCCTTTTTTGTCATTGATGTGCAAAATAGGTTTACCGAGAACAATTTCTAATTGTTCTAGATACTCATAAACTTCGGGTAACTCCTTACCCGTATCCGTGAAAAAGTACTCGATATCGAGTTCAGGATAGTTCCTAGCCATATACACGGCGAGCGCCGCACTATCCTTGCCTCCAGAGAGGCCAAGGACATGTTTGACTTTGCGTTGTTCACTCATAAGTAACACCTGTCATTTTCATCCTGCACTTCCAGAGACTTTCTTAATAATTGTTGTAAGACATTAATTTTATGGAAATCATCAAGCCCTGAGAGCTGAGATTCAATTGCATTAATCGTTGGCTGCAATTGTGCCGCATCAATTGCACGTATCTCTTTCTTAAACGAGTTTAATTTGCCGTCATCGCCTTCAAGAACCAGTGACACTAATTTTGTTTTGCCCATGGTGGTTGAAAGGTTACTACTATGCTGTGATTTCACGACACTCAAGAAATCCTGTGCATAGTCACTTATTTTATTTGACGCGGTTTGTAGAATACCTTCGTTCCAATTTTGTTTACCTCGCCCAGTAACAATTTGGATTATGCTCTCTAACCATTGCAGCAAACCGGTATCACTTTTAGCAAGTTCACGTGCGAACGCTTTTAAACGTAAGTCACCAGAATGCTCTTCTACGAACTGGCACATTTGAGCAAGCTCTTCACCTGATTCAGGGAAAATACTTTTGACCTTTACTTTGATGGCAGAAAGCATCTGTTCATGCTTTCCTTGCAATGCCTTAAAACAACCCTCTAACAAATCAATCTGGCTTGTATAGTCTTTTGCGCCATAAGCCAGTAATTCTTTCTTCAAATCTTTAATCAGCAAAGTGTGTGGATCGTTCGCTTGCAAAAAGAGATCTCTTACTCTTAAGCAAGTTTTATTCATTGTATTGTTGTCCAGCACGATTTGATGAGCATTTTTTACCCATTGAGGCAAATTGTGCATAACTGTAACAAGTGGAGTTGCAACCGATAGAATATTATTGGATACATCACGGTTAGATTGTACAGCGGCGAATATCGCTAGATGCTGCAACCACTCTTGCTCTTCTTTAGCAAGAACAATATATTTAACCGCAAGATCACCTGGGTTTTTGATGAGTTTATGAACATAATCACGATCAGGCTCCGCAATAAAAGCAAACTCACCAGACATGTCTTTTTCATAATAAGCAATCTGTTCACTCATAGATTTAAGAAATGCAAGAAGGAAAATAGGTATAACGCCTTTAGTTAATCCATACGGTTCGCTAGCCCAAAGTTGGCCGATTTCCGATAGTTTAACTTCATTTCCTTTGCGTGCTTTTAAGAATTTTTCAGCGGCAGCGAATACGGCATTGAATTTGTTATCTAGATTATTTCTAAACCAATGTTGTCCATTTTCACCTTCTGCGGAGTGAATTGCGGTATTTTTAAGGCAACTAATATACATAGACTTCTCCGGAGGGAAGCCTTCAATACCTAACTCATCAGAATCTTCAGCTTCCAACATTGCCTCAAGGAGTTTTTTGAGAGCAGAGACAGCTGTGCCTGATAATTTATTTCGGTTAACTAGCTCATTTAGAATTTTAGGGGTTTGATTGAAAATGCTATCCGCTGCAAATGTAGCGATTTCACTCATTGTTTCCTTTTCATACACTTGACCTTTATAAACCCAACGCGCACTATTAAATGCAGTTGCGAGAGCGGTTTCTAGTGCTGACTGTGCGTTGAATAATCTTGCTTTATATTCTTCTCGTGCAACTTTATCGTGAGCAAGACCGGCCCCAGTGGTTTTATCGCTTTTAATTAATTCTAGTGCGTACTTTTCGTTTGCCAATGAAATGATTTCATTAGCATTTCTAGCACAAGTAATTACCAGAGATTGATCATTGAGTGTTAACTCACGTAGTTTATCTTCTTGTTCTTCTTTTAAAAGCAATAAGAAATTAGCAAATTCGCCGTTACGAGATTTTTTCAAACTACCAATATCAACCTGGTTAAGTTGAACCGCCACTGTTTGAGTCGCCCAACGAAGTGTACCAAATTCATGGTAGTGGCCTTTTGCTATAACTTGAGAACTGAAGCCGATACGCTCAATAGCCTCATTACTGTTATTGATCTGCTCGACTTTCTCTTCAACTAAGCTCGCAATATCTAGATCTGATCCCTCGAAGACAACCCAAGACGACAAATGCTTTCTGTATACAATGCAAGAAACATTTTGAAGTTGCTGTAAGCTCTCTTTCAATTGCTTAGGTTCATTTATACTTGTCGCTGTTAGCAGAACGCTCTCAGTTGCAGTCAAGTTAGCCGCTTTTCCAAACAAGGTAATTAACGAAATAGTTTTTAATAACTGAACTGTTTGAGGAGGAAAATCTTGTATTGATGCTTTTCTTATCGCTTCTGCCGCAGTAGCCCAGCCATGGCCGTCAGGAGAGCTTAGAATGGCATGTGACATATTCGCTTCGAGATAGTCCCAAAGATCGCTCAGACCATAACGTGCATCCGCATCACTCGTCTGTTGTAAGAACAGCTGAAAACTAAACTGCTCATAGGAGTTTAGAAAACTAAATGTACTGCGTTCATTTTGACTAAAACGTCGCTTTGCTATCGGACCAAGTAACAATGCCGTTAATGGATGTAACGGAACACACTGATCCAAACGGGACTTTAATAGTTCCTTTCGCTCTTTTTTATCGACTAAAGCTTTGAGGACTCGGCTTACAAGTGGATCGTCACTAACTTTCTGTTGAGTTGTTTTGATCGAATTGCTAATGAGTGCAACCGTCTCATCGGTTGATACGTTATACAGAATATCACTGTAGCGGCCTTGAATTTTAGCCCATTCATCTTGCAGCTTAGTACCACGTTCTTTTGCATATTCACTGAACGCTTGATGCAATAAACCCAAAAAGATGACAGGAGTTTGAGAACGAGAAAGCTCTTCCGCAATATCTTGAAAGAGGTGTAGATCACCACCACTACGATTAATATATTCGAGACTTTTCCCCATTTCATCGGCAATGACAAGAACACCATCGATAAGTGGAGAAACTTCTTCGAAAAGAGATTTCCATGAGCTTATAAGCTGACTTTCTGTTTTAACCGGTGCTTTGTAATACTTTTTTAGCGACTTAGTGTTACAAGTATTAGGATGTTCTTCGAGTGCACTTAATGTTGCTTTCCAGAAGGTTTCTACTGGACCACTAACTCCCCCCACGGAACGAATTTGTAACCACCCTTTTTTGTAGAAAGTGTTTTCTACAAATAGGGCTTTAGTCTGCTCATTGATTGATTGGATAGCAGTCTTATGAATAGTTGACTCAGGGTGAAGTAATCCTGCCATTAAGAGCGCGACAGTGGACTTTCCTGAACCGTAAGCGCCGGTTAAAGTAAAGACTCTTTGACCAGTTTGACCATACTGTCGAAAGAGAGTGTCTAACGCAGATTGCGCAGTGCCGTGATAAACCAACCTAGAGAAGAAGTCCGTACTTAAGTCACTATCAATTCGAGTAGAACGTTGATGACGTGTGGCTATTGAATATTTATTGCTTAAAGTCACGACTTATTTGTCCTCTGGATAGTAATAGTGCTTTAGATACTGTTCTGGTTTAACATCGTTTATATCGTCAAAAGAATGTTGAACTTGTCTTAGTCCCTGAGTGTCAGTCCATGCAATCTTTCTCTCTGTGAGTATTTCGACTTGATCGAGTTTGTCGCTTAAACCAGCAGAAGATAATCGAAACACTCGACCAGGAGAGCCAACGTCATTAAGTAATGCATCAAAAGACAAGCTGTTAGCATTACTTTCTCTTTGTCTTCTTTGCATAAAGTCGATGAGAGCATACGTAAATATTTCAATGGGAAGCGAAGGTCTTTTAGCTAATTCAGCAAGATAGTTTTTTGAGTCTTCTTGCTTTAGCAAACCCAGTTCAGTGAAAGGCGAAGCAAAGCTATCTTCGTTTATCTTGCTTGATTGTAGTGACTTCTGAGCATACATATGTAAAAAACAGTCAATATCTTTGTTCAGAGTAACTTCTGTTAACTCCTTTTCGTGGTTAACGAGAGCATCATTGATTTCTGTAACAAGCGTTTCTTTCCTTACCTTTATTCCATTGAAATAATTAAAGAAAAACCTTGCTGCGTTAAGTTCACCACCGATTGAAGACATTGATTGTAATAACCAGTGCAATAACCATGTAGTGCCAATTTTGTCGAGATATTCATCGTAAGCAGGACTCCTTTTTGTGACGGTAAAAAGTTGTTCAGCCAAAGGAGTCAGTTGATAAGTCTGTTCTTTATGATCAACACAAGTCACCAAGTTAAGCGCTCTAATCCAGTAACGGACTGAAAGCACCATGTTCTTCCCCATCCCCATAGATTGCATTTGTTTCTCAACATTCAATTGACTTGAAAGGGACTCGCCACCCACAACCTCTTGAATAATCTTATAAATCCACCCATAACGGATAGGAAAGGTCTGATGTCCGGAAAATTTCAGGGACGTTGATTCGATACTCAATGTGCTTACCTTGCTGAATTGGAGATTTTATCCAAACGATGATCTTACACATTAATATCTTCAGGTCTAGGCACATTTACCGAAAAGTGACATAACACTGTTTTTTTAAACAGTGCTCACAAAAGTTCCATCCAAATAATGACACTATATGAGCGATTTCATTGTGTGATTGAAACTATAACGTTATCTAACCACTACATTTATCAGAGAGTGTCACAAATAATTATCCAATATAATTCATAAGGTTAAACCAAATTCATTGAGAATAACCTTTAAGATAAAACATAATAGGTATACGATAAAAATGATCATATTATTTTTAATCTCAGCCCTCAAACTCAGTGTTACCTAATGAAAAACTACTATGACTATGCCGCATCAACACCAGTCTCTCAATACGCTCAAGAAGCGATGGAGCCTTGGGAGGAAGATAACTTCGCAAACCCCTCGTCTGCACACCAAGCAGGCCGAAAAAGTTATCAAGCTATCCAACAAGCAAGAGAAATCATAGCAGAGAAGATTAGCGCACTTCCCAGTGAAATTATTTTTACGAGTGGGGCAAGTGAAGCGAATAACCTCGCTCTAAAAGGTGTAGCTTTCAAACATCTTGATGACAAAGGCCATATCATTACTTCAGAGATAGAGCACAAGTGTATTCTCAATACCTGCGCTTTTCTCGAGACGATCGGCTTTGACGTGACTTACTTATCACCAGATCAGAATGGTCGCATCTCACCGGCTTCTCTCTCAGCAGAGTTAAAGAGCAATACCATTCTGATTTCTATCCATCATGTCAATAATGAACTTGGAACCATTCAACCTATAAAAGAGTTTGGTGCGATAGCTTTTGAACACAATATCCCATTTCACACTGACGCTGCCCAGAGTTTTTGCAAGTGTGATATCGATGTGGACGATATGGATATAGACATGCTCTCGTTATCAGGCCACAAAATCTACGGCCCGAAAGGCATTGGTGCGCTTTACGTACGTGACGCTAGAGACTCGAAACTAGTCCCACTTATACACGGTGGTGGCCAAGAAGCAGGGTTGCGAGGCGGTACCTCCCCGACCCCATTGATCGTAGGGCTAGCGGCAGCGGTAGAATCGTATCCAATAAAATCGGCCCCTATAGAAAAGCAATTTCTCGAAGTCATGTCGCAGTTTGATTTTATAAGGAACGGCGGTGAGTACGTAGTACCGTCGACATGGAGTGTTACATTCCACACTGATGAAGAAGTAAAGCGCTTTGCGAGCGCTTACCCTTGGCTGATTTCTCAAGGTTCCGCGTGTAATGCACTATCAAATGTGGCTTCACATGTACTAACAGCGATTGGGATGTCCGAAGAAATCGCCCGACGGACTTACCGCATCAGCCTTCCTCCATACAAACTTAGCGAGAGTTGAGGCGAAAGCCGGAGACGGTTTTTCCTGCTTGAAGCAAGCGTTCCTCGTACATTTGCCGGTGCAAAATGACTTCATTGGTTGCCGTTGCCCCTAAGAGCTTTGATAGTCTCATATCAAAGCTCTTTTGCTTTTCATACTGTTCACTCTGCTTATCAAGCAACAAGTGTTTATTGAGTAATGGTGGGCGACGTGATTCATCAACATAGTCAAAAAAATCGATATCTTGATCTGCCATCTTTATCTTGGTTCTTTCGACTAAATACGGGACTGATTTTTCGAAATCATCATAATGGGTCAAGGTAAGCTTACCGGAGTTGATATGTATTTTTACCAAGTCAATGGCGTCATCGAGTTCACCATACATCTGCAATGCAGCACCAACATAAACGCGTAAAAGAAGCGGTAACTTTTCTATGTAGCTTTTATGGAAAATCAGAGAATGCCCTTCGTTGAGGATGCTCGCAGGTAATTGATTATGGGCTTTTAAACACTGATCTCTCATTAGCTCGGTATCTGCGATCGCAAAAAGCAGCTCTGTTGCGAGATTAATTGCCGTACGATAATCATCGAACAAGGCTTTAATATCGCGTTTTAGGCTTTCAGGTTGTTGTGTGTAGGGTTTTCGTTTGTCAAATAGCCCCATAGAAAAATAGACAAGTAAGTCCTCTTTTCGGGATTTCTCTGCATTAGAAAACTCACGAGTATCAAACATTTCCTGAAGTAATCCAAATACTTTTTTGTGAGGGCCAATTAAACTTCTTACTTCTTCAGAACGCTCAAACTCATCATTTGCAGGTATACGGCCAAGCTCGAGGCAAGCATTCCAAAAATCATCAAACAGCTTGCTGTTTTGGGTTATGACAAGTTTGGCCCTATCTTTACTCTCGACAAGCTGAGGTGAGGTAAGTTGTTGCCAGGTATGATGTCTTTGATACTTACTTTGTAGGTAGCGTTGCTCTTCAAGTTTGTCTTTAAATATGTAAAAAACACCTGGAGCAACAGTAATAATATCTTCTTGTAGAGAACATTCTAAATATCCTTTGATCTCTGTTTGGGCATAATACTTTTGAAATGTGTTACGAGACGTTATCACTCCATCTTTAAACGGCCGGAACTGAGCAACGTACGACTCATTTGCTAGCATGACAGACACAACTAACATTTTTTCCGTCAAATCCCAAGCATTCAATAACGCTTCAAGTCGCTCATCTTGATCCTCAATGACATTCAACACAAACCCCAAGTTCACAATATCTGACTTGACTTTCTCTGTGTCAGGAAAAAATACAGGATCCCAACCTAAAACATCAAGACCGTGAGCTTCTAACTCCCTTAAATCATCACCTCGCCCACATCCATAATCAAAAATGGAAAATCGCCCGTCTAAATAACCTTGTTTCGCTAAAGTCTTTACAGGGCTGGAGAGTTCATGGCGAACAATTGCGGTTTTATGACGATCAATCCCAACGCGTTGAGAGTCATCGTTCATAGCAACGCTATTTACCTTCAATAACCGACCCTCAACTAACTGGTACCCTTTTTTCTCAATCAAGTTTAACCAAGATCGTTTAAAACCAATTGTCCGAGTATTGTCATATAGACCGGCCTTTTCTCCTTCTTGAGTAAGCGCAACAAAGTGATCATAGTATTCACTATCTGGTAGTATCATCGTTTCCTTTCGATGCAAGATCGGCGGGTTATCTGAAGAACGGTAACAGGTCACTTTGTGAGTGAGCTTACTCAAATCGACGTTAAGGCTTTGCTCGAGAGCGGGGTATGAATCGCTATAAAACTCTGGATAACTGAGCAGTGATAAGCGGAACTCATTTTTAAACAGTTTAATCAAGTTCCATTGTTCGCTGGGAAGATTTACAGCTCGCGCTACTGCAGGAATAAAATGTTGTAATGAGTCAGGAATTGCATTCATCGCATCTTTATGAATATAGATTGCGTCAGGTAGCTGCTTACCCATTTTCACTTGTTTAATCAATGATTTAAAAATCTGAAAATCCATATTTCTCGACTTACAATGTAACTATTGATGCCACTTTAACAACTTTAAAGTACCGTTACAGCCCCCTTCATAGTAATTCATATTAACAATACCCCAAAAACCATTATCAGCTTGAGGCACAAAACGCTGACTACGCTCCTATGCTCGCAACCGACAGCATGCGTACTTTTGCTCGGCTCAAAGCTATCCTCCGTTAATATTGCATGCTTCCTGACGCTCGATTGGGGAAATAAACATAAAACCAAAATAACCACCAGTTGTTTTGTGACAGGCAGCAAATAAAGAGACGATAAATTTGCGCTTAAAATAGCGATTCAAATCACCTTTTCAGCGCATTTACTCCCATAAATCTTCTTCACACATCACATAAAACCGCGCGAATGTCACTAGCCACGGTTTATTTCCATTTGGAAGTGGAAATAGGGCTTATCCACCCTTGCTCCCTTTTACGCTATTTTCTTCTCCAAGCTAAACATTTGGAGAATCCCACGGTGCAAAACTCTCAACCCATTAGCATGGATGATGCACAGATTATAGAGCTTGGCTTGTCGCTCACCGAACGAGCCATTGCCTTGCTTAATTCACACGCTATCTACCCCGATTCGCTACAGAAAAAAATGCTCGAAACACACATCAAAGCGATGGTTTGGCGCTCATTTAGCGGTGAATCGTTACCTGAACTCGATATGGAGATGTTTGATGAAATCTCTCCTATTTGTTTCACCTTGGCCGAGCAAGTGTGTCGTTGGATGGAGAACCTCGCTTATGAAGAAGCGCATCTGCTTTCGGTCCATTTTGAAGTAGCTAAAGAAAACGAATTAAACCCAACAGCAGGAGAAACAACATGTCAGTAATCAAAGTCGTTATTGGTGATCGCATGGGCAAAGGTCAGAAAGTAGGAGCTGGTGCTCAAGCGGCAGGCGCTGAAGTGACCGTTATTCCCGGCATGGCCGCAGACATGAAGTTAGGTGATGTCATGCAACAGCAGCAAGCCGATTTAGGGATCTCTTTTTGCGGCAGCGGCGGCGCAGGTGCTATCACAGCGCAAACAAAATATGGCTATCAATGCCGTTATGGAATGCGCTCTGTTGAGGAAGGGATAACCGCGATCAATGAAGGCTGTGTGGTTTTGGGTTTCGGCTTTATGGATAAAGAAGAGCTGGGCGAAAAACTGGTGAAGGCGTTTGTGGCTAAGCATGGCGTCAAAGCATGAAAGAGCAGTTAACCACTAAGGTAACCGTGAGTGGCAAGGGCGAAACAAAGCAGCAGGCTTTTGCCGCGGCTTTAAGCCAAGTACAACCCACGTTACTTAAGAATAACGCAAAAGTCCTCCTCCGGATTAAGCCGTTAGACGTCAACGTTTTGCAAGCAGAAGAGAAAGTAAAGCGAGAGAAATTCCTTTTCTTCTTTCTTGCAAGAGATCGACGCCAATACAGCGTCAAGCTAGAGGTTACGGTCAGCCTGACCCACATCGATGTGGAACAGGTCGATTTCAAACGTTAACAGGTCACTATAAGGATCCCTGACATGTTTCTTATCATTCTCTTTAAGTCCATCATCATTGGTGGCTTAGTCGGTATCGGCGTTGGAGTAGGCGCGGCAAGGATGTTCCATGCTCCAACTATCCAAGGTATGGGTGCATTTCGTACTCTGGGAGAGTTGAACTCGTGTGAAGGCGACCCTGCCTCTCACTTCTCTTTTGGGCTTGGATTCTTCTTTAATGCTTGGGCCTCAACGGTTGCGGCAGGGGCATTCACTCAAGATGTTGACCACCGCATTATTCCTAACTGGGGCGCAGCGGCGCTGATGATAAAAAACCGCGACCTTGCCACTACCTTGCATGATCCAAAACGAATGGGCATTGCGTGCGCCATTATCGGTGCAATTGTGGTTGCGTTTCTTAACTCAACGGCAGCGGCCGTTCCTGCGGCGCTGCAAGTCACGGCGGTAAAGGTATTAGTACCTGCGGCAAACTTACTGGTGAATACCGTCATGCCGGTTATTTTCTGGCTAGCGGCAATTGAAGCGGGTAAGAAATCGGGCTTTTGGGCCACTATCTTTGGTGGTTTAGCGCAAATGATCATGGGCAACGCCGTTCCTGGTTTGGTGCTGGGTATTTTGATTGGTAAAGGTGTTGAAGAGAGTGGTTGGAACAAAGTAACTCAGATCATGATGGCGGCGATTATTGCACTGTTTGCGTTAAGTGCTTTCTTCCGCGGGTTCGACATGAAATTTATCGAAGCTTTCCATATGCAAGTTCCTTTGTGGCTTGAAAATATCCATCTCATGATCAGTGGCAAATAAGGAGTTGACCATGGACGAAAAAATGAAAAACAACTTTTGGTATGCCGACTGGTCTTTCCCGATTTTCGTGGGCTTGCTTTCAGCCGGGGTTTTTGCCGGAACGCACATGTACTACTTATACGGTGTCGGTGCTTTTAACGAGGTGGCGTTTGTGTCCATGCTGCGAGCAGGGATGGATACAGGCGCGTACGGTGCGGTGGCCGCTTTTGGTGCAAGCTTTCTGTTTGCACGCATCATTGAAGGTTCGCTCGTGGGCATTTTGGATATCGGTGGCGCAGTGCAAACCGGTGTGGGTTTAGGGATTCCAGCTTTACTACTGGGTGCTGGCATTGTTTATCCTCTTGAAAATTTCACCGCTTCGTTAATCACAGGCATGCTCGCTGGTTTGGCGATTGGTGGCTTAATTGTGCTGGCACGTAAATTCACCATTAACCAAAGCGATTCAACCTACGGGGCTGATGTGATGATGGGAGCAGGCAATAGCTCCGGCCGTTTTCTTGGACCATTGATCATTTTATCTGCGATGGCCGCTTCTATCCCGATTGGGATCGGCTCTTTAGGTGGAGCATTGATTTTCTATGTGTGGGGTAAACCGATTACGGGTGGTGCAATTCTCGGAGCGATGGCGTTAGGAGCTCTTTTTCCTATCGCACTGTAAAACAAGCTGGGGTTTAAATTCTACTGAGAATCGCTCTTCGCGCCGATGAGCGAAGAGCGTGAGATGCAAATTATGTATGACATCCTGATCAAAAATGCCCAACAAGCGGGTGGGTGTAGTATCGATATCGCCCTTCAGGGCAACAAAATAGCGGCGGTGGGCGATCTTGCTGGTTCATTGGCAAAACAGACCGTCGATTTAGATCATGACGTTTTTGTCAGTGCCGGTTGGATTGACGGCCACACTCACTGCTATCCGAACTCGCCTATTTATAACGACCACCCCGATAACGTTGGGGTGTCCGGTGGCGTGACGACTGTCATTGATGCGGGCAGCACAGGCGCAAACGATGTGGATGATTTTGCGCAGCTTGCAGCGCAATGCACAACCCATGTGCACGCACTACTTAACATCTCGAAAATTGGCTTGTTGCGCCAAAATGAACTGGCCGATGCTAACGACATTGATCTGGATAGTGCAAAGCAAGCACTGCTTCGTCATCCCGAATTTATTGTCGGCTTAAAAGCACGCATGAGCGGTAGTGTTGTCGGCCACAATGGCTTAATGCCACTTCATGCAGCCAAAGCATTACAACAGCAATGCGGCTGCGTTCCATTGATGGTGCACGTCGGTAATGCACCGCCAGATTTGGATGAGATTGTCGCTCTGCTGGGCAAAGGCGATATTCTCACTCACTGCTTTAATGGCAAGCCTAACCGCATTCTTGATTGTTATGGGGAGATAAAAAGCAGCGTTCAGCAGGCCAGAGCTCGAGGCATGAAACTTGATATCGGCCACGGCAGCGCCAGTTTCAGTTTTGAGGTGGCTGAGCAGGCCATCGCACAAGGGATTTTGCCCGATACGATCAGTTCTGACATTTACTGTAAGAACCGGCTCAATGGCCCGGTTTACGGTCTTGCCCACCTGATGTCGATGTTTTTTACACTCGGATTATCCCATGAGCAGATCATTGAGCGCGTGACGAGTCAAGCAGCGCAAGCACTTCGCCTAGCGAAAAAGGGGCACTTAATCGCAGGCTATGATGCCGATTTAACGCTCTACACAATCAATAAAGCGTCGGTTAACTACACCGATACTCATCACCAACATCGAACTGGACAACAGAGATTTACGCCTCTTGCTGCCATTATTGACGGCAAGCTTGTATTGACTGAACAAGGACAACAGCATTATGTCTTCCATTCTTGAAAAATATCACTTGAAACAAGTGATCAACGCATCTGGCCGTATGACAGCTCTTGGTGTTTCTACTCCGCAACCCGAAGTGGAACAGACTGTCTGTTTTGGGATGAACAACTACTTTGAAATGAGCGATTTGGTGAACAAAACTGGCCAATATATTGCTCGTTTGCTGCAAGTTGAAAATGCAGTCGTCGTCTCATGCGCTTCAGCGGGAATTGCACAGAGTATCGCGGCAGTCATTGTGCGTGGTAACCCTTATCTGCTTGAGCATCTGCATGCAAAAACGCACTCGATCGCAACGGATATTGTGATCCCCAAAGGGCATAACGTCAATTATGGTGCCCCGGTTGGCAGCATGGTAAATCTTGGCGGCGGTAACCTGATTGAGGCCGGTTGGGCTAATGAATGCAGCGCAGAACAATTAGCCGCGGCAATCACCCCCAATACCGCCGCCATTCTCTACATTAAATCGCACCATTGCGTGCAAAAAAGCATGTTAACCGTGGCACAAGCGGCCAAAGTGGCTCAAGACCACCAGCTTCCGTTGATTGTTGATGCAGCAGCAGAAGAGGATCTACAACTCTATTATCAGCAAGGGGCTGATCTGGTTATCTACAGTGGTGCGAAAGCGATTGAAGGCCCAACCAGCGGTTTAGTGATTGGGAAACATCAATATGTGGAATGGGTTAAGCAGCAATCTGCAGGGATTGGCCGTGCGATGAAAGTCGGTAAAGAAGGCATTTTAGGCCTAACGCATGCCATTGAGCTGTACTTAAGCCGCCAACAAGAAACCGGCCAACAAATGGTGGATAAAATGACGCCATTTATCGAGGGGTTAAACCGTATGGAAGGGATAAGCGCGCGCGTGGTTTGGGACAGTGCAGGCCGAGATATCGCACGTGCAGAAGTGCGTTTTGATGCCAAACAATTTGGTATCAGCGCTAATGAAGCCGTCACACGCCTCCAAAATGGTAACCCAGCGATTTACTGCCGCGCTTACAAATCCAATGAAGGTTCGGTGGAATTTGATGTCCGCAGTGTTTCATCTCATCAACTTGAACTTATTCTTAGCGCCATGAACCAACTGAATCAGGAGTCATTAGAATGTCTTTAAGCCCTAATTTTTACGCTGACCGTGTATGTCTCAATGTGCTGGCGGGCTCTCATCATAATGCGATTGAAGTCTACCAAGCCGCACAAGGCCATGTGTTGGTTGGTATGCTCTCGAAAGATTACCCAGATACGGCAAGCGCTGCAGCTGATATGAAGGCGTGCGCTGAAAAAATCGAGAATGCTTTATCGATTGGCCTTGGCGCAGGGGATCCGAAACAATCGGATATGGTGACGGCTTTAGCCGGAATACTACAACCTCAGCATGTCAATCAAGTCTTTACTGGTGTCGGGGCTACGCGTCAAGCTCTAGGTCAACATCACACTATCGTGAATGGTTTGATTTCACCATCAGGCACTGTTGGCTTGGTTAAAATCTCAACTGGCCCGAAAAGTTCCGGCATGGAAGAAGCGGTTGTTCCCGTTGATACGGCGATTGCCATGTTGCAAGATATGGGCTGCAGCTCGGTCAAATTCTTCCCAATGCAGGGGCTAAAATGCAAAGCTGAGTACCAAGAAGTTGCCAACGCCTGTGCTCGTCACCACTTTTGGTTAGAGCCTACTGGTGGTATTGATTTGGACAACTTTGAAGAGATTTTACGCATCGCACTCGATGCGGGTGTCGAAAAAGTCATTCCACACATTTACAGCTCAATCATCGATGAGAAAACCGGACAGACTCGCCCCGAGGATGTGAAAACCCTGCTGGCCATGACTCAAAAACAACTGGCACATTCATAACACCGACGCCGGAGCATGTGCTCCGGCATAACAAAGCGTTGGCTATCTATTGCCTTTTAGTGCATTTTACCTTTTAGATAGCGCTGTTCATGCTGGAATGGGAATCGATGATGTACAAGCTACCGCACCCTCGCCTAATTCATTTGTTGGATGCTGTATCCGCCTCGCCTTTGACTCAGGACGAACTTGCGCAACGGCTTAATGTTTCGACACGAACCATACGCACCGATGTCGCGCTGCTCAATAATGTGATGGTCAATCATGGCGCGCATCTTCTCCACCAGCGCGGTTCCGGTTACCAACTCAATATTTACAACCCGTCAACTTTCGAGCATTTTTTGTCGAGGGTGCAAAATGCAGAAACGATTCCAAGGACCAGTAAAGAGCGCATCATTCAGATTCAAGTACTGCTATTAACGGCAGAACAAGGCGTAAAAATTGACGAATTGGCCGAGACATGGAATCTAAGCCGCACCGTTATTCAAAATGATATGGCCGATGTACGCAGCCAACTCGCCACGTTTGGTTTATCGATTGAAAGTAAACCTCGTTTGGGCATGCTGATCCAAGGCCCAGAAATGGCGATTCGCTCCCGTTTAACACAGCTTATCTACATCGAACAAAAAGAGACAAAACAAGCTCTGGGCTTTATTAGTACGATTTTCCCTGAAAAATCTCAGCAAATTTTTGCAGCGCGCTTTCGTGAAGTATTGAGCAACCATGCACTCTATATCAATGATATTGGGCTGCGTTGGTTAACCCTTTATGCTGCCGTCACACTGCACAGGCTCGCGTGTGGCAAAGAGCTTACCGAATTTTCTAAAAACGATGTTCATGAAACGACGCTACCGATTGCCAAAGCGTTATTTTCTGCGCTACCGATGCTGCTACCCGCCAATAACCATGAAATTGCCGCCTTAGCGATTCACATTCAAGCGAGAATTGCGACGAATCAAGCACTCCTTAGCCAGGGTGTACAGCATGAAGCCGATGATCTAGTCACTCACATCTTTGATTATATCTATCAAAATTACCCTTACGATGTGCGTGACGATGCGCTATTACGCCGCGATCTTCACAACCACGTCTGCCATATGATCATTCGTGTCAAACATCATGTCGCCACAATTAACCCATTGGCCGAGCATATCAAACAGCACTACCCACTCGCTTACAGTATTACCTTATCGGCCATCGCAGACTGGATCAGAGAGACGGGTTACTGCATGACACAGCACGAAATAGGCTATCTTGTGATTCACATTGGTGTGGGGCTTGAACGTAATTACCATTTAGGTCACCGTACACCCAAAGCGCTCCTGTATTGCGACGCCGGTAATGCCGCAACACTTGGGCTAGAAGCGATCATCCGCCGCCAGTATCCGCAATTGGATATGAAAACAGTTTATTCCCCTGAACAGTTGATCACCGCTGATGCCACGCAAGCGGACCTCATTATTACCACCATGCCCTTAGCCAATAGAGAGATTCAGAGCTTTGTGGTTGACCCCTTCCCTACCCAACATCAATTGGAAGAACTGGGCAAACAAGTGTTGGTTGATCGCACGCACTCTTATCTTTTGGATAAGTATTTTTCCAAGGCTCAATTTCTCTATCTTGATGACGTCATTGAGCAATCACACCTCTTTGAGCAGGTTTGCTCGCATCTTGAATCAACGGAGTTGGTAGAGGAAGGATACCGAGCTTCACTGCAAGAGCGAGAGAGTTTGGTTTCAACCATGATGGGCGAATACATTGCTCTACCACACTCGATTGAACTCTTTGCTAAACGTTCGATGGTTTACACCGTCGCTGCACCGCGTGGAATTGAATGGGGTAATGGTGAAAAAGCCTATCTGATCTTTTTCCTCGCCTTAAGTAAATGTGACTATGAAGAGGCGATGGGGCTGTATGATCTTTTCCAAGTGCTGATTAATAAAAAATTAGGTAAAAGTCTGTCGCAATGCGAAACCTTTAAGCACTTCAAAACACTGGCGCACTTGGAATTACAATAAAATATATCGCTGTGTGATGCTTCCTAGATGCCCTCTATTTTTTAGATACCGTCTGTTTTTAGGTTCCGTCTGTTTTTAGAAACACTCGTTTTTTAGGGACCAGTCTTTTATAAACAAGCCGTTTAGAGAGAAAACCGAGGCACAACAAGGCCCTCGCTAAGAGGGCCTTAATATCAAGATTACTGAGTGAAGAGGGTTTACAACACGTCGAAGCGATCGGCGTTCATGACTTTGGTCCAAGCAGCGACAAAGTCTTTGACGAACTTCTCTTTGTTATCGTCCTGCGCGTAAATTTCAGCGTATGAGCGCAAAATGGAGTTTGAGCCAAACACCAAATCAACACGAGTCGCTGTCCATTTTGTTTTACCGCTCTTACGCTCAACCATATCGTAAGAGTTACGGCCTGTTGGCTTCCAAGTGTAATTCATGTCGGTGAGGTTAACGAAGAAATCGTTAGTCAACGCCCCAACACGGTCTGTCAATACACCATGTTGACTGCCGCCATAGTTTGTACCGAGCACTCGCAATCCACCAATCAATACGGTCATTTCTGGGGCGGTCAGGCGCAATAGTTGCGCTTTATCTAACAGCATCTCTTCTGGGTTAACCACGTAATGTTTCTTTTGCCAGTTACGGAAACCATCCGCCAGTGGCTCAAGCACATCAAACGATTCCACATCCGTTTGTTCAAGCGTTGCATCACCACGTCCGGTAGTAAAAGGCACAGTAATATTAACGCCTGCCGCTTTGGCCGCTTGTTCAACACCGACGTTACCCGCCAAAACAATGGTATCGGCGATGCTAATACCCGCATCAGCAGCAATTTTATCCAGAACAGCCAACACTTTGCTGAGTCTTTCTGGCTCATTACCTTGCCAATCTTTTTGAGGAGCCAAGCGAATGCGCGCACCGTTAGCGCCACCACGTTTATCGGAACCACGGAAAGTACGAGCACTATCCCATGCGGTGCTGACCATCTCACTGATGCTTAAGCCGCTGGCCGCTATTTTTGCTTTTACTGCATCCACATCATAATCTTTACGACCTGCGGGGATGGGATCTTGCCAAATGAGATCTTCTGCCGGAACATCAGGGCCAAAGTAACGCGCTTTAGGCCCCATATCACGGTGAGTAAGCTTAAACCAAGCACGAGCAAACACTTCAGAGAAATACGCTGGGTCTTTGTAGAAACGCTCTGAGATCTTGCGATATTCAGGATCCATCTTCAGCGCCATATCGGCATCGGTCATCATGGGGTTATAACGAATGCTTGGGTCTTCCACATCAACCGGTTTATCTTCCTCTTTGATGTTGATTGGCTCCCACTGCCACGCGCCAGCAGGGCTCTTCGTCAGTTGCCATTCGTAGGTAAACAACAGGTGGAAGAAGCCGTTATCCCACTGGGTTGGGTGCGTAGTCCATGCACCTTCAATACCACTGGTGACGGTATTACGGCCAATGCCGCGACTGGCATGGTTATTCCAACCCAAGCCTTGTTCATGCAAGTCCGCCCCTTCAGGATCTGGCCCTAAGTTCGCAGCGCTACCATTACCATGCGCTTTACCCACCGTATGCCCACCCGCTGTCAGCGCAACGGTTTCTTCATCATTCATTGCCATGCGCTCAAAAGTGACGCGCATGTCATGTGCGGTTTTAAGCGGGTCTGGATTACCGTCAACGCCTTCAGGGTTTACATAAATCAGGCCCATCATCACGGCAGCAAGCGGGTTTTCTAGATCGCGCTGACCGGAATAGCGGCTATTTTCTCCGCCACTTGGCGCTAGCCACTCTTTTTCTGAGCCCCAATAAGTGTCTTTTTCGGGGTGCCAAATATCTTCACGACCAAAAGCGAAACCAAAGGTTTTAAGCCCCATGGATTCATAAGCCATATTACCCGCCAAGATCATCAGATCCGCCCAACTGATTTTGTTGCCGTATTTTTGTTTGATTGGCCACAATAAGCGACGAGCTTTATCTAAATTGGCGTTATCAGGCCACGAGTTAAGCGGAGCAAAACGCTGGTTGCCAGAGCCCGCGCCACCGCGACCATCTGCAATTCGGTAAGTCCCAGCGGAGTGCCATGCCATGCGGATCATCAAACCGCCGTAATGCCCCCAGTCGGCAGGCCACCACTCTTGGCTATCGGTCATTAGTGCTTTGAGATCTTTTTTCAAGGCATCAACATCCAATGTTTTTAGCGCATCGCGGTAATTAAAATCCGCACCCATTGGGTTGGTTTTCACGTCGTGCTGGTGAAGAATGTCAAGATTCAGTGCTTTTGGCCACCAATCCATATTGGATAGTTCAGCAGAAGTTACTCCGCCGTGCATGACAGGGCATTTACCGCCCGAATTCATACCTTTATTCTCCATTGCGTTCTCCTTGCTTCGCATTAACTGCGGCTATTTAAGTGTGCTTGATTTATTCTAAAAACACTCAGCACGGTCGATATTGGCTGAACATTCACTGTATTAAATTCAAATGCAACAAAACTTAGAACAACATCATGTATATACAATAACAACGAGAGGTGATGAGCCTGCGGTCACGACTTGTTCGAAAAACCTTTTTCTTCAAAACCTTGCCACGATTATTGTTTCTGCTGCGTTCTGTACAGACTAGACAAGATGAGCATTAAACACTAATTCACTGTGGCTATTAATTTGATAGGCATCCTCTAACGCAATACGGCTAAGTTCACCCCTAAAGTCTCTCCTAACCACAGAACTTGCCCCTGAGAATGGTCATACCTATCGTCTCCAGAAACCGGATGGATCAACACGCTAAGACCTTCCCGATGTTCATCTAGCCACTCAATAAATCCGTGGCTATTGTCAGCAAGGTGTACTTCAAACATCGGCTTTAAGTGCGGGCCAACAAGCCTTGGTACTAAGCCAAACATGGCTTGTACATCATGTCGTTGTTGGGCAATTTTTTGTTGTACGCGTTGTGCTTTCGCTTGCTCTGCGAGATCAAAATAAACATGGGCATGAAACATAAAATAACTCCTCTTGATTTTTAAGCAGTGTACTACGCCAAAAGAGCATAGAAACCACAACAAATTTGCTGATGATTTTCAGCTAATTTGAAGGTACTAACCACAACGTATTCTATTTTAAGAGCCAAGAAATGGGCATTATCACACGATGACGTTGATTCAAACGAAGAACCAGCGTATTAAATAACCTCAAACTTTCGATGGTGGATACCCGCTTTGCAACCTATCAATCAACTGCTCCTCTCAATGCAGCCGTTATTGGAACAGTACGGCTACCTAGCACTGATCATCAGCATCTTTTTCGAAGGGATTGGCATTCCGATGCCCGGCCAATCGCTCATGATTGCCGCGTCCATTTTGTCATCCAATGGCGTAATGAATTTCTCTCTTGTTATGATTGTATCGTGGCTAAGCTGCTTTATTGGTAATAGTTGCGGCTATCTGCTCGGCTATTATTTTGAGGGTTGGTTGGATAAAAAAGGCTATATTTCAGGGGCTAAATTTCAAAAACTGCAAAGCGCTATTCAAAAATACGGCCCGATTTGCTTAATCATCAGTCGCTTTGTTGAGGGGATGAAACAATTCATGCCATTAGCCTGCGGAGTGGCGAAAATGCCCATCAGAGTATTTTTACTGGGTAACGTGCTTGCCACCACAGTTTGGGTCGCGGTCTTTGGTTTACTCACCCATTTTGCGTTTGTACATCTTCACCAAATCAGCCACTTTTATTCTGCTTACCGCTATTGGATCTGGGCAATGGCCGCTATCACTTTTATCGTTATGATTTATGCAGTATTGAAACATAGACACACTCAGCGCTGATAGCGACCTGTCTCTGACTTCATTTACCACCCCTTCTGTCATCACCACATAAAAATAAGTGTAGGGGCTAGTGATTGTGTTTCCACTCAATTTGAGGTTTGATGTTGCCATTATGTGAACATTTACACCAACTCTGAATGTGCTCAGAGAACACACTAGGGTGATTTAAGGAGACAACATGGACGTGATCGTCTTAGGCAGCGGCGTCATCGGGCTAACCAGCGCATGGTATTTATCACAAGCGGGCCACCGAGTAACGGTGGTGGATCGCCAATCACAAGGTGCAAAAGAGACCAGTTTTGCTAACGCAGGGCAAATATCTTACGGCTACTCTTCCCCTTGGGCTGCACCCGGCATCCCACAAAAAGCATTAAAGTGGCTGTTTGAAGAGCATGCACCGTTGAAAATAAAACCGTCTATCGACCCACAGCTGTTGGCGTGGATGGGTAAAATGTTATTGAACTGCCAACAGGATCGTTACAACATCAATAAAGCCCGAATGCTGGCGATTGCCAATTACAGCCGCGTTTGTTTGGCTGACCTGAATCAGCAACATAACCTGCAATATCAAGGCCGTCGGCTTGGAACGTTGCAAGTATTTCGCAGCGAAAAACAGCTACAAGCGATACAAAAGGACATCAAACTACTCGAGCAAAGTGGGATTCGTTATCAGCTTCTTGATGTCGATGGGTGCATTAAGCAAGAGCCGGGGCTTGCTCTTGTACGCGATAAATTGCGAGGTGGTTTGTACCTCCCCGACGATGAAACCGGGGATTGCTATCTGTTTTGCCAACAATTAACAGAGCTCGCGAAAAGCCGTGGGGTGCAATTTCTGTTTGATACACAAATAAAAACATTAACCACTGATGGCAAAAAGATCACCGCTGTCCAAACCGATAAAGGTGAGCTAAAAGCAGACAAATATGTCGTCGCACTCGGCAGTTACTCTACCGCTTTACTGGCGACATTGGGTATCTCCATTCCTGTTTATCCAGTGAAAGGGTACTCACTAACGCTGCCGATTGTCGACGCCGAATTGTCCCCACGTTCAACGGTAATGGACGAAACATATAAAGTGGCCATCACTCGTTTTGAGGATCGAATTCGTGTCGCGGGCACGGCAGAGTTAGCCGGGTTTGATCCTGCCTTGCCTGATGCGCGCAAAGCAACCATTGCAAAAGTCGTGACCGATCTCTTTCCTCAAGGCGGTGATTTAGCACAAGCTGAATTCTGGACAGGCTTTAGACCAATGACGCCTGACGGGACCCCGATTATAGGCTCCACTCCATTTGAAAACCTCTACACCAATACCGGACATGGAACCTTAGGGTGGACGATGGCTTGCGGATCTGGACAGCTTCTTGCCGACATTGTCAGTGAGCAAACTTGTGCTTTGCCAATTCATGAGTTGAATCTCTCTCGCTACCTCATCAACTAGTCACAATAGAAAATGCTTATTATTAGCTAAACCTTAGTGGAAAGTTATTATGCATAATGATTCACCCGAGAGGATTTAATTTCCAACCTTTCGGGTGACCAACCCATATGCGCTGAAATTTTAGCCAATTCTAATTAACCCACCTATTATTTAACATTTCATTAGCATTTTGTGTTCCTCATCACGCTAACGATTATTCACAGACAAATAAATTAACATCTAAGTTACAAAAAGATTAATATGTTGCCCACAAAGCAAACACAACACTCACCAAAACTACTAAAACAGGGAAATGCATATGCAGTCATTTGTTGATTTTCTGAATGGAATAATCTGGAGCCCGGCGCTAATTTATTTATGCCTTGGTGCGGGTTTATTCTACTCAATTGTGACCCGATTCGTTCAGGTCCGTCACTTTTTTGAAATGTGGCGACTTCTTCTTTCCGGAAAAAGCTCAACCAAAGGGATATCCTCTTTCCAAGCTTTGGCCGTTTCACTATCGGGACGCGTCGGTACGGGTAACATTGCAGGCGTAGCCGCGGCAATTGGTTTTGGTGGCCCTGGTGCTATTTTCTGGATGTGGGTAGTGGCCTTTTTTGGTGCCGCGACTGCTTATGCTGAGTCAACTCTGGCACAGATTTATAAAGAAGAAGATGAAGGTGAATTCCGTGGTGGTCCCGCTTATTACATCGAAAAAGCGATGGGACAAAAATGGTATGCATGGATCTTCGCCATTTCCACCATCTTTGCTTGTGGTGTACTTTTACCTGGCGTGCAATCCAACAGCATTGGTAATGCCGTAGAAGCGGCTTTTGGGGCAGGCCCAATCATTGAAACCACTATCGGTAGCTTCACTTTTGCTAAGATTTTTACTGGTACCGTAGTGTCAATTATTTTAGCTTTCATCATCTTTGGTGGTGTTAAGCGTATCGCTAACTTCACACAGGTCGTGGTGCCATTTATGGCTTTGGCCTATGTCATTACTGCGTTTGTTATCATCCTGCTTAACATCAGTGAAGTACCACGTATTTTTGCCATGATCATTGGTGATGCGTTCACACCAATGGCAGGTATTGGTGCTGCGATTGGTTGGGGGGTAAAACGAGGTGTTTACTCAAACGAAGCAGGCCAAGGTACTGGACCGCACGCTGCGGCTGCCGCGAGTGTTGATCACCCAGCGCAGCAAGGTTTAGTGCAAGCATTTTCTATCTACATTGATACTTTGCTGGTCTGTTCCGCAACCGCGTTCATGATTCTGATCACTGGTGCTTATAACGTACACGGCGGCGCAGAAGGTGCATTTTTAGTACAGAACATCGCGGCGGATATTAGTGCCAATGGCCCAGTATTTACCCAAATGGCGATTGAGAGCGCACTACCGGGCGTGGGTAAACCTTTTGTTGCATTTGCTCTGTTCTTCTTCGCCTTCACCACGATTTTGGCATACTACTACATTGCTGAAACGAACATTGCTTACATTCGCCGCACCTTTAAAGTCGATGGCCTGATGTTCCTTCTTAAAGTAGTGATCATCGCAACGGTATTCTACGGCACAGTGAGAACCGCGAACCTTGCTTGGGCAATGGGTGATGTGGGCGTGGGTTTGATGGCGTGGCTAAACATAGTCGGGATTTTGACCATCTTCTTTATGGCTAAACCAGCTATTGCAGCACTCAAAGATTATGAAGAGCAACAAAAACAAGGTGTCGATGAGTATCTTTTCAACCCAGTAAAACTCGGCATTAAGAATGCGACATATTGGGAAGGAAAATATAAACGCAAAACGGGACAAGAACCAACCGTAGAAGAGAGCTCCGTGGGTGTTGAACAACCATCATCCTAACGGATTAGCTAAACTCATCAGCAAAAAGCATTCAAGGTAAACGCAAAAAGGGTTAGCAAACGCTAACCCTTTTTCTTTTTCATCAACCCGTATTAGGCTGCGATTTCTTGTGTCGTCAACTTTTCGACAACAGCGTTTTGCGCTTTCTTTTCACCAATCGGCAAAATAACACGGCCGTATTCGTTATTCAGAACTTGAGCCATTGCAAAATAAATCGCACTTGCGCCACAGAAGATACCTTCAAAGCCGGCAATCGTGCCGATAAGCTCGCTACCAGTGAAATCACGCGCCGCTAGCAAAGCAAATAGAATGGTCAGTGAGCCGAATACCACTTGTTTAGCTCGTGGGTAGCACAATGAACCGATAAACATGAAACCAGTGAAAATACCCCACAACGCTAAGTACCAACCCATAAAATGAGCAGGGCTTGCTGGTAGTCCCATGTATGGCATGACAATCAGTCCAACCAATGTGAGCCAAAATAGACCGTAAGAGGTAAACGCTGTGGTGCCAAAAGTGTCACCACGTTTGAAACACATGATACCCACGATGACTTGACTTAAGCCGCCGTAGAAAATACCCATCGCCAAAATCATAGAGTCGATAGGGAAAAAGCCTGCGTTATGGATATTAAGCAGGATAGTCGTCATGCCAAAACCCATTAGGCCTAGCGGCGCTGGATTGGCCAATTTAGTAGACATTCGCGAGTACCTTAAAAAATGTTGATAAAAATTACGCGCGGATTTTAGTGGAGTAGCACACAAAATGGAAAGAACGTTAACGAAAACTAAGATTGTAAATTTAACCACTTGATTGTTCAAAAAGAGAGCAGAGCAACCGAATTCGATCGTGCTGCTCTCCTTTTGCTAAATGTCACTCTTTATTGACAGTTTATTTCATCCCAAAACCAGTTACTTTGCGTGGGTGATTCCCATACTCCGGGGTTGTTTTTAGCTATAAAACACTTTCCATTATGCGTAATTTTATCGCCATTTTTTGCAACAGTACCCCCTGCAACCCAGCTTGAAAAATCACTGCTTGGTGGCGTAGGCTCTGGCGTGACGGGCGGTTCTGGCTCATTGACCACTGGTGGTGGCTCAACAGGGTCAGGTGTTGTGGGCGCTGTTGGTTCACCCGTAATAAGCTTCCAAGGATCACCTTGAGTGGGTTCATTACCTTGTGACCACCACTTAGCTTCATAAGTAGCGCCTTTATAGCTCACCTTATCGCCCGTGTTATATACCTTTGTTGCTTCCCAGCCGACGATGCCATCCACTGGTGGCTCTGGTGGCGTACCGGGATCAATCGCATCCACAACACGCACTTGGGGCCAGCTAGAATGTGAACCATAAAAGTTAGTCACACATTTTTCGTAATCACCAGCAACAAGGGCTGAATACGCGGTTTGGAAACCAACCAGTTCACATTCAAACGAGTAGCCACCTGGGCGATCAGAGTAATATTTCCAATTACCATCCCAGTTGGTATACAGCACATCCGTCGCACCGTTCAAATTTAAGCTACCGTAAGGCGTTTGCTGCCAACAGGTATTCTTTTCATCTGACTCAATCGGTATTTGATAATGATCCGCTAGCCCTTCCCAGTAGCGAATGCGATTAACCGGTTGACCCTTATCTTTGTTCTGTTCACCGCACTCAATGCCGCCATTGATAACGTTAATTGTGGTGCCAAAACCATAGCCAATACCAGCATCGCTTTCACGTTGCGAAGGTGTCCATGTACGGTCAATTACGTGCAACATTGCCGGTTTCGGTGCTTGAGGAGTTAAGAAGAACCAAATCGCTGAGGCTAAATTCAACCAAGAATCCGCTACTAACCCGGGGTTATTGAGCAGTACTTTGGCATCACCATCAAACATCACTTCAGAAAAAGCGCCATAGTTGAAATGGTAAGAGAGCTGCTTCGCGCCACGACCAAAATAACCTTGCCCGGCGGCGCACGGCCAACGAGCATTTTGCCAATCATTTTGGCCACAACCGGTTGTGTAGCCACTTTGCCCTTCAGACCAACCCATTTCACGCACATGAACTAATGCTTGCTGCCATTCTTCAAGCCTATTCGGATTATCAGATACGTTGTCTTTCGCAATGTGACCACCCGTTTCTTGTGAGAAATGAGCAAAAGCCGTCACAATGGATTTTTTACAAATTGCGTCAGAATCTCGGCCATCCGTATATTCGCCACAAAATGCGGGGAATTTGCCAATTGCCCGTAAGAAGCGTGTGTAGGTGTATTCGGGAGCCGCCATTTGAGTTAAGAAATCCCACTCGTACTGTGGAAAGACTCGTTCAACACGCTTAACGTTTTCAGGGTTAGAACTTAACCCCGGCACTATTGCTTCAACAATCGCATTCGAACGCGTTTCTAGTGCTTTCGACCAGATGGCATACATAGGATCCGCTGTTTTGGCTTTTTCTGCCGCTTGTAGCTCTACTTTAGAGACAATATAACCCGCGGAATTTTCAGGGTCAGGTAAGATATTTAACGCGTAACTGTTTGCGGCTAAGACACTGCTAATCAGCACGGCTAAATGCTTTGTTTTCAACATATCAATCCCTTATTTTTTGCTTAGTGGGTACGGTGAAAATAGTATGGATAGCCGAGCCATTGTTGACAGTGAAACTTATTAATTAAATGTCAAAATGCGAGTGGTTTCATCATGATGTAAACCAATTATCGTACGGCGACATCGCCCTTTGAAGGCAAGTCGATAAATATGAAAAAGCCTCAAAAAAGCTTGAGGCTTTTAGAGTTCAATCTATTTTTCATCAGGTTAAGTGAACAACCAATGCCTCAAATTTCTCAAGCATCATCGCACCGGCAATGGCTTAGCGCACATGAGCGTGGCCAGTAAAAAAGTGATGAACTGGGCCGCGACCTTGGCCAACATTCAGTTCATCGGCATGGCCAATAGCTTGCGAGATATACTGTTTAGCCAAATACACGGATTTGTGCAGGTTATTACCTTGAGCAAGATAGGAAACGATCGCAGAAGAGAGCGTGCAACCCGTCCCATGGGTATTTGGGGTTGGAAAACGCTTCGCACTAAGTAATTCTGACGAAGATTGCATGATCAAAAGATCGTTGCTGTTTTCATCTTGTTCTAAATGCCCACCTTTTAGCAACACCGCCTTTGCACCCAACGCTCGTAAATCAGCCACCATGTCATTCATTTCAGCTTCAGATTGAGGAACCGGCTTGTCAGTAAGTACTGCTCCCTCAAATAAATTGGGGGTAATAATGTCAGCCAAAGGGATCAACATTTCTTTTAATGTACTGATTGCCGATTGCTCAAGTAATAAATCACCACTGGTCGCCACCATCACGGTGTCAATCACAAGGCTCTTGGGTTGGTATTGCTGCATTTTTTGGGCAACGAGCTTGATGATACTGGCATCGGCTAGCATGCCAATTTTAACGGCCACGATCTTCAAGTCGCTAAAGACGGAATCTAACTGGCTTTCGATGTGATCAAGTGGAATAGGGAAAATGGCGGAAACGCCTTGAGTATTTTGTGAGGTAATGGCGGTAATAACGGAACATGCGAAACTGCCGGTTGCCGATATCGCTTTGATGTCGGCTTGAATACCTGCCCCTCCACCGCTATCAGACCCTGCGATAGTGAGTACAACAGGTATGTTTAATAGCGTCGTTTCTTGTGTGTGTTTCTGTATTGGTTGTGCCATGGTCGCTCCTATGACAAGACATACAGGAACTGACTTTGACCGTGGTTTGGAAAGTTCGGTAATCGAATTTACAAAAGTTAGCCGTTGTTATTCGGCTCGTGACAAAGTGCTCATAGTTCCCTACGTCAGTATTAACTGAATCAGGTTCGACGGGTCTCGAATTTCGATCTCAGCCGATGCAGAATCTGCATCGGCTCCCCGACTATTTCGCAGCAATCATAACAGGGCACTCACCGAAGGAGTACGCTTTTTTAGAGGAATTATTCCCACTCAATCGTGGCTGGTGGCTTACCTGAAATATCGTAAACCACACGAGAAATACCATTCACTTCATTGATGATACGGTTAGAAACCTTACCCAAGAACTCATAAGGCAGGTGCGCCCAATGTGCGGTCATAAAGTCAATGGTTTCCACAGCGCGTAGCGATACAACCCAATCGTATTTACGTCCATCACCCATAACGCCTACCGAACGAACAGGTAAGAAAACCGTGAAAGCTTGTGACACTTTGTTATACAGATCAGCGGCATGCAGCTCTTCAATGAAAATAGCATCGGCGCGGCGCAGCAAATCACAGTACTCTTTCTTCACTTCGCCCAACACGCGTACGCCAAGGCCAGGACCAGGGAACGGATGGCGGTAAAGCATGTTGTAAGGTAGACCAAGCTCTAGGCCAATCTTGCGTACTTCATCTTTGAAAAGCTCACGCAGTGGTTCAACCAATCCCATTTCCATATCATCAGGCAAACCGCCAACGTTATGGTGAGATTTAATCACGTGCGCTTTACCTGTTTTAGAGGCAGCCGATTCAATCACATCTGGGTAAATCGTGCCTTGCGCAAGCCATTTCGCATTTTTCAATTTCTTTGATTCTTCATCGAAGATATCAACAAACACATGGCCGATGATTTTGCGTTTCGCTTCCGGATCAGACTCACCTTGCAGTGCGTTGAGGAAACGATCTTCTGCATTAACATGAATGATGTTTAAACCAAACTTGTTGCCAAACATATCCATTACTTGCTGAGCTTCATTCAGACGCAATAGGCCGTTATCAACGAATACGCAGGTTAATTTATCGCCAATCGCTCGGTGAGCCAGCATCGCCACAACTGACGAATCTACACCACCCGATAGGCCAAGGATCACCTCATCGTCGCCGACTTGCTCTTTAATACGAGCAACCGCATCTTCGATGATAGACTCAGCCGTCCATAGACGCTCACAACCACAAACGTTGAGAACGAAATTCTCAAGCATTTTTAGACCGTTTTTGGTGTGCGTGACTTCTGGGTGAAATTGCACGCCATAATATTTTTTCTCTTCATTCGCCATTGCCGCATAAGGACAAGTTTCCGTTTGCGCTGTTTTGACAAAATCAGCCGGAATTTGCACCACTTTATCACCGTGGCTCATCCAAACATCTTGCGTTAGCTCAAGGTCGCTAAACAGGGTCGATTCACCCATTAACTGTACGGCTGCATAACCGAATTCACGTTCCTCAGAACTGGCCACTTTTCCGCCCAACTGTTCAGCCATGGTTTGCATGCCATAGCAAACACCAAACACAGGGACGCCAGAGTCAAACACATATTGTGGCGCACGCGGAGAGTTGGCTTCAGTCACGCTTTCAGGGCCACCAGAAAGAATAATGCCATCTGGGTTGAATTCACGGATGTCCGCTTCTTCAACATCCCAGCTCCACAGCTCACAATAAACACCGATTTCGCGAACACGGCGGGCAACCAGTTGTGTGTACTGAGAGCCGAAATCTAAGATCAGAATACGTTGGTCATGGATATCTTTAGTCATTTAAGGTCAATCTCAATCATTAATGTAGTGGATGGGGAGCATCGCGCTCCCCATAAGCTTCAAGCTATTCGTGGTTGGTCATTAACCCAAGCGGTAGTTTGGCGCTTCTTTGGTAATTTGAACATCATGCACGTGTGACTCTTTCATACCTGCACCAGAGATACGAACAAACTCGGCTTTAGTGCGCAGATCTTCGATAGTGGCCGAGCCAGTTAAGCCCATGCTTGAGCGTAAACCACCCATTTGTTGATGAACGATCTCTTTTAGACGGCCTCGATAAGCGATACGACCTTCGATCCCTTCAGGTACAAGCTTGTCAGCTGCATTGTCAGATTGGAAATAACGATCAGAAGAGCCTTGAGACATTGCACCCAGCGAACCCATACCGCGGTAAGCTTTATATGAACGGCCTTGGAACAAAATAACTTCACCCGGAGCTTCTTCAGTACCCGCAAACATGGAGCCGACCATCACACAAGATGCACCAGCAGCAATCGCTTTACAAATATCGCCAGAAAAGCGAATACCGCCATCAGCAATCACAGGAATACCGTATTGATCAGCCACTTCAACTGCATCAGAAATCGCCGTAATTTGAGGAACACCAACACCCGTTACAATACGCGTTGTACAGATTGAACCCGGGCCAATACCGACTTTGACCGCGCTTACGCCCGCGTCAATTAGAGCTTTCGCACCGGCACCCGTTGCAACATTGCCGCCGATAATATCGAGATCAGGATAAGCGGCGCGCGTTTCACGAATACGGTTAAGTACACCTTCTGAATGGCCATGAGAAGAGTCAATCAGTAGAACATCCACTCCCGCTTCCACTAATGCTTTTACGCGCTCTTCATTGCCAGCACCGGCACCAACAGCCGCACCAACACGTAAACGCCCTTGTTCATCTTTACAAGCATTCGGTTTGCGTTCTGCTTTATGGAAATCTTTCGCGGTGATCATACCAGTCAGTTTGAATTCATCATTCACTACCAAGACTTTTTCAACACGCGCTTTGTGCATGCGCTCTTGTACATCCTGACGAGATGCGCCCTCTTTAACTGTGGCTAAGCGATCTTTTGGTGTCATGACTGCTTCAACTTTTTTTGTTAAATCAGTAACAAAGCGAATATCGCGGCCGGTGATGATGCCGACAAGCTCATTGTGATCGCTCACCACAGGGAAACCGGCAAAACCATGTTTCTCTGTCAAAGCAATCACATCTTGAATGGTTGCGTCAGGGCGAACTGTTACTGGCGCTGTGACTACACCCGCTTCAAAAATTTTGACAAGACGGACTTGTTCAGCCTGCTCTTCAATGGGCATATTTTTGTGGATAAAACCAATACCACCCTCTTGGGCAAGAGCGATCGCAAGGCGAGCCTCTGTAACTGTATCCATAGAAGCTGAGATCATCGGAATGTTCAGTGCGATATTTTTGGTCAGCTGAGTATGGAGATCGGCTGTGTTTGGGAGAACAGTGGAGTGTGCTGGTACGAGAAGAACATCATCGAATGTCAGCGCTTCTTTGGCAATTCTTAGCATTTGCAATATCTCACAATTAAGAGGAGTGAATAAAAGGTAAATCCAAGTTGTCTCAATTTGCCCCAATACACAATGAACAGGATAAATCGATTTGGATTTGATATTGCGGTCGGATTATACGCCCGAGGTAATCGCTTGACCACTCATTTTTTCATTTTTAATTTGCATTCCAACCCTTGATATGTATTATATTGCCGCTAATTTCCATACCCTCGTCTAGGGGATTAGCCTTGCCTTCTTTGACCAACGAAAACATCTACACTGTCTCTCGTCTCAATGCTGAAGTACGCCTGTTACTTGAAAATGAAATGGGCATTGTGTGGCTCGTTGGTGAAATATCGAACTTCTCCGCTCCTGTTTCTGGCCATTGGTATCTCTCACTCAAAGATTCTCGCGCGCAAGTAAAATGTGCGATGTTCAAAGGCAATAATCGCTTTGTGACCTTCAAACCTAAAAATGGCCAGCAGGTACTTGTTAAAGCGCGTCTTTCTCTTTATGAACCCAGAGGTGACTACCAAGTCATTATCGAGAGCATGCAACCCGAAGGAGATGGTCGTCTCCAGCAAGAGTTTGAAAAGCTGAAGATGCAGTTGGCCGCGGAAGGGCTGTTTGCACAATCCAATAAGCGCCCCTTGCCGGAAAATCCTCAATGCGTCGGAGTTATTACTTCAAAAACTGGCGCAGCCCTGTTTGATATTCTTGATGTGCTCAAGCGGCGCGATCCAAGCTTGCCCGTCATCATTTATCCTACACTGGTTCAAGGCGAACAAGCGGCCATTCAAATTGCTCAAGCAATTGGTAGAGCAAATGCGAGGCAAGAGTGTGACGTATTGATTGTGGGTCGCGGTGGCGGTTCTTTAGAGGACTTATGGTGTTTTAACCACGAGATCGTAGCGCGCACAATTGCCGCTAGTCAGATCCCAATTATCAGTGCCGTCGGGCATGAAATCGATGTGACGATTGCTGATTTTGTGGCTGACGTACGTGCCCCAACCCCCTCCGCTGCTGCAGAATTAGTCAGCCGAGACAACAGTAATAAGCGACAAGCTTTCGCCTCATACCAACACAAGCTACAAAGTGCGATGCGCTATTACACTAGTCAACAAGCGCATCATTTACGCGCTTTGGTTCACGCGCTAGAGAAACAGCACCCCACTTATCGCTTGCAGCGTCAAAGCCAGCAACTTGATGACACAGAAATGCGCCTACAGCGGGCGATACAGCGCTATATTTCGACTCAGCGCGAGCACATTGGCCAGCAATACCATCAACTGCAGTTGCATTCTCCCGTACAAATCTTAGCGAAGCAGCAGCATCGACTAGCCAAAAGCGAGCAACGATTGCTGGACGTAATGGAGAAAAAACTCCTGCGCACAGCACACCGTTTAACGCTAGCTGCAGAGAAGCTTGACGCAGTAAGCCCATTAGCGACACTAAAACGAGGCTATTCGATCACGCGAGATAGCTCAGGCAAAGTGATTCACCGCGCTTGCGATCTAAAAACTGGCGATCAATTGATCACGCGAGTGGCGAATGGCGAAGTTTTCTCTACCGTTAATTAATCACTTAATCTTGTGCTTGAAACTCAAATCGAATCTTAGATTTTGATTTGAGCTCATTGCATGAATTACAGAAAAAGTTTGCTGCGCCACACGCCTGCAATTTTTCCAGCTCCGAATCACACTCAGGGCAAAAACCAATTTTGTTAAAGTGATGTTTGCACTGAGCACAATGGTAACGCCCATCCCACGCCAGTGGATTTTGGCAACAAGGGCAAAGATTTTCCTGCATATTGATCCCATCTCTCTTTGTGTCTTTCACATAACATCTTTCACATTGTGTGATTTTGGTAGATGTTTTATATCGTTCGTTTTAATAGATAGTTCGTTTTAATAGATAGCTCGTTTGCGTAGATAGTTCGTGCATGTGATAGCCGACACTTCATCAAACGGCACGTATGGTCTCGGATTATCGAGAGTTCAGCTTTGATCTCTATCACAATACCTTCAGGCTCACCAACCACCTCATACACATTAGGCTATGATCGATAAAAGATCTCAGCCTGATCATTTGCTTTATCTGCTCCGTTCAGCGATCTACTCTCAAAAGAACATTTATATAACCACACACCGAAAGCATAAGTTACATATTCTGCATATGGATTTATAGCGATATAAAAATCCAAATTATAGCTAATAAATCAAAAAAACCAGAATATATTAAAATGATCTTTTGGCGAAATGTTCTACTCATTTTGTTTGATACTTATACAAAGCAGCAACGTTGCCATGCTCTGTTTTTCACTCAATCATTTTGGTACTGCACTTCATTTCCAGACCGCCACGTTAGTGAGGCTCTATCGCCAATGATAAATTTTAGGCAAAAAAATACCCAAGTCTAAACTTGGGTATTTCAGTTATGAGGAAGGCTACTTGCTGCGTCCTTTCATCATCGTCATTAAGCGTTTACGTTTACGCTCTTGAGATAAGGTCAGCTTATTCACTTTTCCTTCAAATGGGTTATCACTGCTTTGGAACTGGATACGAATAGGCGTACCCATGATTTCTAAAGACTTACGGTAATAGTTCATCAAATAACGTTTGTAAGAATCTGGCAGCTCATTCACCAAGTTACCGTGTACAACGATAATCGGCGGGTTATAACCACCTGCGTGAGCGTATTTAAGTTTTACGCGGCGGCTACGAACCATAGGCGGTTGGTGATCATCGGTTGCCATTTTAAGAATGCGAGTCAATACCGATGTACCAACACGTGTTGTCGCCGATTTATACGCTTCTTGAACCGATTCAAATAGATGACCAACACCCGTACCATGCAATGCAGAGATAAAGTGGATACGAGCAAAATCGACAAAGCCTAAACGGCGATCGAGCTCTTTCTTGACACGTTCTTTGACGTCGTTATCGAGCCCATCCCACTTATTGACTGCAAGCACTATTGAACGTCCGGCGTTTAGTGCAAAACCTAGCAGGCTAAGATCTTGATCTGAGATATTCTCACGAGCGTCAATGACTAACAGAACAACGTTTGCATCTTCAACGGCTTTTAAGGTTTTGACGACCGAGAATTTTTCAACCGTTTCGTTAATGCGAGTACGACGACGCACGCCAGCAGTATCAATCAATACATACTCGCGCTCATCACGCATCATCGGGATGTAGATGGAGTCTCGCGTCGTTCCGGGCATGTCGTAAACCACAACACGCTCTTCACCGAGAATGCGGTTGGTGAGTGTCGATTTACCGACATTCGGACGGCCAATGATCGCCAGTTTTATCGGCTGATCTTGCAGACGTTTGTATTCAGCTTCGGCTTCTTCTTCGGTGTAATCTAACTTTTCTTCTTCGGCATCTTCAAAGTCGGTTAGATCTTCGATTTCGCCTTCAGCCTGCTCGATCATTTCTTCAGCAAGTGGATTCAAAGCTCGGTCGATAAGGATCCCAACACCACGACCATGAGCGGCAGCAATTTGGTACATTTGATCGACGCCCAATTGCCAAAACTCAGCACTTGCAGCATCAGCGTCAATGCCATCCACTTTATTCACGACTAAAATAGCGCGCTTTTCAATCTTACGCAGATGTTGGGCGATCACTTCATCAGCCGCCGTTAAACCAGCGCGACCATCAACCATAAATAGCACAACATCAGCTTCATCAATCGCGGCCAATGACTGTTGAGCCATTTTCGTTTCTACACCCTCTTCACTACCATCAATACCGCCAGTATCGATAACAATGAAGTCGTGCTCACCCAATTTAGCTTGGCCATATTTACGGTCACGCGTTAAACCGGGGAAATCCGCCACCAACGCATCGCGAGTGCGAGTTAATCGGTTAAACAACGTAGATTTACCGACATTGGGACGCCCAACAAGAGCAACAACAGGAACCATACTAACCTCTACAATATTTTCTCTTATGTAGTTATAGGTAAACACTTGCTAGCAAGCATTAAATTTTTACCTATAACCACATCTATTTATTCAATAAAACGGCCCCTAACTGTTACCAGCCAGGAGCCGAATGTGAATTATATCACGATTTATTTTTTAATCGTCAGTTTCTTTACATTGCCATTACGGGTCATGCTGACATAACCATCATCGACAGCGAGAGGACTCACCGCAAAACCGCTCTTATCAACCAACTGTTGGGCAACGAATTCGCCACTGCTGCGATCAATCCAATGTAGATACCCTTCACTGTCACCTAGCACAAGGTAGCCATTGATAATCGCTGGCGCAGTTAGCAAACGGTGTTCAAGCTGTTTGTTGCTCCAAAGTTCGGTACCGCTTCTTGTATCCACAGCCACCACATGATCTTTGTCGGTCACCACAAATAATCGGCCACCATCGCTAGCCATGTCTGTTGCTGAAGAGTAATTCCGCTTCCAAGCTGGTTTGCCCGAACGCAGATCAATGGCGATCAACTGGCCATTAAAACCAACCGCATACAGCATGCCGCCAATCACGATAGGTGAGGCATCAACATCGACTAGGCGGTCAATTTCAGTGGCACCTTTAGGCATGCCAATCGGTTGTTGCCAAATCAACTGACCACGCTCAACGATAGCGGCAGCAAGACGGCCACCTGAGGTTCCCCAAAAAACACCGCCCGATACCGCAACAGGTTTGCTGTCACCTCTCAACGTTAAATTAGGAACTTCAGTACTGATGGTCCATTTTTGCTCACCCGTCGCTTGGTCTAAACTCACCAAAGTGCCACGACTGGTATTAACAATGATCATGTTCGCATCTGCAGCCGGAGCTGCTAGCACTTCACCGTCGACTTTAACTTGCCATACAAGCTCACCCGTAGCTTCATTAAGCGCAGTGACTAAACCGTTTTCACTACCAATGTAAATTTGGCTATAGGCCGCCGCTATACCGCCGGATAAACGCATGGTGCCATCTTGTTCAAGATCGGTTTTCCACAGCTCTTTACCCGTTTTAGGGTTCAAGGCTTTCACCAAACCATCACGGCTAGCAATAAATACTTTGTCGTAAGCGTATTCTGGAGATAACTTTGAGAAGTAATGCCCTACGCCATCACCAATCGATGTGCTCCACTGAGTTGTGGGCGTAAATTCACTGGTTACCATTGGCACAGGAGCCATGATAATGGTGTCTTCTTCACTAGCACACCCTGCAAGTGCTCCCAGCACAACGGCAGAAACGAGCACTTTGTTGAACAACTTTTTCATCAACTTGTGCCCTTATTTGGCAAGATCGTCCAGTTTCATCTGTAGCGTTTGGCTTGCATCGTCAGCTTGTTGTGCTTCCGTGTATGCCGCATAAGCCGCGTCCGTGTCGCCTTTACGCAGTGAGATATCACCACGCAGTTCCGCAATGCGTCCCGCCCACCCTTTCTCTGTGATGGTCGTAAGATCAGCTAAGGCGGCATCAAACTGGCCTTGTTCCGCTTTAATACGGGCCACGCGATAGGTCGCTAACGGTAGAATAGCATCATCTTTGGTGTTTGCTTTTGCCCATTCAAGCTGCGCTAAAGCTTCATCAATTTGACCCGCTTCTACTTGAACTTTTGCAAGTTGTAGTGCGGCTAAGACGGCATATTCTGTACCTTTATTACTATCAATAAAGCTCTCAACAACCATCTCTGCTTCTGCGCCTTTTGCAGCTAACTGAGTTACCGCTTTGCTATAACTTTCAGAAGCGGCTTCTTGCGCAGCAATAACGCTATCTTGGTAGTAACGCCAACCAAACAAGCCACCAAGGCCAATTACAGCACCAAAGATCACTGCTTTACCGTTCTCTTTCCACCAATCTTTTATCGCTTCAACTTGTTGTTCTTCAGTATCGTAGAGTTCCACTTCCTGTCCTCTTTAATAGATGTCTCAAATGCGCTTGCTTACACAAGATGCGTCAGTTTGCTCGCGACTTCAGTTTGAGAAATCGTAATTTGTTCACCACCGATAAGATCTTTGAGAACTACTGTGCTTTCTGCGACTTCATCTTCGCCTAATACCAAAGCCACCGCAGCGCCCACTTTATCAGCACGTTTAAATTGTTTTTTGAAGTTACCACCACCAAAATGGTTCATAACACGCAGCCCCGGAACCTGTTCACGCAACTGCTCAGCAAGTTTCATTGCTGCCATCATAGTGCCTTCACCCGCACTGACCATGTACACATCGACACTGCGACGCACGTCGGTCAGTTCCAGTGTTTCCATCATCAGCACTAAGCGCTCTAACCCCATGGCAAAACCCACTGCCGGTGTCGCTTTGCCACCCAGTTGTTCTACCAAGCCATCATAACGTCCACCGCCACAAACCGTACCCTGAGCACCTAAGCTTTCGGTGATCCACTCAAATACGGTGCGGTTGTAGTAGTCTAGGCCGCGCACCAAGCGCTCGTTAACTTGGTATTCGATACCCGCAGCGGTAAGAAGTTCACATAAGCCTGCAAAATGTTGCTTGGATTCTTCATCTAGATACTCAGACAATTTGGGTGCGTCACCTAAAATCGCTTGAATATCTGGATTTTTAGTATCGAGTACACGCAGTGGGTTGGTGTACATGCGACGTTTGGCATCTTCATCCAACACCTCTTGATGCTGCTCTAAATAGTCAATCAAAGCGGTGCGGTAATTGGCACGCGCTTCAAGAGAACCAATTGAGTTCAGTTCCAAACGAACATGTTTGTCGATGCCCAATTCACGCCACAAACGCGCGGTCATCATAATCAGCTCGGCATCAACATCAGGGCCATCCAGGCCAAACACTTCAACCCCACATTGGTGGAATTGACGGTAGCGCCCTTTTTGCGGACGTTCATGACGGAACATCGGCCCCATGTACCATAAACGTTGCTCTTGGTTGTAGAGCAAACCATTTTCGATACCAGAACGGACACAACCTGCGGTACCCTCAGGGCGAAGCGATAAACTGTCACCATTGCGATCTTCAAAAGAATACATCTCTTTTTCAACCACATCGGTCACTTCACCGATCGCACGGCTAAATAGATGTGTCATCTCAACGATAGGCATACGTACTTCATTGTAGCCATATGCACTAATCACGTTTTTCACTGTGCCTTCCACTTTTTGCCAAAGTGGAGACTGAGTTGGGAGGCAGTCGTTCATGCCTCGAATTGCTTGAATTGTTTTTGCCACAATACTTACCGTAAGGTCGTTGAGATTAATTTTGTTCGATTTGAGTCACGTTGATTCGGTTCTTCTCATCGAGAATAGAGGCCTTCGCGCGAATTTTCGCTTCGAGTTGGCTGACCAGATCATCGTTATCAAAACGCTCTTTCTGGCGGACGCCGTCTTCGTAGAATGCACTTTTCTTGTTGCTGCCAGCCAAACCAAGATGAGAAGCTTCAGCTTCACCTGGGCCATTAACCACGCAACCGATGATCGAGACATCCATAGGTGTCAAAATATCTTCCAAACGTTGCTCTAACGCATTGACTGTGGCGATCACATCAAACTCTTGACGTGAACAGCTTGGACAAGCGATGAAGTTAATGCCTCGTGAGCGAATACGCAGCGATTTAAGAATATCAAAGCCGACTTTGATCTCTTCGATCGGATCCGCAGCCAGTGAAATACGCAGCGTATCGCCGATGCCTTCGGCAAGCAGCATACCTAAGCCCACTGCCGATTTAACTGCACCGGCTCTTGCGCCTCCTGCTTCCGTAATACCAAGATGCAGAGGTTGGGCAATCTGTTTAGCCAGTAAACGGTAGGAATCAACGGCGAGAAAAACATCCGATGCTTTAACGCTGACTTTGAATTGATCAAAGTTGAGTCTTTCAAGAATATCGACATGACGCATCGCTGACTCGACTAAAGCGGCCGGTGTTGGCTCACCATATTTCATTTGGATCTCTTTTTCGAGCGACCCACCATTCACGCCAATCCGAATGGGTATGTTCTTGTCACGTGCGCAATCGACCACGGCGCGAATACGTTCTTCGTTGCCAATGTTACCAGGGTTGATACGCAAGCAATCAACGCCATATTCGGCGACTTTCAACGCAATGCGGTAATCAAAATGGATGTCAGCCACCAGCGGGATGGATACTTGCTGCTTGATCAACTTGAACGCTTCCGCCGCGTCCATTGTCGGTACAGAAACTCGTACGATATCAGCCCCGACTTTTTCTAACGCTTTAATTTGAGCGACCGTTGCCGCAACATCGGTAGTGCGCGTGTTGGTCATAGATTGAACAGCAATAGGAGCACCATCACCGATGGGCACATTACCGACATAAATACGCGTCGATGAACGACGCTTAATTGGAGATTCGTGTTGCATAGTATTTTCTAAGGTAAGGTGAATCGAGCGACTTTACCGGAAGTATACCCAGAAAGGTCTACAGGTTCACTTGCAAATGTCATTGAAACGCTTTCAGGCGCGCCAAGAATGATTTGAAACGGAGCTTCACCTTGCAAGGTTACGGTTTGCCCTGATTTTTTAATCCCAGTGGAAAGGGTTTTACCTGCTGCATCTTTCACCTGAATCCAACAATCTGCGCTGAATGTGAGTGTTAGAGGAGCGTATGGATTCGTTGCATCCTGCGGTGGCGTCTTATCCAATACAGGATCGTCGCTCGCACTCAGGTCGGCTTCGGCTGTATCATCTTCAGGTGAAGGGATAAGTTCTGCAGCCTGAGTGTTGATTTCTACAGGGGCATCCACCGCTTCTGCTTCTACTTCTACTTGAGATTCGTCAACCGTAGGTACTAATTCAGGAACGGTCGTGAAATCCTCATCTCGCAAACGTTCAACCGATGTCGACGTGATTGATGGTGAACTCTCAAGCACAACATTCTCTTGTTCTTGGTTTTGCCACCACCATAATGAGGAAATACCAATAATGATGGCAAAAATACCCCATGTCAGCGTCATAATACGGCTATCGTGTTTCTCTCGCTTGGTTTTCTTCGAAAAACTTTGCATCGGTTGTTCAGCGACAACCGTAGGATAGCAATCATCAAAGGAAGCTAAAATAACTGACTCTTTGATCCCGACGGCCTTCGCATAGGAACGTAAATAACCGCGAGTAAACGTCGCCACTTGGTCCGAGGCGAAGTTATTCTCTTCTAAACTCTGAATGATAGAGAGACGTAACCGCAACCTATCGGCAACTTGCTTTTGCGTTAATCCCAACGCTTCACGCTTTGCCTTTAATAAAGTACCGGGTTGCACCGTGTCTGTTTTTACATCTGCAATAATCTGTTCTTGTTCAGTAGTCATCCGTTTTGTACATCTCATTATGTTATGGCTCGAATGGCACCGTCATCACTTTTATTGTTATTAGTTCGTAGTAATAAAATGGTGCATTCCAACACGGTGAAAAATTTGCATTCATTGATGCAGGCGACAGTTCAAATTTAACATTACGTCAGTTAGCAATTCTAATGGATATTTGACGTTAAACAACATGGCTTTAGGAAAGAAATTACAGCTAGGTCAATATTTTTCATAAAATTGACGTCAAAATCGCGGAAAATTATTTCAAATGGTAAAAATGCACAAAGCCAGAGGAATCTCTGGCTTTGCTTTATCATCCGATTTAGACCGATTTGACAGGAATGACATCGCCACCCATTTGTTTCATTTTGGTCCGTTTGGTTCTATCAATCACATCACCCACTAGCTGCCCACAAGCGGCATCAATATCATCACCACGAGTTTTACGCACCGTCACTGTGTGTTCATACTGCATCAGTGTTTTTTGAAAACGGTCAATACGTGAATTACTCGGTTTTTTATAAGGTGAACCGGGATAAGGGTTAAATGGGATCAGGTTAATTTTGCACGGCGTGCCTTTCATCAACTTAGCCAATTCGTGCGCGTGGTCCATATCGTCATTGACGTGATCCAGCAACACATATTCCACCGTAACCTTGCCACGGTTTGCATTTGAAGTGGCGATATAACGACGCACTGAGGCCAAGAAATCTTGAATATCCCAGCGATCATTGATCGGCATAATTTCGCTGCGTAATTTGTCATTGGGTGCATGCAATGAAATCGCTAATGCAACATCGATTTGCCCTGTCATTTGATCAAGACCAGAAACCACGCCCGAAGTCGACACGGTGACACGACGTTTTGACAAGCCAAAACCTAAATCATCCAGCATGATCTCTAACGCTGGGATCAAGTTTTTCATGTTGAGCAAAGGCTCGCCCATCCCCATCATGACTACGTTAGTAATCGGACGACGACCCGTCTCTTTCTCAAGGCCAATTTCTCTCGCTGCGCGCCAAACTTGCCCGATAATTTCAGACACTTTGAGGTTACGGTTAAAACCTTGCTGAGCCGTTGAACAGAATTTGCATTCCAGAGCACAGCCAACTTGGGAAGAGACGCACAAAGTCGCTCGGTCTTCCTCTGGGATGTAAACCGTTTCAACATCTTGATCTCCTACACGCATCGCCCACTTAATCGTACCATCAGACGAATGTTGTGCTTGTGAAACGATCGGCGCGCGAATTTCACAGCGTTGTTGCAGTTGCTCACGCAGTTTCTTGTTGATATTGGTCATTTGTTCGAAGTCATCACAACCAAAATGGTAGATCCACTTCATGACCTGATCAGCGCGGAACGCTTTTTCACTGAGCTCTTCAGCAAAAAATTTACGCAGACCTTGGCGATCAAAATCAAGCAGATTGACTTTTTCAATAGTCATGTGGCCTCTCAACGACGGAAACAATAAATAAGGGCGCGAATTGTACAGCCTTTATGCAGTAACAACAAGGGTTGTACAACCCTTCAATTACTAAGTCATTCAATGCTTGGCGGATTGTTTTTACTCTGCAGCTCCCAATCATACGAGTATAAAAAAGCCTCACAACGTGAGGCCTTAATCGAAAGAATTTGGGATAGAAAACGCCAAGATTAACGAGAGAAAATCTCTGATTCAGGGAAGAAAAAAGCGATTTCACGTGCCGCCGATTCAGGACTATCACTGCCATGAACTGAGTTATGGCGCATGCTTAATGCGTAATCAGCACGAATGGTTCCACATGCCGCTTCTTCTGGGTTAGTTTTACCCATTAATTCGCGGTAACGAGCAATAGCATCTTCACCTTCAAGCACTTGAGCCATGATCGGCCCTGAGGTCATAAATTCTTTTAGTGCTGGAAAAAACGCTTTGCCTTCATGCTCAGCATAAAAGCCGCTCGCTTGCTCTTCGTTCAAATGTACCATTTTCGCGGCGATAATACGCAAACCTGATTTTTCGATACGGTGATAGATTTCACCAATCAAGTTACGTTCTACCGCATCGGGTTTAATGATAGAAAATGTTCTTTCTAGAGCCATAAGGTTATCCTTTTTCTTTTGTTTTTTTAGTTATAGTGAACCGCCCACAACAGAGAGTTGAGCGGTTTTTCATTATTGAGCTTGGTCGGTCAAAATGCGTGCTAATGTACGCACCCCCATCGCCGTTGCACCTGCGGCCCATTTATCGCTTGCTGATTTGCGGTAAGTACCGGCGCAGTCAAAGTGCAGCCACCCTTTTTTGTAATCTTCAACAAAGTAAGAGAGGAAGGCCGCTGCGGTACTTGCTCCCGGTGAATAATCACCTGAGCTGATGTTAGAGAGATCCGCAAAGCTTGAAGGTAACATAGAGCGATGAAACTCAGCCAAAGGCAGAGGCCATAAGCCTTCTTTCTCTTGGTGAGCTGCCACCAATGCCTGCTGGGATAAGCTCTCATCAAAGCTGAGTAGTGCATGGTAATCATTGCCGAGTGCATTTTTGGCGGCACCCGTTAATGTCGCGCAATCAATAATAAGCTGCGGTTTTTGCTCGTTAGCATAAATCAAGCCATCGGCCAACACTAGGCGGCCTTCTGCATCGGTGTTCATTATTTCAACTGTGGTGCCGTTTTTATAAGTGATGATATCACCTAGTTTCAAGGCGCGTCCGGAAACCATATTTTCTGCACAACACAAAATGAGTTTCACACGTTTATTAAAACCACGCATGATAGCCAAACCAAGACCACCGGTGATCGTTGCAGCGCCCCCCATATCTGCTTTCATCGCCGACATAAAGTTGGACGTTTTTAAACTGTAACCACCAGAATCAAAAGTAATGCCTTTGCCAATTAAGCAAGCAAAAACAGGAGCACTTTCTTTTCCTGTCGGATTGTAATCGAGTTGCAGCATGGCTGACGTACGCTCGGAGCCGCGACCAACCGCATAAATACCTTCCCAACCTTCGGTGAGTAGATCTTTATCTTTGACAATGCGGTAGCTGACATGCTCAGGGGCTAGCGATTTGATGAACTCAGCCGCCATGGTCGCTAACTGACGCGGCGCGACTTCTTCAGCGCTTTTATTGATGATATCACGCGTCCATTCCGTCGCTTTAATACGATATTCTAACTCGGCTTGATCTGACTCACTCAGCGGTTGCCATTCTAGTGTGTTGAGTTTTTTCGCTTCACGATAACCTTGGTAGAAAGCCCAAATATTTTCTAAGTGCCAACCGTCACCTTGTAGGCTGATAGCTCTGATAGCTTGCCCATCAAGCTTACGTGCCGCGCGCTGAACCGCGCTGAGTTCATGCTCACTCTCAATAGCATGAATTGTGGCACCATTTTCTGAAAACGAAACAATCGCCTTTTCTCCCCACTGAGGCTGGGCAGCTTGTTGGCTGATAAATACGGACATCTTTGTAGACATGGTTTCTCCTTGCCTGAATATGGCCTCACCTGTGCCATTACGATTAAATAACCAAGGGATGTTAGCATTTTGTAGGGTCAAAATGTCAACTTGATAAAAAAACGGACCATTCGGTCCGCTCTTTTTAGTTAAAATTGTTAACTCTGTGATGTTTTACTGAATAACCATCATGTTAGCAATAGTCTTAGTCGATCTCTTCCATCCAACATAGAATAATCGCTTCGAGAATTTTTTCGTTGGAACGGTTTGGCTCATCATCAAACTCTTCCAGTTCCATCACCCACTGGTGTAGATCCGTAAAACGTACATTTTTAGGATCTACGTCTGGGTATTGCTCACAAAGCTCGATCGCAATGTCACGAGAATCGGTCCATTTCATTTTGCTTTCCTTTTACAAACAGTCAACGGGCGTTAATACGCTCAATAGGATTAATGATCTTCAGAAGCCAGATTGAGTGTATACTTTGGAATTTCAACCACTAAATCTTCGTTAGCGACTCTAGCTTGGCAGCCAAGGCGAGATTCAGGTTCAAGACCCCACGCTTTATCAAGCATGTCATCTTCCAACTCATCACTCTCATCAAGTGAGTCAAACCCTTCGCGAACGATAATATGGCAAGTCGTGCATGCGCAGGATTTTTCACACGCATGTTCAATAGCGATACCATTTTTCAGCGCCACATCCAGTACGGTTTCTCCTGCTTGCGCTTCCAGAACGGCACCTTCAGGACAAAGCTCTTGGTGAGGTAACACAATAATCTTAGGCATAATTTTTCTCTTTAAATATCATCTACCGATTGACCAGCAAGTGCACTGCGAATGGATTTATCCATACGGCGTGAAGCAAAATCTTGGCTGGCTTTGTCTGTCTCTTTAATTCCTTGCTCGATGGCATCGGCGCTATCACCATTACGCAGCACAATTAAATCTTCTATTGCATTCAGAAGGATCTGCTTTTCTGACTCAGATAACAATTCATCACCATCGGCCTGTAAGGCAGAGATCAAACCTTCGATAACACGATCGGCTTCTACACGTTGCTCTGCCAGAGCGCGAGTCTGCATATCTTGTTTGGCAAACGTCATCGAATCTCGCAGCATATTTGCTACTTCATTATCACTCAGTCCATACGAGGGCTTAACTTGAATTTCCGCCTGAACTCCCGTACTTTTTTCCATCGCTGTCACGGAGAGTAAACCATCTGCATCAACTTGATAAGTTACGCGGATATGCGCGGCACCCGCCGTCATTGGTGGAATACCTTTTAGTGAAAAACGAGCCAATGAGCGGCAATCGTCTACCATCTCACGTTCGCCCTGCACCGTATGGATGCTCATGGCTGTTTGACCATCTTTGAAGGTGGTGAATTCTTGAGCTTTCGCAACAGGAATGGTGGTGTTACGTGGGATGATTTTCTCCACTAAGCCACCCATGGTTTCAATACCCAGCGACAGGGGAATGACATCCAGCAGTAACATTTCTGAATCGGGTTTATTACCCACCAAAATGTCGGCTTGAATTGCTGCACCAATCGCGACAACTTCATCAGGGTTGATGCTAGTTAGTGGTGTGCGACCAAAAAATTCACCAACTAAATCTCGAACCAGTGGCGTACGAGTTGAACCGCCGACCATCACCACTTCCAACACTTCATCTGCAGTAATCTCGGCATCTTTGAGTGCTCGACGACACGATAGTAAGGTTCTTTTTACTAGTGGCGTGATGAGTTGGTTAAACTCATCGCGAGTTAAACGCCCTTGCCAACCCAGCACAGAAACCTCGATACTATCAGTATCAGATAAGGCAATTTTCGCTTCGGTGGCCGCATCAAGCAATGCTCGTTGCTGCTCAGCAGTGAGCGGTTCAGCTAAGCCGATTTGGCTCAAAAAATGGTCAGCAATCAAATGGTCAAAATCATCACCACCGAGCGCGGAATCGCCACCAGTCGCGAGTACCTCAAACACGCCTTTCGACAGACGTAAGATAGAGATATCAAACGTACCGCCACCTAAATCATAAACCGCAATCACACCTTCTTGCGCTGAGTCTAAGCCATAGGCAATCGCTGCTGCGGTAGGTTCATTGAGTAAACGCAGTACGTGCAAGCCGGCAAGTTGAGCGGCATCTTTGGTGCCCACGCGTTGCGCATCATCAAAATAAGCAGGTACGGTAATCACCACGCCCGCTAATTCACCACCTAACGACGCTTCGGCACGCTGAGCAAGAGATTGAAGAATATCGGCGGAAACTTGAATCGGGTTCTTATCACCTTGCGCCGTTTGCAAAATAGGCAAACCGTTGTCACTGGCTTTGAAGCGATAAGGCAATGTGGGATAACGCGCCTGAATGTCAGCCAGTGAACGGCCGATCAAACGCTTCACAGAAATGATGGTATTGGCAGGATCAACTTGCGCGTGTGCTCTGGCATCAAAGCCTACGCAACGCTCTTGAGCCGAATAGTGGACCACCGAAGGGAGGATCGAGCGTCCTTGTTCATCAGCAAGCGTCGTCGCATTACCGCTTCGAACCGATGCGACTAATGAGTTGGTTGTCCCCAAGTCGATACCCGCTGCGAGTTTATGCTGATGCGGCGCAGAGCTTTGACCGGGTTCTGCAATTTGAAGTAATGCCATGGGTTGGTCCTTATTATCGAACTAGCCGAGTAACTGTTCTTCGACTTTTTCTATTTCATTTTTGAGCTTGGCAATAAATTTAAGCTTGCGAACCGTATCAGCCGCAAGGTTCCATTGAGCCTGATTAAGTTGTTGCTCAACCAAGGTAAGATGCTGTTTATACATCTTGCTAACTCTGTTTTCAAAATCGAATAACGCACTTTCAACATCAGACTGTGAGGCGATGGCTTCAAGCTCTTCTCGCAGCTCCATTTGCTCCATTAAAAACAGCGGATCTTGCATGGTTTGGTGTTCTGCGCGTAACTCTATGCCTTGTTCAAGCAACAAGTATTCTGCGCGACTGATCGGCGATTTTAATGTTTGATAAGCATCATTGATTTGTGAGGCGTTTTGCACAGCAAGCAGGCGATCTCGCTCAGACGCAGTGGCAAAATTGTCGGGATGAAACCGTTTTTGCAGCGCACGAAACTGAGAAGAAAGAAGGCTACCATCCAGTGCAAACTGACTTGGTAGCCCAAATAATTCAAAATAGTTCATTAACACATTGCTCCTAGTGCTCGACACTAGGCTCAAGTGAGCCTAGTCACGCCGAAAGCCAATCCGTTACACGTTGAAGCTTTCACCACAACCACATTCGCTTTTTGCATTCGGGTTGTTGAACTCAAAACCTTCGTTTAGCCCTTCTTTGACATAGTCAAGCTGTGTGCCATCAAGGTAGACGAGGCTTTTCGAATCGATAATCACTTTGACACCATGATCTTCAAACACTTCGTCTTCTTCGTTAACGTCATCAACGAATTCAAGCACGTAAGCCATACCCGAGCAGCCTGTTGTTTTCACTCCAAGACGTAAACCTACGCCTTTGCCTCGGTTATCTAGGAATGCTCGAACGCGATGCGCTGCTGTTTCAGTTAAGGTAATGGCCATACTACAACCTTAGATTCTTAGTTTGAACTTATGGGAGTGAACCATCATTCACTCCCTTAATATTATTGTTGGTGTTTCTTTTTATAATCGGCAACGGCAGCTTTGATCGCATCTTCCGCCAAAATCGAACAGTGAACTTTCACTGGTGGAAGCTCTAGCTCTTCCGCGATTTCAGAGTTCTTAATGGCTGCCGCTTCGTCAATGCTCTTACCTTTGACCCATTCAGTAACCAGTGAGCTCGAAGCAATCGCGCTACCACAACCGTAGGTTTTAAATTTTGCATCTTCAATGATGCCTTCTGGCGTCACTTTAATTTGTAGCTTCATTACGTCGCCACAAGCTGGAGCGCCAACCATACCACTACCAATGGTTGGATCTTCTTTATCAAAAGAGCCAACATTACGTGGGTTTTCATAGTGATCAATTACTTTTTCGCTGTATGCCATGATAGTTACCTCTAATCCTCTATTTCCTTGGGAATAAACCAGTGCCTTTTAAAGGACTAGTGATGTGCCCATTCAACGGTGTTTAAATCCACACCCTCTTGATACATATCCCATAGAGGAGACATGTCACGTAATTTGCTTACGGCTACGCGGATTTGTTCAACGGCGTAGTCCACTTCCTCTTCGGTCGTAAAACGGCCAAATGAGAAACGAATTGAGCTGTGCGCCATTTCATCGTTCAAACCAAGCGCACGCAGTACATATGACGGCTCTAAGCTGGCCGACGTACAAGCACTACCTGATGATACTGCTAAGTCTTTCAAAGACATCAGCAGCGATTCGCCTTCAACAAAGGCAAAACTAATATTCAGGTTGTGCGGAACACGCTGATCTAAATCGCCATTCACACTCACGGCTTCCATGTCTTGTACACCAGCGAGTAGACGATCACGCAATGCTTTTGCGTGGTCAAAATCTTTTTGCATGTCTTGCTTAGCAATGCGGAATGCTTCACCCATACCTACGATTTGGTGCGTTGGTAATGTGCCTGAACGGAAACCACGTTCATGGCCGCCACCGTGCATTTGTGCTTCAAGACGGATACGAGGTTTACGGCGGACATATAATGCGCCAATCCCTTTAGGTCCATACGCTTTATGCGCAGAAAGGGAGATAAGATCCACTTTCATTTCTTGCACATCAAGGGGAATTTTACCGGCAGATTGCGCTGCATCTACGTGAAAAATTATCTTGCGTTCACGGCAAAGCTCACCGATCGCCATGATGTCCTGAATTACGCCAATTTCGTTATTCACGTGCATGATCGACACCAAAATTGTGTCATCACGCATTGCCGCTTCTAATTTTTTTAGATCAATCAAGCCATTCGATTCTGGCTCAAGATAGGTCACTTCATAACCTTCACGCTCAAGCTGACGACATGGATCAAGCACCGCTTTATGCTCGGTTTTACAGGTAATGATATGCTTACCTTGCTTGGCATAGAAATGCGCCACACCTTTGATCGCGAGGTTGTCTGACTCTGTCGCACCGGATGTGAATACGATTTCGCGAGGATCAGCATTAAGCAGTTCAGCAATTTGCTCACGCGCAGTGTCTACGGCTTCTTCTGCCTGCCAGCCATAACGGTGCGATCGCGATGCTGGATTACCAAAAACACCATCCATCGTCATGTACTGAACCATCTTTTCAGCCACGCGAGGGTCAACTGGACAGGTAGCTGAATAGTCAAAATAAATAGGCAGTTTCATTTTCTACTCCAATGTAAACATTGCCGCTATGAGCGGGCATTAAGACCTACGGGCACCGAGCCGATAATCACGGTATTGGTATTTTTATTGGTTAACCCGTGGTTCACCGTCAGGCCCAAGCCTTGGCGGTCAGAAATTTCTAGTACTTCATTATCAATCATTAACTCGCCAAGAGTAATGTTGTTCAGAAAGTCACTAATGCGAGAGCTAAGATCTCGCCATAACGTATGTGTTAAGCAGCGAGTACCACCTTGGCAGTCGGCTCTTCCATTACATTTTGTTGCATCAACTGATTCATCAACAGCGGCAATCACAGTACCAATCGAAATTGAGCAGGCATCTGCACCTAGGCGGTATCCACCACCTGGACCACGCACACTAGCAACTAGCCCCGCTTTACGCAGTTTAGAAAACAGCTGCTCAAGGTAAGAGAGCGAAATGCCTTGCCGTTCGGAAATATCCGCCAGTGGCACTGGGGTTTGTTGCGAATGCAGAGCCACATCTAACATGGCTGTAACCGCATATCTTCCTTTAGATGTAAGTCTCATATCACCGTATCCACATTGATTATGTGGTTGGAATTTTTCCATACCTGACTAAATAGGTCAAGTATTTATTTGACTAATTTAGTCAGGTATTTAACCCCATTATTAATCTGGATAATTATTGATTGCTGCGATGCTTCTCAATTGAGGTCAACACACCACGTAATATATTGATTTCTTGAGACTCTGGACGCGAACGAGAAAATAGCCGACGGAGTTTATTCATGATCTGTCCCGGCTGTTCCTTTGAAATAAACTGTGTCTGTATCATTACCTTTTCAAGATGCTGATAGAACATTTCTAATTCGTGATGCAGAGGATACGCTTCTTCTGGCTGGGCTTGATAACCTTTTTTTTCATTATTTAGATAGGCAACACGCACCTCATAACTCAATGTTTGTACGGCCATAGCAAGGTTTAACGAACTGTATTCAGGATTAGCCGGAATGCACACATGAAAATGGCATTTTTGCAGTTCATCGTTGGTCAGCCCGGTTTTTTCTCGGCCAAACACTAAAGCAACCGGGTATTGCTGCCCTTCTTGCGCCAATTTTTCACCACATTCACGTGGTTCAAGCATTGGCCATTCTAAAGTTCGTGAGCGTGCACTTGACCCAACCACCAGGCCACAATCTGCGACAGCCTGCTCTAGCGTATCCACGACCTCCGCATTTAAAGCAATGTCGCTTGCTCCAGCAGCTAGAGCGATCGCTTGAGCGTCTACCTCGCATTGAGGCGAAACCAAAATCATTTTACTTAGTCCCATGACCTTCATCGCTCGGGCAGCAGAACCAATATTTCCTGAATGAGATGTCCCTACTAAAATGATTTTTACATTGTCTAGCATTACGTTGTACGCCACTCTATTTTAAACGACAGAATACTAACATAAACCTGACTAAAATGGTCAGGTCCTTTAGCTACACATGAACAACCGAGCAAAAAATAGCCACTTCCTTTTTAATAAAACTTTGTTATACTGCTGCCCGCTTTTTCGTTCTTTAACATCCGTTGGGAAAACTGTATGCATCCAATGCTAAACATTGCTATTCGCGCTGCGCGAAAAGCTGGTAACCATATTGCTAAATCACTAGAAAATACTGAGAAAATCGAAACAACTCAGAAAGGGACTAATGACTTTGTTACTAACGTAGACAAAGAAGCAGAAACTATGATCATCGATACAATCAAAAGTTCTTACCCAGAACACAGTATCGTTGCTGAAGAAAACGGGCTTATCGACGGTAAAGATAAGGACGTTCAATGGATCATCGACCCACTGGATGGCACAACAAACTTCGTCAAAGGTTTACCCCACTTCGCCGTTTCCATCGCGGTTCGCATTAAAGGCAAAACAGAAGTTGCTTGTGTTTATGACCCAATGCGCAATGAGCTGTTTACCGCTCAACGTGGTGCTGGTGCGCAATTAAACAACTCACGCCTTCGTGTTAAACAGTTAAAAGATCTTCAAGGCACTATTCTCGCTACTGGTTTCCCATACAAACAAAAGCAACATGCCGAATCTTTCATGAAAATCATGTCTGCACTGTTTGTTGAATGTGCTGATTTCCGTCGTACTGGTTCTCCTGCGCTTGATTTATGTTACCTAGCTTCAAACCGTGTCGATGGTTACTTTGAACTGGGTTTAAGACCTTGGAATTTAGCCGCTGGCGAGCTGATCGCTCGTGAAGCAGGCGTTATTCTTACCGATTTCTCTGGCGGTACTGAATACATGAAATCGGGCAACATTGTAGGTTCAAGTGCCCGTGGTGTTAAAGCGATTCTGAAACACATTCGTGATAACGGTAACAGCGCTATTCTTAAATAGTTGCACTAAATACCATCAATACCGTCAAAATTGATTCAAGCCTCGTATAGCAATATACGAGGCTTTTTTAGTTTCGTTTTATTAGAGTGACCGCGGTGGGATGGGTTAGAAAAAAGCCGCAGAATATTCTGCGGCTTTGGCTATTTAAGAAACTTTCAGGCTGCTAAGGAAGTTCGTCGAACTCCGCACCCTCTTTTTCCACTTGAGGTGGAAGTAGGTGCTCACGGGTAATTCCTAACTTCAATGCCAACGCTGATGCGACATAGATAGATGAATAAGTACCCACGGTGATACCGAGCAGTAAAGCGGTGGCAAAACCATGTATGTTCGCCCCACCTTGCACAAAGAGTGCGATCACCACCAGCAAGGTGGTTCCCGATGTAATCAAAGTCCGGCTCAAAGTTTGGGTAATTGAGCTGTTCATGATCTCGGCTGAATCACCTTTACGCAATTTACGGAAGTTTTCACGGATACGGTCAAATACCACAATCGTATCGTTGAGCGAGTAACCGACAACGGTCAGCAAAGCGGCAACAATCGTTAAATCAACCTCAATTTGCATGATAGAGAAGATGCCAAGCGTGATGATCACATCATGTGCCAGTGACATCACCGCGCCCGCAGCGAGCCGCCATTCAAAACGAACGGAGACATAAAGCAAAATACAGATGAGCGAAGCCAAAATCGCTAAGCCTCCGGCTTCAGCTAATTCATCGCCCACATTCGGGCCAACGAACTCAATGCGGCGCATCTCGACACTTTTTCCTGTCCCCTCTTTAATAGCAGAAAGAATTTGGTTGCCTAACGTCTCGCCAACCATGTCAGCACGTGGACGAAGACGGACCATCACTTCGCGCGCGGAACCGAAATTCTGCACCGTCGCATCGCCAAACCCTTTCGCTTCCAAAGCACTGCGGATATCTTCAAGATTAGCTGGGTGTTCAAACCCAACTTCAATCAAAGTACCGCCGGTGAAGTCCAGTCCCCAGTTCAACCACTTGGTTGATAAAGTGAAAATAGACGCACCAATCATTAAAAGAGAGAATAAAAACGCAAATTTAGACCAACGCATAAAGTCGATCGTTTTATCTGCTTTTAGAATCTGAAACATAGTAATTCCTAGCCTTAGATCGACAATTTTTTAATGCGTTTACCACCATATAACAGGTTCACAATACAGCGAGTCCCGATAATAGCGGTAAACATTGAGGTTAAAATACCGATAGAAAGTGTGACGGCAAACCCTTTGATGGCTCCAGTACCCACAGCAAATAGAATGATTGCCGTAATCAACGTAGTGATGTTGGCATCAGCAATGGTACTGAACGCGTTAGCATAGCCTTGGTGGATAGCTTGTTGTGGGTTTCGTCCATCACGGAGCTCTTCACGAATACGCTCAAAGATCAGAACGTTAGCATCCACGGCCATACCAACCGTCAATACGATACCCGCAATACCCGGCAAGGTCATTGTCGCCCCTGGGATCATCGACATCACACCAATAATGAGCACAAGGTTCGCCATCAATGCAATATTGGCAATCAAGCCAAAACCACGGTAGTAAAGCAGCGTAAAGAGCATCACCGCAACCATACCCCAGATGCAGGCTTGAATACCCATATCGATATTTTGCTGCCCCATTGATGGACCAATGGTACGCTCTTCAACAATAGAGATTGGCGCAATTAACGCACCTGCACGCAGTAAAAGTGCAAGGTTTTGAGCTTCTGCAGCAGAGTCAATTCCCGTGATACGGAAGTTACGCCCAAGAGCCGACTGAATCGTTGCTTGGTTGATCACTTCTTCATGCTTATCCAGAATCACTTTGCCATCAGGTGTCCGACGGCCGCTGTCTTTGTACTCTGCAAATACCGTTGCCATAAGCTTGCCAATGTTCTTTTTAGAGAACGCCGACATCTTATTTCCGCCTTCGCTATCTAACGAAATGTTCACTTGCGGGCGACCATATTCATCCATGCTAGAGCTGGCATCCGTGATACTTTGACCACCTAAAATCACGCGTTTTTTCAAGACAACCGGGCGACCATTACGATCAGATTTGATTTCACTCCCAGCAGGAGCACGACCAGAAGCCGCGGCGGCTAAATCAGCCTTGTCATCAACTTCACGAAATTCAAGAGTCGCGGTTGCGCCAAGAATTTCTTTAGCACGAGCAGTATCTTGAACCCCCGGTAACTCAACTACAATGCGGCTGGCACCTTGACGCTGCACTAAGGGTTCAGCGACCCCTAATTCGTTAACACGGTTACGCAAAATCGTGATGTTCTGCTCAACGGCGTAATTTCGAACTTCCTGCAAACGCTGCTCAGTAAATTGAGCAATCAGCGCAAAGCGACCGTCAGCCTTAGACGTAGTAAAAGTCATATCAGGATGTTTCGACGTTAATGCTTGCTGTGCTTGCTCTAATTGCTCATCGTCACGCAAAGTGACTTCCACTCGGTCGTTGCCCACTGAGCGAATGGCGCGGTAGCGAATTTTGTCATCACGCAGTTCGCTGCGAAACGCTTCTTCTTGCTGGCCAATCAATTTTTCCATTGCGGCATCCATATCCACTTCCATTAAGAAGTGAACACCACCACGCAGATCAAGGCCAAGCTTCATCGGTGCCGCGCCAATCGATTCCAACCAAGAAGGCGTTGAAGGAGCAAGGTTAAGTGCAACAATTGTATCTTTGCCTAACGCTTCACTCACCACATCACGCGCACTGATTTGAGTATCGGTATCGTTAAATCGAACAAGAATCGATCCATTCTCTAGAGCAATGGATTTATGAGAAAGGCTCTCTTTATCAAGAGCTTTGGTGACGGCATCCAGCGTTGACATATCAACAGAGGCGCCACGCGCCCCTGTAATTTGAATTGCCGGATCTTCACCGTAAATATTTGGAAGTGCATATAAAGCAGAGAGAGTGATGGCGAACACCACTAACAAATACTTCCATAACGGATAACGGTTTAGCACAGCAAGGATCCTTTAGCTGTTATAAAGACTTAAGCGTACCTTTTGGTAGCACCGCTGTAATGAAATCTTTTTTGATCACAATTTCATTGTTCACATTCAGTTCGATAGAGATGTAATCGCTGTCTTCTGCGATTTTAGTGATTTTACCCACTAAACCGCCACTGGTTAACACTTCATCACCTTTAGTCATGGCGGCCATCAAACTTTTATGCTCTTTAACACGTTTAGCTTGTGGGCGGTAAATCATGAAGTAGAAAATAACCGCAAACATACCAAGCATGATCAGCATTTCATAACCGCCACCTTGTGATGCACCTTCACCTGCTGCGTGTGCTACAGAAATTAAACTCATTGAAAACGTCCTCTAAAATATTGTTGTGTAATGTAATTCTAATTGGGCTGCGTTGGCTTAATTTCAAGTTTATCACTTCACAAATTAAGCAAAACGCAGCAAAACCGTTATTGGCCCATTGGTGGAACTTCACGATTGCGACGAGCATAAAACTCCTCAACAAACGCGTCGAAGCGATCTTCTTCAATCGCTAAACGAATGCTTGCCATCAGGCGTTGGTAATAACGTAAGTTATGAATAGTATTTAAACGCGCACCCAGAATTTCGTTACAACGATCCAGATGGTGTAAATACGACTTCGAATAATTTTTGCAAGTGTAACAGTCACAATGCGGATCCAGCGCAGTTGTATCGGTTTTATGTACTGCATTACGGATCTTGATCACACCACCCGTCACAAATAGATGGCCATTACGTGCATTTCGCGTTGGCATCACACAGTCAAACATATCGATACCGCGACGTACCCCTTCCACTAAGTCTTCAGGTTTACCGACACCCATCAGGTAGCGTGGTTTGTCTTCTGGCAATTGTGGACAGGTGTGCTCAAGTACACGGTGCATGTCTTCTTTAGGTTCACCCACCGCTAAGCCACCAACAGCGTAGCCATCAAATCCGATCTCGGTTAAGCCTTTCACGGAAACATCACGCAAATCTTCGTAAACACTGCCTTGCACGATACCAAATAGCGAGTTGGTGTTCTCTAATTTGTCGAAATGGTCACGTGAACGCTGCGCCCAACGTAAAGACATCTCCATTGATTTTTTCGCTTCGTCGTGCGTCGCAGGGTACGGCGTACACTCATCGAAAATCATCACAATGTCAGAGCCCAGATCTTTTTGAATTTCCATCGACTTTTCTGCGTCCATGAAAATCTTGTCACCATTTACTGGGTTACGGAAATGCACCCCTTCTTCTGTGATTTTGCGAATATCACCCAAGCTAAACACTTGGAAACCACCTGAATCGGTGAGGATCGGGCCTTGCCAGTTCATAAAATCATGCAAGTCACCGTGCATTTTCATCACTTCTTGGCCAGGGCGCAGCCACAGGTGAAAAGTATTACCGAGCAAAATTTCTGCGCCCGTCTCTTTTACTTCTTCCGGTGTCATACCTTTTACTGTGCCGTAAGTACCTACAGGCATGAATGCCGGTGTTTGCACTGTGCCACGTTCAAAGGTTAATTGCCCACGGCGAGCATTTCCGTTTTTCTTTTTAAGTTCGTATGTTAACTTCACGAAGCCTCCAATGTCAGAGAAACAGTCTGACGTATCATGATTAGGTGCAAGCACCCCTCTAGAGCGGTCGCCAATTCCTAGCGAAAAACGAAGCGGAGCTTCTTCTCCTAGCGTAATGCTAGCACTCGTTAATTGGTGTTCTTGGTGATAAACATCGCATCACCATAACTAAAGAAACGATATTGATGTTTCACGGCATGCGCGTACGCGGCCATAGTATGCTCATAACCTGCAAAAGCGCTGACGAGCATAATCAGTGTCGACTCTGGTAAGTGGAAGTTAGTGATTAAGCAATCCACCAACTGATACTCATAACCAGGGAAGATGAAAATTTCAGTGTCACCGAAAAAAGGAACCAGCTCAGTGCCCTTTTTAAGCGCATCTTGCGCGGCACTTTCCAGTGAGCGCACCGACGTAGTTCCAACAGCGATCACTCGACCACCACGCGCTTTCGTCGCGTTGACGGCATCGACTACCTCTTGTGGCACTTCAACATATTCTGCATGCATATGGTGATCGTGAATATTGTCGACTCGTACTGGCTGGAAGGTTCCAGCGCCAACATGCAAGGTTACATAAGCAAATTCGACGCCTTTCGCTTTGATTTGCTCAAGCAGAGCCTCATCGAAATGCAAACCGGCGGTCGGTGCAGCGACAGCTCCCGGTTTTTGGTTGTATACGGTTTGATAACGCTCTTTATCAGCATCTTCATCAGGGCGGTCAATATAAGGCGGCAAAGGCATATGGCCAATCTCGTTTAAGATCTCCAGTACCGTCTTTGACGCTGTAAAACGAATCTCGAACAGCGCGTCATGGCGAGCCACCATGTGTGCATGATATTCGTCATGCTCTCCTAAATACAACTCACTGCCCGGTTTTGGCGGCTTAGATGAGCGAACATGAGCTAAAATCGTCTGTTCATCCAACATTCGTTCGACCAATACTTCCAGTTTGCCGCCTGAAGCTTTGCGCCCAAACATGCGAGCCGGGATGACACGTGTATTGTTAAAAACCAATAAATCGCCGGGCTGAACTCGGTCAAGAACGTCTTTAAATGAGCCATCCGCCAGTTCACCGCGGTTACCGTCTAATTGCAGTAAGCGACTCGCCGTACGTTCAGCCGTTGGGTAACGAGCAATCAGCTCATCGGGAAGTTCAAAGTGAAAGTCTGAAACTTGCATAGTTCTTATCTTGTTCGTTTTGAGTGGATGACGTAATTTTTTTAAGCGCCGTAGTATATACGTAAACACCTTCGCTCGTCAGACCCAGATCTAAATTTAATGTAATTAAACATGAAAATGGCACCCAATCTTTACGCATCAATCAAAGTAAAAATAGCGGGAGCTCTCAGATATTTTGCGCAGAAAAAACTATAGTTGAATCAGGTCAATAATAAAAAGGAGCTCGTTATGATCAAAATTGAAGACATGATGACTCGCAACCCCCATACCCTGTTGCGTACACACACGTTAGCCGATGCTAAGCACACTATGGAAGCGTTGGATATTCGCCATATCCCTATCGTCGATCCACACAAAAAACTACTCGGTATCATTACTCATCGAGATATTCTTGCCGCGCAAGAGTCGAGCTTAAAAAACATCCCTGAAGATCAATCATATACACTGACAACACCGTTATATGAGGTGATGCATACTGAAATTATGACGGTTGACCCGCGAGCTGGGTTAAAAGAGAGTGCTATCTACATGCAAAAACATAAAGTAGGCTGCTTACCCGTTGTAGATAAAGGCCAACTAGTGGGCATTATTACTGACACGGACTTTATTGGGGTAGCTGTTACCTTACTTGAGCTACAAGAAGAGAGTGAACCGGACGAAGTCGATATTGAATAACGCTCACTCCCTAATATAAGTGCCTCACATAAAAAAGAGCGGCTTACGCCGCTCAAAGGTGTTACACAGATAATGATTGGGAAGTATCGCTAATTAAAATTGGTCTTCTTCAGTAGAGCCCGTTAACGCGGTCACGGAAGAGCTGCCACCTTGGATGGTATTGGTCATCCGGTCAAAGTAACCCGTTCCCACCTCTTGTTGGTGTGCAACAAAGGTATAACCTCTTGATGCTGCTTCAAACTCTGGACGCTGAACTTTCTCAACGTAATGACGCATACCTTCGCCTTGCGCGTAAGCATGTGCTAACTCAAACATGTTGTACCACATGTTATGAATGCCCGCTAAGGTGATGAATTGATATTTGTACCCCATGTCCGACAACTCTTGCTGGAAACGAGCAATGGTGTCTGCGTCCAAGTTTTTCTCCCAGTTGAAAGAGGGAGAACAGTTATAAGCCAGCAGTTGATCTGGGTATTGCGCTAGAATTGCTTCGGCAAATTGGCGGGCTTCATCCAAATCAGGCTTAGCGGTTTCACACCACACGAGGTCAGCATACGGCGCGTAAGCGAGGCCGCGTGAAATCGCTTGCTCAATCCCAGCATTCACGCGATAGAAACCTTCTTGAGTACGCTCACCTTGGATAAAATCACGATCGTATGCGTCGCAATCCGAGGTCAGTAGATCCGCCGCATTTGCATCAGTACGAGCAATAACCAGTGTCGTTGTCCCCGCTACATCAGCAGCTAAACGAGCGGCAATCAATTTTTGAACCGCCTCTTGAGTCGGAACTAGAACCTTACCGCCCATGTGTCCGCATTTTTTTACTGACGCCAACTGATCTTCAAAGTGCACACCGGCCGCCCCGGCTTCAATCATCGACTTCATCAACTCGTAAGCATTGAGTACGCCACCAAAACCGGCTTCAGCATCGGCAACAATCGGTAAGAAGTAATCAATACCACCTTCATCTTCCGGTGATTTTCCGGCCGCCCACTGAATTTGATCGGCACGACGAAACGAGTTGTTGATGCGCTTGACCACCGATGGAACAGAATCGACTGGATAGAGCGATTGGTCTGGGTACATGGTGGAAGCGGTGTTGTTGTCTGCCGCTACTTGCCAGCCGGAGAGATAAATCGCCTCAATTCCCGCTTTGGCTTGTTGTACCGCTTGACCACCGGTCAATGCCCCCAAGCAGTTTACGTAACCTTTTTTGGCACTGCCGTTAACCAGTGACCACAATTTATCAGCGCCACGTTGGGCCAAAGTGTTGGCTGGAGTGATTGAACCGCGCAGGTCAACCACTTCAGCAGCAGTATAAGTACGCTTTACATTTTTCCAGCGTGGGTTGGTTGCCCAATCTTTTTCTAGAGCTTCGATTTGTTGGCGGCGAGTTAATGTCATGGTCTATCCCTCTTATTTTGATGCGCAAGCGCACTGTCATCCTTTTCTCAGCAGTACGACCTATTCTGCTTTTGAAAACAGCTTCACGTTATTGGTTGTTAGTTATTGGTTATTGGTTATTGGTTATTAGATATTGGTTTTAAATCTCATCAATCTAGGTAGTCATAACCCGGAACGGTGAGAAAATGAGTCAGCTCATCGCTGGTAGTTAAGCGAGCCATCAATTGTGCCGCTTCGCTAAATCGTCCTTGTGCAAATCGCTGCGTGCCGATTTCCTGTTTCACGACTTCAATTTCTTGCGCAAGATACTGCTCAAAAAGCGCTTTGGTAACAATCTGACCATTATCCAAGGCTTTTCCATGCTTGATCCATTGCCATATTGACGCTCGAGAAATCTCTGCGGTCGCCGCATCTTCCATCAAACCATAAATGGGGACACAGCCATTGCCGGAGATCCATGCTTCGATGTACTGAAGTGCAACTCGAATATTATGACGCATGCCCTGCTCGGTACGTTCCCCTTCACATGGGATCAACAGCTCATTGGCATGAATCGGCGCATCAGACAGACGCGTAACATCTAATTGGTTACAACGCTCGCCCAGTACTTGGTCAAAGACCGCTTTTGCCGTATCCGCTAAACCGGGATGGGCAACCCAAGTACCGTCATGACCATTATTGGCTTCGAGTAATTTATCGTGATGAATTTTATCGATAACCAACTGATTTTCTTGGGGATCTTTAGCTGGAATGAAAGCGGCCATACCGCCCATCGCAAATGCGCCGCGCTTATGACAGGTATAGATCAGCAAGCGTGAATAGGCGTTAAGAAACGGCTTTTCCATTGTGACAACTTGGCGATCTGGTAGCACCCGATCCGGATAATTTTTCAATGTCTTGATATAACTGAAAATGTAATCCCAGCGGCCACAATTTAAGCCGACAATGTGTTCTTTAAGCGAGAACAATATTTCGTCCATCTCGAACACGGCAGGTAAGGTTTCAATCAATACGGTGGCTTTAATGGTGCCAGTTTCTAACCCAAAATACTCTTCGGTAAAATGGAAAACGTCACTCCACCACTTTGCTTCTTGATAGGCCTGAAGTTTTGGAAGATAAAAATAAGGGCCACTGCCTTTTTTAAGCAATGATTTATAGTTGTTGTAAAAGTAGAGTGCAAAATCAAACAGCGAACCCGGAATACTTTGCCCTGCATATTTAACATGCTTTTCTTTAAGGTGCAGACCGCGTACCCGACAGATGAGCACCGCTGGGTTATCTTTAAGCTGGTAGCACTTACCATTGTCAGGATTGGTATAGCTAATGGTTCCTTCAATGGCATCACGCAAATTGACTTGCCCATCCAGCACTTTATCCCATGCTGGTGACATCGAATCCTCAAAATCCGCCATGAACACTTTGACGTTAGCATTCAATGCATTGATCACCATTTTTCGGTCGGTTGGCCCCGTAATCTCCACTCGACGATCTTGTAAATCGTGTGGGATACCGAGAATTTTCCAGCTTCCTTCGCGAATATCTTGCGTATCCTTGAGAAAATCCGGCAGTTCTCCGTTATCAATACGTGTTTGTCGCTCTTCTCGTGCATCCAGCAGCGAATCAACACGGCTTGCAAATTTAGCACACAGAGTGGACAAGAAGATTTGGGCTTCTGAAGGGAAAATAGCTTGGTGATGTGAGCCAACGGCACCAACAACCTCAAGCTTGGCTTCGTGGTGTTCTTTGCTGAGTGCTAACTCTGTTTCTGGGGTCTGTGCAAACATAACGTTCTTCCTTAAAACCATTCCAACTACATTTGTAATTTAAAAACCACAAATTCAAATGCTCATTTTTTGCTATCCACTGACTTATCTCTACCGACACTTTCTCTCAGTCAATCCAATATTTCAAGCCTAACCAAGCTAGACATAAGTCTTACAAAACCTTATTAAACCTTACATCAACTCATCATTCAGCAAAAGAGACAAAGTTAATGAAAGGTTAAAAACAAAGTTTTATCCCGTTTCAAACCTATGTTTGATTTCCTTGTTAAATATGAAAGTTATTACGTTATTTTATTACACAACTCAAAAAGGCAGATTTTAGTTTTAAACAGACGTTCGAAATGATGTGAGACGCAGTAAGGCTTGAATTTACGACTAACCGAGCGAGACAGATGGCTTCTTTTTAAACGCAAGAGAAAATAGGATGTGTAAAATTGTGGCTGTAAAGATTTTTGATTTTATGAAAACTTCATCAAGAATTGTTTGTAAAATTTTACAAGTTTAAAAACACTAACAGAATAAAAAACTGAAAAAAGCCACATTAAAAGTGACTTTTTGATTTTTTAGGCAAAGGAAAGAGTAAGACTAATCGCTAAAGTAAACCAGAAACCACATCCGCTAACTGCTTAAAAGTGTGAGTTCGCGATGAACTTGGCCGCCAGACTAAACCAATCTCTCGATACGCTTGCTGGCCAGGAGGCTCGATGACCACTAAATTTTGGTTTTCAACTAAGCCATGATTGATTGCCATTTGTGGAATGAAAGTCGTCCCTAAACCATTGGCGACCATCTGCACTAAGGTATGTAAACTGGTTGCGGTAAATGGATTAATTTTCTCTTTAGCGGTCAACTTGCAAGCCGACACAGCATGATCCGTTAAACAGTGCACATTTTCGAGCAAAAACACCGATTCATCAGGCAGGTCAGCATACTTGATTGGCACACGGATGCTATCCATTTGATGACGGCTGATCACCATTTTGAATGGATCAATCCCCACGACTCGGCTCTCCATTTTGCCGATATCGACAGGCAAAGCCAAAATCAACACATCAAGCTCTCCATGACGCAGTGCAGCCAAAAGGTTCGTCGTCGTATCTTCTCGTAATAATAAGTTCAACTTCGGAAAGCGGACATTCACTTCTTGCACTAAATCACACAGTAAAAATGGAGCAATGGTTGGAATACAACCCAGCTTAAGATGACCTTGCATCTCATCGCCTTGGCAAACCTTGCCGAGTTCCACTAAATCTTGTCCTTTGGCAAGTAACTCTCTTCCTTGGCTAACAACCAGCTCTCCCGCTTGGGTAAACACTAACGGAGCTTTCTTATCCTTTTCATAAAGCGGGCAACCTATTAATTCCTCTAAATTTTGGATCCCTTTACTTAGGGTAGATTGACTAACGAAACAACGTTCAGCGGCATCACTAAAGTGCCGTGTTTCGTAGAGTGTTACTAAATAGTGCAACTGCTTCAAACTGGGCCATTTATTCATCGTTCTACTACTATCTTATTTGAGTACCGTTTCTGATTCCGTCATTAGAGCTCATCGCTTTTTTCGATGAGACCAATCTATTTATTTCGCTTTTTACTATCCTACAATCTGTACTATAGTTTGTCTCGTTCAAAAACGGACTGGACCAGTGCTCATCACTGGTTTGGAACTAAACCTTATTCTTAGGAGCAAAAAAATGGTACTAGTTGGTCGTAAAGCCCCTGATTTTACTGCAGCAGCTGTTCTTGGTAACGGTGAAATCGTTGATAGCTTCAACTTCGCAGAATTTACTAAAGGTAAGAAAGCGGTTGTTTTCTTCTACCCACTAGACTTCACTTTCGTTTGCCCATCAGAGCTTATCGCTTTTGACAAACGCTTCGAAGATTTCCAAGCGAAAGGCGTTGAAGTAATCGGTGTATCTATCGATTCTCAATTCTCTCACAACGCATGGCGTAATACCGCTATCGAAAACGGCGGTATTGGCCAAGTGAAATACCCGCTAATCGCTGACGTGAAGCACGAAATCTGTAAAGCGTACGATGTTGAGCACCCAGAAGCAGGCGTTGCTTTCCGTGGTTCTTTCCTCATCGACGAAGATGGTCTTGTACGTCACCAAGTTGTGAACGACCTACCACTAGGCCGTAACATCGACGAAATGCTACGTATGGTTGATGCACTTAACTTCCACCAAAAGAACGGTGAAGTGTGCCCAGCACAGTGGGAAGAAGGCAAAGCCGGTATGGATGCATCTCCAAAAGGTGTTGCAGCATTCCTAGCTGAGCACTCAGACGACCTAGGCAAGAAATAATTCTCCTTAGCCCGCGCTCAACTCGGGTCAATGGTTGGACATATAATAAAGCGTAAAACGCATCGCCAATCAGTTAAGAAGTAAAGTCCTTATCCAAGCCCAAAGCTAACGCTTTGGGCTTTTTCGTTGTCGTTCATTTAGTGAAAATGAGGCAGCATTGGTTGGTAAACTTTACCCCTATTTCTCACCTCAATCACACAGACGTCACTACTCTAACTTGCTAACATTAACCAAATTTTTCCAGCAGGATTTTGCTATGAATATTCAAGTTGAAGTGTGTATTGATAATATTGAATCGCTACACAACGCCATTAAAGGCGGGGCTACTCGCATTGAATTGTGTTCGTCGCTCGCATTGGGTGGACTGACGCCCAGCTTTGGTTTAATGAAAAAGGCCGCACAAATATCGAGCGTTCCTGTTTACGCGATGATTCGTCCGCGTCAAGGCGACTTTCTTTATGATCAGGATGATCTCGATTCGATGTTGATCGATATAGAGATGGCAAAACAGGCGGGACTAGACGGCATCGTCTTTGGTATTTTGAATCCGAATCGCACCATCAACCTTGAAGCAAGCTTACTGATGATGCAAGCCGCGCAAGGGTTGGGTACCACTTTCCACCGTGCGATTGATCAATGCCACAGCTATGAACAAGCGATTGAAGACATTGCAAAATTAGGGTGTGAGCGTGTACTTACTTCAGGGTTAGCGCCAGATGCCTATGCAGGACGAGCCGTAATTGCACACATGGTGAAACTGGCGAATGGTCGATTCTCTATTATGGCTGGGGCTGGCTTAAACGCATCAAACGTGACTGACATTATCCGTGAAACGGGCATCACTGAAGTGCATTTGTCCGGCAAAACCACGCGTGCAAGTAGCATGGATATGATCGCCAATGCGGTGAAAATGGGCCAAGAGTCTGTCGATGACACCCTCATCCCAATTACCGATCCGGCAAAAATCCAAAAGGTATTGCGCCAGCTTTCTTAACTTCGGCGACCGTTATGTCTTGATGTAAGGTGAATAACTTTCCTTCACCTTACTTTACCCAAAAGGCTATTTTAGGATGTCATCAATCGATTGTTTACCTAAGTGGCGCACATCCTTACCTTTGACAAAATAGATGATGTATTCGCAGATATTCTGGCAGCGATCGCCCACGCGTTCGATGGCTCGTGCAGACCACATGACTTGTAATATATGTGGGATATTTTTAGGGTCTTCCATCATATAGGTCATCAGTTGGCGGATCACGGCTTCGTATTCGGCATCCAGCTTGTCATCCAAGCGGTACACTTCAGCAGCCGATTCAAGATCCATCCGCGCAAAAGCATCCAACACTTGGTGCAACATTGCAATGGCTTGCCGACATAAGGGTTCAAGAGAAACTCGAAATTTGCTCTCTTTAGGTGAAGGGCTTTCGATAGTGACGTAGGCAATTTTGGTGGCAACATCACCAATTCGTTCAAGGTCGGTAATGGTTTTGATGATCGCCATGATCAAGCGCAGATCCTTGGCTGTCGGTTGTCGCTTAGCGATAATACGCGTGCAAGCCTCATCAATAGAAACTTCCATCGCATTCACTTTGTGATCATCCCGAACGACTTTTCTGGCCAGATCGGCATCATCTTTATGCAATGCTTGCATCGCAAAAGAGAGTTGTTGCTCCACCAACCCGCCCATAGTCAATACATGAGTGCGAATCGATTCAAGTTCAACATTGAACTGTCCTGAAATGTGGCGACCTAGATGCATCATCGTTCCTTTTGAATATCGCTATTGACGAAAGTATTAACCATATCGACCAGTAATATAGTCTTCCGTCTGTTTTTTCAATGGGGAGGTGAAAATAGAGTCAGTATCCGCATACTCAATCAATTTTCCCATATGGATAAAAGCCGTATGATCGCTCACTCTTGCCGCTTGTTGCATGTTATGTGTCACAATCACCACTGTGTATTTGGTTTTGAGATCGTTAATCAACTCTTCGATGGTCAAAGTAGAAATAGGGTCTAACGCGGACGTTGGCTCATCAAGCAACAACACCTCTGGCTCAATAGCAATCGCTCTGGCGATCACTAAGCGTTGCTGCTGCCCACCCGAAAGGCCAAATGCATTTTCATGTAGGCGATGCTTCACTTCATCCCATAACGCAGCGGCTCTTAAAGCTCGCTCAACGGAGTCATCTAAAGTACGGCTATTTTTAATCCCTTGCAGACGAAGTCCATACACCACGTTTTCATAAATGGATTTCGGAAATGGGTTAGGTCGTTGGAATACCATCCCCACTCGGCGGCGCAACGTGGCAACATCTACATCTGGGTGATAGACGTTTCTACCATGAAGTTTGACTTCACCTTCAACTCGACACCCTTCGACCAGATCGTTCATCCGGTTAATACAGCGCAGTAAGGTTGACTTACCACAACCGGAAGGGCCGATAAACGCCGTTACTTGTCCTTTGGGAATACGCATTGAGATATGGCTCAGCGCACAAGTCTGTTTATAGAACAGATTCAGATCTTCAATCGCAATCGCCGTTTGTTGATCGCTCAGATTATTGACATCTAACGGGGCGTGATAACCCAAAGTTTGATTGATGGAAAACATAATTAATCTTGCCCTAACGTTCGATATTTCTCACGCAAGTTATTGCGGATACTGATGGCCGTTAAATTCAGTGCCACAATCACTGTCACCAATAAAAATGAAGTGGCGTACACCAGTGGCCTAGCCGCTTCGATGTTGGTCGTTTGGAAACCAACATCGTAAATATGAAAACCTAAGTGCATGAATTTTCGCTCAAGATGTACAAAGGGAAACTCGCCATCCACAGGCAAACTTGACGCCAGTTTGACCACACCCACCAGCATCAAAGGGGCAACCTCACCCGCGGCTCGCGCAATGGCGAGAATAAGCCCAGTAATAATCGCAGGGCTTGCCATCGGCAATACTATGCGCCAAATCGTCTCAAAATGGGTAGCGCCCAATGCTAACGAGCCATGGCGTACTGCGCTGGGAATCCGTGTTAACCCTTCTTCCGTCGTCACAATTACTACGGGTAGAGTTAACACCGCTAATGTGAGCGCCGACCACAGTAAGCCAGGCGTACCAAAAGTAGGGGCCGGTAACCTTTCGCTATAGAGTAGCGTATCAATCGATGAGCCTATGGTGTAAACAAAAAAACCAAGACCAAACACCCCATAAACAATCGATGGCACACCAGCAAGGTTGATAACCGCAACACGAATGATACGAGTAAACAGATTCTCTTTTGCGTATTCGTGCAGATAAATAGCCGCCACAACACCAAGTGGCATGACGATAATCGACATCAACAACACCAACAGCACGGTGCCAAAGATGGCTGGAAATACGCCGCCTTCAGAGTTCGATTCTCGGGGATCTTCTGATAGGAAGAGCCACACCTGCTTCCCCCACTGGACCAATTTTTGCCCCAAAGTCATATCATTGGGATACCAAATATCGAGAATTTGGCTAAGTGGAATCGCCACTCGTTGCCCACTCATCTCTTCAACAATCAACGACGGCCCATTCATTTGCTGGCGCAGCGCATCTAGCTTTTGTTCGGCAATAGCTAATTGGCTATCCAAATCCTGCTTTTTATGAAAATAGTGATCTAAATAGGTTCGTTCTAGCTTTCCATTAAGTTCTTTACGACGCTTCTCTAAACGTAATTTTTCGGCGGCAAAGCCAATGACTCTGATCTCTTGGTCAATCACATCGTCAATTTGCTCTCTCAATAACGCGACATCCTGCATTCCTGCAGCGAGCATGGTCTGAACATCCGAACTCTCGCTTCCATCAGTTTGAACATAAATAATCGGCTTGCCATAAAACTGTCCGTTACTCTTACGTTCTATTACCGCCCACCCGCTAGGCATTTTTTTATCCGACAGTTTAACATCCAGTATCGAAACAAAGTCCGCATGATTTCGTTCTCGGTTAGCGACTTTGATACTGAGCCGCTTCACTTCCCCAGCATCCAGTATGGCTTTGGGCCACGTAATGTCTAATGCTCTTAAGTGTGTTAATGGCACATTTTCCTCAGAGTAGAGCTGACCAACCAGTGCTTGCCCCTCTTGAGTTTGCCATTGATAAAGTGGCGTCGGCCAAAAATAGGTTAATCCTTTCCAACCAATAAACAGGAGCAAGCCCAATACCGAAATCAGGCTGATGCTGACAGCACCGCCTGTTAACCATATCCAAGGTGAACCTGATTGAAACCACTTAAACATTTATGATGATTTTTCCCAATTGATTACAAAGCACCTTGATTACAAAGCGCGATATTTGGCACGCAACCTTTGTCTGACCCATTCAGCAATCGAGTTGACACAAAAGGTGAACATGAGTAGCAATAGTGCCGCTAAAAAAAGCAACCGATAATGGGAGCTCCCCACTTCCGACTCTGGTAACTCAACCGCAATCGTTGCCGATAAGGTGCGCATCCCTTCTAAAATATTCCAATCTAAAATGGGTGTATTACCCGTCGCCATAAGAACGATCATTGTTTCTCCGACGGCTCGCCCCAAACCCATCATGATCGCCGAGAATATGCCAGGACTTGCCGTTAACAACACGACTTTGGTTAATGTCTGCCAAGGTGTTGCGCCTAATGCTAATGACCCATCAGAAAGATGTTTAGGTACAGAAAAGATCGCATCTTCCGCAATAGTGAAAATGGTTGGAATGACGGCAAAGCCCATCGCAAAACCAACCACCAGCGCATTACGCTGATCAAAATCGATGCCGTTTTGCGCGAGATAAATCTGAATATCGCCATCAAATAGCCAAACTTCAATTTGGCTGCTATACGAAAAGATAACCACTGCACTAACGACTAATACGGGGATTAGTATCAATGCGTGCCACCCATTTGAAAAATTTCGCACCCATGCTCTCGGTAACAGGTGCCAACCTAGCCCAACGAGTAACATCACAATGGGTAAAAATAGCAGCAGCGCTCCGACCGCCGCGAGATGGCTTTCAATTAATGGCGCAAACCACAACCCCGCTAAAAAACCAATAATGACGGTTGGTAACGCTTCCATCAATTCAATCGACGGCTTCACCACTCGGCGCATTCTCGGTGACATAAAATAAGCCGTGTAAATCGCGCCAAACACCGCAATCGGTATCGCAAATAACATTGCGTATGCTGCGGCCTTAAGAGTGCCAAAAGCTATCGGTACTAGGCTAAACTTAGGCTCAAATTCATCGTTCGCTGACGTCGATTGCCACACATATTGAGGCTCTGGATAACTTTCGTACCACACTTTTTGCCACAATGATGAGAGTGATATTTCAGGATAATCATTATCCACTTTTGCCACGCTGATCTTCTGCTCGCTCAACGTAGCGAGATAAAGCTCATTATTGGACATGGCGGCCAATTGAGGGGCTTTGTTGTACATCCTCTCAAACAACACCAGTTTTTCACTGGTCGTATAGTGACTTTGGATTGTGCCATTAGGGTAGAAACTGTAGAAACCTTTGCGATAAGTATCCGGCAGTAACAGCGTCACCTGCGGCGCTAATTTAAACTTACGAATCTGAGTCAGTTGACGTTCTTCATTTTGCAGCACATCAAACCATTGTGACACTAAGCCGTTACGGTGAGTCACCAGTAGCGAATAAGCACCGGACAATAAGTTGATTTGTGTCACGGCTCGATCGGAATTACCTTGGCTTAAATCAACCACTTCTCGCACGAAATAACCTTGACGACTCTTAACTGCAACAACCAATTCGGACCCTGAGCGAAGATAAAGCGTTTTACCATCTGGCGTAAAAAGCAATTGGTCCAAAGAAGGAAATGAGCCTTGAAACACAAAGCGCTGAATTGGCTCGACGTTATCACTCGTTAAGGTTTGTACTATCACCTCATCATTATCGAGATAAGAAGCAAAGAAAAGTGCCTCATCAGTAACGGCGAAGGCAAACTGGCGTAACGTTTGCGTTTTATGAGTCAGCCGAAATGTAGAAGGTAAACTGACGCGCTCAAGATAAGGAGAAAACTGGCGACCTTCCACGCTATGCAGATAACTGAATTTAGGGCGAGCAATAAAGACCTCTCCCGCCACATTGCTAGCGGCAAACCATCCATCCAGCGGGGGAGCTTGGCTAAAAAGATCAACGCGAATAAGGAGACTATCCGACCACAATGCGTGTTCCGTTTTGCCGTCCAAGGGCCAAAAGTTCATGCTGCCGTCAAGGTCAACAACAAAGGCATTCTCGCCGTATTCATCTATGGCCAAAAATTGAGGATTGGAAGTGGTTATACTCACTTGCGCCACGTTCCTTTCAATTTTTGCGCTACCAAAAAGAGGGAAAACAACCATCGCAAGATAGACAAAAATCAGCACTAAAGCGCCAAGTACACTCACGCCACCAAAACTCACTGCAAGGCGAACCAAACGGTCTTTTATCAACCGTTTTCTGTCACGTTCCTTCAATGAAAATTCACTTGGTGCCATTGCTCTCTCTACCCTTTTTCCTGTCTGCGTATAATATGTAATTTTCGTGACAAGTATATTACAACTCGCAATAAACGACTGAAAATAAAACAACTATACTCAACTTGCCTACTTGAAATAAAAATGTCACATAAAAGGCATAGTTTGCATAATCATCAATACCCGAATTGATTGCTGTGCAGAATCGCACAATCAGCACACAGAGGGTGAGTCAGTAAAAAACGTCAATTGAGTTAAAAGGTAACATGAATGAGTACGGACAAGTTGTATATCGACAAGGAATTGAGCTGGCTTTCGTTTAATGAACGCGTATTGCAAGAAGCCGCAGATAAAACCGTGCCTTTAATCGAGAGAATACGGTTTTTAGGTATTTTTTCTAACAATCTTGATGAGTTCTATAAAGTTCGCTTTTCCGATGTAAAACGGCAAATTTTGATCAACCGAGAACGTGGTGGTAACGATACTACCAAGCATTTGCTGACACGAATGCAAAGTAAGGCGTTCAAACTCAACCAAGATTTCGACAATCTCTATAATGAGCTTATTTTAGAAATGGCACGTCGCCGTATCTTCTTGGTTAATGAAACGCAGTTGGATGAGACTCAGAAAAAATGGATCACTAAGTATTTCCATAAAGAAGTGCGCCCGCATATTACACCGCTGCTCATGACTGACGACATTGATGTCATGCAATTTTTGAAAGATGAATACGCCTACATTGCCGTTGATCTCAAACACAATGACCGCAGCCAATATGCGCTGATTGAAATCCCGACAGACCACCTACCGCGCTTTGTCATGGTGCCGGAGCAAAAGGGCAAACGCCGCAAAACCATCATCTTATTGGACAACATCATTCGCCACTGCCTCGATGAGATTTTCCGCGGATTTTTTGACTATGAAGAGCTCACGGGTTACGCGATGAAAATGACACGTGATGCGGAATATGACTTGCGACGGGAAGTCGAATACAGTTTGTTAGAACAGATGTCAGAAGGGTTGAATCAACGCTTAAGTGCTATGCCCGTACGCTTTGTTTATGAACGTGAAATGCCGACAAAAATGCTTAAATTCTTGTGCGAAAAACTCAAAATATCGCACTATGATAGCCTTCTTCCTGGTGGTCGTTACCATAACTTTAAAGATTTCATTGGGTTCCCAAACGTGGGGCGTGACTATTTAGAAAACAAGCCGCTACCACCCATGCAATGTGCTGACTTTGAAGGTTTTGCCAATGCATTTGATGCGATTCGCGCTCAGGATATTCTACTTCACTATCCTTACCACTCATTTGAACACATTACCGAGTTGGTAAGACAAGCGTCGTTTGATCCCAAAGTGATCAGCATCAAAATTAATATTTATCGTGTTGCCAAAGATTCTCGCCTAATGAACTCGCTCGTCGATGCGGTACACAATGGCAAACGGGTGGTGGTAGTGGTTGAGTTACAAGCACGGTTTGATGAAGAAGCCAACATTGAATGGTCACGTATTTTAACCGAAGCGGGGGTCCAAGTGATTTTCGGTGCTCCCGGATTAAAAATTCACTCTAAATTGCTGCTCATTAGCCGCAAAGAACAGGATAATATCGTTCGCTACGCACATATAGGCACGGGCAACTTCCATGAAAAAACCGCCCGTATCTATACGGACTTTTCACTCCTGACCGCCGACAATGAAATTGCTACCGAAGTACGAAACGTGTTTGGCTATATTGAAAACCCTTACCGCCCAGTTAAATTTAGCCATCTCATTGTGTCGCCAAGAAACTCTCGTATTCAGCTTTATCGATTAATCGACAGTGAAATCGCCAATGTGAAACTTGGTAAAAAAGCCGCAATCACTTTAAAGTTAAATAACTTAGTGGATAAAGGGTTAATCAATAAACTGTATGGCGCAAGCAGCGCGGGCGTACAAATTAAGATGATCGTCCGGGGTATGTGTTCACTGGTTCCGGGAATTGAGGGCGTGAGTGACAATATCAAAATCATCAGCATCGTTGATCGCTTTTTGGAACACCCTCGTGTCATTATTACGCACAATGATGGCAACCCGCTGGTGTATATCTCCTCTGCCGACTGGATGACGCGCAATATCGATCATCGTATCGAAGTAACGACACCAATTCGTGACCCACGTTTGAAACAGCGTATGATTGACATTATGAATTTACAATTTACCGATACAGTGAAAGCGCGCTGGATAGACAAAGAGATGAGCAATAATTATGTAGAACGTGGTAACCGTAAAAAAGTGCGTTCACAATTTGCCATCTACGACTATCTTAAGAATGTAGAAAGACAGACCAGAAAGAGCAAAGAACCCTTACATGACAATCAACCCAACTAATACTATTCGCGATATTGCGGCCATCGATTTAGGCTCTAACAGCTTTCATATGGTGGTGGCCAAAGTCGTCGATCAAGATCTGCAACTGGTGAGCCGCCATAAGCAACGTGTACGCTTGGCGGCTGGGTTAGATGAACAAAAAAATTTGGATGCCGATGCCATAGAGCGAGGACTTGAATGCTTAGCGATGTTTGCCGAGCGGTTGCAAGGTTTCGAACCTGAAAACGTGCGTATCGCGGCCACGCATACACTGCGTCAAGCCAATAATGCTCATACATTCTTGCAACGAGCCAAACAAGTACTGCCTTTCCCTATTGAAATCATTCCCGGAGCTGAGGAAGCACGCTTAATTTATTTAGGCGTGGCACATACTCAACCTCAAGCAGCGTCTATGTTGGTGGTGGATATCGGTGGCGGCAGCACCGAGATGGTGATTGGCCAAGGGTTTGATCCAGACCTAATCAACAGCAAGCAAATGGGATGCGTCAGCTATACCGACCGTTACTTCGCTGATGGTAGGCTTTCAAGCAGAAACTTCGCTCATGCGATATTAGCCGCCGAGCAAAAAATCGAATCTATTGCGGCGAAATATCGCAAAAAAGGGTGGGAAGTCGCCTTCGGCTCGTCAGGAACCATCAAAGCCATTCACGAAGTACTGATTGGTTTGGGCTTTGATGATGGCATCATCACGCTTGAGCGAGTCAATAAACTCATTGAAAAACTCTGTGAATGGCAAAGTATTGATGAGATCGAACTCAGCGCATTGACTGACGATAGAAAACCCGTTTTTGCTGCGGGAGTTGCCATTTTAAGCGCGGTTTTAAAATCGCTGCGTGTGAAAGAGATGCATTTTTCTGATGGTGCATTACGAGAAGGTTTGCTTTATGAGATGGAAGATCGGTTCAAATATTCCGATATCCGTTTACGCACCACTGAAAACCTCGCGATGAAGCATCTAGTCGACTTAGAGCATGCCGCTAAAGTCAAAGGCCATGCAAAAGAGTTTCTACAGAATGTGACCCCAGAGCTAGGATTGAAAAAAGGCAGCGAACTGTTTGATCTTTTGGAATGGGGAGCGTTATTGCATGAGGTGGGATTGAGCATCAACTTACAAGGCTTTCACCGACACTCTGCTTATATTCTGCGTCACACCAACATGCCCGGTTTTAACAGCGAGCAACAGCAAGTGCTGTCGACCTTAGCGCGCTTTCAACGCAAATCCCTCAAGCTGCAAGAAATGAATGATTTCACCTTGTTTAAGAAAAAGCACATTATTGGCCTCATCCGCGTGTTGCGTTTAGCGATTGTTGTCAATAGCCAACGTAATGATGATCCCCTTCCTGAGCTGACACTCAGCGCAAAAGATGATGAGTGGAAACTAGAATGTGAAGATGCCAATTGGTTAGAAAATAATAAATTATTACATGCGGATCTGATGTGCGAACAACAGTATTGGCGAAGTGTCAGTTGGCAGCTCAATGTTTAAATTGAATTGGGTTTGATTAAAAATAGCGAGCGAACAGCTCGTTATTTTATGCCCACTTTAGCTAGTTCTTGCTGAGCAAACTCGGCACTGACAGGCACATAACCATCTTTCCCAACGATCGCTTGTCCTTGCTTAGAAAAAATGAAACGGATAAATTCTCGCTGCATGGGTGGCAGATCCTGATTAGGATGTTTATTCACATACACATACAAATAGCGAGATAACGGATAAGCACCTGATAGAATATTTTCATAACTTGCGGCAATAAACTGATCGCCTTGTTTGGCTATCGGAATCAATTTCACACCAGAAACCTGATAACCAACACCAGAATAACCGATAGTATTGATCGATGAAGCAACCGATTGTACAACCGATGCCGATCCCGGCTGCTCGTTTACTCCCTTTTTGAAATCGCCACCACACAGTGCATTTTGTTTGAAATAGCCATAAGTTCCCGACACCGAATTTCGGCCAAACAGTTGAATTCCTCGCTTAGCCCAATCCTCATCAACGCCCAATTGCGCCCAAGTATTGGTCGGTTGTGTAGCACCGCAGCGCAACGTGGATGAGAAAATACTGTCTAATTGAGTAAAATTAAGCCCTTTGATTGAATTATCTCGATGTACAAAAATACCAATGGCATCTATCGCAACCCGCAATGCCGTCGGCTTATAACCGTGAGCGCGTTCAAATGCTTCAATCTCACGACCACGCATCGGGCGACTCATTGGGCCAAATTGCGCTGTTCCTTCAGTTAAAGCAGGAGGCGCAGTGGAAGAACCTGAGGCTTGTACTTGAGCATTGATATTTGGGTAGATCGTCTTAAACTCTTCAACCCAGAGCGTCGTCATTCCTGCCAGGGTGTCTGACCCCACTGAAAGTAAACTACCAGCAACACCGTTAGTTTTTGAGTAATCCACGAGCGGCTGAGCGATCACGGCGTTCGTGGTAACCAGCAAGTAAAAATAGAGAAAGGCTGTAAATATGCGATGTATCATGACAGCACAACCAAACGTTTAGGCAAAATAAAAGAGAATTTGCTGCCAACACCCACTTCACTGTGAATCTGCAAATGCGTGTCATGATGTGACAATGCATGCTTAACAATCGCGAGCCCAAGCCCACTTCCTCCGGTATCTCGCGAACGTGCTTTATCGACACGATAAAAACGTTCCGTTAAACGATGTAAATGCTGTGGCTCAATCCCTTCCCCTTTATCCACCACGTCTAAACAAGCACCTTGCGCGTTTTGATACCAACGCACATTAATTTCCGCTCCCGGAGGCGTATATTTGACGGCGTTATAAACAAGGTTTGATATAGCACTGCGCAGTTGATCTTCATCGGCCAATACTTTAAGTCGCTTATCGACATCAAAATGCAGTCGGTGATGATGATCGCCACTTAAACTGATCGCTTCTTTTTCAAGTACTTCCAACATAGCCGGAACATCAACCACTTCATCCAGCTCATGCATAGGCGCCGCTTCAATTTTTGACAACGTCAGCAGTTGATTGACTAAACTGTTCATACGGTTTAACTGCTCAGTCATCACTCCATGTGCCTTAGGCCACATAGGCCCTACCAGCATGTCAGGGTCTTCTGTCATTTCAAGATACCCTTGCAACACCGTCATCGGCGTTCTCAGTTCATGAGAAACGTTAGCAAAGAAATTTCGGCGCATGCCTTCTAACTGTTTCAATTGAGTGACATCACGCACAACCATCAAATGCTCACCTTCTGTGTAAGGCACAATACGCAGCTCTAACATGCGCTCAACATTAAGTGGAGAGCGCATTTCAAGTGGTTCTGTGAAATCATCTTTTTGCAGATATTTGATAAAATCAGGGGCACGCAATAAATTTGAGATAGGTTGACCTGCATCATCTGGCCAGCGAAAACCGAGCAGGTGCTGTGCAAGTCGGTTACACCAAACAATATTCCCTTCGTCACGGAACACCACCACCGCATCGGGTAGCGACTCAGCCCCGTTACGAAAGCGGCGGATCAAATTGGTCAGTTCTTTGCGTTTTTTACGTTGACGTTGCTGTAAACGGTAAATCCCATTAAACAGGTATTCCCAATTTCCAGTCCCGGAAGGCGGCGTTAAACGTTTTTCATCCCACAACCAAGCCGACAAGCGCATTTGGTTATGCAAATGCCAAATCAGTTGCAACGCCGTAGCCGCTAGCAGCAGCCAAGCCATATGGCCAAAGATCCAGCCAACGATAATCCAAGGAGAGTAAAAAAAAGCCAGCTCCCAAGCCAGCCTTTTCCACGTTAAACGTTCAACCATTTCGTACCTTAATTAATCCTTTATGTTCTGGATGAAAAGCGATAACCGGCACCACGTACTGTTTGAATTAATTTATCGTGGCCAGCCTCTTCTAACGCTTTTCTCAGACGGCGTATATGAACATCGACAGTGCGGTCTTCAACATAAACGTTGGTACCCCACACATTGTTCAATAACTGCTCACGGCTATAGACGCGTTCTTGGTGCGTCATAAAGAAGTGTAGCATTTTGAATTCCGTCGGCCCCATCTCTAAGGCATTATCATTAGCCGTTACTCGATGAGAGACAGGATCTAACTTCAATCCTTGCACGTCGATCACATCTTCCAGTGCTGTCGGTGTGACGCGCCGGATAACCGCTTTCAAACGAGCTACCAACTCTTTAGGCGAAAAAGGTTTGGTTATGTAATCATCCGCACCCACTTCAAGGCCGCGAACTTTATCTTCTTCTTCACCACGGGCGGTTAACATCACAACCGGAATGTTGCGTGTTAATTCTTCACGCTTCATATGCTTAATAAAGTTGATACCACTCCCGCCGGGCAACATCCAATCTAATAACACAAGATCGGGAAAGGGTTCAGCCAGTTTACTCACCGCCGTGTCGTAATCTTCCGCTTCAACAGCTTGATAACCTTTTTGCTCAAGCACGAAACACAACATTTCGCGAATGGGTGCTTCGTCTTCAACAACCAGAATCCTTCTAGACATTTGAATAACCTTTCTATGTAATCAACGCTATGCATTATGGGAAACAATTATGACACTTTTGTGACCTTTGCAAACAATTTTTCATATAAGTTTCTTATCAAGTTCATGATTATATTTTGAAATTGATTTAAGACTTTAGCTTTCAAATCCCCTATCATGTTGCGTCTTCTAATTAAGTAAGAGAAAGAATATGTGGTTTAAAAACTGTATGGTTTATCGTGTTAATCGCGATGTAGAATTCAACGCCGATCAGCTCGAAAAACAACTGGCCGAATTTCGTTTTACGCCATGCGGCAGCCAAGATAAGCAAAAATTTGGTTGGGTTAACGCAATGGGTAAACACGGCGACATGATGACCCACGTTTCTGAAGACCGTATTCTGATCTGCGCGAAAAAAGAAGAAAAGATGTTACCTGCTTCGGTCATTAAAGATTCTTTGAATGCCAAAGTTGAAGCGATGGAAGTGGAAGAAGGGCGACCTCTCAAGAAAAAGGAGAAGGAAAGCCTCAAGGAAGATATTGTCATCGATCTCCTACCTAGAGCATTTAGCCGCAGCAATCTCACTTTTGTGCTTATTCTACCCAAACAAGGCTTCATTCTAGTCGATGCCGCAAGCTACAAAAAAGCTGAGGACGTTTTGGCGCTGCTACGCAAAACCATGGGTAGCCTACCCGTAGTACCTGCGATCCCAGAACAAGCGGTAGAAACAACACTTACTCAGTGGGTTAAAAGTGGCGAACTACCACCAGGGTTTAGCTTGTTGGATGAAGCTGAATTAAAGTCGTTATTAGAAGATGGCGCAGTGATCCGCTGTAAGAAACAAGAACTGACAAGCGATGAGATCTTAAGCCATATTGAAGCCAATAAAGTTGTCACTAAACTGGCATTGAACTGGCAAGATCGCCTGAGCTTTATTCTGGCTGAAGATTGTAGCATTAAGCGTTTGGCATTTAGCGATGAGCTCAAAGAACAAAATGAAGATATTCCACGAGAAGAGCAAGCGGCTCGCTTTGATGCCGATTTCTCATTAATGTGTGGTGAAATGTCGGCATTTTTGCCTAACTTATTTGACGTTCTCGGCGGCCTTCCTCACCCGAACGCTTAACAAAAGCATCATGCAAAAGCCCAATACCCTTAAAAGTGTTGGGCTTTTTTGTATCGCTTACGATCCCTACTAGGCATAAGGTTATTTTTAACGTAAAATTTGCGCCCCTCCAATACCATCAGGTGGTATTGGCCTGACTTGAGATCAGATTAGAGAAAAACAATGAGCACACATACCCCTTTTGTCCCCGAGCTACTATCACCGGCGGGCAGTCTAAAAAACATGCGTTATGCGTTTGCTTACGGTGCAGATGCCGTTTATGCCGGCCAACCTCGTTATAGCCTTCGTGTACGCAACAACGAATTTAACCATGAAAACCTGCAAATCGGTATCGATGAAGCACATGCTTTGGGTAAAAAATTGTACGTGGTTTGTAATATTCAACCCCACAACTCAAAACTTAAGACATTCATCCGAGATCTAAAGCCTGTGGTTGAAATGGGACCTGATGCGCTCATTATGTCTGACCCTGGGCTTATCATGATGGTTCGTGAAGCATTTCCTGAAATGCCTATTCACCTTTCAGTTCAAGCCAATGCTGTTAACTGGGCAACAGTTAAGTTCTGGGCATCCCAAGGCGTTGAACGAGTGATTCTATCACGCGAACTTTCGTTGGAAGAAATTGAAGAAATTCGTGAGCAATGTCCAACGACCGAACTCGAAATTTTTGTTCATGGCGCATTATGCATGGCTTATTCAGGTCGCTGTCTATTGTCTGGCTACATTAATAAACGTGATCCAAACCAAGGAACATGCACTAATGCATGTCGTTGGGAATACAAAGTTGAATCAGCCAAAGAAGACGAAACAGGTCAAATTGTCGAGAAATTTGATCCAGCAGCAGTTCAAACTATCAAGGTACAAGAAGAGCGCCCTGATAATACACTTGGTTTAGGCAAACCGATTGATGATGTGGTTTTGCTTTCAGAAAGCCATCGTCCAGAAGAGAAGATGGCCGCTTTTGAAGACGAACATGGCACCTACATAATGAACTCAAAAGATCTACGAGCCGTACAGCATGTAGAACGATTGACGAAAATGGGCGTGCATTCATTAAAAATAGAAGGTCGTACTAAATCTTTCTATTATTGCGCTCGCACAGCTCAAGTGTATCGCAAAGCAATTGATGACGCAGTTTCAGGTAAACCATTTGATGAAAGCCTGATGGGCACTTTAGAAAGCCTTGCACACCGTGGCTATACCGAAGGTTTCTTGCGACGCCATACACACGATACTTATCAAAACTATGACTATGGCTATTCAGTCTCAGATTCACAGCAATTTGTTGGTGAATTTACGGGTAAACGTCGTGGTGAAATGGCTGAAGTTGAAGTTAAAAACAAGTTTATCTTAGGTGATAGTTTAGAGCTGATGACCCCAAAAGGGAATGTTGTCTTCAGACTTGAAGCAATGGAAAACCGCAAAGGTGAAACTGTTGATGACGCAAAAGGAAACGGTCACTTTGTTTATATCCCGGTTCCTGAAGAGTTGGATTTAAACTTTGCTCTGTTAATGCGTAACTTGAATGCTGGCCAAGATACTCGTAATCCCGTAGGCAAGTAGTTATGGCATTATTGATCACCAGTAAATGCATTAACTGTGATATGTGTGATCCGGAATGCCCAAATGGCGCAATCTCTATGGGCAACCGGATCTATGAAATTGATCCTAATCTATGTACTGAATGCAAAGGACATTACGACAAGCCCACCTGTCAATCCGTATGTCCGATAACAAACTGCATCATTACCGATCCAGAACACATAGAGACTGAACATCAACTACTTGAAAAATTCGTCGTTATTCAAGGTTTAGCCTAATCATTGTAAAAGAGCCCAATCGTTAAGATTGGGCTCTTTTTTATCGGTGTGCTAAGCCTTTACTGTTGAGATAGTTCAACATATGAGGTCGAGATTCTTGTGCTAATTTAGCCGTTACCTCTGTAGACCAAGCCGCTTGCTTGGTATTGGAAGAACGCGTCTGATAATAAGCCCTCATCGTCTCATCATATTGCTCTATTTCAGCATAACTCAAAGCATGGTAGGTATTCTCATGAACAATTACCTCAGGAGATAAACGAGGTTTTAGTTGTGGATTCTGAGCCGGATACCCCAAACACATACCAAATAACACTGCGCAATATGGAGGAAGCTCTAATAACTCATCCACTTCTTTAGGTGAATTTCTTAAGCCGCCAATATAAACACCACCCAATCCCATCGATTCTGCCGCCAATAAACAGTTTTGTGCCATGATCCCAGCGTCTACAGCGCCAATCAAAGTGAGTTCAATCAGCTCTGGTTTTACCTCAGGATTAATGGCGTAATGACGTTGGTAGTCAATGCAGAACACTAAAAACTCAGCAGCGCTTGCAACATAAGCTTGGTTGCCCGCCAGTATAGCCAACTGCTCGCGTTTATCTTTATCCGTAACACGAATGATTGAATTAACCTGTAATAGGCTCGATGATGATGCCGCAATACCAGCAGAAATAATTGTACTCAGCTGATCTGGAGTTATCTTCTGATCGGTAAAAGATCGGATAGAACGATGTGCAAGAATAGTTTCAATGACTGGATTCATCTTATATTTTTCCCTACGAGGATATTGCCACTATCTTAGCAAGCATTACCTACTGACGCCGTAAAAATGCAAACTTAAAATTAGCACAGAAAAGATCGGTTTAATGCAGTATGGAGGCGATACTTTTATTGAAGAACAGGAATGTCCTAAAAAATAATAAGGAGATGAAAAATAGTAAAAAGCCTCAGCATTTCTGCGGAGGCTTGATAGATGGCAGGGGTGGAGAGATTCGAACTCCCAACACGCGGATTTGGAATCCGCTGCTCTGCCAGTTGGAGCTACACCCCTAAATAATTTATGCTTCTCATTGAAGAAAACCTCAACATGACTGCTGAGGCTCTTAATAAGTGGCGGAGCGGACGGGACTCGAACCCGCGACCCCCGGCGTGACAGGCCGGTATTCTAACCAACTGAACTACCGCTCCGCAGCGTGTCTGGTTAGACAATATTCAAAGCCTGGCGATGTCCTACTCTCACATGGGGAGACCCCACACTACCATCGGCGCTGTTGTGTTTCACTTCTGAGTTCGGCATGGAGTCAGGTGGGTCCACAACGCTATGGTCGCCAAGCAAATTTCTTAATTCGGAAAGCTGTTTCGTTCTCATTCACACATTCAATGTTCTTTCATTGAGTCCACAAAACCCCTTCGGTGTTGTATGGTTAAGCCTCACGGGCAATTAGTATTGGTTAGCTCAACGCCTCGCAGCGCTTACACACCCAACCTATCAACGTTCTAGTCTCGAACAACCCTTTAGGACAC
>NZ_CAWPGB010000063.1:0-196892 GCF_963887575.1 Vibrio sp. 3-2(1) | reverse complement strand
CTCGCTGCTTTATAAGTTGCTGGGTGCCATCAGGTGCCTTTGTGAAGGCTTGAGCCTAGTGCGGTGAAAGTTGCACGCTGGGTTCTTAGAGGGACGACACTTGGTAACAGGTGTCGTCTACTCGACAAAAACTGTTTTAGCAAACCACATCTATCATCATAAATGGCATACTCCCAACGCTCACAAAACTAATTCCCTCCCCCTAAAAGGGGGAGGAACTATTAAGTCCTTAACCCGATACCACGCGAAACCAGATAATGCGCAACTCCATACAGGGCCACGACAAAAATACCAAGCACACTGAACGAAGTAACAATTCCCACATCCGACACACCAAGAAAACCGTAGCGGAAGGCATTAACCATGTAGACGATTGGGTTGATTTTCGATACCGCTTGCCAAAAGTCAGGCAATAGGCTGATCGAATAAAATACCCCACCCAAGTAGGTTAATGGGGTCAATACAAAGGTAGGAATAATCGAAATGTCATCAAAGGTTTTAGCAAAAATGGCGTTAATCATGCCGCCTAAAGCGAACACAACAGAGGTGAGAAAAACCGTCGCCGCAATAATCCCCCAATGATCGACCTTGAGATCAACAAAGAACAGCGACACAAGGGTCACTATCGTGCCCACCAGCAAGCCACGCACTACCCCGCCCATCACAAATCCGGCGATAATGACGTAGTTAGGTACAGGAGCAACTAACAACTCTTCGATGTTTTTCTGAAACTTCGCACTAAAGAAAGAAGAGGCGACGTTCGAGTATGAGTTAGTGATCACCGACATCATGATTAAGCCCGGGACAATATATTCCATATAGCTAAAGCCGTTCATCTGGCCAATACGCGAACCAATTAGGTTGCCAAAAATAATGAAATAGAGCGTCATGGTGATGGCTGGCGGTACTAAGGTTTGCACCCAAATACGCGTAAAACGGTTGATTTCTTTAGTCAGTAAACTGCAAAAAGCCGTCCAATATAAACGATACATCATGATTATCCTCGGCTTTGCTGTTGAACAATGCTGACAAACAGCTCTTCAAGGCGGTTCGCTTTGTTACGCATCGAAAGCACCGTAATTCCCTGTTCTGTTAACTGTGAAAAGACTGAATTTAGCCCTTTCGTTTTCTCCAACTCAATTTGTAACGAACCGTTGAGCATAGTTTGCGAGATCACACCACTGAGTTGTGGCGCTGGCGGAGAATTCTCTGCGATATCTAAAATAAAGGTTTCGAGCTGTAATTTGGCCAGCAAATCCTTCATCGAGGTATTTTCAATAAGCTCACCTCGGTTAATAATGCCGATATTGCGGCACAGCATCTCCGCTTCTTCTAAATAGTGCGTGGTTAAGATAATGGTGATCCCTTGCGCGTTAATCTCGGTTAAGAACTCCCACATCGAACGGCGCAGTTCAATATCCACACCGGCGGTGGGTTCATCTAAAATCAGTAACTTAGGCTCATGCATTAAGGCTCGAGCAATCATCAAACGGCGTTTCATACCACCAGAAAGATTACGCGCACGCTCTTTACGTTTTTCCCACAAATCGAGTTTTGAGAGGTACTTCTCTGCCCTCTCTTTCGCTAACGCTTTCGTCACGCCGTAATACCCAGCTTGCTGCAACACAATTTGCTCAACCGTTTCAAACTGGTTGAAGTTAAACTCCTGCGGCACTAAACCAATGTGTTGTTTGGCAAGCTCAAGATCTTTATCAATATCAAAACCAAACACTTTAACGGTGCCAGAGGTTTTATTGACCAGCGAAGAGATAATGCCAATGGTGGTTGATTTCCCGGCTCCATTGGGCCCAAGCAGTGCGTAAAAATCGCCTTTTTCAACCTGTAAACTCACCCCTTTTAGGGCCTCAAACCCACCAGCGTAAGTTTTTCGTAATTGTTCTATTTCTAATGCGTACATTCCACGGATCACTCTTTGTGATGTTAACCTATCCAATGTGCTGCTAAGGCTCGCGTTTTTCAACCCAATATTAGAAATTGATAAAATAAAAAAACGCAGATCCAGCGATCTGCGTAATTCATTCTTGCACAACCTTAACGCTTAACGATTTTGGGCTACCTGCTTAACCGCAGCATTGAGCGCTTCATAACGAAACGAAAAAGTCTGCTCGGTTGGCACCAGATCCAAAATATGAAACTTTTCCAGTTGCTGTTTGGTGTGCACATTTGGGCAAAGTAAGTAGACCGCGCAGTGGGCATCTAAGGCATCATTAATCGCGTTTTCTAAAGCAAGCCCAACCGTCACATCAATCATAGGTACATCAGTAAGATCTAAAATCATCGCTTCATAGTCACTGATGTGATTGTGCTGGCGAGCGATCGCTTTAGATACACTAAAAATCATCGGCCCTGAGAGATAAAAAAACAGCACCTTACCATTGGCTTGATCCAATAAAGCTCGTTCGCTATCAGTCAATGGCACATCGTTTTCATCAGCATCACTAATGGCTTTCACTTGGCGAGCTTGCTCGCGGCTCAAGCGTTCTATGATCAAAATATTTGATATAAAAACGCCCAAGCCAACCGCAACAATCAAATCGACAAAGACAGTTAACAGCATCACGCCATACATGATGGCCATCCCCTGCACACTCACTTTATGCGCGCGTTGGATAAAGCTCCAATCAAGAATATTGAAACCAACATACACCGCAATCCCTGCCAATACCGCCATTGGAATCGGTTCGGTTAAGCCTCCCGCCACCAACACCACTAAGGCTAATACTAAGGCACGAACTACACCAGACAGAGGAGAACGCGCGCCGACCTGAATATTGGTCACCGTACCCATGGTTGCACCGGCACCCGGCAACGCACCCAATAAACCCGCGATCATATTAGCCAGCCCTTGCCCTCGCAGTTCTTTATCGGAATCATGCTCTTTACGCGTTAGAGAATCGCCAATTACCGCGGTGAGCAACGTATCAATGCAGCCGAGCGTACCGAGTACTAAAGCGTCAATCACCATGGTGGTGAACATCTCGGCATTAAAGGTTGGAATAACAAAAGAGGGTAAGCCAGCAGGGATCACACCAATACGGCGGATCTCATCGCTATCAAATAACAGTACCGAAACAAGTGTCACGCCGACTAAAGCGACCAATTGAACGGGCACTTGTTTGCGATATTGAGCCGGGAGAAAAAATAAAATGCCTAAGGTTAACAAACCAAGAAAGAGCTCACTGAACTTCATCTGGCTAATGATCTCGGGCAACGCGGTTAACGTTCCCATCACTCCCCCAGCGGGAGCCGCCTGACCAAGCAGCGGTGACAACTGCAGGATAATCAAAATCACCCCAATTCCTGACATAAAGCCAGAGATCACGCTATAGGGCATTAAGGTGATGTATTTCCCAAGTTTTAAAGTGCCAAGTACAATCTGAAAAGCGCCTGCCATCATGACAACCGTGAAGCTAACTGCAAGCCCCGTTTCAGGATAACGTGCCACCATGCTGGTTAAAATGGCCGTCATAATGACCGTCATTGGCCCTGTGGGTTCAGAAATTAATGTAGATGAACCACCAAACAAGGCAGCAAACAGCCCCACCAATATTGCTCCCCAAAGCCCTGCTTCTGCACCCGCACCAGACGCCACACCAAAAGCCAAGGCAAGTGGCAGTGAAATAATCGCGGTCGTGACGCCACCAAAGACGTCACCTTTTAGGTCGATATCGGCAAAACGGCCTCTAAACACAATGCTTTTCCTCATACTCAAAATAGGTTGTCTCACTCTAACAAATCATCATTCTAATCATTAACCATTATTTTACATGTGATTGATTCTCTGTTGACCATCCAAATAGCGATGGAAGCAGTTTAATTTTTTTACTAGGAAAACTCGTCAGATGAGTGAGTGTTTTGTCATTTTATAAGAGAACAGAATTGTAACATTGTGTATAGTCAGGCCTATTCTTGCGCATTACCATTGATGCGATTGAACTATTTTTAAGGGAAGTGAGATGCCAGAACTGAAACAGCTTTTTGAAAATAACTCACGTTGGTCTGAATCGATTAAGGCTGAACGTCCTGAGTACTTTGCAAAACTCGCTCGCGGGCAAGACCCAGATTTTCTATGGATTGGTTGTTCTGATAGCCGAGTTCCGGCCGAGCGTTTGACTGGGCTTTATTCTGGTGAGCTGTTTGTACACCGCAACGTTGCAAACCAAGTGATTCACACTGACCTTAACTGCCTTTCTGTGGTGCAGTACGCGGTTGACGTACTGAAGGTCAAGCACATCATCATCTGTGGGCACTATGACTGCGGTGGCGTCAACGCAGCGATTGATAACCCACCGCTGGGCTTGATCAACAACTGGTTACTGCACGTGCGTGACTTATACCTTAAACACCGTACCTACTTAGATGCGATGCCAGAACAGGATAAAGCCGACAAATTGTGCGAAATCAACGTTGCCGAGCAAGTGTATAATTTAGGTAACTCAACCGTACTGCAAAACGCATGGGAGCGCGGCCAAGATGTCGAGCTGCATGGCGTGGTCTACGGTATTGAAGACGGACGTTTGGAATACTTAGGCGTTCGCTGCGATTCACGTGAGCGAGTCAACGACACCTATCAAAAAGCGATGGAAAAAATTCTTAATGCGCAACATAACTTGCTGTGTCGATAACAGCGTATTAATTGCCGTGAAAACTGATAGTTAAAAATATAGAATGCCCACTATTTAGTGGGCATTCTATTATCGCTGGCAAAATTACGCTTGCGGCACAACTTTACCAATGTAAGGTAGGTGACGATATTTTTGCGCGTAGTCAATACCTACGCCCACGACAAATTCATCTGGGATTTCAAAACCGATCCACTTGACCTCTACAGGTACTTCACGGCGTGAAGGCTTATCCAGTAAAGTACAAATGTGAATGGATTTAGGTTCACGTAAAGACAAAATTTCTTTTACTTTATTTAGTGTATTACCCGTATCAATAATGTCTTCTACCAGCAACACATCTTTACCTTTAATGTCATCATCCAGATCTTTCAGAATGCGCACATCACGTGAGCTTTGCATCGTGTTGCCATAGCTTGACGCGGTCATAAAATCGACTTGATGAACTAAGTCGATCGCGCGAGCTAAGTCTGCCATGAAGACAAATGAGCCGCGCAACAAGCCCACTAGCACCAGATCTTCACTACCTTGGTAATGCTCTGTGATTTGTTTGCCTAATTCACGAATTCGTTCCTGAACCACTTGCTCAGAAATCATCACTTCAACTGTATGTTTCATACTGTTCTCTTTTCGGGTGATGCGACACGCTACGATCATCGCAGTTTAATGATGGCGTCGCGTAACTAGCTTGGCGCGTATAGTACCACTGCCACACAGGATAGTTAAATAATTAGCAAAACTCTGGATATGATGAAATAAAGCTCCTACGCTGCCGCAGACACGCTCACCACAAATACGCCACATCAATAAAAGCTACAATAAAACACGTTGAATCTGATGGGATTTAACACGATCGCACAAAAAACAAACTCGAAACGTTGACCTCAACCATATGCAGCAGTACACTCATAAAGCTTTAAAGCAACTAACAAAATAATCATTAGAGCGAAAAGCTCAATTCAACAGTCATTGGCAAGGATTAACAACTCATGGAAACATCGATAGAAAAACGCCCCAGAACTCGCTTATCACCACAAAAACGCAAACTTCAACTGATGGAAATCGCCCTTGAAGTGTTTGCAACACGGGGAATAGGCCGAGGTGGCCACGCAGATATTGCTGAAATCGCCCAAGTTTCAGTCGCTACTGTCTTTAACTACTTTCCAACCCGAGAAGATTTAGTCGACGACGTACTCACTCATGTTGTACGTCAGTTTTCAAACTTCCTCGCAGATAATATTGATCTTGATTTGCATGCGAAAGATAACTTAACCAACATCACCACTAAGATGATTTCTCTTGTGATTGAAGATTGTCACTGGTTAAAAGTATGGTTTGAATGGAGCGCTTCAACGCGCGAAGAAGTGTGGCCACTTTTTGTCTCCACCAACCGTACTAATCAACTTTTGGTACAAAATATGTTTATCAAAGCCATTGAACGTGGCGAAGTGTGCGATCAACATGAGCCAGAACATCTTGCTACGCTCTTTCTTGGTATCTTCTACTCACTGTTTGTACAAGCAAATCGTATACAAGACGAAGCCAGCATGGGTGTACTCGTGAAAAGCTACCTCAGCATGCTCTGCATCTATAAAAAAGATCACTAGGCTTAACTTCCTAGTCTCTGAATTATGAGCATAAAAAAACCGCTGAATTCAGCGGTTTTTACTATTTAACTAACCAGCAATTTAACGAACCGGCAATTTAACGCATCAGCGTTGAAGTTACTTTTTCTTCTTCGCTTTTGCGTTTGGCAGATCAGTAATCGTGCCTTCAAATACTTCTGCAGCAAGGCCTACCGATTCATGTAACGTTGGGTGAGCATGAATCGTCAAAGCGATATCTTCTGCATCACAGCCCATCTCGATAGCCAAACCGATTTCACCAAGCAGTTCGCCGCCGTTAGTACCAACGATAGCGCCACCAATCACGCGGTGAGTCTCTTTATCAAAGATAAGCTTAGTCATACCGTCTGCACAATCAGAAGCGATAGCACGGCCAGAAGCTGCCCATGGGAATGTCGCGACTTCGTAGTTAATGCCTTCTGCTTTGGCTTCTTTTTCAGTTTTACCAACCCAAGCCACTTCTGGCTCAGTGTACGCAATTGAAGGGATAACTTTAGGATCGAAGTAGTGCTTCTTACCAGAAATTACTTCTGCTGCTACGTGGCCTTCATGCACACCTTTGTGCGCCAACATTGGTTGACCAACGATATCACCGATCGCGAAGATATGAGGAACGTTAGTACGCATTTGCTTATCAACATTGATAAAGCCGCGCTCATCCACTTCAATACCTGCTTTTTCAGCATCCATCAGCTTACCGTTTGGTACACGGCCGATAGCAACAAGAACGGCATCATAACGCTCAGCTTGCGCTGGTGCTTTTTTGCCTTCCATTGAAACGTAGATACCATCTTCTTTTGCTTCAACAGCGGTTACTTTGGTTTCAAGCATCAGGTTAAATTTGTCTTTGATACGTTTGGTGTAGACTTTAACCATGTCTTTATCCGCCGCTGGGATAAGTTGGTCAAACATCTCAACCACATCAATCTTAGAACCTAGCGAGTGGTAAACCGTCGCCATTTCTAGACCGATGATACCACCACCCATGATCAACAGTTTTCCAGGAACTTCTTTCAGTTCAAGTGCATCCGTTGAATCCCAAATACGTGGGTCTTCATGAGGAATGAATGGCAGTTTAATTGGACGAGAACCAGCTGCAACGATGGCGTTATCAAAGTTAACCACGGTTTTGCCGTCTTCACCTTCAACTTCAATGGCGTTAGGGCCAGTAAATTTGCCGAAACCGTTCACAACAGTCACTTTGCGCATCTTCGCCATGCCGCCAAGACCGCCCGTTAACTGGTTGATAACTTTTTCTTTCCAAAGGCGGATTTTATCGATATCCGTTTGTGGTTCACCAAACACAATACCGTGCTGGGCCAATGCTTTCGCTTCTTCGATAACTTTTGCAACGTGCAGCAACGCTTTTGATGGGATACAACCCACGTTCAAACACACACCGCCAAGGGTGCTGTAGCGTTCAACAAGTACTGTTTCAAGACCTAAGTCTGCACAGCGGAATGCAGCGGAGTAACCAGCAGGACCGGCACCAAGTACGACGACTTGGGCTTTGATTTCTTTGCTCATTTTGACCTCTTGTAGTCATTATCCCTAACAGGCTGAGTGGATGTTCTCGTTGTTTTTAGTGTTTAATCCAATGAATTAAACCCATGACTGAGCCAATTACTTAAAACAAATGAATTAAAACGAATTATTTTCAGACCGCAACAGTTTACAGAGATGTTAATGGTGTGAAAAGTAAATCCATTTAGCCTGTGAGCTAGACGACAATTCGATTAAGAAAAAACCCTTCATAATCCAATTGTTCAATTATTCGTGTTAACAAGGGCGGCTTTAACGGCCGCCCTCTCTTTCACTAAACTTGGCTTACAGAACCAGACGACGAATGTCTGATAGCGCGCCATTTAGGAATGTGATGAAACGCGCACCTTCCGCACCATCAATCACACGGTGATCGTATGACAGTGATAGTGGCAGTTGTAGGCGTGGTTCGAACTCTTTACCGTTCCACACTGGCTTAAACTCAGACTTAGATACCCCAAGGATACCGACTTCTGGCGCGTTAACGATAGGCGTAAACGCTGTACCGCCGATGCCACCTAAGCTAGAGATAGTGAAACAGCCACCTTGCATGTCTGCAGCGGTCAGTTTACCTGCACGGGCTTTCTTCGATACTTCAGCCAGCTCTCTTGATAGCTCATAAATGCCTTTTTTGTTCACATCTTTGAAGACAGGAACAACAAGACCATTTGGCGTATCAACAGCAATGCCCACGTTCACGTACTTCTTCAGAATCAAGCTTTCGCCATCTTCAGAAAGTGAAGAGTTAAACGATGGGAATGCTTCTAGTGCTTTCGCTACCGCTTTCATGATGAACACCAGTGGGGTGATCTTCATGCCAGTGTCGTTCTTCGCTTCAATCGCATTTTGCTCTTTACGGAAGTTCTCAAGCTCGGTGATATCCGCATTATCCCATTGGGTAACGTGTGGGATCATCACCCAGTTACGATGCAAGTTAGCACCAGAGATCTTCTTAATACGTGAAAGCGGTTTTACTTCTGTGTCACCAAACTTGCTGAAGTCCACTTTTGGCCAAGGTAGCAAGCCAAGCGCGGCACCATCACCTTTACCAGAAGCCACTGCGGCAGAACCCGATTCAAGACGCTTCAGCGCTTCTTTCACGTAGTTTTGCACGTCTTCTTTTAGGATGCGGCTCTTACGGCCAGAACCTTTGACTTTCGCTAGGTTAACACCAAATTCACGCGCAATACGGCGCACAACCGGTGATGCGTGAGAGTACTCATTGTTCTCTTCAAACTCGGCAGGTGCTGCCACAGCTGATTTTACCGCTTCCGCTTTTGGCGCTGATGCGGCTGGAGCCGCTGCTTGCGCAGGGGCCGCTACGGCAACGGGCGCTGCACCGGCAACTTCAAACACCATGATAAGAGAGCCTGTTGACACTTTATCGCCAGCTGCAACTTTGATTTCTTTCACAACACCAGCAAACGGCGCAGGAACTTCCATTGATGCTTTATCGCCTTCAACGGTGATAAGAGACTGCTCTTCACTCACGGTATCGCCAACCGCCACCATGATTTCCGTCACTTCGACTTCATCACCACCGATATCCGGTACGTGGATCTCTTTTGCTGCCGAAGCGGCTGGTGCTGCAGCTACAGGTGCTGCCACTTGAGCAGAGGCTGCCGCCGGAGCGGAACCCGCCACTTCAAAGATCATCACCAGTGAGCCTGTCGATACTTTATCGCCAGCGGCCACTTTGATCTCTTTCAGTACACCAGCAAATGGAGCAGGTACTTCCATTGAGGCTTTGTCACCTTCAACCGTCAGTAGAGATTGCTCTTCTGCGATTGAATCGCCGACTGCGACCATGATTTCAGTGACTTCCACTTCATCACCGCCGATATCTGGCACGTGAACTTCTTTAAGCTCAGCGACAGCCGCGGCAGCAGGAGCCGCAACTGGTGCAGCTTCCACTGCTGGCGCTGCGACCGCTGCGCCTTCTGCTTCAAAAATCATGATAAGTGAACCGGTCGATACTTTATCGCCAGCGACTACTTTGATTTCTTTTACAATACCCGCTTGAGAAGCCGGTACTTCCATAGAAGCCTTATCACCTTCTACAGTAATAAGAGATTGCTCTTCTTCAACCTTGTCGCCAACGCTGACAAGAATCTCAGTAACTTCAACCTCATCCGCACCAATATCCGGTACATTAATTTCGATTGCCATTATTCTTTCCTACCTTAATTAAGCGTATAGCGGGTTTGTTTTTTCAGTATCGATGTTGAATTTCTTAATCGCTTCAACCACAACTGATTTCTCAACATCACCACGTTTCGCTAGTTCGCTTAGCGCGGCAACCACCACGTAACCTGCGTTCACTTCGAAGTGACGACGTAGGTTTTCACGGCTATCAGAACGACCAAAACCATCAGTACCTAGTACTTTGTATGATTCAGCCGGGATAAACGCACGCGCTTGCTCAGCGTAGTTCTTCATGTAGTCAGTTGCTGCGATGGCAGGCTCGCTGCCCATTACCGTTTGAATGTAAGGTACTTGCGGCTGCGCTTCAGGGTGAAGCATGTTGTAACGCTCACATGCTTGGCCATCACGAGTAACTTCATTGAATGATGTTACTGAGTAAACATCTGAAGCCACGCCGTACTCATCACTTAAGATTTGAGCCGCTTTGCGTACTTCGTTCATGATCGTACCTGAGCTCATTAACTGAACTTTACCTTTAGAGCCAGTCGTTCCTTGTGGAGCGTAGCTTTCTAATTTGTAGATACCTTTACGAATACCTTCTTCAGCACCTTGTGGCATTGCTGGCATTGCGTAGTTCTCGTTCATCAGCGTTAGGTAGTAGAACACGTTTTCTTGATCGCCATACATGCGGCGAATACCGTCTTGCATGATGACTGCAACTTCGTAAGCAAATGTTGGATCGTAAGAAAGACAGTTAGGAACCGTCGCCGCCAATATGTGCGAGTGACCATCTTCGTGCTGTAGACCTTCACCGTTCAGCGTCGTACGACCAGCAGTAGCACCCAATAGGAAACCACGTGCTTGTTGGTCACCTGCCATCCATGCCATGTCGCCAACGCGTTGGAAACCAAACATAGAGTAATAGATGTAGAACGGAATCATTGGCAGATCGTTTGTCGAGTATGAAGTTGCAGCAGCAACCCATGAAGACATAGCACCCAGCTCGTTGATCCCTTCTTGCAGTACCTGACCTGAAGTCGCTTCTTTATAGTAAGAAACGATGTCGCGGTCTTGAGGAGTGTAGTTCTGACCGTGTGGGTTATAGATACCGATTTGACGGAACAGACCTTCCATACCGAAAGTACGTGCTTCATCTGCAATGATTGGCACAATATTTTTACCAATGCTCTTATCTTTGAGCAAAATGTTCAACGCACGGACAAACGCCATTGTGGTTGAGATTTCACGTTTTTGCTCTTCAAGCAGAGGCTTGAACTCTTCAACCGCTGGAATCACAAGTTCTTGAGTGAACTTAGGCAAGCGTTGAGGTGTGTAACCTTTTAGCGCTTTACGACGAGCGTGTAAGTATTCGTGCTCTTTCGAGCCTTCTGCCAATGTTAGGTATGGCAACTCTTTCACAGCTTCATCCGTCAGAAGATCTTGTAGACCAAGACGATCACGCAGTTGCAGCACGTGAGTCATGTCCATTTTCTTCACTTGGTGAGCGATGTTCTTACCTTCTGCCGCTTCACCCATGCCGTAACCTTTAACGGTCTTCGCCAGAATCACGGTTGGCTTGCCTTTCGTGTCTTGAGCATTAGTAAAGGCTGCGTACAGTTTAGAAGACTCGTGACCACCACGCTTCAGCGCGAAAATTTGATCGTCAGTCATATCAGCAACAAGCGCCGCTGTTTCTGGGTATTTACCAAAGAAGTGTTTACGCACGTAAGCACCATCTTTCGCTTTAAATGTTTGGTAGTCACCATCGATGGTTTCGTTCATCAACTGAAGCAGCTTACCTGTGGTGTCTTTCGCCAGTAGAGAATCCCAGTTGTTACCCCAAATCACTTTAACAACGTTCCAACCTGCGCCTTTAAATAGGCCTTCAAGTTCTTGGATGATCTTACCGTTACCCATGACAGGGCCGTCTAGACGTTGCAAGTTACAGTTGATAAGGAAACATAGGTTATCAAGCTTCTCACGAGCGGCGAATGAAATCGCACCGCGTGATTCTGGCTCATCCATCTCGCCATCACCTAGGAACGCGTATACACGCTGTTCAGAAGTGTCTTTCATACCACGGCCATCAAGATATTTGAGGAAACGCGCTTGATAGATTGCAGAAATTGGACCCAGACCCATAGATACGGTCGGGAATTGCCAGAATTCAGGCATCAATTTCGGGTGTGGGTAGGAAGGAATACCTTTGCCATCCACTTCTTGGCGGAAGTTGTCAAGTTGATCAGCCGTTAGGCGGCCTTCAACGAACGCACGTGCGTAGATCCCTGGAGAGATGTGACCTTGATAATAAACCAAGTCACCGCCATCTTTTTCATTAGGCGCACGGAAGAAGTGGTTAAAACATGTTTCGTAGAACGAAGCAGAAGACTGGAATGACGCCATGTGGCCGCCAAGATCGAGGTCTTTTTTCGATGCACGTAGAACGATCATAATCGCGTTCCAACGGATGATTGAGCGAATGCGACGCTCAAGCGTTGTGTCACCTGGGTATGCTGGTTCTTGCGCAGCTGGAATGGTGTTGATGTAGTTCGTGGTAATACCGGTTGGCATATCAACACCGTCTAGACGTGCTTTATCTAGAATTTGCTCAAGTAAGAACTGAGCGCGTTCTACACCTTCTTCACGTACAACTGACTCAAGGGCGGCTAGCCATTCCTGAGTTTCCAGTGCATCTACGTCATGCTTCATGTCAGACATGGCGATCTATCCTTCTATTGGTTGGATCTATAAAACAAGCAATTCGCCGTAGGTTACGACTCATTACCCTGCTGAATTCGGCGCAACGAACGCTCACGACGAGACTCTTCTTTGGTCAAATCCAGCAATGTTTCTTCGATATAAGCTAAGTGAGAATGGGACATTTCGCGCGCCTTTTCCGGCTGACCAGAAACGATCGCATCCACGATATTAGCTCGGTGTCTACTTACTTTCTCCACCACTTCATGGCGGCGGTGTAATAGTTTTAAATTCTGTAGAACATTTTGCTCAAGCAAAGGAGCGAGGCTGCGAACAATATGCAAAAGCACCACGTTGTGGGCCGCTTCAGTGAGAGCGACTAAAAACGCAACCACCGCAGACGCTTCTGCTTCGACCTCTTTTTTCGCTTGTTGTTCACCAATTCTCGCCAAACAGGCTTGAATGCGAGCAAAATCTTCCTCAGTACCACGCAATGCTGCGAAATAAGCTGAAATACCTTCCATCGCGTGGCGCGATTCCAATAGATCGAGCTGGGTTTCAGAGTGGCTAGACAATAAATTTAGCAGAGGATCAGAAAAACTCTGCCAAATGTTCTCACTGACAAACGTACCTCCACCTTGACGGCGGGTTAATAAACGCTTGGCTTCGAGGCGTTGAATGGCTTCACGAATGGATGGACGAGACACCTCGAACTGTTTTGCCAGTTCTCGTTCTGGAGGCAATTGTTGCCCCGGAGAGAGTGTTCCTTCCACTATCAGCCTTTCTAACTCCTGTTCAATTACATCAGAGAGTTTTGGCTGACGAATCCTTTGATAAGCCATAATTTATTATTCTTCTACTCTTTGCAGTCAATTGGTAATACCAATTTCAAGTTGGTGCAGAAATTAACATAATTAAAACGTAGCTGTCCAGCCAAAAGTTGACCTAAATCATAGAACAGCCCACGCTTAAACACTTTGATAACAATAGTCGATTAAAACAGCAATATTATTGGTCAGACCAATTACAAAATGAATACAGATGGGGAAATGATGGGCTAGAAATGGGGAAACATTCTTTGATATCTACCCTTTCAAGAGGAAACATTCTTTGGCTCCTCCCCCTTCTAGGGGGAGGGAATGTAAGAGCAAACATTGGTTGGGACCTCCCCTTTCTAGGGGAGGGAGATCATGTCACGCATCGAAGGAAGAGAAATATCAAGCCGTTACTTCGCTTCGAGGTGATCAATCATCAATTGCAATGACTGATTGCCGCGAAACTCATTAATATCAAGCTTATACGCAAGACGCACCGTTTTCACCGACGCATCTGGCCAGCGTCTTAAATCGACATTAAAAGCAATGCCATCGATCATAATGTTGGTTGGGTGGCCTTTGAATAACGGCTCAAGCATCAGTTTCAAATGCTTTTCGCCCACCAGCTTTTGGTGCAATAGTTTGAACTCACCGTCAAAGAGAGGCTCAGGAAACGCCTGCCCCCATGGGCCACCGGAACGCAAGGTTTCAGCGGTGTGCATCGAGAACTCTTCAGGTGTTAACTCCCCGTCGGATAAAATCACGCCCTTGAGCGCGCTTTCATCTAACTCGTGACGTACGACTTGATCAAACAGCTCAGCAAAACGCTCAAACTCTTTTTCGGCAATAGTTAAACCTGCCGCCATCGCGTGACCACCAAATTTGACGATTAAACCGGGGTTTTGTGTATCAATGCGATCCAGCACATCGCGCATGTGTAACCCAGCAACAGAGCGGCATGACCCTTTGATACTGCCATCGCCACCATCGGCAAACGCAATCACAGGGCGATGGTATTTATCTTTAATACGTGAGGCTAAAATACCAATCACACCTTGGTGCCAATCGCGCTGAAACAGTACTAAACCGTGCGGCAATTCGCTATTTTCACTCAGTTGTAAGCGCTCACAAAAAGCCAGCGCTTCTTGCTTCATCCCCTCTTCAATCTCTTTGCGAGTTTGGTTAAGGCCATCCAGCTCACTAGCCATTCTACGCGCAGCGTGAATGTCATTGCACATTAGCAGCTCAACGCCAAATGACATATCATCCAAGCGCCCTGCCGCATTGATGCGTGGCCCTAACGCAAAGCCAAAATCCGAGGCAACTAAACGCCTCGCGTCACGTTTAGCAACCTCAATCAAAGCTTGAATACCCGGCCTTGCATGCCCGGCGCGAATGCGTTGCAAACCTTGATACACTAAAATGCGGTTGTTTTCATCGAGCGGCACAACATCAGCGACAGTACCCAGTGCGACTAAGTCAATCAGCTCCATCAACTTGGGTTCACTCATACCTTGTCGAGTAAACCAGCCGTTTTTTCGCATATGCACGCACAGCGCCATCATCAAATAGAAAGCCACCCCTACGCCAGCTAATGCCTTCGAGGGAAACGGGCAGTTAGCCAAATTGGGATTCACCATCGCATCAACCTCTGGCAACTCGTGTCCCGGTAAATGGTGATCGGTCACCAAGACGGTCAGCCCTTGCTGCTTGGCATAACGCACCCCGTCGATAGAGGAGACGCCGTTATCGACCGTCATGATCATCTGCGCGCCAAGCTCTATCGCTTGATCGACCACTTCAGGGCTTAAGCCATAACCATCTTCAAAACGGTTAGGCACGAGATAGTCCACATTGTGCGATCCCAACATTCGCAACGCCAAAACAGATAAGGCGCAACTGGTTGCGCCATCAGCATCAAAATCCCCGACGACTATGATGCGCTGCTGCTGCTCAATGGCGTAAAAAAGTAGTTGTACCGCTTGCTCTATACCACCTAATTGTTGGTAGGAATGCAGTGCTTTCGCAGCCTTGTCCAGTTGTTCAAGGTTCGTGATACCACGGTTGATATAGATACGTTTAAGCAGTGTTGGAATCGTGTCAGGAAGTTGCGAAAGATCGGGGGCTGGTCTTTGTTTTATCTCAATCATAAATCAGCGGGCTCAAGAACACTCAAGCCCGACTCCTAAAGTTATTGAATCTGCTGAAGGCGTTGCAACAGTTGCTCTGGTGGTAAATAACCGCCAACCATTTCGCCATTCGGTAGGAAAATCGCAGGCGTGCCGTTGATGCCTAACTCACGCCCGAGCTGATAGTGCTTGGTAATCAACTGCTTAGCTTGTTGGATGTTCTGCCCTGCTTCTGGCAACTGATGATTGGTTTTTGCCTCATTCATCGCTGCCATTTTATCATCTGCATTCCAGATAGCGGCCATCTGATCAACTACCTGCCCCGTAACGCCTTGACGCGGGTAAGCCATGTAGCGCACGGTGATCCCTAGGTCGTTATACCCTTTCATTTGACTATGCAAACGAGTGCAATAACCACAGGTAATATCAGTAAAAACAGTCACCACGTATTTTTCGTTAGCGGCTTTGTATTCGATCATACTCGATTCAAACTGCGCGATCTTCGCCGCATTAACGGGCGCTTGGCGTTTGGCTAACACATCGACATAACCACCATTCTTATCTAATTCATACAAGGTTCCGGCGATAAAATGGCTCGCGTCAGGCGCAGAAAACAGCACGCCACCGGAAGTTTGTACTTCAATCACTCCCTGAATATCAGAGGCTTGAACACTCAGCACTTCCAATCCGAGTTTAGAAAAACGTTGTTCAAAAACCGTTTTATCAAGCGCAGCCGCTTGCACAGCCGTTGACGTCACTTGCTCTGTGGTTTCGGCGTTACACGCCACAGCAAAAAGTGGCAATGTAAGAAGAGTCAGTTGGCGTAATACGCTCATTAAATTCACCTTTTCAAGCCCTTGGATGGTGCTCGCTATGTAATTGTTTAAGTCGCTCAGTCGCAACATGAGTATAAATTTGCGTGGTAGATAAGTCACTATGACCGAGCAGCATTTGCACTACACGCAAATCGGCACCGTAATTGAGTAGATGCGTGGCAAAAGCATGCCTTAATACGTGTGGAGAGAGTTTTTCCACATCGATTTGTGCGATCACTGCGTAGTGTTTAATTCGGTGCCAAAAGGTTTGACGAGTCATCTGCCTTGCTCGTCGGCTGGGGAAAACCACATCCGACGTTTGTTCGCCCAGCAGAGTAGACCGCCCTTGTTCAAGAAAAGTTTCAATCCAATCAACGGCATTTTCGCCCATCGGTACAAGACGCTCTTTGCCACCTTTACCAATCACTCTTACTACGCCTTGACGTAAACTGATATTTTCCATGGTCAGTGAAACCAATTCGGTCACCCGTAGCCCTGTTGCATACAAGAGTTCCAACATCGCTCTGTCACGTAATTCTAGAGGATTATTAGTATCGGGAGCATTCAATAAATCTTCCACTTGCTGCTCGGATAAATCTTTAGGCAGACGCTGTGGCAATTTAGGGCTAATTAAGAGCGCACTCGGATCATCGCCGCGGAGTTTCTCACGGTGCAGATATTGAAATAAACGACGAATCGCCGACAACATACGTGCCCGCGAGGTTTGCTTATAGTCTTGATCAGCGAGCCACGCTTGGTACTGCTGCAAACCAGTGACACTAATAAAATCGAGGCGATAATTATTGTGCTGCATCCATTGCAACAATTTCGTCAGATCATTGCGATACGATGAGAGCGTGTTTTCAGCTAAACCACGCTCCATCCACATCGCATCTAAAAACTGTTCCACAACCCCTTGATCAGGAGAAATATATTCAGACACATCAAACCTCTGTGGTGAAAATCGAGTTGCTCAGGTTATGTGAGCCACTGGTTTAATACCATAAAAAAACATCATCGGCAGGATAATCGCTGCAAAGCGCGTCATTTTATGGTTAGAATTCACTATTCTTGATTTAAAACGAACACAAAATTATGAAGATCGGTCTTTTTTACGGCTCAACAACTTGTTATACCGAAATGGCAGCAGAGAAGATCCGTGCGCTCATCGGTGAGGATTTGGTGGAGATTCACAATGTGAAAGAAACGCCACTCTCTTTGATGAGCAACTATGATCTTTTAATACTGGGCATCTCAACTTGGGACTTTGGCGAAATCCAAGAAGATTGGAGCGCAATATGGGATCAAATCGGTGGCGTGTCGCTAAACGGCAAGTACGTCGCATTATTCGGCTTAGGCGATCAAGAAGGTTATGGCGAATGGTACCTCGATGCGATGGGGATGCTGCATGATGAGCTAAAACAAATTGGTGCTCAATTGATTGGCTACTGGCCCAACCAAGGCTACCATTTTGAAGCGTCAAAAGCCCTAACGAAAGATGGCCGCCACTTTGTTGGTCTCGCACTCGATGAAGATTCGCAATACGAGCAAAGCGACGAACGCATTCAATGCTGGGTTGAGCAAATTTTAGTGGAATATCACGATTCGATTTAATTCGTTGTTCGCTATTTGTTGTTAGTCATTTGTTGCCAACAAGGCTCGATAGCACCGCCAATCAAATACCAAACCGGGGTCAGTTTTGCGTAATGGCGCAATGTATTGATGCCCGGTGATGCGTTGATTGGTGATGAGCGGATAACGCCGCTGCAATGCACACGTCAAAGTCGCTAAGGCTTGATATTGCGCAGGAGTATAAGCCGTCTCATCGCTCCCTTCCAATTCAATCCCAATCGAATAATCATTGCATTTTGCACGGCCAGCGAAGCTTGACTGGCCAGCATGCCAAGCTCTGGCATTAAATGGCACAAATTGCACTACTTCTCCCTCTCGCCGAATAAGGCAGTGAGCCGAGACGCGCATCTGGTGGATGGTTTGAAAAAAAGGGTGTTGATTCGGGTCAAGCGTGCCAGTGAAAAACTGCTCAATATATGGGCCGCCGAACTGGCCCGGAGGCAAGCTGATATTATGTACCACCAGCAATGAAATATCTTGCGCATCGCTTCGCTGATCATAAAACGGCGATGGCACTCGACGTGCGCTTTGATACCAACCCTTTTTATCGATCATCAGTTGACCCCTTACACTCACACAAAAATGAACCTTAGCCAGAGGAAATGCGAGATTAGTGGCTGAATTTGAGTAAAACTCAGCGTATCATTCTCACTCTGTTCAACACCATATTAGATTTGCGATGAAAAATACACACAACAGCCAACAACGCCTTGATTATCTGAAACAGCAACTCCCATTGGAAATTACTCGTGCCGTTAGCGATGCACTCAGAGAAGATCTCGGTGGCAGCTTGGATGCGACTGCTGATATCACCGCAAACCTTATTCCAGCGGATGCGCGTAATACCGCGACTCTCATCACCCGTGAACATGGCGTATTTTGTGGCCAAGCATGGGCAGAGGAAGTCTTCAAACAACTTGGTGGTGAAGTGAAAATTGACTGGCATGTCCAAGATGGTGATCAAGTTAAGCCAAACCAAGTTTTGTGCACTCTTGAAGGTCCAGCTCGCGCGCTGCTGACTGGTGAACGCAATGCGATGAACTTCATTCAAACCTTGTCAGGTTGCGCCAGCATTACTGCTCAGTATGCCAAACAGCTAGAAGGCACCGAATGCCGACTACTTGATACACGCAAAACTATCCCTGGCCTGCGCAGCGCACTAAAATATGCTGTCGCGTGTGGCGGCGGCTTTAACCATCGTATTGGCGTGTTTGATGCTTATTTAATTAAAGAAAACCATATCATTGCTTGTGGCGGTATTACCCAAGCCATCAGCACCGCTAAACAGCTCAACCCCGGTAAACCCGTCGAAGTCGAAACCGAAAGCTTGCAAGAGTTAGAAGAGGCGATTCAAGCGGGTGCTGACATCATTATGCTGGATAATTTTAGTATTGAGATGATGCGCGAAGCGGTAGCAATTAACGCAGGCCGCGCGGCTTTAGAAAATTCTGGTAACGTCACATTAGAAACCATTGGCGATTACGCGCGAACCGGTGTCGATTACATCTCAGTCGGCGCGCTGACTAAGCACATTAAAGCACTCGATCTCTCAATGCGCTTTCAGTAATTAATTACATCAATTATTGGAATAAAGATCAAAAATTTCAAATAGTTAAGGAAGCCTGACGAGCTTCCTTTTTTATTGCTTGCGTATCAAAAGCAAGACGGCATTTTTAAGTCAGTCGTATTTCAGTGATTGATATATGCAACTAAACAGGTAAAAAATCCAAATCGCTCGCGCACTGCTCTTTATCTCATTCCCACCAACCCACAAGCTTCTTATGCTCTGCCCATCCTTATGCGTTCAAACGGAGCAAATCAAATAATGAACACAAATAAGAAAACGAAACAAAGTGGTTTTACCTTAATTGAATTGATGATTGTGGTGGGAATTATTGGTGTACTTAGCGCGATTGCAATCCCTGCATATAAGAGCTATTTGATCAAAACAGAGTCTAATACAGCCGTCAGTATTCCTAGAACATTACTTACAAATATTGATTTATATATACAAGAAAAAGGCAATTTCCCTGCAACAACAGAAGCGAGCGAAGTTGGTGCAGCTGCAGATATGAGCGCAATGGGGACCCTAGCATTCACTAAGGATGCCACCACACCTACAAATGGAACCTTAGTTTTTACTGTCAGTAATGCTGATGCATCTATAAAAGATAAAAAAATAACATACACACGTACAAATTCAGGCTGGAAGTGCACGCATGATATTCCCGAAACATTATTGGAAAAAGATCTTAAAGGATGCTTAAGAGCGATTCCTTGATAAAATGCTAACCAACCTCCCTGCGATTCTGCGTCAGGCTCAGATATTGAGCCCGACGCAAGAACATGCAGTTATTGAACATATCAAAGCGTCTGGTGCGAGTGTGCCAGAAGCTTTGCTCGCTTTGGATTTTTTCCATCCTCATGATCTGACTGAACAGTTAAGTACCCTTTTTGGCCTACCGGACACCGACTTAACCCGCTACGACTACCCACTGCTCTGCCAACAGCTTGGTTTGCGTGATCTCATCACCCGTTACCAAGCACTGCCGATTGCCAATAATGGCCAAACCCTGACTATCGCGGTTTCCGACCCGACCCATTTACAAGTGGAAGATGATTTTCGCTTCGCAACAGGCTTACAAGTTGAACTGGTTTTAGCCGACTACAAAGCGCTGCAAGCAGCCATCCGGCGCTTGTATGGCCGAACAATTCAAGGATCCTCTTCTTCAGGGAAAGAGATCAGCCAAGATGAACTGGCGAACTTAGTTAAGCTGTCTGATGATGAGATTCAATCGATTGAAGACCTCAGCCAAGATGACGCCCCAGTCAGTCGCTTTATTAACCAAATCCTGCTTGATGCGGTGCGAAAAGGCGCATCCGATATCCATTTCGAACCGTACGAAGCGCTTTACCGAGTACGATTGCGCTGTGATGGTATTTTGGTGGAAACGCAGCGTCCCTCAAGCAACTTAAGTCGCCGGCTTGCCGCGCGGCTTAAAATTTTATCCAAACTCGATATTGCCGAACGGCGCTTACCACAAGATGGACGAATTAAACTGCGGTTGAATCAAGAGACCGCCATCGATATGCGCGTTTCCAGCCTCCCTACTTTATGGGGTGAAAAAATCGTACTGCGCCTACTTGATAGCAGTGCTGCTAACTTAGATATCGACAAATTGGGTTATAACGACCAGCAAAAACAACTCTACTTAGCTGCGCTGAAAAAACCACAAGGGATGATTTTAATGACGGGCCCGACGGGCAGTGGAAAAACCGTCTCGCTCTATACGGGGCTACGCATTTTAAATACAGCTGAAGTGAACATTTCCACCGCTGAAGATCCGGTTGAAATTAACTTATCCGGCATCAACCAAGTTCAAGTGCAGCCAAAAATTGGCTTTGGCTTTGCGCAAGCATTACGCTCTTTCTTACGGCAAGATCCCGACATTGTGATGGTTGGCGAAATCCGCGATTTAGAAACTGCCGAAATCGCCGTGAAAGCGGCACAAACCGGGCATTTAGTTCTTTCTACCTTGCATACTAACTCCGCCGCCGAAACGGTAATTCGCTTGAGTAATATGGGAATTGAAGCGTTTAACTTAGCCTCTTCACTCAGTTTAATTATTGCCCAGCGTTTAGCTCGTCGCCTTTGTCGGCACTGCAAAATTGCCGTCGTGCCCTCAATGCAGTTGCAGCAACATTTTCAGCTGCTAGCGACAGAAACCATTTATGAAGCAAACCCGCATGGTTGCAACGAATGCACAGGGGGCTATTCAGGTCGAGTCGGCATTTATGAAGTGATGGCGTTTAACCCACAGCTGGCTGAAGCGATTATGCAAAAAGCAAGCATTCATCAAATAGAGCAGATCGCGAAAGCCAACGGAATGCAGACACTACAAGAATCAGGCATTGAAAAGCTCAAAAACGGCGTAACCAGCTTCAAAGAGCTGCAACGCGTGCTCTATTTCTAACGCTTTGACCCCTCTTAGCTAGCCATTGGGTGACTCTATTGTATGAACACAAAAATCAAATCAGAACTCAAAAATTATCGTTGGAAAGGCATCAATAGTTCGGGCAAAAAAGTATCTGGCCAAACTCTCGCTTTAACCGAACTGGAAGTGCGTGACAAACTTAAAGAGCAGCACATTCAGATCAAAAAAATCAAAAAAGGGGGCGTCTCTTTTATCACCCGCTTGACTCATCGCGTGAAGGCCAGAGACATCACCATTCTGACACGCCAATTGGCGACCATGCTGACCACGGGCGTGCCCATCGTGCAAGCCTTAAAACTGGTCGGAGATAACCATCGTAAAGCCGAAATGAAATCCATTTTGTCGCAAGTCACCAAAGGGGTTGAAGCCGGAACGCCAATTTCCAAAGCGATGCGTACCGCCAGCACTCATTTCGATACCTTGTATGTTGATCTCATTCACACAGGCGAACAGTCAGGTAACTTGGCTGAAGTATTTGAGCGACTAGCGACTTATCGAGAAAAAAGTGAACAACTGCGCGCTAAAGTCATTAAAGCACTCATCTACCCAACCATGGTGGTGTTGGTCGCGTTAGGTGTTTCTTACTTAATGCTTACTATGGTGATCCCTGAGTTTGAAAGCATGTTCAAAGGATTCGGAGCCGAATTACCTTGGTTTACACAGCAAGTATTGAAACTCTCTCATTGGGTGCAAAGTTACAGTTTGTGGGTACTCATCATCATAATCCTCACCACAATTGCCGTGAAAGCAGTACGCCAAAAATCTTTTTTAATACGCTTAAAAACCAGCCGATTAGGATTAAAGTTTCCCATTCTTGGCGGGGTGATAGGCAAAGCCTCTATTGCTAAATTCAGTCGCACACTCGCCACCAGTTTTAGTGCAGGCATTCCGATTTTAGCCAGCTTAAAAACCACCGCTAAAACCGCTGGCAATGTCCATTTTGAGACGGCGATTAATGAGGTCTATCGTGATACGGCAGCCGGTATGCCAATGTATATTGCGATGCGTAATACCGAAGCCTTTCCTGAAATGGTGCTGCAAATGGTGATGATTGGTGAAGAATCAGGCCGATTGGATGACATGCTCAATAAAGTCGCCACCATTTACGAATTTGAAGTCGATAATACCGTCGATAACTTAGGCAAAATTCTCGAACCATTGATCATTGTCTTTTTGGGTACGGTGGTCGGTGGTTTGGTAGTGGCGATGTACTTGCCCATCTTTAACTTAATGAGTGTATTAGGATAGTATTAGCACTGCTAATCTTTTACTTATCGAGTCTGTGCATGGAAGTTTTTATTTATTACCCTTGGCTCTTTCCACTTTTTGCAGCGTTGTTTGGCTTAATCGTGGGGAGTTTTCTCAATGTGGTCATTTATCGTCTACCCAAAATCATGGAGCGAGAATGGCGACAAGAGTGCGCTGACTGCTTTCCCGAATATCACATTGCGCCACCGGAAGGGCAACTCACGCTCAGTGTCCCCCGTTCTAGCTGCCCACACTGTGATACGCCAATCCGTATTATTGACAATATTCCGCTACTCAGTTGGCTCTTTTTAAAAGGGAAATGTTCCCGTTGCCAAGGTCCGATCAGTGCACGCTATCCTTTGATTGAACTGCTCACCGCCAGTATGAGCTTTGTCGTGGCTAGCCACTTCGGTTTTAGTTATTTTTCACTAGCGCTATTGTTTTTCACTTTTGTGCTCATCGCGGCGACGTTTATCGATTTCGATACCATGCTGTTACCCGACAAGCTGACACTGCCACTACTGTGGGCGGGCCTCAGCTTATCATTGATGCACATTAGCCCTGTCAATTTGCAAGATGCAGTGATCGGCGCCATTGCTGGCTATCTAAGCTTATGGTCGGTCTATTGGCTGTTTAAACTCGTCACAGCCAAAGAAGGAATGGGTTATGGCGATTTCAAACTGCTGGCTGCTCTCGGCGCTTGGTTGGGCTGGCAATATCTGCCCATCATCATTCTCATGTCATCTGTGGTTGGCATTGTCTTTGGCCTAATTCAATTGCGCTTGCAAAAAAAAGGGATCGACAAAGCCTTTCCTTTTGGCCCCTATCTCGCCATTGCTGGCTGGCTAACCTTGTTGTGGGGTAACGATATTATGAGTTGGTATTTAGGTTCAATTATGGGGTTATCGTCATGGGGTTAGTGGTGGGTTTAACCGGCGGGATTGCCAGCGGAAAAAGCACCGTTGCTCATTTATTTCAGCAGCATTTCTCGATTGATGTCGTGGATGCTGACATCATCGCTCGAGAAGTCGTCGAACCAGGTAGTGAAGGATTAACGGCGATTTGCGCGCACTTTGGCCTTGCCATATTAAAGCCCGATGGACAATTGGATCGCACCGCGTTAAGAGAAAAGATCTTTGCTGATGAGCAAGAAAAGGCTTGGCTTAATCAGCTTCTTCACCCAATGATCCGTGCAAAAATGATTGCTGATTTAGCAAAAACCACCTCGCCTTATGCTTTATTGGTTGTGCCATTATTGATAGAAAATAACCTACAAACCTTAGTCGATCGCATCTTAGTGGTTGATGTTGATCTAAAAACCCAAATCGCTCGCACTATGGCAAGAGACAAGGTATCAGAGCAACAAGTCCGTTCGATCTTAGCCGCTCAAGCGAGCCGTGAGCAAAGATTGCAATACGCTGACGATGTGATTAAAAATAGCGCAGAAAACCAAAAACTTTTGCCTCAAATCACAGAATTACACAAAAAGTATCTAGCCATATGCAGCCTAAGTCTGTAAGAATAACCCAGACCGGACCTAAGGCTAGCTAGATGACCACGCATAAGTTTGAACACCCACTGAACGAAAAAACTCGTATCTATTTAAGAGTCGAAGCGCTGCTTAACCAGTTGATGCATTCTGCTCAGTTTCGTGACGGTATTCAACACCAACTCTTCTTTCGTTCATTGTTTGATTTACTCGAAATCTTCGAACAGATCCAACTCAAAAGCGAGTTGGCTAAAGATATTGAAAAACAGCGTTTGAACTACCGTAGCTGGCTCAATGTGGATGGTGTTGATCAAGAAATGTTGCTATCGCTCCTTGAAGAGATCGACGAGGTCCATCGTAATTTAATGAGCGCTGAACGCTTTGGTCAATCACTCAAAGAAGATCGTTTCTTAAGCACGATTCGCCAACGTTTTAATTTGCCGGGCGGGTCATGCTGTTTCGACCTACCAGCGCTGCACTACTGGCTACACATTCCGATAGAAAAGAAGACCCAAGATGCGCACCAATGGATGGAAACGCTGCGACCGTTATCAGATGCGTTGCAACTTTGGTTGAAGTTAACCCGCGAAACGGGCCATTTTAAAGCACGCCTAGCACGATTAGGTTTTTATCAAAGCGATGCCGAAGACGCTAATATCTTGCGCTTGTCGATCCCACTTGAGTATGGGGTATACCCCATGATCTCTGGCCATAAAAATCGCTTCGCGATTAAGTTTATCGAATTCCAATCAGGCCAAGCAACAGGGCGCGATATCGAGTTTGATCTCGCCGTCTGCTGTTAATCAATTCCGCTTCAATTCCCGACTGACTCTTACTTTCCATTGCGTTAGGTAATACACTTACGCCTATCCATCGTTACTTGAAGTCCGTTATGTCAAAGAAAATTACCATTGTAAAATGCCCGCAGTGCAAAGCCGATGTCGAATGGGGAGAACAGAGCCCTTATCGTCCTTTTTGTTCCAAACAGTGTCAGATGATCGATTTTGGCGAGTGGGCCGATGAGGAAAAAAGTATTCCCGGAGCACCGGATATGTCAGACAGTGATGGTTGGTCAGAAGATCAATATTAGCGCACATATAAAAACAGGGGTCGATTACTCGACCCCTGTTTATTACTATGAGAACGCTAGTTTATAGCATTACTTCTTAGCAAGTTTCTCTTTGATACGAGCTGACTTACCAGAACGCTCACGTAGGTAGTACAGTTTGGCACGACGTACTGCACCGCGGCGTTTAACTTCAATGCTATCAACCACTGGAGAGTGAGTTTGGAACGTACGCTCAACACCTTCACCGTTAGAGATCTTACGAACAGTGAATGCAGAGTGTAGGCCACGGTTACGGATTGCGATTACAACGCCTTCAAAAGCCTGTAGACGCTCACGATCACCTTCTTTTACCTTAACTTGAACAACAACAGTGTCACCTGGTGCGAATTTAGGTAGGCCTTGTTTCATTTGCTCTTCTTCAAGAGCCTTGATGATGTTACTCATTTTAAAAATTCCTAGAATAAACTGATACTAAATTAAATAGGTTACTGATGTATTTGAGTTTCTTTAATGAACTCAACCAGTAATAGTTCCTGTTCGTCAGTCAGAGCTAGGTTTTCCAGGAGCTCTGGCCTTCTATGCCAAGTTCGGCCCAACGACTGTTTCAGCCGCCAGCGACGAATATCCTCGTGATTACCGGATTTCAGTACCGCAGGTACTTCTTTTCCATCTAACACTTCAGGACGCGTATAGTGCGGGCAATCTAGCAAGCCATTTGCAAAAGAATCCTCTTCTGCTGATGCGAAATCTCCTAATACTCCCGGAACAAACCGAGAGACAGAATCAATCAACGTCATGGCTGGCAGTTCGCCGCCTGTCATCACAAAATCACCAATCGACCATTCTTCGTCAACTTCTGATTGGATGATACGCTCATCTACCCCTTCATAGCGTCCGCAAATAAGAACTAGGTTCTCATTCGTCGCCAGCTCTTCGACTCCTTTTTGGTCGAGTTTTCGACCTTGAGGAGAAAGGTAAATGACTTTCGTCTTTCCCGGTGCGGCTTGTTTTGCTGCATGAATGGCATCGCGCAAAGGCTGAACCATCATGAGCATTCCAGGACCACCACCGTAAGGTCTGTCATCGACGGTGCGATGTTTGTCATGAGTGAAATCTCGAGGATTCCAAGCTTCAATAGACAGCAAACCTTTTTTAACCGCTTGACCTGTTACTCCAAAATCAGTAACAGAACGGAACATTTCAGGAAATAGGCTTATAACGCCAACCCACATGTGTTCTCTCGCTCTGAAATTTTAGAGTTAGAATGCCGGATCCCAGTCAACTTCGATCCGTCGAGCTTCGCGATCAACATTCTTGATCACTTGCTCTTCAAGGTACGGTACCAACCGTTCCTTTTGGCCAAAAGCATCTTTCAAATTCGCTTTCACAACCAGAACATCGTTGGAGCCAGTTTCTAATAGGTCAGTGACCTCACCAAGGTTATATCCCTTAGTGGTAATAACTTGCATACCGAACAATTCACGCCAGTAGAATTCATCTGCTGACAATTCTGGTAATGATGCGGGATCAATAGCAATTTCAAAGTTGGTGAGTAGATGTGCGTCTTCTCGAACATCTAAACCTTCAAGTTTTACCACCATACTCTTACCATGGCGCTTCCAACTCTCTACTTTGTACTCGATCCACTGGCCTTTTTGGTTAATAAACCAAGGGCTGTAATCAAAAATACTTTCAGCTTCGTCTGTGTAGGAAAAAACTTTGAGCCAGCCACGAATGCCATAGGTAGCACCAAACTTGCCCATAACAATCTTTTCGTTTTCTTTGCTCATTGTTTCTTTACCTTTCATCGACATAAGCTAATGTTCTTCTATAAAAGTAAGAATTAAGCCGCTTTTTGAGCGTCTTTTACTAGCTTAGCTACGCGATCAGATAGAGATGCGCCTTGACCAACCCAATGGTTAACGCGATCTAGATCAACACGTAGGCCTTCTTCTTGGCCAGTAGCCGTAGGATTAAAGAAACCTACTTTCTCGATGAAACGGCCAGTTACTGCGTTACGGCTATCCGCAACTACGATTTGATAAAATGGACGCTTTTTAGCGCCGTGACGTGCCAAACGAATGGTTACCATGTCGTCCTCTTTGCTTTCTCAATAATAAAATTAACCCCAAAAACCATTTACGAAAAACAGTCTGGGGTCTCGTGCCAAAATAAAGCCTCGGAATTTTACTCTTATTCCGAGGCTTTGCAAGGGGTTTAGCTATTTTTTCACCAGCAGAAGCATTATGCTTTTGCAGTGATGGACATCACGCTTTAGTAAATTTTAAGCATCGCAATGAGTTAGGTTAACGACCAAAGAAACCGCCGCCGCCCATGCCACCCATTCCGCCCATCATGCCTTGCATATTACGCATCATGCCTTTCATGCCCCCTTTCTGCATTTTTTTCATCATTTTCTGCATTTGGGTGAACTGTTTCAGTAAGCGGTTAACATCTTGTACTTGGGTGCCAGAACCTGTCGCGATACGTTTTTTACGTGAACCTTTTATCATGTCTGGGTGCTGACGCTCGTGCATGGTCATCGAACAGATGATCGCTTCCATCTGCTTGAACATCTTATCATCGACCTTATCTTTCACGTTGGCAGGTAGGTTTGCCATGCCAGGCAGTTTATCGAGCATGCCCATCATGCCGCCCATATTCTGCATTTGCCCGAGCTGTTCGCGGAAATCTTCTAAATCAAATCCTTTCTTTTCCTTGAATTTTTTAGCTAGGCGTTCTGCTTGCTCGTGATCAACATTACGTTGTAGATCTTCAATTAATGAGAGAACATCGCCCATTCCCAATATGCGTGATGCAATACGATCAGGATGGAAAGGCTCGAGCGCGTCAGTTTTTTCACCGACCCCTAAGAATTTAATCGGTTTACCGGTGATATGACGAACGGAAAGTGCGGCACCACCTCGAGCATCACCATCAACTTTGGTTAAGATAACCCCCGTTAACGGCAGCGCATCACCAAAGGCTTTTGCGGTGTTCGCGGCATCTTGCCCCGTCATGGCATCCACAACGAACAATGTTTCAATCGGATTAATCGCCGCATGCAGATCTTGGATCTCTGCCATCATCAGTTCATCAATAGCAAGACGGCCTGCTGTGTCGACAATCAGCACATCGAAGAATTTCTTCTTCGCATGGTCAATGGCCGCATTGGCGATATCAATCGGTTTTTGGTCGGCTGAAGAAGGAAAAAATTCAACGTCCAGATCGTTAGCTAGCGTTTCAAGCTGTTTTATCGCCGCTGGGCGATAAACGTCAGCCGAAACCACCAGTACTTTCTTTTTATCGCGTTCTTTAAGCAGCTTAGCAAGCTTACCAACACTGGTGGTTTTACCCGCGCCTTGTAAACCCGCCATTAAAATCACTGCTGGCGGCTGGGCGGCAAGGTTCAGCGCTTCGTTTGATTCGCCCATTACCGCTTCAAGCTGCGCTTGAACAATCTTGATGAACTCTTGTCCCGGTGTCAGCGATTTAGACACCTCAACACCCACTGCGCCCTCTTTAACGCGCGCGACAAAATCACGCACTACAGGCAGTGCAACGTCCGCTTCAAGCAGCGCCATGCGCACTTCGCGTAGGGTTTCTTTAATATTGTCTTCGGTGAGACGGCCTTTGCCGCTGATATTTTTCAGCGTCTTGGATAGTCGATCCGTTAAATTTTCAAACATCGTTGTCTCTTCGCTAGTTCGGCGATTAATTGGGGTCAGTATACCTTAGCCAATCTAATAGTCATACCCATTGACGCTTCGCGATAAGCGACTTAAACCCGTAAACGTAACATTGGGTCCCCAAAACAGGGGGGTCAAAAAGAGTTATCTCTGCGATTTATCGAATAAAAGCCTTCACCCTGTTAATTATTTGCACCATGACCTCAACTAAGGTGGGTATATGTCAAATCAATCGGTATCCAACGTAGCTCATTATCGTGATGCAAGGTATAATTCGCCAATTCAGCCACCATTTTGTAAGAAGTATGGAAAACTTAATCGCAATAGTCGCCACTATTTTGTATTTTTTATCCATAGCGACCATTATTCCAGGCTTAGTTAATCAAACTGGGATTCGTGCGCAGACAGTATTGTTCAGTTCAGCACTGGCGCTGGCTTTTCATGCGTGGTTACTGAGTGATTTAATCTTCAACGCTAATGGGCAAAACCTCAGTATGCTCAATGTGGCATCATTGATAAGCTTTATCATCTCACTGGTGATGAGCATTGCGATGTTAAAAACGCGATTGTGGTTTCTGTTGCCGGTGGTGTATAGCTTCGCCGCGATCAACGTCAGCGCCGCCTCATTTCTTCCCAGCATGTTCATGACTCACTTAGAAAACAATCCGCCACTGTTGTTGCATATTTCTCTAGCACTATTTTCGTATTCAACCCTTTCGATTGGCGCACTCTACGCTTTGCAATTGGCTTGGCTGGACTACAAGCTAAAGAAAAAGAAGATGCTAACCATCAACCCCAATTTGCCACCACTACTGATGGTAGAAAGGCAACTGTTTAAAATCATCTTGATAGGTAACGTATTACTTACTGGTACCTTGATTACTGGTTTTGATTTTGTCGGTGATATGTTTGCTCAAGGCAAAGCGCATAAAGGCATTTTGTCTTTCATTGCTTGGGTTGTCTATTCTGTATTGTTGTGGGGACATTACCGAAAAGGTTGGCGCGGTAGAAAAGTGACTTGGTTTGCTGTCGCTGGTGCAACCTTACTCACACTGGCCTACTTTGGTAGCCGTTTTGTAAAAGAAATCATTTTGAGCTAACTCAACACGTTTGATAGCGTATTGACACATTCATTTAATTAGATCATTACTTAATCACACTATTTATAAGGAAAAACCACGTTTTGGACGACATTTCAACGGGTATATTGTTTGCACTACTCGCGGGTCTCATCGTAATTTCGGCTTATTTTTCAGGTTCAGAAACCGGCATGATGTCTTTGAACCGCTACCGCTTAAAGCACTTGGCCAATACCGGCCACAAAGGTGCAAAGCGTGTTGAAAAACTGCTTGATCGTCCAGATCGCCTCATTGGTTTGATCCTCATTGGCAACAACCTAGTCAATATTTTAGCTTCTGCAATTGCCACTATTATTGGTATGCGCCTTTATGGGGATCTAGGAGTGGCCATTGCCACTGGTGCGCTGACGTTGGTCGTTCTGGTTTTTGCTGAAGTGACGCCAAAAACATTAGCAGCGCTTTACCCTGAACGCGTCTCTTACGCCAGCAGCATCTTACTGACCTTCTTAATGAAGATATTGTCACCATTGGTGATGTTCATTAACTTCATCACCAATGGTTTCATCCGCTTACTAGGCCTTAAGGCCAAGCATGGGGCGGAGGATCATCTAAGCTCTGAAGAGTTGAGAACCGTCGTCAACGAAGCGGGTGGTCTTATTCCTCGTCGCCACCAAGATATGCTGCTTTCCATTCTCGATCTCGAACATGTTACGGTGAACGACATCATGATCCCACGTAACGAAATTACTGGTATCAATATTAACGATGATTGGAAATCTATCGTGCGTCAGTTAACTCACTCGCCACACGGACGCGTGGTGCTTTACCGAGACAAAATTGATGAAGCGGTGGGCATATTGCGCCTTCGTGATGCTTCTCGTTTGATGTTGGAAAAAAAAGAGTTCAATAAAGAGATGATTTTACGTGCCGCTGATGAAGTCTACTTCATCCCGGAAGGCACACCGCTCAACGTACAATTACTTAAATTCCAACGCAACAAAGAGCGGATTGGCCTGATCGTTGATGAATACGGTGATATCAATGGCTTGATCACTGTTGAAGATATTCTCGAAGAGATTGTGGGGGAATTCACCACCTCGATGGCACCAAGCTTAGCCGATGAAATTACCCCACAAAGTGATGGCAGCTTCTTGATTGATGGCAGCGCAAATATCCGTGACATTAACAAAGGGCTGAAGTGGAAACTGCCAACAACGGGCCCAAGAACCTTAAACGGTTTACTTTTGGAGCACCTTGAAGATATTCCAAGTAGCCATTTAAGTGTCAAAGTCTCTGGCCATGCGATGGAGATTGTGGATGTAGAAGAAAACCGCATTAAGCAGGTTAAAGTCTTTCCACGCAAAACCAAAAAACATTAATCGCCAGTCACTGCATAAAAGAAAGAAAAAAAGCTTGGTCACTGCCAAGCTTTTTGTTTTTAAAGGGCCAGATCTGGCGATCTTTAATCCACTTTCAGCTCTTTGAGCATCGACTCAGGTAAAGCAAGCTCATCATTTTTATTCACCGCAATACCTGCTGTGATAATCGCTTGAGCAATCTCTTTAGCTTCTGTTAACGAGTGCATTGAGGCTGTACCACATTGGTATTCGTTTAGTTCAGGGATCTGATCTTGGCTCTCTACTTTTAGCACATCATGCATCGCCGCTAACCACGCTTGCGCCACTTGCGCTTCTGTTGGCGCGCCAATCAAACTCATGTAAAAACCTGTGCGGCAGCCCATAGGTGAGATGTCGATGATTTCTACATCATGACCATTTAAGTGCGCGCGCATAAAGCCAGCATATAAATGTTCTAAAGTGTGGATCCCTTTTTCTGAAAGAATATCTTTGTTTGGAGCAGTAAAACGGAGATCAAATACGGTGATTGTATCCCCTTTAGGCGTCTGCATATTTTTTGCCACACGTACCGCAGGCGCATGCATACGAGTGTGATCTACAGTAAAACTGTCGAGTAATGGCATTGCTTTCTCCTTATTTGGCAAAGAGCGATGCTCTGCCTATCAATGTTAGATTATGATCGAGAGATCATTTTAGGTACGAAAAATAGCTTTCAAGAAATTCTTCAAAACTTTGAGTATCGTGTTGTTCTATCTGTTGCTGAGCGGCTCGAGAACGCAGCACTTCCTCTTCCATCACAGACTCAGAATAAGTTTGATAGTGATGTGCCAGGTTGGCTTGTCGGTATTCGGCTCCTAATGCACAACCTACCTTACCGAGCCCGCCAAACTGTTTAGTCTGTTCAAGTAGTTGAGCGGAAAAGGTTAATTCTGGATTATCAATCCACGAGCTTAGTTTCTCGCATACGGCTTGGTATGCGTTGCCACCACAAGCGCTATCCATTACTTGCGCTATTTTGCGTAAGTCATCGAATACATTATGCGCCCACGCTTGCAGCGTCAGTTTCTCACCGCGACAGCCAATTTGTAACTCTAAACCTGGTTTACGACCTTCTAAAATCACTTTGTTCCAGTTATCTCGCCAACATGCCAGCTCACAATTGTCCATCGGATCTGAATCTGAAAGAGCTGTCCAAGTGAGGAACAGATCGAGAAAACGCACTTGATCTTCAGTAATACCAATCGGGCTAAACGGGTTTACGTCTAACGAACGCACTTCGATGTATTCGACTCCGCCTCTCTCTAACGCTTGTGACGGCTTTTCGTCATTTTTGGCCACACGCTTAGGACGGATCGGTGCATAGAGTTCGTTTTCTATCTGCAAAACATTGCTGTTGAGCTGACGATGTTCACCATCGACATACACGCCTAGTTCTGCAAACTCTTTTGATGGAGTGCGGATCGCCTGATTCAACCCTTCTAGATATTGATCCAAGCTATTAAAACCAATTTGCAAGCCACTTTGCGCGCTATTGGTATAACCTAAATCACTGAGACGCAACGAGGTAGAATGAGGCAAATAAAGCGTTTTACCAATATTTTCAAATGGCAGATGGCTTTCACGTCCGCGCACAAACGATGAACATAACGCAGGTGATGCGCCAAAGAAATAGGGAATAAGCCAGCCAAAACGGTAGTAATTACGAATCACACCAAAATAGGCTTCCGATTTTGTCTCAGTACGCTGGGATTCAGTTTGCTCGCCATGCAAGGCATCCCAAAATGATTCTGGAAATGAAAAATTGAAATGCACGCCAGAAATGATCTGCATTAAGCTGCCGTAACGACGCTTTAAGCCTTCTCGATAAAGGGTTTTCATTTTACCCGTATTCGATGAACCATATTGCGCCAGTTCGATATCATCTTCGCTGCCAACATAACAAGGCATAGAAAGCGGCCACATCTTTTCGTCACCCAATTTGGTTTGAGCAAAATGGTGAATATCCGCCAGTTGTGAGAGTAAAGTCGGCACGTCATGAGAGACTGGTGTAATAAATTCAAGCAATGACTCCGCAAAATCAGTGGTGATCCAACGGTTGGTTAATGCGCTGCCGAGTGCTTCTGGATGAGGAGTCAGAGCTAACGAGCCTTCTGGGGTATAGCGTAACGTTTCACGCTCAACGCCTCGGCCAAACTGCTTAAACACTTCTGATTTTTTAGTGACTTGTTCAAGTCGTGCGGCAAAATTAGTCAAAATAATGATTCGCTTATAGGTGAATGATCCGAATGAAAGCGGCTCTAACTCAGCAAGAGAGTAGAATGGAGGCAAACAATCTGCCCCCTATAAATGTGTACTCTAGCGGATGATTTCAAGCTCTTCTACGGGAATATCTAATTTTTCAAGTTGTGGCTTCAACGTTTTCGCATCACCCACCACGATAATTTGATACTCTTGTGGTGCAAACCATTTAGCGGCGAGTTTATTGAGCGTTGATTTTTTTACGTTTTCTACCAGTTCATTTCGTTGCTGTAGGTAATCTTCATCCAAACTATAGGTCAAAATATTACTAAGCAACTGCGCTTTTTGTGATGGTGTTTCATACGTCAGTGCATCTTGTTGGCCGACAGCAAGGCGCATAAATTTTAGCTCTTGGTCGGTTAAGCCACTTTGACTGAATGTTGCCATCTCTTTTTCTATTTCAACGATTGAAGCTACAGTGGCATCAGCACGCACTTGAGCATTGAAAACGATAGCGCCCACTTCTCGATTGCTCGCGAAATAACTCCCAGCGCCATAGGTGTAGCCTTTATCTTCACGCAAATTCTGATTAATGCGGCTGTTAAAGTTACCCGCTAAATTGAAGTTAGCCAGTTGGCTGAGAAAAAGCTCGCCAGTGGCATCGAAAGGCAACCCTTTTCGCACAAAACGGACGATGCTCTGCGGCGCATCAGGCTTATCAACCAGATATATCTTCCGCTCTGTCAGTGGGTTCACTACTTGGGGACGTAACAAAGGAGAAGCTTCACCGCGCCACTGCCCTAAAAAGGTTAACTGTTTAGCGACCTCTTTTTTGGAAATATCGCCAACGACAACGATTTGCGTACCATGTGGCGTGTAATGTTTCGCATAAAAGCGTTTTACATCTTCTAATGTTAAATCGTTTAGTGATTGCTCAGTGCCTTCACTTGAACGCGCAAAAATAGAGTTGCCAAACAGTACTTGACGAGTAGCTTGTGAAGCAAGCCATCCTGGTGTTTGATGCTGATAAACCAACCCTTCCAGCATCTGCTGCTTCAGCCGTGTAAAATCACTCTCTTTGAAAGCAGGATGAAATAAAACTTCTTCAACCACATCCAATGTTGCTGCAACATTCTTCTTCAAACTAGAGACCATAATACTGGTCGAATACTCATTGGCAGTAACACTGATAGTCGAACCTAACGTGTCGAGTTGAGCTTGAATCGCTTCTACTGAGCGTCGAGTTGAGCCTTCTTCAAGTAGCGCCGCGGTTAAATTAGCTAACCCTTCTTTGCCACGCGCGGCATGTCGCTCTCCTGCTGGTAAATTGATATTAATTAGCACGGTCGGCGTTTCGCTGGTTTGTGTGGCTAATAACTCAATACCGTTATCAAAATAGAGTTCATACAGTGTCGGCATTTGTGCTTTCACACCTTTTGCCACAGAAGGCATGATTGAGCGATCAAATTGATCTTCAACCTGGCGATAAGCCAATTGATCTTCGGTTATCGTTTGATGCTCAGGTAGCACTCTTTTAGGGGGTACGAAATTAGCTTTTTGAACGGCAAGATCGGCTTTATGTTTAGGCACAACACTTAAGGTAACCTTATGTTGATGAGCAATGAAGCGCTGATAAGCCTGTTGAATTGACTCTGGGGTGACCGCATGAATCTGAGCTAATTGCTGCTCTAGGCGATCAGGCTGCCCATAAAACGTTTCGTTGGACGCAAGCTGCGTCACTTTTCCAGATACGCTTTGCAGCGCAAAGACCGCATTCGCTTCCGCCATACCGGTAATTTGATCAAGTCGACTCTGATCTACCCCTTGCTGCTCAAACTGACTGAGCGTTTGCATTAACTCTCGATACAAAGGAGCAAGCTGAGCCTTTTCACCCGAAGGGGCCATAGCATAAACATAGAAGGTACAAGCCAATTCGGCGCAATCTTGGAATGCACCCGCATTGACGGCTTTTTGAGTTTTGACCAACGCTTGGTAGAGATAACTATTGGTACCGCTGCCTAACACTTTGGCAAGCGCATCTAACGAGGCTTGACTTTGAGCACCGCGATATTCTGTCGGCCAGCCCACCACAACCATGGGTTGCTGAATGCGATCTTCCAAGGTAATGAAACGATCTTGCGCCAACTGGGCCGGCTGTTTAGGTGCGTTATCAACGGCTGGGCCTGCCAGTATGGTGCCAAAATATTGATTAACCCATTCAAGTGTTTGCTGAACATCAATATCACCACCAATGGTCAGCACTGCATTATTCGGCCCATACCAACGTAAGAAAAACGCTTTAAGATCGTTGACGTCCACTCGGTCAAGATCTTCGACATAACCAATAGTTTGCCATGAATAAGGGTGTCCTTCGGCATACATCGCCTCCGCCATTTTTTCCCACATCAAGCCATAGGGGCGGTTGTCGTAGTTTTGTGCGCGTTCGTTTTTTACTGTGTCACGTTGGATCTCAAATTTACGTTGAGAAACCGCGTTGAGCAAAAATCCCATCCGATCAGATTCGAGCCACAACACTTTTTCTAGCTGATTTGAAGGCACGGTTTGGTAATAATTAGTACGGTCACGGTTAGTACTCCCATTCATGGTTCCTCCCGCTTCGGTGATCAAACGAAAATGTTCTTGATCGCCAACGTGCTCCGTTCCTTGAAACATCATGTGTTCAAAGAAATGAGCAAACCCTGATTTTCCAACCTCTTCACGTGCCGAACCCACATGATAAGTGACATCGACATGCACTAAAGGATCTGAGTGATCCGGTGAGAGCACGACAGTAAGGCCATTATCGAGCTGATATTTTGCATAAGGGATCATCACTTTTCCCGGTTGAGCATCCACTTGCTCAATCAGCGTAACCCCTTTCGGTAATGATGAAAAAAAAGCGATAGGTGCGACCGTTGATGAACAGCCGTAAATGGCAATAAGAGAAAGGGCACCTAGCCAAATTTTTCTCATAACAGCTCCTTAGAAAAAACCATAGAATACAGCGGCAAGCATGATGTAACGCAGTGCTTTGCCGATCAAAATCATGACAAAAGTAGGTAAAAATTTCATGCGTAGCCAACCTGCGGCCAAACAAAGCACATCGCCCACCACAGGTAACCAACTAAATAAGAGAGCCCAATAACCATATTTATTGAGCCAAGCTAACGCTTTATGACCGTGCTTTTCGCTTTCAGTTCGATTAGGCAACCAGATACCGAGCCAATAGTTGGTCAGACCGCCGAGGGTATTGCCAGCGCTTGCAACGGCGATAACCCAAAATACGGGAAATTGATTCAGGCTTAATGTGGCGAATAAACTCGCTTCTGAGCTTCCCGGTAATAAGGTAGCACTGAGAAAACCACTAAAAAAAAGCACCCACAGAGCAGAGCCAGCAAACCAATACGAGAGCGGTTCCAAATAGGTGCTAAAAATGTCTAACATTTCATATCAAGAAGAACTTTGCCTCGAGTATGGCCTGTTTCAATCTGTTGATGAGCCGCAGCCACTTCCGCCATCGGATAAACAGCTTGAATTTCCGTTTTCAATAAGCCAACGCTGACCATATAAAGCATGGTATCAAGCTGTTCAGGATTAGGATCAACTAACATGCCTGTGGCTTCAAAACCAAGTAATTTTGCTTTTTCACAAATAAGCTCAGCACTTAGAGTCGGAACAGTAACGACACGCGCATGATCTTTCAAGCATTTCAAAGCGTCGAGAGCCGCATCACCACCGACTAAATCAATCAGCACATCCACTTCTTCTAAACGCTGTGAAGCAGGAGCAAAATTGTAATTAATCGCATGAGCACCAAGAGTCGCTAAATAATCCAAATTTTGTTCGCTGCACGTGGTATACACTTCGGCTTTTGCTGCTAAAGCAATTTGTACCGCTAAGTGCCCGACACCACCAGCGCCCGCGAGGATCAATACGCGATCCCCCTCTTTCACTTGCGCTTTATTTAGGGCTTGCGCCGCCGTTTGCCCTGCCAGTGGCAGCACAGCTGCGGCTTCTAAGGTCACAGCATCAGGAACAAGGCTGAGTTCGCTTTCTGCCACACACAGATATTGGCTGTAGCCGCCACCACGCAACGGAAACCCAACAAAGCCCGCCACATTATCTCCAATTTGAAAGCGGCGATTATCTTCCCCCACCTCAACAACTTGTCCAGAAATATCGTAACCTGGCACCCATGGCAGCTTATCTTTGTTTTGCGCTGCAGCCCACCCCAGACCCGCCCGAGTTTTTACATCAATAGGGTTTACACCAGCAAAAGCCACTTTCACTAACACTTCGCCAGCCTTAGGTTGAGGAACGTCACTGGTTTGAATAACGAGCACCTCTGGTCCACCAAACTCAGTAATTGCGATCTGTTTATTATCCATGTCAAACTTCCCTATTGATAAAAAGAAAGGGATGCCTCAGCATCCCTTTGAATATATACCATTTTATTGCTTCTAGTTAATCTTTAGCTCGCAAAATAACCATCGGCTCGTCTAGGCTTAGCCAACAAGAGCAAGCAAAACGCCTGCTGCAACAGCAGAGCCCAGCACACCTGCTACATTTGGCCCCATGGCGTGCATCAGTAAGAAGTTCTGTGGATTAGCTTCAAGCCCCACTTTGTTCACTACTCGCGCCGCCATCGGTACCGCAGACACACCAGCAGCGCCAATAAGAGGGTTAATATCCTCTTTCGAGAATTTATTAAGCACTTTCGCCATCAACACACCACCAGCCGTACCAATACTGAAAGCAATAGCACCGAGCGCCAAAATACCTAATGTTTCCAAGTTCAAAAACTTATCAGCCTGCAGTTTAGAACCAACGCCTAAGCCTAAGAAGATAGTAACGATGTTGATCAGTTCATTTTGCGCTGTCTTGGATAGACGCTCAACCACACCCGATTCACGCATTAAATTACCTAGACAGAACATACCCACTAATGGCGTTGCTGACGGTAAAAATAGAATCGTCATCAATAGCACCGCCAAAGGAAACAGTATTTTTTCTGTCTTCCCAACGTGGCGTAGCTGAGCCATTTTGATTTTTCGCTCTTCAGGTGTTGTAAGTGCCTTCATAATCGGTGGCTGAATGATAGGAACTAATGCCATATAGCTATAAGCCGCCACAGCGATTGCACCTAATAAATCCGGCGATAATTTACTGGCAAGGAAAATAGCGGTTGGGCCATCGGCTCCACCAATGATGGCGATGGACGCAGCATCGGCCATGGTAAATTCCATACCCGGTACATAGTTGAGTAATATCGCACCAAACAGGGTGGCGAAAATACCAAACTGAGCGGCCGCACCTAACCATAACGTTTTAGGGTTTGCAATCAACGCCCCGAAATCGGTCATCGCGCCCACGCCCATAAAAATCAGCAGTGGAAAAACGCCCGTCTCAATACCAACATGATAAACGTAATAAAGCAGACCGCCGGGTTCGGTAAAACCCGCATTCGGAATATTCGCTAAAATCGCACCAAAGCCGATCGGCAATAACAGCAGTGGCTCAAAGCCTTTGCGAATAGCCAAAAACAGCAGTAAACAACCGACCAAAATCATGCAGATTTGGCCTAACTGAAAATTAGCGATCCCTGTTTCAGACCATAAGGTCAGTAATCCGTCCATGGTTCTCCCTTACGCTAAGCTCAGCAATGGTGCACCAACAGTCACAGCATCACCCTCTTTGACATGAAGATCTTGAACAATACCGCCACGTGCCGCACGGATCTCGGTTTCCATCTTCATCGCTTCCAGAATCACTAACACATCCCCTTCTAACACCTCAGAACCAGCTTGAACATTCACTTTAAAAATGTTGCCAGCGAGTGGTGAAGGAACGGCTTCTGCATTGTTACTTGCTGGCACGCTTGGTGACTGTGCTGCTTGAGACTGGCTGGCAGAAATCGAGCTAAGCTGGCCTTGAGGCCCCACTTCAACCGTGTAAATTTGCCCATCCACTTTAACACTGTAGGTTTCAATACCACCTTTTGTCACAACGGTAGCAGGTGTAGGTTTGGCTGACTCCAAGGTTGGCGCAGGCTCAAATGCATCCGGATTGTGACGATTTTTCAAGAACTTCAAACCGACTTGTGGGAACAATGCGTAAGTCAGAACATCATCCACCGTATCTGTAGCTAATGAAATTCCCTCTGCTTTTGCCTTTTCAAGCAATTCAGTGGTCAACACGGCCATTTCTGCATCCAACAAATCGGCTGGACGGCAAGTGATCGGCGTAAGATTACCCAACACCTTGGCTTGCAACTCAGCATTCACTGGCGCAGGCGTTGCACCGTATTCACCTTTTAATACCCCTGCAGTTTCTTTCGTGATGCTCTTATAGCGCTCGCCAGTAAGGACGTTGATCACCGCTTGTGTTCCCACGATTTGAGATGTTGGAGTCACAAGGGGAATGAAACCTAAATCTTTTCGCACACGAGGGATCTCTTCAAGAACCTCATCAAGGCGATCGGCCGCTCCTTGTTCTTTTAGTTGACCTTCCATATTAGTCAACATACCACCAGGAACCTGCGCAATAAGAATACGAGAATCGACACCTTTTAACTGCCCTTCCCATTTAGCGTATTTCTTACGCACTTCACGAAAATAAGTGGCAATCGGTTCAAGCTGTGTCAGGCTCAGACCCGTATCACGCTCGGTTCCTTCAAGCATAGCGACCACTGTTTCGGTTGGTGTGTGCCCGTAAGTTTGGCTCATTGACGAGATAGCGGTATCCAAAATATCGATACCAGCTTCTACCGCTTTAACGGCTGTTGCCGCTGAAAGACCAGTCGTTGCATGGCTGTGCAGCGCTAAAGGTACGGCACAAGAGGATTTAATACGGGTGATCAGATCTTCAGCTTCATACGGCTTGAGCAACCCAGACATATCTTTAATACACAAAGAGTGGCAGCCGAGATCTTCCAACCGCTTGGCAAGATCAACCCAAGTATCTGAATTATGAACAGGGCTAGTAGTGTACGACAGTGTACCCTGCGCGTGTGCGCCAACATCAATTGTCGCTTTAACCGCTTTTTCAAAATTGCGAACATCATTCATCGCATCAAAAATACGGAAAACATCCATACCATTCGCGTGAGCTCGTTCGACAAACTTTTCAACAACATCGTCAGCATAGTGGCGATAGCCTAGTAAATTCTGGCCGCGTAGCAACATTTGCATTGGGGTATTGGGCATCGCTTGCTTAAGCGAACGTAAACGCTCCCATGGATCTTCACCGAGAAAACGGATACAAGCATCAAACGTTGCTCCTCCCCAAGTTTCCAGTGACCAATAACCGATCTTATCGAGCTCTGCTGCAATAGGCAGCATGTCTTCGATACGCATGCGCGTGGCAAATAGTGACTGATGGGCATCACGAAGGACCACATCCGTAATAGCTAGTGGTTTAGACATGCTCATAAACTCCTTTTCATCCTTTCTATGCTATTTAGCTAATGCGCGGTGCTGATGCACTGCTGCAGAAATTGCCGCCACAATTTGCGGGCTCACAGCTGAAGGGTTTGGTTGAACTTTTCGATGTGGAATCGGCGCTGCGATCGGTTGTGGTACTTCTTCCGGTACCAAGGTTGACATTAACCGAACGAGATAAACGAGAATAGTTAGAAAAATAAAGACTACAGCCATCCCCGTAATCATAAGGGTGGCGGCGTCAACTAATAGGCTTCCAATAGTAGTCATGTTGCTTCCTTTCTGTGTCATCCTGACAACAATTGCTACGCATTTTTACAAATGCGATCTTGGCAAGTGGACTAGGATTATCTCGATTGGTTAATAATTGTCAATTTTGTTTAAGGGACTCTTGTAGATAACACACAAAATCGGCGAACAATTACTCACACAAATCACAAAACTCTGAATTTTCTCTATTAAGAAGGGCATTTAACTAGCCAATACGGCTACGTTAATCAAAAAATGATGCAGATACTGAGAGGGAGTTAAAACATTGCAGATTAACAAGATAAAACAAATAGTTGCCATTTTCAATTTAACAAAATAGCAACAAAAAACCAACATAAAAAAGCCCCGCAAAATGCGAGGCTTCTTAATAAATGGCGCGCTCAGGAGGATTCGAACCTCCGACCGCCTGGTTCGTAGCCAGGTACTCTATCCAGCTGAGCTATGAGCGCGCAAAGCTTTGATATTAATCAGCGATAATCGCTAACAGTATCAGGATCAATGACCCTTTGAATAAGTGGCGCGTCCTGGAGGATTCGAACCTCCGACCGCCTGGTTCGTAGCCAGGTACTCTATCCAGCTGAGCTAAGGACGCGCAGAGTTAATGACAGTATCACTAACTTTAAATAAGTGGCGCGCTCAGGAGGATTCGAACCTCCGACCGCCTGGTTCGTAGCCAGGTACTCTATCCAGCTGAGCTATGAGCGCGCAAAGTTTTGATATTAATCAGCGATGATCGTTAACAATATCAGGGTCAATGACCCTTTGAATAAGTGGCGCGTCCTGGAGGATTCGAACCTCCGACCGCCTGGTTCGTAGCCAGGTACTCTATCCAGCTGAGCTAAGGACGCGCAGAGTTAATGACAGTATCACTAACTTTAAATAAGTGGCGCGCTCAGGAGGATTCGAACCTCCGACCGCCTGGTTCGTAGCCAGGTACTCTATCCAGCTGAGCTATGAGCGCGCAAGATGTGAATTACATCACAAAAATTTTATTTCTGAACAAAAAAATTGACTCATGGTCAATAAATGGCGGTGAGGGAGGGATTCGAACCCTCGATACGGCTATAAACCGTATACTCCCTTAGCAGGGGAGCGCCTTCGGCCTCTCGGCCACCTCACCGCATTTTCACATTCAATCTTACGAAAGAATATGGCGCGTCCTGGAGGATTCGAACCTCCGACCGCCTGGTTCGTAGCCAGGTACTCTATCCAGCTGAGCTAAGGACGCACATTGTTCTTTATTTGGATGCTAAACCAAATAAGCAAGAATGGCGGTGAGGGAGGGATTCGAACCCTCGATACGGCTATAAACCGTATACTCCCTTAGCAGGGGAGCGCCTTCGGCCTCTCGGCCACCTCACCGTCTTGCGGAGGCACATATTACTTTTTACCAAAAATATGTCAAACACTTTCTTGGTAAAAGCGACAAAAATCAAATCAACCGTTGGCTATTTAATCAAAGCGCTGTGAAATTAAACTTTTCTGTCATATCAGTGACTTCAAAGCATAAAAAAGGCCAGCAAAATTCGCTAGCCTTCCTTGTGATAATTAGTAGTTGCTAGGTGCAACACTACCATTACCTTTTTCAGCTTGAATGCGCATGTAGATTTCTTCACGGTGGACAGAAACCTCTTTCGGTGCATTCACACCGATACGCACTTGGTTACCTTTTACACCAAGAACTGTTACTGTCACTTCATCACCGATCATTAGTGTTTCGCCAACACGGCGAGTCAAAATTAGCATTCTTTGCTCCTTGAGTAATCTCTGTATTATATTGCAACTGCGCTATTATCCACTAAAAGTTATATTTTCGTAAACTATCTATTAGTGCGCTCTCACCCTAAAGAGACATGTTTTAGGTGAAAAGCTAATAGCTCATCTGACGTTATATAGGCCTCATGTAAAATATTGGCTGCCTTATCAACATGTTGTGGCTGCATAACTAGCATTAACGATTGTTTATCAACCGAAAGGGAACTCACTTCGATCCCTTGTTCTGCAAGTAATTCACATGAGCGTTCAACTAATTCCTGAGCTAGTAAACCTACCGTGGTCAATAAACTAACGGGTTCACTATTACGGATTTTGTCATTGAAAACCAGAGCTAATTTAGCACAAGCGTCTCGTTTTATAATGACACCTGTCCATTCTGCCTCTTCGATCACACTCCACACTTCCACACCGAGCATTTGGCACTGCTTGGCTAAACTCGGGAAATGATCATGTTGCACAGTAATAAGCGCCATGTCGCGTTGAATCGCAATGCCACATACTGCTTTATGACACTGCTCACCTTTGATTAGACTGCCTGCGTTTACATCAAAAGTAGACAATACGCGTAAAGGAACTTCATTTTCCCACGCATATTGCACACAAGGTAAATGCAGAACTTTAGCGCCTTTACGTGCCATTTCTTCCATTGACGGGAAATCAACGATCTCTAATTTTTGAGCTGTTGCAACCACACGTGGATCACATGTGTAAACGCCATCCACATCAGTGAATATTTGACACTCATCGGCTTTAAGAGCTCCCGCTAGCGTCACAGCGCTAGTGTCAGAACCTCCACGTCCTAAAGTGGTGATATCCCCATTCTCATTCACACCCTGAAAACCCGCTACCACCACAATATGATCTTGTGCCAGCAACTCGGTAATCGTTCGAGTATCAATCATTTTAATCGTCGCGTCATTGTGTTGATTATCGGTCACAATGTTCGCTTGAGCTCCGGTTAGTGAGCGAGCTGAATAGCCTAATTTATTGAGTGTCATCGCTAATAGCGCCATAGACACTTGCTCACCAGCAGAGAGCAAAACATCAAGTTCCCTTGCAGTTGGTACACTATCGATTTGTTGTGCTAAGCCCAACAGTCGATTGGTTTCTCCTGACATTGCAGAAACAACTACAACAACTTGATTACCATCATTCTTCGCCTTAATGATGTGTTCAGCGACGGTATGGATTCGTTCTATTGAACCCACCGAGGTTCCGCCAAACTTTTGCACGATAAGGGGCTTTTTCACCTATCTTCACCTTCCCAAGACCAAAGTCTCATTAGGACCAAATCGAAAGCAGAGCACTATGTTGAGTATCGATTCAGTAGTTACAAAAACAAAACCAAGCAGATAACTGGCTCGTATCCTATTGCGCCAATTAGACCACTTGGTTTGGTAAATAAAATTACGCCCAATCAAAAAACAGTGATTGAGCGTGACTTATTACAACGGTTTATAGATGCTCAGCAATCCAAGCATCTACGGAAGCTAAAGCGCTAGGCAAGGCATTAACATCCGTACCTCCCGCTTGAGCCATATCCGGACGACCGCCACCTTTACCACCTACTTGCAAGGCAACCATATTTACCAGCTCCCCTGCTTTAACTTTGGCGGTAAGATCTTTGGTCACACCCGCAATCAAACCCACTTTATCATCAGCCACATTACCCAGCATGATAATGCCACTGCCTAACTGATTTTTTAGCTCATCAACCATACCACGCAGCGCTTTGTTATCGGCGCCATTAAGTTGAGCAACTAGTACTTTCACACCCGCAATTTCTTTTACATTGCTGATCAGATTGGCACTTTCTTTCGCTGCAAGCTTATCTTTTAACTGCTGCAACTCTTTTTCCAAAGATTTCGCTTTAGCCGCCATTTCAGCCACTTTGACTTCATATTGAGCCTGCTGTTGATCCAATAGATCCAGCGCGCCTTCACCCGTCACCGCTTCAATACGACGAATGCCAGCAGCAATACCGCCTTCAGAAACTATTTTGAATAGGCCGATGTCACCGGTGTTACTTGCGTGAATACCACCACACAGTTCGGTTGAGAAATCACCCATCGACAATACACGAACTTCATCGTCGTATTTTTCACCAAACAGTGCCATAGCACCTTTGGCTTTTGCCGCTTCGATGTCCATAATATTGGTTTCAATCGTGTGGTTACGGCGAATTTGCGCGTTCACTAGACGTTCCACTTCTTTTAGCTCTACGGGCGTCATTGCTTCTAAATGAGAGAAGTCAAAACGCAAGCTTTCCGCTTTTACCAATGAGCCTTTTTGCGCCACGTGCGTACCTAATACTTGGCGAAGTGCAGCATGCAACAAATGTGTGGCGGAGTGGTTCAGTGAAATTGCAGCGCGGCGCTTAGCATCAACAATGGCTTTCGCTTCATCGCCTTTGGCGAGTACGCCCTCGATGAGTTCACCGTGATGAGCAATGGCGTTGCCGAGTTTTTGTGTATCTTCAACTTTAAACAAGCCCGTGGCCGTTTGAATAACACCTGCATCACCACATTGACCACCGGATTCAGCGTAGAAAGGTGTTTCACCCAAGATCAAAATCGCTTTATCACCCGCAGATAGAGTGTCAACTTCATTGCCGTCAACAAACATAGCGGCAATGCGGCTCTCGCCTTGTGTCGCGCTGTAGCCACAGAAAGCGGTATTGGTATCAACTTTAATGATTGCATTGTAGTCAGTGCCAAATTGGCCCGCTTCACGCGCTCGTTGACGCTGCTCTTCCATCGCTTTTTCGAAACCTTGTTCGTCAATGGTCAGCTCACGTTCACGGGCAACATCATTAGTTAAATCAGCCGGAAAACCGTAGGTATCGTAAAGTTTAAAGACAGTTTCACCATCCAGTACGCTACCCTCTAAATTATCGAGTGCATCATTGAGGATCGCCATACCGCGTTCAAGAGTGCGACCGAAGTTCTCTTCTTCAATGCGCAGCACTTTTTCTACAAGCGCTTGCTGCTTTTTCAGTTCTTCACCAGCCGTTCCCATCACTTGTGCTAATGGGCCAACCAGTTTGTGGAAGAAGGCACCTTGTGCGCCCAATTTATTACCATGACGCACCGCTCGACGAATAATCCGACGCAGTACATAGCCACGGCCTTCATTCGATGGCATCACACCATCCACAATCAAGAAAGCACAAGAACGGATGTGATCAGCAACAACGCGTAGCGATTGATTGGAAAGATCGTCATAACCCGTTACATCAGCGGCGGCTTTAATCAAGGCTTGAAACACATCAATTTCATAGTTTGAGTGAACACCCTGCATGATCGCAGAAATACGTTCAATACCCATACCGGTATCAACGGAAGGTTTTGGAAGTGGCTCCATCGTGCCATCGGCATGACGGTTAAACTGCATGAAGACGTTGTTCCAAATTTCAATGAAACGATCGCCATCTTCCTCTGCCGAACCTGGAGGACCACCCCAGATATGATCGCCATGATCATAGAAAATTTCAGTACAAGGACCACACGGACCCGTATCACCCATTTGCCAGAAGTTGTCTGACTCATAAGCTTTACCACCCGGTTTATCGCCAATGCGAATAATGCGCTCAGCCGGAATGCCTACTTTTTTATTCCAGATATCAAATGCTTCATCATCGGTTTCATACACGGTAACCAGTAGACGATCAGCGGGCAACTTGAGTGTTACAGTAAGAAACTCCCACGCGTATGCAATAGCGTCTTCTTTGAAGTAATCACCAAAGCTGAAGTTACCCAACATTTCAAAAAAGGTATGGTGACGAGCGGTAAAACCAACGTTTTCCAGATCGTTATGCTTACCACCAGCTCGCACACAACGTTGCGCCGTTGTTGCACGTGTATAAGCACGCTTTTCTAAACCAAGAAAACAATCTTTAAATTGGTTCATTCCTGCATTTGTGAACAACAGGGTTGGGTCATTAGCGGGGACTAATGATGAACTATCAACAATTTGGTGTCCTTTACTTTCAAAGAACGAGAGGAACGCGCGGCGAACCTCATCAGTGCTCATAAACATGCAGCTCTTCCTGAAATACTCAAGTTAGAATTTTGCGTTATTGTAAAGCATGGACAAGAGTTCGACTAGTTTTCTTATAGAAAAGGCATGGCAGGAAATAAATTGCAGATCAGACGAAGAGTTAAGCTTCCGATGATGATAAAGCGTAGCTAATTTGCTCGAAGCTAAAGCCTCGATACTGCAAAAAACGCACTTGTTTGGCATGTTCTTTTGAACCTTTTTCCGCAGGTTCTCTGAATTTTTTTTCAGCCACTGCTTTTGCCAATTCAAACCAATCTTGAGGCTCTTGATATAAAGCGGTTTCAATATCATCGCTACTGACTCTTTTTTGGCTCAGCTCTTGTCGAATACGCCGCTCACCATGACCTTTAGTGACATGTTGTCTTATTTGACTTGCGGCATAGCGCAGTTCATCCAAATAATGGTTCTCAAGGCAGTAACTCATTGTTTGAACGATAATTTCCGAATCATACCCTTTACTCATGAGCTTTTGCTGTAGCTCATGCTCGCTGTGATCTCGTCGGCTCAGTAATTGCAATGCGCACTCTTTGCACGATAACGTCGATTTGAATTTAGAGGAATACATACTGTCCCTATTAGTCATGGATAAAACAAAGCCCTGCATTGCAGGGCTTTGTTGAAATATAAACGTGGAGAATATTACAACTCTTCTTCTTGAGGCATTTCGCTCAAAATAGGTTCTTCAACAATTAACTCGGCTGGATTGAGCAGCATTTCACGTAACTTAGTATCAAGAGCCATAGCTGCAGCTGGATTCTCTCTCAAGAATTTACAGGCGTTTGCTTTACCTTGACCAATTTTATCACCGTTATAGCTATACCAAGCACCCGCTTTCTCAACCAATTTATGTTTCACGCCAAGATCAACCAATTCACCTTCACGGTTAAAACCTTGTCCGTAAAGAATTTGAGTATCCGCTTGTTTAAAGGGAGCCGCGATTTTGTTCTTAACCACTTTAATACGCGTTTCGTTACCCACGACTTCGTCACCCTCTTTAATAGAGCCTGTACGACGAATATCTAAACGAACTGAAGCGTAGAATTTAAGGGCATTACCACCTGTTGTGGTTTCAGGGTTACCAAACATCACACCAATTTTCATACGGATCTGGTTAATGAAGATGCACATGCAGTTGGACTGTTTTAGGTTACCCGTTAACTTACGCATCGCTTGAGAAAGCATACGTGCTTGCAAGCCCATGTGGCTATCGCCCATTTCACCTTCAATTTCAGCTTTTGGTGTCAGTGCAGCCACAGAGTCAATGACGATAACATCAATGGCACCAGAACGGGCCAAGGCATCACAAATTTCAAGCGCTTGTTCACCCGTATCAGGTTGTGAAACCAACAGCTCATCGATGTTTACACCCAGTTTTTTAGCATAAATTGGGTCAAGGGCATGTTCTGCATCGATAAAAGCACAGGTTTTACCCACTCGTTGTGCTGCTGCGATCAATTCCAGCGTTAACGTTGTTTTTCCTGATGATTCAGGGCCGTAGACTTCAACGATACGTCCCATTGGTAAACCGCCAGCACCCAATGCAATATCCAAAGAAAGTGAACCGGTAGAAATGGTTTCAACATCCATTGTACGGTTGTCACCAAGGCGCATGATCGAACCTTTACCAAATTGCTTTTCAATTTGACCCAGTGCTGCGGCTAGCGCCTTCTGCTTATTTTCGTCCATTACTTTCTCCAAACTGTCGCTGTGGGTAGCGGCTCGTTAAATTTTTTATCGACTCTTTAGTCGCCAATTGGGGTTAATTATACTGTTGATTCATACAGTGTCTATAGCTGTGTCGAAAAAATTTCGACTAGGTTCAATTTGGCTGCGATAAAAAGTGACTCACCACTTGTAATGCATGAGTAATCGCCTGCTTGCGCACCTGTGCGCGATCGCCTTTAAAACAAAGCGTCTCAGCACGTTCCCAGCCCTGCTTAGAAGCCCATGCAAAGCACACGGTTCCCACTGGTTTTTCTGCGCTACCGCCGTCAGGACCAGCAATACCACTGATCGCTACACCAATAGTGGCTTGGGAATGCAAAAGTGCTCCTTGTACCATTTCACGCACCACGGGTTCGGAAACCGCGCCAAAATCCACCAGTGTCTGTGCTTTGACACCGAGCATCTCTTGTTTAGCGAGATTACTGTAGGTCACAAATGATCGTTCAAACCAAGCCGAACTTCCTGCAACCTCGGTAAGTGCAAATGCCACACCACCGCCAGTGCATGATTCAGCACTGGTGAGGATCTCTTTTTGTGCTAACAATTGCTGACCTAATTGTTCACTTAATGCAAAAATCGCTTTCATTACGCCCTCTCCAAAGCCACGTTATCTTGCTTGAACCTTTATAGCAGATTGAATCTCCAGAAAACAGAATGGGCACGCAAGCGTGCCCATTCTGAATCGTTCGTCCGTTGTATTTAGATCTCAAACATTAAACTATCTGCGTCTAAGAATGGCCAACGAATGGTGTGCGGAGTGCTGCTCTCCCCACCAAAAAAGTAGCCCACTTGTGGTGTAGCAAAGGTTTTGTCGCCTCGTGTGAGCGGTTGTTCACTCAATGCTCTATGGGTTAATTTTGCTTCCCATAATTGCTCACTCTCCCAGCCGACTGGCGCGAGTTCCACTCGCACTTCCGCGCCAACAGGATTGACAGAGACCACTTCAAAAGGCAATGAAGCTTGGCTATTTTGTTTGTTCGATAGGCTCAACTCATGGCTGCGCACATACAACTTTCCTGATTGATTAATCGCGTGATCTTTCGGCGGTAAGATAAACGATTGGCCATTGACCCACTGCTCGTTATTCCAGTTGGCTTGGAATACATTCACATTGCCAAAAAAGTCAAAGACGAAGCGACTGTTCGGTTGAGCATAAAGCTGCACTGGCGAGTCGATCTGTTCGATGCGGCCATTGCTCATCACGACCACGCGATCAGAGAGCTCAAGTGCTTCATCTTGATCGTGGGTGACAAATACGCTCGTAAAACCGAGCTCTTCATGCAAGCTGCGCAACCAGCGGCGCAATTCTTTACGCACTTTGGCATCCAGTGCGCCAAAAGGCTCATCCAGCAGTAGCACTTCCGGCTTTGTTGCAAGGGCGCGAGCCAAGGCGATGCGCTGCTTTTGCCCGCCGGACAGTTGTTCAGGATAGCGCTCAGCTAAATGGCCAAGTTGTACAATATCCAATAGCTGTTTGACTCTTTTGGTGATCTCCGCCGCCGCTGGTCTATGACGGCGATCCATCACTTGCAAACCAAACGCGACATTGTCGGCCACCGTCATATGACGAAAAAGTGCGTAGTTTTGGAACACAAAGCCAACTCGGCGCTCGCGGACGTGGACATGAGTCACATCGCGATCTCTAAAATGAATGGTTCCACTATCAGCACCTTCAAGGCCGGCAATAATGCGCAACAAAGTGGTTTTGCCTGAGCCTGAAGGACCAAGTAAGCCAATCATCTCGCCATCATCAATCTGTAACGAGAGCGGAGAGAGCGCTTGAAATTGACCAAATTGTTTGGAAATGTTGTCTAAACGTATACTCATACCGTCTCTTGCTCTCTGTTCGTTTTTGTCTGATTGTTGTGTTGACGCCATTCAACATAAGCTTTAAAAACTAAGGTTAATAATGCAATGAAAGCCAATAGTGAGGCGCTAGCAAACGCCGCTTCCGATTGATAATCTTCATACAGTAGCTGCACATGTAGCGGTAAGGTATTGGTTTCACCACGAATATTGCCAGACACAACCGCTACTGCGCCAAATTCACCAATGGCACGCGCATTGGTTAGGATGACACCGTAAATCAGTGCCCATTTAATATTCGGTAAGGTGACGCGACGAAACAGTTGCCACCAAGATGCACCCAAAATAACCGCTGCCTCTTCATCCGAGCGGCCTTGCTGCTGCATCAGCGGGATCAGCTCACGCGCGACAAACGGGCAAGTCACAAAAACCGTGACCAATAAAATTCCCGGCCAAGCAAACATCACTTGCAGATCGCGCTCAAACAACCACTCGCCTAACCAGCCGCTGCTGCCGTAAAGCAGTAAATACAGAAGGCCTGCAACAACCGGTGATACGGCAAACGGAATATCAATTAAAGTGGTTAATATTTTTCTACCCGGAAATTCAAAACGAGTCACTGCCCAAGCTAATAACACGCCGAACACTAAGTTAATTGGCACCGTGAGTAGCGCAACTAGCAGTGTTAAACCAATGGCATGACGCGTATCGGGTTCAATTAAATGACTAATATAAGTCGATAAACCACTGGCAAAGGCTTGTTTGAAAATGCTCACTAGCGGGATAATCAGCAACAATGCAACCCAAAACAGCGCAAAGCTAATCAAACTCCACTTCACCCAAGGTGCTTCACCGACTCGTAACGGTTGATGTGCTTTCATCATCGGTTCCTTAACGTCCATGAATTCGACGCAGGTATGCGCCCTGCCATAGATTGATCAGTAGTAGCAGCGATAACGATGCCATCAATACTACCGAGGCAATGGCACTCGCCGCCGGAAAATCAAATTCTTGTAAGCGTACAAAAATCATTAATGAGGTAATTTCACTGACATAAGGCATATTGCCCGCAATGAAAATCACTGCACCAAACTCGCCCAAGCTACGCGTAAATGAGAGTGCGATACCAACCAATAGTGCTGGACGAATCGAAGGCATGATCACTTTCCAAAATACGGCGCTGTCTGATGCGCCTAACGTCATTCCCGCTTCTTCCTCTTCTTTGGATATCTCTTCCAAGACGGGTTGTACCGTGCGCACCACAAACGGAATACTGGTAAACGCCATCGCGACAACAATCCCCAAGGGGGTATAAGCCACTTTAATTCCAAGCTCGCCAAGTACGCTGCCCACCCAGCCATTGGATGAGTAAAGCGTCGCCAACGTGATGCCTGCAACGGCGGTAGGCAAAGCAAACGGTAAATCGACTAAAGCATCAAGAATACGTTTGCCATAAAAATCATAACGAACCAGCACCCAAGCGAGCAATAATCCTAGCAAGCCATTAAACAATGAGGCGATGAGTGCCGCGCCCACCGTTACTTTGTAACTGGCCAGTACACGAGGGTCCGCCACCACCTGCCAATACTCGGTGAGCGACATTTGGCTCGTCTGCATAATCAAACCACTGGCGGGCAATAGCAGCACTAAGCTGACAAAAAACAGCGAAGTACCGAGGCTAATACCAAATCCGGGTAGCACCCTTTTATGGCGTGGGCGAGATAAAGAAGCGGTGAAGGAATGGCTCATAAACCCTCGAAAAAAAACGGATGCGTAAGAAAACCACCCACACTCAGCGCAGGTGGCGATGACGAATTAACGACGTTGAAGTTGGTCAAGCTTCGCGCCATTGGCAAAATGAAGTTTCATGGCATTTTCCCACCCGCCAGCAATGCTCTCAACTGTTAGCAATTCAACTTCAGGGAAGCGATCAGCAAATTCTGCGTTCACTTTTTCATCATGAACGCGGTAATTAAACCCAGCCAGCAAACGTTGCGCTTCTTCACTGTACAGATAAGCGAGATATTCGTTGGCTACCTCAAGCGTGCCTTTACGCTTGGCATTTTTTTCCACCACGGCCACGGGAAACTCGGCCAAGATAGAGGTCTTAGGCACCACTACTTGATATTCATCCACGCCATACTGCTGACGAATATTGTTCACTTCAGATTCAAACGTAATCAGCACATCGCCAATGCCACGTTCAACAAACGAAGTAGTCGCACCACGGCCACCAGTATCAAATACCGCGACATTAGCTAAAAATTGTTTGAGGAATTGATTCTGCTCGGCTTGGTTCTCTTTGCCAAAAGTCTTTTGTGCATAACCGACCGCGGCCAAATAGGTATAACGTGCATTACCTGAGGTTTTAGGATTGGGGAATACAGAAGCCACATCAGCTTTGGCGAGATCGCCCCAATCTTGAATATTTTTTGGATTTCCCTTGCGCACTAAAAATGCGGTCGTGGAGTAGTAAGGTGAGCTTGCATTGGGCAATTTTTCTTGCCAATTAGCATCGATAAGCTTGCCGCGATCGTGCAGCACCTGAACATCCGTTACCTGATTGAATGTCACTACATCGGCGGCTAACCCCTGCAAAATTGAGCGAGCTTGCGCAGATGACCCACCGTGCGACTGTTTGATCTCCACTGTTTGGCCTGTCTTTTGTTGCCAGTGTTTTTCAAACACTGGGTTATAAGAAGCAAACAGCTCGCGAGCGATGTCGTACGATGAGTTGAGAATGGTTTGATCCGCGGCCGAAACATTCAACGATCCTACGGCTAATAAGCTGGCTAAGGCTGACTTGATGAACTTCATATATTGCTACTCCCTAATCACTACGGCCAAAATGGCGTCCTTGGCAATTAGAGTATGAGGAAAATGAATTATAACAAAGAGGATAACTAGAACTTTTTGGAATAAACTCTAGCAATAAATTGTATGCCAATTACCAGCACGACTTTATAGTAGTGTTCGGTAAGGTGGATACGTCATCTTACTCTTCCGACTAAAAAATTAAGGACAACATGATGGCGGACTTCCCAACGATTGAAGCATATGTCGGGCAAACGCCTTTAGTTCGCTTGCAGCGACTGGCGGCTCACACCTCAAGCACCGTATTGGTCAAGCTAGAAGGCAATAACCCAGCAGGTTCAGTCAAAGATCGCCCAGCGCTCAATATGATAGTGCAAGCAGAGCGTCGCCAAGAGATCCAGCCGGGCGATACCATCATTGAAGCGACCAGCGGCAACACGGGTATTGCGCTGGCAATGGCGGCCGCCATCAAGGGCTACAAAATGATTTTAATCATGCCAGATAATGCTACCCAAGAGCGTAAAGACGCGATGAAAGCGTATGGTTGTGAGCTCATTTTAGTCAGCAAAGAGCAAGGCATGGAAGGAGCGCGCGATTTAGCATTAAAAATGCAAAGTGAAGGCAAAGGAAAAGTGCTCGATCAATTCAATAACCCCGACAACCCGCAAGCTCATTTTGATTCTACTGGCCCAGAAATTTGGCAACAAAGCCACGGGGAAATCACCCACTTTGTCTCAAGTATGGGCACAACGGGCACCATCATGGGCACTTCTCGCTATCTAAAAACGCAAAATCCAGAGATAAGCATTGTCGGTTTACAACCAGCAGAAGGCAGTGCAATTCCGGGCATTCGCCGCTGGCCTCAAGCTTATTTACCCGGTATTTTTGAATCATCACGTGTTGATGTGGTACTCGATATCGAAGAGCAAGATGCCATCAATACGGCTCGTGCTTTGGCAACCCAAGAAGGCATTTGCGCTGGCGTCAGCTCTGGAGGCGCCGTTTTCGCTGCGTTACAAATCGCGCAACAAAATCCAGGAGCGGTGGTCGTCGCCATCATTTGCGATCGAGGCGATCGTTATCTCTCATCCGGTCTTTTTTCTTAGATCAAATCTCCAACCCAACGGGCTAATCAGTGCTGAACGCGCTCATCACTTTTTAGCCCTTGGCTTTGCTTCCACATCAGCATCCCTTGATTGCTCAGCAATAGCGAAGTTTGTTATCCTCTCCAACTATTTAAATGCATGTTCTGACGATTCTTTCTAACTCATGTCAGAGCTAAGGCCGCTGCCATTCCTGTACAGTGGTCATTTTCACAGTCAGCCATTGATAATCGAGTGACGAATAACATGAGCAAATCCAGCGCATCTTCCGCCGAGTCTTCACCACAGCACACCCCGATGATGCGGCAATATCTGCAATTGAAAGCCGAAAACCCCGATATTCTGCTCTTTTATCGGATGGGCGATTTCTACGAGCTGTTTTACGATGACGCTAAACGCGCATCGCAATTGCTGGAAATATCACTCACCAAACGCGGTGCTTCTGCGGGTGAACCTATTCCAATGGCGGGCGTTCCCTATCACGCTGTGGAAGGTTACTTAGCGAAATTGGTACAGCAGGGCGAATCCGTCGCGATTTGTGAACAAATTGGCGATCCTGCCACCAGCAAAGGCCCCGTTGAGCGTAAAGTGGTGCGGATTGTCACGCCCGGTACGGTCACGGATGAAGCCTTGCTCTCTGAGCGAGTCGATAACTTAATTGCCGCCATCTACCACCACGATGGTCGCTTTGGCTACGCAACCTTAGACATCACTTCAGGGCGCTTCCAACTGAGTGAGCCAGAAACCGAAGAGGCGATGGCCGCCGAACTGCAACGCACCGCACCGCGCGAACTGCTCTTCCCTGAAGATTTCACGCCAGTCACTTTAATGGGCAATCGCAAAGGAAACCGTCGCCGCCCTATTTGGGAATTTGAGTTAGAGACAGCAAAACAGCAGTTGAACCAACAATTTGGTACGCGTGATTTGGTCGGTTTTGGCGTAGAACAGGCTAAACTGGGCTTATGCGCCGCTGGCTGCTTGATTCAATACGTGAAAGATACGCAGCGCACTGCACTGCCTCATATTCGTTCACTGACGTTTGATCGCCAAGATCACTCGGTGATCTTAGATGCCGCCACGCGCCGTAATTTAGAGATCACGCAGAACTTGTCCGGTGGCTTTGATAACACCTTAGCGGAAGTGCTCGATCATTGCGCCACCCCAATGGGCAGCCGCATGCTCAAACGCTGGTTACACCAACCGATGCGCTGTATTGATACGCTGAATCAACGCCTTGATGCGATCGGCGAGTTGAAACAGCTTGCTCTGTTTAGTGAATTACAACCTGTGCTGAAACAGATTGGCGATATTGAACGTATTCTTGCTCGTTTGGCATTGCGTTCCGCTCGCCCAAGAGACTTAGCACGCCTGCGACATGCGATGCAGCAATTGCCGCAGCTCAGTGAAATACTGCAACCCTTATCGCAACCCCACTTAGTTCAGTTAACTCATCATGTACAGCCATTGGATGAGCTGTGCACACTGCTTGAGCGAGCAATCAAAGACAACCCACCAGTTGTGATTCGTGATGGTGGCGTGATTGCCGATGGCTACAGCGCCGAACTGGATGAATGGCGTGATTTAGCCAACGGCGCAACCGAATACTTGAATAAATTAGAAGCTGAAGAGCGCGAACATCACGGCATTGATACGCTAAAAGTCGGCTACAACGCGATTCACGGTTTCTACATTCAAGTCAGCCGTGGCCAGAGTCACCTTGTTCCTCCCCACTATGTGCGCCGCCAAACGCTGAAAAATGCCGAGCGTTATATTATTGCCGAGCTAAAAGCGCATGAAGATAAAGTGCTCAACTCGAAATCAAAAGCACTGGCAGTGGAAAAGCAGCTTTGGGAAGAGTTATTTGACTTATTGTTGCCTCATTTAGAGCAGATGCAAAACCTTGCATCTTCGCTATCGCAGCTCGATGTGTTGCAAAACCTTGCCGAGCGCGCTGAAAGCTTAGATTACTGTCGCCCGACCTTGAGTAAAGAGCCAGCGATCCATATCCAAGCTGGCCGTCACCCTGTCGTTGAGCAAGTGATGAATGAACCCTTCATTGCCAACCCAATTGAGCTCAATCCGCAACGAAAAATGTTGATCATTACCGGGCCTAACATGGGCGGTAAATCGACCTACATGCGCCAAACTGCATTGATTACTTTATTAGCGCATATCGGTTGCTATGTGCCAGCAGAAGCAGCACACATCGGTTCGATTGACCGCATCTTCACCCGCATTGGTGCATCGGACGATCTCGCCTCTGGTCGCTCTACTTTCATGGTTGAAATGACCGAAACTGCCAACATTTTGCATAATGCGACACAAAATAGCTTGGTATTGATGGATGAAATTGGCCGCGGCACCAGTACCTATGATGGGTTATCATTGGCTTGGGCAAGTGCACAATGGCTCGCAAGCCAAATTGGCGCGCTAACGCTATTTGCCACTCATTATTTTGAACTGACCGAGCTGCCAAACCAGCTACCTCACTTAGCCAACGTGCATTTAGATGCCGTGGAACATGGCGATAGCATTGCCTTTATGCATGCGGTTCAAGAAGGAGCGGCAAGTAAATCTTACGGCCTAGCAGTGGCAGGTCTTGCTGGCGTGCCTAAAACAGTGATCAAAAACGCGCGCGCTAAACTGTCGCAGCTTGAATTACTAAGCCAGCAACAACCTAATAGCAGTAAAAGCTCAACTGTAGATATTGCTAATCAACTCAGTTTGATCCCAGACCCAAGCGAAGTCGAACAGGCATTAGCAGCTATTGATCCTGACGATCTAACGCCTCGCCAAGCGTTAGAAGCACTTTATCGCTTGAAGAAGCTAATGTAACAATCTGATATTAAAAATAAAAAAGGCATCGATTTTAAGTCGGTGCCTTTTGTGATTTCATGTAATAGTTTTATAAATCAACGGCTTATGAATGAATGAATGAATGGTTTTATGAATCAAGGTCTTGTTGAACCAACCTTTAGTCGTATTCAACATTAAACAGCGCTTCCATGTTCAAGCCTTGTTTAACCAAGATCTCTCTCAAACGACGTAGACCTTCCACTTGAATTTGACGAACTCGTTCACGGGTTAAGTTAATTTCGCGCCCGACTTCTTCTAAGGTGGACGGTTCATAACCTAATAGTCCAAAACGGCGTGCAAGTACCTCTTTTTGTTTTGGGTTCAGTTCATCTAACCAATTCAGTAGTGATTCACGGATATCATCATCTTGCGTAGAAATTTCAGGATCAGAGTTGTTCGTATCTGGGATGATATCGAGTAGTGCTTTGTCACCATCGCCGCCAATCGGTGTATCAACAGAACTGATACGCTCGTTCAGACGTAGCATTTTACTGACATCTTCTACTGGCTTATCCAGTTGGAACGCAATTTCTTCTGCGGTAGGTTCGTGATCTAACTTCTGCGACAGCTCGCGAGCCGTGCGAAGGTAGATATTCAACTCTTTAACGACATGAATTGGCAAACGGATAGTGCGCGTTTGGTTCATTAATGCACGTTCAATGGTTTGACGGATCCACCAAGTAGCATAGGTTGAGAATCTAAAGCCACGTTCTGGATCAAATTTTTCTACCGCGCGGATCAAGCCTAAATTACCCTCTTCAATTAGATCGAGTAAAGCTAAGCCACGATTACCATAACGGCGAGAAATTTTAACGACCAAACGTAAGTTACTTTCGATCATGCGTTTACGAGCAGCTTCATCGCCTCTCAGTGAACGACGAGCATAAAGTACTTCTTCTTGAGCTGTTAATAATGGAGAAAAACCAATCTCGCTAAGATACATCTGTGTTGCATCTAAGCTTTTTGTTGACGCATCAAATCCTTCTTTGGCATCTTCGATTTGAACATCGTCATCGCTTTGGCTTTTAGTGGTGGTGAGTTCTTCATCAACCTCAATCGAATCCATGATCTCTTGGTCTTCAAACTCTTCGACTTTCGTTACTGCATTGCTGATACTCATAGCGCCTCCCCCTGGCGAGCTAGCAAGACATTACTACTTTCTAATGTCGCTACATGACTCTTTCAAGTATGTTTACGGTAAGTAGCGTTTTGGATTCACCGACTTACCTTGATAACGAATTTCAAAGTGTAAACGAACACTGCTGGTTCCTGAGCTGCCCATGGTTGCTATTTTTTGGCCAGCTTTAACACTTTGTCCTTCTTTTACCAGTAACCGATCGTTATGAGCATAAGCACTGAGGTAGTTATCGTTATGTTTAACAATCACAAGATTGCCGTAACCTCTTAATGCATTTCCCGAATAGACAACGGTTCCTGCAGCAGTTGATAAAATGGATTGACCACGCTGTCCTGCGATATCGATCCCTTTATTTCCTTGATCGCCTGCTGAAAAGTTTTTAATTATTCTCCCTTGTGTCGGCCATAACCATTTTGAAACTTTATCATCTTTTGGTTTAGCAAAGGTTACATTAGCATTAACATTTTGCTTACCTTTTGAATCAACATACTCTTTTGATTTCGATTGTTCAACTACCTTAGGAGGATCTTTCTTTGCGACTTTGGTCGAAGAACTTGCGGCATTAGATCCACTATTTTGATTAGAGTTTTTACTCACTCCGTCTACAACCATTGGGGGGGAAACTAAGCCAGCCATTGTGCTCGAAGGGGTTGCAGCCACAATGACTTCTGTTACACCACTACCACCGTAAGCAGGAGGCGTGTAATTGGGGATCCATAATTTGAGTTTTTGACCGGGATGAATGGTGTAAGGTTTTTTTAAATTATTGAAACGGATCAAGTCGTTTACATTTTTATCTGTGACATAAGATATAAAATAGAGCGTATCGCCTTTTTGCACTTCGTAAAAACTGCCGCGATAACTACCACGAGGAATGGCATTATAGTCTTTATTGAGCCCAGAAACGGGTGCAGGAGTATGAGCAGCACATCCGATAAGGACGCTACTAATTAGCACCATTATTACTCTGTTTCTTAGGTTACTCATCATCACTAAGCTAAATCACCGGCAACTAAAGGAACAAAACGCACCATCTCAATGGTGTTAGAAATAAAATCATCACCTTGGCGAACTATTTTCAATAACTGTTGCTCACTACTGCCGACAGGGATCACTAAACGGCCACCTTCCGCAAGCTGATCAAGCAGCGCATTTGGGACAAATTCGGCCGCTGCCGTAACAATGATCGCATCAAAAGGAGCTTTAGCATCCCAGCCCAACCAGCCATCACCATGCTTAGTGGAGACGTTATAAATATCAAGTTGCTTTAAACGACGCTTCGCGTCCCACTGTAATGACTTGATCCGTTCAATCGAATACACGTGCTCAACCAACTGGGCAAGCACAGCGGTTTGATAACCCGATCCTGTGCCAATTTCTAAGACCTTACTCTGCGGCTCAAGTTCTAAAAGCTGCGTCATTTTTGCCACAATGTAAGGTTGTGAAATCGTTTGTCCTTGGCCTATCGGCAAGGCATTGTTGTCATAGGCTTGATGCATCATCGCCTGAGAAACAAAGCTTTCTCTTGGCAAACAATGAATGGCATCCAAAACGGTTTGATCTTGGATACCATTCGCGATCAGAAATTCAATTAATCTGTCGGCATGTGGATTGGCCATTACCCTTTTTCCTTCAACCAGTTATCCATACTTGGCAGTGACTCATGAGCCGTGAGATCAACTTGCAACGGCGTCAAGGAGACATAGCCATGCTCAATCGCATAGAAATCAGTCCCTTGCCCTGCATCTTGCTCTTTACCCGGAGGACCTAACCAATAAATATCATGCCCACGAGGATCTTTCTGCTTAATCATACTTTCTGCGTGATGGCGAGCACCTAAACGCGTCACTTGAATACCCGCTAACTCCTCAAATGGACGATCTGGTACGTTCACATTCAATAATCGATTGGTTGGGATCGGGGCATTGAGATGCTGTTCGACCAACTGGCGTGCTATCTGCGCTGCCGTAGTAAAATTAGCCGTCCCGACCAATGAAAACGCGATCGCTTGCACCCCAAGAAAGTGCCCTTCCATCGCCGCCGCAACCGTGCCCGAATAGAGCACGTCATCGCCCAAATTCGCACCATGATTGATGCCTGTCAGCACCAAATCAGGCAGATCATCTTTGAGCAGTTCATTGAGTGCAAAATGCACACAATCGGTTGGTGTGCCTTGCACTGAATAGGTATTGGGTGCAATGAGATCCACACGAAGCGGCTGCTCTAATGTCAGCGAATTGGAGGCTCCTGACCGATTACGATCCGGCGCGACAATCACGATCTCGGCGAGATCAGCCAGCGCGCGTGCTAGGGTATTTAAACCTTGCGCGTATACACCATCATCATTGCTTAATAAAATCTTCATCGAGTTTTTTCCTTAGAACTCGCGTTCAACCGCTATCTCTTCAACCAATTCGCGAATGACTGAGGTAGCAAAACTTCCTGCATCTAAATCAAAACGTAACGTCACATTGTCTTGTTCAACTGTCCAAGAAAGATTCTGAGGCTTAAGCATCACCGCCCGGCGCTCATGACGCATACGATTGCTGCGGATCAGTGCCATCAAGTCAGGTTCAGCATCAAGGTGAACTTGTTCTAAATCTAAAGCCTCGCCTTGCGTCGGTAGTGCGTTATCGCCCGCCAAAGCAGCACTTATTTGCACTTCATTCAATGCCAGCTTGTTATTGAGATCGGTAAGATTCACCAAGGTGGCTAAGGTCGTTTTCTCTCCCTCAAGTGCGATATCTCCTTCGATAAATTGGTGTAACTTATCTTGCTCGATACGGGCAGAGACAATTTGGTTGAAAATCCACGAACGGGCCGCCGAAAGATACAAACTGCGCTGATTTTGGTTACGTGAACGCACGTTCTCTTTTCCCCAGCGACGCGCTTCACTGAGGTTATTGCCGTGATTGCCAAAACGTTGGCTACCAAAATAATTAGGCATACCGTGCGTGGCGATGTGCTCTAATCGCGTCACTACTTCGGCGGTGTCGGTGACTTCAGAAAGCGTGATTTCAAAATGATTGCCGACTAAATCTCCGGGGCGCAACTTTTTATTGTGACGCGTAGTTTCCAGAATTTCGATGCTCGGATATTGAGCCAAAAACTCGGTGAAATCTGGCGTCTCACCTTTTGGTAAATGTACACTGAGCCACTGCTGCGTAACCGCATGACGATCTTTCAGACCAGCCCAACTCACATCTTTTGATTTCACACCGCATGCTTTGGCCAATTCATTGACCACAAAACTGGTATTCTCACCAGTTTTACGAATATGAACCATTAAGTGTTCACCACTTCCTGCCAGTTCGAATCCTAAGTCTTCAATCACTTTAAAGTGCTCTGGCTTGGCTTTTATTTTGGCTTTAGCGGCTGGTTTACCACAGAGGTAAGCCAATGAAGATAATATATCTGACATGTTTTCATCCGTCGCTGACGCGAGTTGGCGGTAATAATAAAAACAGCGACGCATGAGCCGCTATTGCGCGTTACTGAGCGTGCCATTCGTTGGCGGTAGTCCATCAATAACGTGTTTTTACATAGAAGGAGAGGCACGTGAATTGCCATTACCTCTTCAATTTGGGTCGTTTTTTATTAAGGCGATATTATGCTTTGATCAACCGAGCATTTAATCTGTAGTACATTTGATCAATAAGACAACCGCTTCGCAAGCAATACCCTCTTTGCGCCCAGTGAAACCAAGGCGTTCGGTTGTGGTTGCTTTGACGTTAATATTATCTAGCGTCGTTTCAAGATCTTGCGCAATGGCAGCGCACATCGCTTCAATATACGGCGCCATCTTCGGCGCTTGCGCGATAATGGTGACGTCGGCATTTCCTAAACGGTAGCCTTGCGCTTTCACACGGCGATAGACATCTTTCAATAATTCACGGCTATCTGCCCCTTTCCATTTATCATCGGTATCGGGGAAATGGCGGCCAATATCACCTGCGGCAATCGCGCCAAGCAGCGCATCACTTAAAGCATGCAAGGCGACATCACCATCGGAATGAGCAATTAAGCCTTGCTCATAAGGAACGGCAATTCCCCCAATGATGACTGGGCCTTCACCGCCAAATTTATGAACATCAAAACCGTGGCCAATTCTAATCATGGTTATTTCCTATTGCGGCTAGTGAAGAAGTACGACCTAAATAAAACTCAGCTAAAGCGAGATCTTCGGGTTGCGTAATTTTGAGATTATCCGCCCGCCCAGCGACCAACGCTGGATGTAACCCTTGCCACTCCATTGCGGATGCTTCATCGGTGATGATGACTTGCTGATCTAACGCGTCCGACAAAGCCTCAAAAAGCGGCTTGGCTCTAAACATCTGGGGGGTGAGTGCATGCCATAATGCGACGCGATCAACGGTATGATCAATGTTGCTTTCGCCATCAGCACGCTTCATTGTGTCTCGAACGGGTGCAGCTAAAATCGCACCTACCGGATGCTCTTTAGCCGTCTTAATCAATCGGTCAATATCTGCAAAAGTAAGACAAGGCCGCGCTGCATCATGCACGAGAACCCATTCACCTAGGGAATTAGCTAAAACATATTGCAGCGCCGAGAGCACCGAGTCGGCTCGCTCTTGACCACCGCTGACGCGAATAACATTGGGGTTAGTGGCTAATGGCAGAGCAAAATAGTAAGGATCATCGTCACTGACGGCGACAACAACGCGATCAATATTAGGGTGCGCGAGCAGCGTCGCTATTGTGTGTTCGAGAACGGTTTTGTTGTGTATGGTTAAATACTGTTTCGGACGATCTGCTTGCATTCGGCTGCCAACACCAGCAGCCGGTACAATCGCGGTAAGAGAAAGCGTACTGTGCGGCATTTATTGACTATCCTCACCGACCAATCGATAGAAAGTTTCACCTTCTTTTATCATTCCTAATTCATGACGCGCTCGCTCTTCAATCGCGTCCAATCCTTGTCGTAAATCATCAATTTCGACGAACATTTCCGAATTTCGTAGCGTTAGGTTTTCGTTTACTTGTTGCTGCACGTCAATTTCATCGACAATGGTTCGATAATCAGCAATGCCATTTTTACCGAGCCACAAATCGTACTGTAATAAACCGAATAATAACGCCAATGTCACCGCAAAAAGTCGCATCACATCTATAACCATTCAAAACGTTCACTATGAAAGAGAACGTAAACGATAAACAAAGCGTGCTGTTTAAAAAAAGTGACGCTCTAACACAGCACGAAAATGATGGCTATTTATACCACAAGCCTTTATTTAACTCATCATTAGGAACGCAAATAAGCCGCCACCGAGAATTAAACGGTAAATGACAAACGGAGTCATACCCATTTTAGAAATCAGTTTTAAGAAGAAATGGATACAAATATAAGCACTGATAAAGGAGGTAAGGATACCCGTCATTAAGAAACCAAAATGCACAGGTTCGCCACTGGTCACCAGCTTTAACCCTAAATAACCACCCGCCAAAACAATGATGGGAATCGACATCAAGAAAGAAAAACGCGCGGCCGCTTCACGAGTAAAACCAAGATACAACGCCGCAGTGATGGTCGCTCCTGAGCGAGAGGTACCGGGGATAACCGCAACTGCTTGTGCCAAACCAATCATCAGCGATTTTTTCCAATCGGCTTGGTATTCATCATCCGCTAATGGAGCGTTTTTATCGACATACCACAGTAATAGACCAAAAATAATAGTGGTGGTTGCTATCACCCAAGCACTGCGTAGGTAGAGTTCAACAATATCTTTCATAAAAAAGCCGAAAATACAGGCAGGGATGGTGGCTAGTACGATCATCCATGCCAGTTTCGATTCTTTACTGCGCTCGCCTTTAAAAATCGAGGCAAAAAAAGCGCGCAGTAAAGTCACGACTTCTTTCCTAAAATAGATAACCACGGCAGCTAATGTGCCGACATGCACCGCCACATCAAAGGCAAGACCTTGATCCTCCCAGCCTAAAATAGCTGAAGGCAAAATCAAATGGGCGGAGCTGGAGATGGGTAAAAATTCGGTTAAGCCTTGAATCAAAGCCAAAAAAAACGCTTCTAAATAACTCATTACTGACTCTTATTAATTAATGTCAAACCAAAGTTTGACAGGGGTGAGCGATTCTAAGTTGATCGCCTGTTGCCATATTTGACGCACACTACGACCATCATTGGGAACGATCCGTTCCGGTGACAAATCGTAAAGTGGTTGTATGACAAATGGATATTTAAAGATATCACTGCGTGGCAGTTCAGGATCTTGCGCTGAAATGTCTTCACCAAACAAGATGATATCGAGATCTAAGGTGCGATCTTGAAATTTTTCCGCCTGCGGGTCGCGCCCCCATCGAGATTCAATCGCTCGAAGTTGCGCCACGAAATCACTCAACGAAAGCCTTGTTTCCAGCGCAACGACTAAATTATAAAAGGCCGCACTATTGAACCCAACCGATGCACATTCGTAAATGGTCGAGATCTGTAGATGATTTCCGATGGTCGACAATTCCTCGATGGCCGCTTCGATATGTTTGCGTCTTTCAATATTAGAACCGACGCCAACATAGACCGTAGTCATGCATCGCCTCGCTCAATAATAACGCCAACACTGGATGCCTGTGCTACCGCGCCGGGCTTTGCTAAGCGAATTTTAACCCAAGGAACGGAAAAACGCTGCATCAGAAGCTCTGCTACTTCTTCTGCAACACGCTCTACCAATAAAAAGCGACCATTTTCAATATGTGCGATCACCGCTTGACTCACTTGTGCGTAGTCTAATGCATCGCTCACATCATCACTTTTACCTGCGGGTTGATTGTCGTGCGCCATTTCGATGTCGAGCACCAACTTCTGCTTAATCTCTTGTTCCCAATCATACACGCCAATGGTCGTAATTACCGTCAGCTGTTCAATAAAGACTTTGTCCATTTTTGCGTCTCTTCCTCTAGAGGTCGGATACCCTAATTACGTAAAAAATCGTACTATTTTGCCTAATCGCGATATCATATACCCAAACTGAGTCGAGATGCGAAATCCAAAACATTTTTTTGCTTTTCATCATGGTTAACAATGGCTTGTGAACTTGCTTTAGGGTATTTCCACTGCAGAGGTACTTATGACACCACTCGCACTGATAATGATCATTTCTGCCTATTTACTGGGTTCGATCTCAAGTGCGGTGTTGATCTGCCGTTTATTACGCCTGCCCGATCCTCGCAATATGGGCTCAAATAACCCCGGTGCAACTAACGTATTACGCATTGGTGGAAAAAAAGCCGCCATCGCGGTACTGCTGTGTGACATGCTCAAAGGTACTATTCCCGTATGGGGCAGCTACTATTTGGGGATTGACCCCATTTTGTTAGGCCTAGTCGCCATCGCCGCTTGCCTTGGCCATATGTATCCTATTTTCTTTCATTTTAAAGGCGGAAAAGGTGTTGCAACAGCACTGGGAGCAATCGCACCGATCGGTTTAGATCTCACCGCACTTATCATATTGACTTGGGTCAGCGTTGCATTTTTATTTCGCTATTCATCCTTAGCGGCTTTGGTTACCGTGCTGCTCGCTCCGTTCTACACTTGGTTGATCAAACCGCAATATACCTTACCGGTAGCAATGCTGTGCTGCCTTATCGTGTTTCGTCATCACCAAAATATTAAACGGTTATTGGCTGGCACAGAGCCGAAAGTGGGTGAGAAAAAAACGCTTGGTTCTTGAGCTAGCTTGGATGATGGATAAACCCGCTTGCAAATAACGTCAATGACGAATAAGCAAAAGGCCTCTTACGAAGCCTTTTTGATTAAGCATGACCCGGTAATTAGAGAAGACTAGCTAAGCGCTTTTTTCAAGAAACGGGTCAACATGGCGGTAACGTATTCAGGTTGTTCTAAGTTACTGATATGTCCAGCATTAGCAATAACCTCTAACTCACTGCCGTGAATGGCATCATTCATTAAGTAAGCCTCAAGAGGCGGACGAGGCATATCTTCAGCGCCAGCTGCAATCAGCACTGGCAACCTCAATTGCTCCACCTCTTCAATCATGTCACGACGACCGAAGATCATTTTCCCCAACCGAGCCACTTCCACCGCTTGTTGACCAGTAAGCGCCGATAAATGTTGCTTGAATCCAGCCACTAATGTCGGAGATTGCTGCTCGCCATCTTTTGCAAAAAACATCGGTACAACTGCATCAACAATCGGTGATGGCACTTGCTGCATCGCCGCAATCGCATCGAGCATGGCAAAATATTTTGCATGGCTGACTTCAGGCTCTAGACCAACAAAGGTATCCATCATCACTAATGATTTCACGCGCGCAGGCGCAAGAACGGCTAACTCAGCCCCCCACATTCCACCTACAGAAAGACCAATGATAGAAAACTGCTCAATCGATAAGTGGTCCATCAAAGCCAAAATATGCTGAGCATAATCTTTCAGTGTGTTCATGGATGACGGTGCGAAATCTGACTGACCATGCGCCCATAAATCAGGCACGATACAGCGGTAGTGTTGACTCAACGCTTCCACCTGAGGTGCCCACATTGCGCTATCCCACAGATAGCTGTGACCGAAAACAAGCACTTCACCTTGCCCTTGATCCAAATAACGCATCTGGCAATCATCAATAACAAATGTCTTCATTGTGAATCCAATATTAGTAAAGTAGGTTGGCATTGTAGCATTGATATGAGCGATAACAGCTCAGAGCAGAATGTAAGCAATGGCTAATTAAAATCAATACAGAACGCCACAGAAACGGAAGTACCAAAGAACAAAACGGCCTCTAAAAAGAGACCGTTGTGACACCCGCTAAATAATGGGTTTAAGTTGATCAATCGGCCAGCGAGGTGTTGCCTGCACCGCTAAATCGACTGTTTCACCATTTTTTAAACGCTGCATACCCGCATAAGCAATCATTGCACCGTTGTCGGTACAAAACTCAGTACGTGGGTAATACACTTCGCCACCAATTTTTTTCGCCAGTGCGCCAAGCTCTGCGCGTAACTGTTTATTGGCACTCACGCCACCGGCAATAACAATACGTTTCATGCCAGTTTGCTCAAGGGCTCGCTTGCACTTAATCACTAAAGTGCCACACACCGCCTCTTGAAAGGCATACGCAATATCTGCTCGGGTCTGATCATCATTCTCATTAGCTGCAATCGTATTGGCTGTAAATGTTTTTAAACCAGAGAAACTCATGTCTAACCCTGGTCGATCCGTCATCGGACGCGGAAACTTAAAACGCCCTGGCGTTCCTTTTTCTGCCAAACGAGCCAACAATGGCCCCCCAGGATAATCAAGCCCCATCAGCTTCGCGGTTTTATCAAACGCCTCACCGGCCGCATCATCAATAGACTCTCCGAGGATCTTATATTCACCAATCCCTTTCACCTCTACCATCATGGAATGACCACCGGAAACCAGTACGGCCACAAACGGAAACGGAGGCGGATTATCTTCAAGCATCGGAGCTAAAAGGTGCCCTTCCATATGGTGAACAGGCACCGCAGGCACATTCCACGCATAAGCCAAACTACGGCCAATCGTCGCGCCAACAAGCAGCGCACCCACTAAACCAGGACCTGCGGTGTAAGCCACGCCATCAATATCCGCAGGCGTCAAATTCGCTTCAGCCATCGCTGCTTTTATCAGTGGAATGGTCTTTTTAACATGGTCTCTAGAAGCAAGCTCCGGCACCACACCGCCGTAATCGGCGTGCAGTTTTACTTGGCTGTACAATTGATGAGAAAGTAAGCCTTTCTCTTCGTCATAAATGGCGATGCCAGTCTCGTCACACGAGGTTTCAATACCAATAATGCGCATAATTTTCTCAGCACGCTTTCATCAACAATTGGAAATGGCCGCCATGTTACCCCGCCTTGGCTCCGTAAACAAATTTTGTACAGACTATAATCGACAAAGTGCTTTACAAAGCTATTGCGATCGGATTAAAATTCCGCACCATTTTTGATCAAGCTGATAACCGAGCAAACAGACAAGAAATCTTGTGGTTTAAGCCTCAAAATATCAGCGTTAACGAATAACCCCTGAGGTGAAAGGCATATGCCAATAGTTAAAGTACGTGAAAACGAACCGTTCGATGTTGCATTACGTCGTTTCAAGCGCTCTTGCGAAAAAGCAGGTATCCTTTCTGAAGTGCGTCGTCGTGAGCACTATGAAAAACCAACTACCGTTCGCAAACGCGCTAAAGCAGCAGCTCAAAAGCGTCACGCTAAGAAGCTAGCTCGCGAAAACGCACGTCGCGTTCGCCTGTACTAATAACCTTTTTCCATTAAGGAACGAGAGTTATGGCTCTAATTGATATCCTCAAAGAAGAGCAAAAATTAGCGATGAAAGCCAAGGATAAAGTACGCCTTGGCACTATTCGTTTAGCCTTATCCGCGATCAAACAACGAGAAGTCGACGAGCAGATCACTCTGAACGACGACGATATTCTTGCTGTGATGGTAAAAATGGTTAAACAGCGTCGCGACTCTGTCGCTCAATATGAAGCTGCCAATCGTCAAGATCTCGCAGATGCAGAGCAAGCAGAAATCACTATCCTTGAGGCATTTATGCCTCAGCCGTTGAGCGATGATGAAGTGAGCGCATTAATTGATGATGCGATCACCCAGTCCGCTGCTGCTGGCATGCAAGACATGGGGAAAGTGATGGCTGTCTTGAAACCGCAAATTCAAGGGCGTGCAGATATGGGTAAAGTCAGCGGATTAGTTCGAACTAAACTCGCTTAAATGCCCGCATCAAATTGCATCAAGCCGTGCTATCCTCTGGAGCGCACGGCTTGTTTGTATCTAATCATTCGTTTTAATCTTTTCTTTTAGGTTTTATGGCAGGACACATCCCTCGCAGTTTTATTGATGATCTCCTTGCTCGACTTGATATTGTCGACATCATAGACGCACGTGTGAAACTTAAGAAAAAAGGTAAGAACTACGGTGCTTGCTGCCCATTCCATAATGAAAAAACGCCCTCATTTAGTGTAAGCCAAGAAAAACAGTTCTATCACTGCTTTGGTTGTGGCGTGCATGGCAACGCCATCGACTTCATGATGGAATATGAACGCCTTGAATTCGTCGAGGCCATCGAAGAATTGGCTTCTTTTGTGGGGCTAGAAGTTCCCCGAGAGCAACGCTCTAGTGGCCATTTCTCATCAGCCCCTAAAGCCAATAGTGAAGAAAAACGCACCCTTTATGACTTAATGGGCAGCATTGCGCAGTTTTACCGCAACCAACTCAAAGTTCCGGGTAATCGTCATGCCATCGAGTACCTAAAAGATCGCGGTCTTTCTGGCGAAATCGTGCAGAAATTTGGTATTGGCTATATCGCTGACGAATGGGATTTAGTGCGCAAAAACTTCGGTCAGCAACAAGAAAGCCAAGAGATGCTCGTCACTGGCGGCATGTTGATCGAAAATGACAAAGGCAACCGCTACGATCGTTTTCGTGGACGTATTATGTTTCCCATTCGCGACCGCCGCGGACGAGTGATCGGCTTTGGTGGACGCGTTACTGGTGATGGAACGCCAAAATACCTGAACTCACCAGAAACTCCCATTTTCCATAAAGGTAAAGAGCTGTATGGCCTATACGATGTCATGCAAGCCTATCGTGAACCCCCGCAAATATTAGTTGTTGAAGGTTATATGGATGTGGTGGCTCTGGCGCAATATGGAGTGGACTACTCGGTTGCTTCGCTAGGAACCTCAACTACTGGCGATCACCTGCAACTGCTTTTTCGCCAAACCAATACGGTGGTCTGTTGCTATGATGGTGACCGAGCAGGACGAGAAGCGGCGTGGCGCGCACTGGAAAATGCGTTGAGTTATCTCAAAAGTGGCAATATTCTTAAATTTCTGTTTTTACCTGATGGTGAAGACCCAGATAGCTACATCAGAACCCATGGAAAAGCGGCCTTTGAACAGTTAGTGCAAGATGCTGAACCCTTATCCAAATACCTATTTACCAACCTACTGTCACAAGTTGATGTCGGTAATAACGAAGGGAAAGCAGCGCTTGAGGCGCTGACATTACCACTGATTAATAAAGTGCCAGACACATCTCTACAAGCGCAATTGCTCAAAATATTAGGGCAAAAAACTGGGATTTATAAAAAGCCATCACTGCCAGAATCAGACAAACACCGCTCACAGCCACACAAAGAGCTCAAACGCACACCGATGCGTGAAGTGATCGCTTTGCTTATTCAAAATCCAAGCTATGCTGAAATGGTGCCTGATATTTCCAGCGTTCAATCCTTGCCCATACCCGGTTTAAGTTTATTAATTGAGGTACTTGAGAATTGTCAAGCGTACCCCAATATTACTACAGGCCAATTGCTTGAACACTGGCGCGGTAATAAAAACGAGACCCTTCTGTCTCGCCTCGCAAGTTGGGAAATTCCACTTGTTGAAGACAACCAAGAAGAACTATTTTTAGATTCATTGGACAAAATATTGGCTCAATGCATCGAAAAGCAAATTGAAAACCTGCAGGCAAAAGAAAGAAGCGTCGGTTTATCAGCCGAAGAGAGACGGGAGCTTCAAGACTTAATGAAAGACTTGAAAGCGTAACCCAGTTTAAATAGTCAGCAATGAATAAATTTGTTAGTATATGTGGTTTGCATTTCGCATACTAATTCCTTCACCAGATATGAAGTTGGATACCGTCTATGGATCAAAATCCGCAGTCACAGCTAAAACTACTTGTCATTAAAGGCAAAGAGCAAGGCTATCTGACCTACGCCGAAGTAAATGACCACCTACCAGCAGAAATCGTAGATTCCGAGCAGGTAGAAGATATCATTCAGATGATCAATGACATGGGCATTAAGGTGGTAGAAACTGCCCCTGATGCCGATGATCTTGCTCTAAATGATGACAACGCAATCACCGATGAGGATGCTGCCGAAGCTGCAGCCGCTGCATTATCCAGTGTAGAAAGCGAAATTGGTCGTACTACCGACCCTGTGCGCATGTATATGCGCGAAATGGGTACCGTAGAACTGCTGACTCGCGAAGGTGAAATTGATATCGCTAAGCGTATTGAAGATGGTATTAACCAAGTTCAACGCGCAGTGGCTGAATATCCAGGCACCATTCCATACATCTTAGAGCAATTTGACAAAGTTCTTGCTGAAGAACTTCGTTTAACAGACCTGATCTCAGGTTTTGTTGATCCTGACTCAGATGCAACGAACGCCCCAACAGCGACCCATATCGGTTCAGAGCTTGCTAGTGCTGACCTTGCTGATGAAGACGACCTCGATGATGACGACGATGACGACAGCGAAGATACTGACTCTGAAGAAGATGCAGGAATCGACCCTGAGCTTGCGCTAGAAAAATTCACCGAACTACGCAACAAGTATCAAAATCTTCAACTCGCGAAAAATGAGCATGGCTATGACAGCAATAAAGCCGCCCAAGCTACCGAGTTGATGCTGGATATTTTCCGTGAATTCCGACTCACGCCAAAGCAATTTGACTACCTAGTCAACAAGCTTCGCACCTCTATGGATCGTGTTCGTACTCAAGAACGTCTGATCATGAGAGCTGCGGTCGAATACGGTAAAATGCCTAAGAAATCATTCATTGCCTTATTCACTGGCAATGAATCAAGCGATGCATGGTTAGATGAAGTACTCGCTTCAGAAAAACCTTATGCAGAAAAAATCAGACAGCAAGAAGAAGACATTCGTCGTTCAATTCATAAATTGAAAATGATCGAAGAAGAAACGTCTTTGAATGTACAAAACATTAAAGACATCAGCCGTCGCATGTCTATCGGTGAAGCGAAAGCTCGTCGAGCGAAAAAAGAGATGGTTGAAGCAAACTTGCGTCTGGTTATTTCTATCGCGAAGAAATACACCAACCGTGGCCTGCAGTTCTTGGATCTTATCCAAGAAGGTAATATCGGCCTGATGAAAGCGGTAGATAAGTTTGAATACCGCCGTGGTTATAAGTTCTCAACTTACGCCACTTGGTGGATTCGCCAAGCTATCACACGTTCAATTGCAGACCAAGCACGTACTATTCGTATTCCAGTGCACATGATCGAAACGATCAACAAACTGAATCGAATCTCACGTCAGATGCTGCAAGAGATGGGCCGTGAGCCTCTGCCAGAAGAATTGGCAGAACGCATGCAAATGCCAGAAGATAAAATTCGTAAAGTACTGAAAATTGCTAAAGAGCCAATCTCTATGGAGACACCTATCGGTGACGACGAAGATTCGCATCTTGGTGACTTTATCGAGGATACAACCCTTGAACTACCACTTGATTCTGCTACGGCCACCAGCCTAAGAGCAGCGACTCGTGACGTTCTTGCTGGCCTAACCCCTCGTGAAGCGAAAGTACTGCGTATGCGTTTCGGTATTGACATGAATACAGACCATACGCTAGAAGAAGTTGGTAAGCAGTTTGACGTAACGCGTGAGCGTATCCGCCAAATTGAAGCGAAAGCACTGCGTAAACTGCGTCACCCAAGCCGCTCTGAAACATTGCGCAGCTTCCTAGACGAGTAATCGCAACCTATCCAATCTAAAAGGTGAGCACAAGCTCACCTTTTTTGTATCTCATGGTTTAAGTGGATAAAAACTAAGCGCATTTACTCTATTTTGCGGGTAGACACTCATAACTGCATCCCCTATAATCACACACCTAATTTGGCCCCTTAGCTCAGTGGTTAGAGCAGTCGACTCATAATCGATTGGTCCCCAGTTCAAGTCTGGGAGGGGCCACCAAATTCTAGAAGGTTAGTAAGCGTAGTGTTTACTGACCTTTTTTTGTACCTGACGATTTTGGGTCAGGTAATGGGTCAGGTAAGCCCCGATCACGCACTCTTCTCTGAATACAAAAAGGCGCAGCTGGATGATATCAGCTACGCCTTTTATTACGCTCACTGTTAAATTAAGCCATCGGTAAATAGACCGGTGCTTGCACAACAAGCCAAAGTTGATCCATTACCGACTGCGACACTACTTACTCGCGATTGTTTCAAAAGCGGCTTCAGCATCAACCATTCCACCCGAGATCGATAGCACACTGAATGGAACAAGCGTTTCAGGTGATGATGGTTTTTTCACTAACAGCTCAGGATAACGACGGGCGCTATCAAGTAATAGAGCTTTGAGTTCTACTGCGGAGAGCTCTGGATAGCGTGACCACACCATAGCGGCAACGCCTGATACTACAGGTGCAGCCATACTCGTACCACTATAAGTGGCGTAGTTATTGCCTGGCGTAGAAGAGAGAATGCGATAACCGGGTGCAAAGATATCAACCGATTTTTGGCCATAATTACTAAAACTGGCGACAAAATCTTCATTCGCGTATTTCGCTGATGCACCTACGTCTATCCAAGTTGCAATAGGTGACGATTCGTAAGTATCGGCAAAACGATTAGGGAAGCTTGGTTTACTATCATTATCACTTTGGCTATTGCCTGCAGAATGGATGATTAACACACCTTTGCTGGCCGCATAACGAAACGCGTGATCAACTACAAATTTACGTGGTGAATAGCTTTTACCAAAACTCATGTTGATGATTTTTGCGCCATTATCCACCGCATAACGCACAGCATTAGCAATGTCTTTATCGCGCTCATCACCATTGGGCACCATACGCAACGACATGACTTTCACATCTTCAGATAAGCCGTCAATTCCGATACCATTGCGACGCTCTGCCGCAATAATTCCCGCCACATGCGTACCGTGTGATGCATCAGGCCCTTTTACATCATTATTTCCATACCCCTTTTCCCAAGGGTTGCTGATGTCATCTAAAACGATATCAGCACGAGGATCAAACTCAAGGTTGTAGTGGTAATCCAACGCATCTTGGTATCGGCTTCGTCTTGACTCGAGGTAGTCAAACGAATACCAATCGTCGAATAGTGCCAACAAAGCTTGAGCTGCGGAGACGACTTCAGGGTTCGGATGTGACAGTAAAATGAGCAAACCTTCGGCCGTAAAATCTTTATGCTGAGTCAGGGCTGAGATTTGCGATTTATATTGATTCGCTTGCTCAATAGCATCAGTGACCTGCGCGAGCAGGGTTTGGTTACTCTGAACCTCGGCTAGATATTCCGTTTCTATTGCTTGGTAGTAAGCACGTTTTTGCTCAGGTATCCAATCATTGCCTTCTAATAAATCCAGGTATTTTTTGTACTCACGCGTCAGCTCTAATGTATCGTAATCCACATTGATACCAAGCGAGTTGCCTAAGAAATTCCAACCATACACATCATCAATATAGCCATTACCATCATCATCAATGCCATTGTTTGGGATTTCTCCCGCATTAACCCATAACTTGTTCTTTAGATCTTCGTGTTCAATGTCCACGCCCGAATCTAACACCGCCACGATAACAGGCTGAGGTTTAAGAGGGGGCATCAAGGATTCATACACATAATCCGATCCAACCCCTTGGATAGAGGAATAGTTAGCCGAGAGATTAAACCAATCCCCACGCTGTTCAGAACTCCCAATCATACGCATGAAAAACAAACGAGGCTGGGTAGCTTGTGGAGTATAGTCTTCAACAATATTACCTTTTATATCTTTAATAAAAGGCGAATTAATTGGGGTGGGTTCCACACTGACGTTTGCCGAAACCGATGCTGAAACGAGTATTGCTGCAGCAAGAGCAGAATATTTGTATCCTTTATTCATTTTATTACATCCTATTTAATGCGCTTAGAAAGCGACCAAAAAGATAAAACGCAATACAATGAAAATCATTCACAACAACAATAAAACTATACATCCATCTCACTATTGTGAATGCTTTGTGCTGAAAATTTGATCTAAGCACCATTGATACAATGGTGAATAGAAACTCACAAGATATTGATAAATCTATACTTTAACGGCATAAGGACGATCATTAACAAGTGAGATTCGATAGACGGCATCTCAACTTTCAGGCTTGAATCCTAGCGATGGAGTAGAGATAAACACCGTCTAGATTTTACTGGCTTGTAACTAAATCGAATAATCGAAAACGATGATCTCTTCGAGCAAAGGACGAAAGACATCCTTTAGCGCGTTATGCTCTGGATGAGGTAGATAATTTTGGCGCCCTTGCTCATCGCTAAATGTCATTAAAACGCTGTGGGTATAACCTTGGTTTTTGCCTTCAGGGCTGTCGTTCACGCCCCACTCAACGGCAGCGACCCCCTCGATTTTCTCTGGCATGGCTTCAAACAGCGACTTGAGCTGTTGAATGTCGGCAGGCTGAGCTTGTGGTTTGAATTTGATTAATAAGATATGGCGGATCATTGTTCGCTCCGTTTCTGTCTGTAGAATTTCTTTTCATAAAGAGGGATAACGCTGGCTCACTGGTGCTAAAGCTGCTGTGCTTAAAACAATAAAGCGGCACTCAAGGTTTGAAGCGCCGCTTTATTGATTAAATGGGCTACAACCTTAACCAATATTGACTGATGAACCACCAATAATTACGCCACCGCAGTCAACGGCATCGCCGACTCGCGCGGCGGGCTTGCCATCAATCATAACGCTACCCGAGCCCCCTTTAATTGCTCGCGGGTGGCTTGGGTTTTGCGGCTTATCATGAGGCTCTAGCGGGTCCCCCTGCCTTGCCACCGCTTTACCATCAATTTTTACCGTCGGTGACCCAGCGGTGATCGGCGTAGGAGGAAAACCATCATGATCGGATCCGATATCTCCTACTAATGCACCATTTGCCATTGATTTGCTCCTTAATAAAGGTGACTTTTTCTACTTTAAACTTAATTTCAAACGAAACTAGTGCGCGAATGAATCTCTACTAACACGGCAATCTTAAGTAAGTCCCAAACACATTCATCAATCAAGCTCAGCCTTACAATTCCGACCATACTGCAGAGTAAATACTAAATAACTCACTAGATCTTACTTGGCCATCGCCAGATTCAATGCATCAATGTGCAAAAATATCCAACTTTGGCCCCGTATCTGGCTGATTTTTTTGCTGCTCTGCGATTCTTTTCAGAGTTTGCTGATATTCTTCATCACTCATATCACGCCAGCATCGCGGATTGCGCCCAGTTTGCTTATCATAGGCGGCGGTGGTTGGGTCTCTTTCACGTGCAGGCTCAAGCACTAAAATATCAGGCATCGGTTGGCTGATATCCATATAACGTTGAATCATATTCCACAACCGATAATACTCTGCCACCATCTCATTACTGCCGATCAGGTTGCCAATCGGTACTCCAACCGAATAATCATGATAGCGATGCACCAACATCAGGTTGTAATTTAAGTGCCCTTGTGGACTAGGGGCGGACATCAGCACGCAATCAAACTCAATAAACGGATGGCTAAAACGCTCTTTATTGCCTTTTTTAAACAGTGTCACCATGCCGGTTTGGCGATTAAGGCTATAGACTCGCTTACTTTTTAAAAAGGGCGCCAGAAAAAGGTGCCCAGCACTCACCAATTTAAAATGGCCATAAATAAGTAAACAAGGAAGTGTTGTATACAAAGTAACAGTGCCAAAATCGCCAGCCCAATCCTTCCATCCATACGGTCCAAATATCATGGCAGAAATCATGATCAGATAGAGAAGCGGTAAGACAATAATCAGTGAAACTTTTACCATCCCAACAATCATAAAATAGAATTGTGACCAACCAGACAATGCCTCACTATTTAAATCTTTTTCATCCCAAAATAAATTATTTTGATTATATCTTTGCATAGCGGATGGCTCAGTCTCTCTTGCTAGAGCCAATGAAATAGTTTCATTGGCTTTAGTAAAAGGAAATACCTGTCCTTTGGTTAAGACACGCCATAAAAAACCTTGCGCCTCTTTAGGTGGTTGGAGGGTTAATTGCTCTGAGTTATAAGCCATTATCATTCCTAATTTTGTCGATAATCGATTCTACGCTTTACGCTAATACGGTATTTTGCGCCCAATCTTGATCACTGTTGTTATCTAAAGCAAACGTTGGAACCACATTCACAGTGCGAGAATCATCACGCTCTTCTAATGCTAATGTCGGAAAGCTGGCCTGCTCAACGTGCAGCTTGGTTCTGAGCACAAAAACAGACTGGTAGCGATACTGATAAGAGCGCATCATCAGTAGGCTAAAATCGGTACTGTATTCGGGGACGGTTAAATCATATTTAACAAAATAGGCAGTACCTTCATTACGCTGCTCTTGATGGATAACCGTAACATTGTGCGAGCTTAGGTTAATCAGTTCACTGCTTTCCCTTGAACCCGTTCGGCTACTTGTCGTGGTCTTTTTTTCAATCGCTTGCCGAGCGTAAAACTCAACCCTGACCGATTGAGCACTGAGCAATGCCGCTAAATTGGTGTTGACATAAATCACATGGGTAGCACCTAATGCTTGCATCTGCTGAGTAAACGCTTCGGAGAATTCGGTTTGTGCGCCTAAGCGGTACGCTTTAACCGATAGATTGAAAATCAACCCAATAAACCGCTCAAACGCCGTCGTCGGGTCTTGCAAATGTGCGTAAGTCGCCGAGGGTGACTGACCAAACGGGCCATTTTTCAGCCACGCCTCTATTGGAGTATCTTTCCAAAACATGTAGAGCGCGAAACCTGCAACAGACAACCCAATCCCTAACCATGCCACCGGTCCCATACCAAATAACACCGGAGCGCTGGTAGTAAAAAACCCCGTTGCAACCGTGGTGGTTAACGTTCCTATCGCCACCATCCCCATCGCAACGCTGGCATCAAGATCATTTTCTTGCCAACGGCGCATAGCATCCCAACCAGCAATACCCGCAGTTAAAAAACCAGCAACAAGCGTTGTAAGCCCTAAAAAGCTCACTTTTTTTACTAGTTGAACTGCCCCATCTTGAAAAGTAAACCGATCAACCCATGCCTTAGGCATAACAACCGCGGCATTATGTGAAGCTATCGCCAAACGAGAGGCATTTTGTGTATACAGATTTGAAGCATGGGTAATGGCGATACCAAGATCCAGAGCTGCACTTAGCGCGTTAGCAGAAGAGTAAAGAGTATCTGTACGCTGAAGCGCTTTCTCAAAATGATGCTGACTCTGTTTCAGGTTAATCAATTCCACTACCGCAATAAAGTAGGGAATTCTGAATTTTTCATAAGCATTACTGACGTTGAGATCCGTACGATTCATATCCCGTAGCGCTCTTTGCGTATTCGCTTGATTTAGGGCCGCCGCCATGCGACTTTCTTGAGAGATCACCACCACTTTAAGTGGTGATTTAGCCCCGACTGAACCTCGACTTTCTGAAATCAGATCGCTGGAGCTAAAAGCATTTTTATTGCTCGATGCCACCAATTTACCCGAACGATCATACAAACGACCAAAGGCTGACTTCTTCTTCGAGTCAACAAACTCACGATCAGCGGCGCTCAATCCATAACTCAACCCATGACCATGCACGCCAACCACCGTACCTTTAAGCTCAGCGCCACTGACGGGCACATAAGTGATATCTCCCCACATTTTGGCATTAGTGGCTTTCATTAAACCGAGTACAGGGGCATAAGCGGCATTAAATTGGATCACTTTCGCTTCACTGGTGAGATCTTGGCTTAGGTTCAGTAACGTATCAAAGTAACCCTTTAAAATATCATTCATTATACTGGCAATACGCCGTTCAAGGTTAAAAGCCTTTTCCTGGTTGCTATTGGAAGGTGACATAAAAGCCAGATCCATCACTTGTAACTGCTCATCTTGAATGAGCATGTCCTCTTTGGACCACAAAGCTAACGATTCAAGCGTTGCAAATCCAGATCCCGAGTTAAATGGCGGTGGTGCGCTATAGCTAGCTTGCTCCAAATTTATCGTACCTTCTTCTGGAAATAATATTCGGTGCAAAGGATGGTTATCTTTTGGAGAGAGGATTTGTCTAGCGGTTTCTAAATAAGGTGAACGAACGTCACTTTCAGGGTTTGACATTTGATCCAATTTATCAATATTCACGCTCAGAGCGCTCAGCGCATAGCCAACAATCACATGCGCAGCCGATGCGTTAATATCGTTCATTGAACTGATATCACGCAGCACTTGAGCCAATCTCTTCTGGTTCACCTGCAATTGGAGTTTCTCTTGCAATACCTTTACATCTTGGCAACAAAACTGTCGTTCAGTGGTACGTAATGTTCTATGGAAAACGCCTCCATAGTAATTGTCTATATCATTACGATATTGATAGTAAGGATTTTCTTGTTGTCCGAACTTGGCTGGAACCACCAATTTTTGCACTAGCTCTGCAGTGCGATAGTACTTTTGTTGACTCATATCGATATAGACTTGCTGTAAATACCCAACAGCAGATTGAGTAAGAAAAGCGTGATGTCTTAAGTCAAAAAGAGGATCGTCCAATACAATTGCTCTCAGATGACGCTTTTTTGCATCTTCTAAAAAATCTTTCGAGTCACCAATAGTCCACAACTTAGCTTGATTTGGATCTGAGTTGATAATCTCAATCAGTGCGGCTTGCTTAATAGCATATTCATATCGATGAGGTTGAGCATATTTAAAAACCTGTACCGCCTTATCACCGTCTTCATTCGCGGATAAGATTTCCTCTTTAATGGTTTGGTAAGTGCGTGTTACCCACTCCCCAGAGAGATCACGGTTGAGATTAATTGGCTCAGCAAGAAACAACTCCAACTCTGGTGCTCTTATTCGCATTGGCGGCAGTAAGCTAGCTTTCAATACATCGACATTGCTATCCACATTCAACTGATGAAATGCAACAGTTCGTTGAACTAACTCGTTTTGATTCGCCTCAAGATAATTAAGATATTGTGCACTCCACTGAACTTCTGAAAAGGCAAGATGGATCCGTGCCCCCTTGTTATTCTCTTTAGCCGGTATCCAAATCTCTTTTAGTGCCACACCAGTTGCGATTCGAGCTTCATCTTTAAACGGTTTATCTCTACCAGTACGATATTGGTAAAGATTGACATCTTTAAGAGAGTAATCACCGCTATCTTCTGGGCTAATTTGAATTTCACGCCATACTTTATGGTTGTAAAAGATATAAATAAAACCGGCTCGAACAGGAGCAATTCTCTCTTTATAAGTTAACGATGATTGATAAGTAGGTAAAAGCGTTAAAGGTAAAACTGCATGTACCAAATAACCTTGCTCGTCTTTCTTTCTTGGTATGTCTGCCACATTTTGAAAAAGCGGTAATTTGATTGGTTCACCTTCCGCTTCAATTTTCAGCCAAACATTTCGATTGGCACTCTCATCACACCAATCCCAACTGTATACCGTACTTTCATCAAGTTCAGGATCAATACTCTTTTTCGCTTCTAGAGCAGCCTGCTGTGACATATCAGTTAAGTCATAAAACTCAAAGTCTTGTTCAGAGCCATGTTGTATACCCGTTACTTCAATGAAAAACTTTTTACCATCACAGCTCGGACTTGAAGCAAACTTAGTAGACATATGCATTCTCCCTAGACATTAAGTATTCTATGTGTTCGACGATATTTTCTGATGTTTGATGCGATTTCGAATGAAAATTAAGATCATTGAGGGCAACATCATAGCGCTGTATTAAATGGCGTAATCGAGAAGAAATTTGAGGATCTGTTATCTGGTGTTGTGAGCAGAATAAATGAACCATTTTCTGTTTCTGCCAATTCAACTCTTTAATATTGTTTTCTGTAGCCCACTGCACGATCTCATTTTCATGATATTTATCATTGAGAGCATTTTCCTGAGATTCTGTAAGAAGCCAAAGATTTGAAGCAAGCTCCCCCCCCTCACTAACGACTTTGCTCCATTTAGCTAAATCACTGTATGTTTGACGATAAAAATAAAGGCTGCTGAAACATCCCAACCATTTGCCAGTATCGATCGTATCTGAACGCTCAAAAAAATAACTTGCCACTGAAGAACAATAATAATGAAACAGCCCTCTTCGATTACCTGAGAATTGAATATGTAATCGATTCCTTAGTTGAGCTAAGGCAACATCAAAAGAGACATTAAGTGGTGCAGAAAAATACAGTGTATGTTCTTTAGGTAAGATGTTTGTCATTGGATCTTGCTCATACAATGCAATCAACAAAGGGCTACGATTTAGTAATGACTCAACTGACGTCGATAAATATAACGGCTCAACCAAATGCCCAGAGATCCTCTCATAAACTTCAGCATGCATATTATGGTAATCATTGACTAGAGCAAACCAGTTCACTGCAACGTCATTACAGTGGCTATCGAGAACTAACATCATTTATTGTTTCCACAAGGGCAGTCACTTAACGGACAGCTTCCATCAGAACGCTTTTGACAAACCTGAGTGATTGGCATCTCCGTTTTGATATCGGCTATCACTTGTTGAATTAAACTCGCTGTTGGCAAGCTTAAGACCAGCTCATCCGGCGCACTTGGCGCTGCCAACCCCATAGGCAACGCCGCTACAACACCGCCATACCCCGAGCCGCTGCCTGCGCTGCCGCCAGAGTTGAGGTTGATCGCAGGCCCGACTAGGTGCACGCCGCCGCCATCCACTTTGATAAAACTGCCCGCAGCTTTGATGGTGATCTCATTACCCGCATCTAACACCAACTTATTGCCTGCTTTAAGGTGCACTTCATTACCTGAGTCAAAAACCGTTTTTTCACCGATTTTTTGGTGCAGTAAACCACCCACTTCAAGGCTATGATCTAACGCTATTTTCTGACGGCTTTCGCCCTCGACCGTTAGGTGTTGGTTATTTTTGATGTGGCTGAACTGGTCGTTATCCACTGTCAGGTGTTTATCGTGTTTGATGTGGGTGGTGGCATCATTAAGCACTAGCGCTTCATAGTCTTTTTGCGCGTGCAGGTAGATTTTCTCTTGCCCTGCTTGATCTTCAAAACTCAGCTCATTAAAGCCTTCACCTTGATGCGTTTCACTGCGCAGTACGGTTTTGGTTTTGTTATCTGGCAGTGTGTAGGGCGCTTTATTGGTGGCGTGATAAGCGCGGCCCGTGACGATGGGTTGATCAGGATCGCCATTTAAAAAATCGACAATCACTTCATGGCCAATTCTTGGGATAGCCATCATGCCGTATTGGCTGCCAGCCCAACCTTGCGACACCCTCACCCAACATGAACTGTGCTCATCGCCGTTGGAATATCTGTCCCATGGGAAATGCAGTTTAACGCGGCCATACTCATCGCAGAAGATCTCTTCGCCATCGGGGCCAACCACGTGGGCGATGCATGGGCCATCCACTTGCGGCTTGGTGTGTGGTGTTGCGCGCCACGTTACATCGGCCGGGATCAAGGTAAATTGGTTACTGTAGGTCGTTGCACCACTACCGCCAGACTCTTCTAATGCTTGCGGCTGCCGGCCTTGATGGTTTACTTGCACCACAACCCAATCACGGTTCGCGCTATCATCTAAATGCTCGACCAAATCAAACAGGGTTCCGGCTTGCAAACGCGCTTCATTGCTTTGACCTTGTGCAGTACGCGCCTGCCTTCTTAAGTACTCTAAACGAATTTGGTTAAACGCTTTGCCGCTCTCATCGTCTTTAAATCGACCCGGGAAATCAAAATGTTCATAGTGGGTCTGCTGGTAATCCATCGCGGTGCCGAGTGCACTTTGCTTAAAACCGTAAGTCGGTTTTTTAAAGCTGTAATCCGCCAATTGGCTTTCCGCCACTTGCGATTGCGTGTGGCTGATTAAGTTGGAAATGTAAGGCGTATCAGCGATACCACCGGACAGCACATTGTAAGGGATCGGTGTATCAAGCTGCGTTAAGCTTTGGCTATCATCACTGAAAATGAGGGTATGTTTACCTTCTTCATGCAGGAGGTGGTAGACCAAGCCCTCTTCGGCGGCTAAGCGGTGTAAAAAGTGGATATCGGTTTCACGGTACTGTACGCAGAATTCGCGCTGAAGACATTCTCGTTTAAGTGCGAAGGCATAGTCGTCAATGCCCATCTCATGTAGCACAATGGAAAGAATTTCAGGTACAGTTTTAAGCTGGAAGATGCGGCTATTTTGGCGCAGCGACAAGCGCTCTAATGCAGGTACTAAAGTGAGTGAGTAAAAGGTGTGATGATGACCAATATCGCCTTTACTAAACTGGCGCACGATGCCATGCACGCGCTGCACCACACCGCCATTACGGAAAACCGTTAGCTGAGCCGTTTTGTCGACGACATCGATTGCACTCAAAGTTGATTGACGGCTTGCTAGCTCAATGTGGTAACGAAACCCATAACAAGGCTCGCCATTAGCCAGCACACTCTCCGATAAGGATTCTTGTCCTTGGTATTCTCGCACCACAAATGCATCGTCGGCGAGCCCGTCAACCTTTAACGTAAAATTCAGCGTGGCCATCTTCCATCCTCTTTACACTAGAAACAGCAAAGCCTTAAGCAAGTCACACTCATTGAATGCACTTTGCTTAAGGCTAAAAAAGGTGGCTGGCCGGATTGGCTTTGCTTACGCAACATCAGCCAGCCACCCAAATCAAAGCTTACGCTTCTACTGGTTTGCGCCAGTCATCTGAACCTGAAGTACCCGCGTTCACGTGATCCCACAGGATTTTACGGTAAGACATAGAAACCGTAACGTTTTGCGTGAAGTCGCCGTTCGCAGGATCTTGGCAGTGTGGCATTTCGCAGTGAATATCGACGATAGACGCACTTTCAAGTTTAGTGGTGAAGAAGTTCTCTTGTTTACCTTCGATAGACGTGCGGTACCATTTTAGCTCAACCGATTTCATCTTCTCGCCAGACGCCAACGCGTTATAAAGAAGAGGAACCGCTTTATTTAGCGCAACGGTGAATTTGAATGGTTTGTGAACACGTTGACCAGAAGGCTGACCTGATTGTGGGTCAGTCGGTACTGTCACAACGTGGTCAAACATTTGAACCAACATTTGATCTTCATGACCTTCAACGAAAGCATCGCCGATAGAGTCAGTAGAAAGAGCGCCTGCAGTGATGAGACCCTGAGTTTCGCCTTCGATAGAGATATAACATGGAGTTGGCATGACTTAATCCTTATTCAGTAAGAAAAAGCGATGGAAATTGCATCGCGTTATGTAATGTTTCTTAAAGCAAAGGGGATGCCAAAACAAAAATAGTTAAATTTCAATCAATTAGATTATAAGCTTTCATTTTCGAGCAAGAACTTGCTCGTCCGGGTAGAAACTTGCTCGTATCAAGCAATTTTTCGCTGCGATTTCGCAATACGTCACTCTGTATCGCTTTTCCTAATCTAGCCACAATCTGCGGTAGATAACCTTAGCCACCTCAACTAGAATGCGGATTGAACACATTTTTACTTTGGTTGTATGCTCAAACTATCCAACACTATTGAACTGGCAGACTGGGAAATCGAACTTACTGCGATTCGTGCAGCCGGAAATGGCGGGCAAAACGTCAATAAAGTCTCCAGTGCGATCCACTTACGTTTTGACATCAGACGCTCAACGTTACCGGACATCTACAAACAAAAATTACTCGAAAGACCAGATTCCAGAATGACCAAAGAGGGCGTTATTGTCCTCAAAGCGCAATCTCACCGCACCCAAGAGCTGAATAAAGAAGATGCACTCAAACGTCTCAAAGAGATTATTCTTTCTGCGATGGTGATAGAAAAACCGCGCCGGGCAACCAAACCGACAAAAAGTTCTCAACGTCGGCGAGTTGACGAGAAAAAACGGATAGCGGCCAATAAATCATTGCGCGGTAAAGTCTCTTTTTAAATGGCTGGATTGGCAGCAAGGCAAAATAAAGAAGAAAAGAAATAAGCAACCTCGCGCTAAAAACAGCAACGGGAGCACGAAGCTCCCGTCTATTCCAGATCAGCAAAACAAAGGTTCAATTGACATTTTTATATTTTTTACAGCCATTACAAGCTAACACCAAAAATGTCGCATCAACACAAATTTGCTTCATTTTGTGAGCAATAAATTATTTAGTTTTACTAAAAAATCATTGTTGCATCCAAGATTCTAGTTCATCTCCAATTTGAGACGGGTTTCATTAAACTGTAAAAAAAGAGCCATCAATTACTCACTTAATCGCAGCCAGATTGTCATCTTCCCTCTCTAGCATAAGCACAAAGCATAAAATGCGAGGTTGCTATGCTCACGATAAGCCCTTTTAAATTACCGAGAAAAACGCCGTTTGGACTAGGCGAACACTTCACTGAGTGGGCGACAGGCCTAACTCGTTTAGATAAGTTTTATGCACAACGCCCACCCCATTGCGATACCGCAACATTTTTGCGTTTTACGTTAGAGGTATTGGGTATTGACTACCAAGTGGTGAAAGGATCATTAGCTCAAGTTCCCACTCAAGGCGCGACAGTCGTTGTTGCAAATCACCCACTTGGTTGTGTGGAAGGCGTTATTCTGGCTGAGATGCTGCTTTCAATTCGCTCAGACGTGCAGATATTAGCCAATCACTATTTAAAAACCGTACCAGAGTTAGATTCACTGTTCATTGGTGTGGATGTTTTTGAAGACAAAGCCGCGCAAAAAGCGAATATGCAAGCCTTGAGAGCCGCCAATAAACACCTTGCTCAAGGAGGGCTACTATTGATGTTTCCTGCGGGCGAAGTGTCACAATTGGTTGATAGTAAAACGCAGAAACTGGAAGACAAACAGTGGAGCCGTTCAGTCAGCCGACTGATACAAAAGCATCAAGCGACGGCGTTACCTGTGTTCATCAACGGGCAAAATTCGAAACGCTTTTACATGGCCGGAAAAATCCACCCGCTACTAAGAACGTTAATGTTGGGCCGTGAACTGCTCAATAAAAAGCATCAGCGTATCGAAATCGCCATTGGCGATGCGATCAATCATAAAGAAATCCAACATCTGTGTGATGAGACACTGGTCAGCTATTTAAGGCTAAACACCTACCTTTTAAGCCACATCAACCCAACCAAGCGCAATGAAACCAATGATGAGCCGTTACAATCCATTGCACAGCGGCTCCCCCTAAGCGCTTTGTTACACGATATTGAGCAGCTTTCTTTTTCTGATCATCTATTAAGGCATAACGAATTCGATGTGTATTGTACCAGCGCAGAAAACATCCCCTCGTTACTGCACGAAATAGGACGAGTGCGAGAGCACAATTTCAGGCTGGTAGGTGAAGGCACTGGCACCGAGCTCGATATCGATCAATACGATCGCAACTACCTGCATCTATTCATTTGGGATCGCGAAGCGCAGAAATTGGTCGGAGCTTACCGTTTAGGCTTAGTCGACCGTATTGTGCCGATAAGCGGTATTGCAGGTTTGTACTCACGAACGCTGTTTCAGTATGACCACCGCTTTCTCAATACCATAGGTAATGCAATTGAAATGGGGCGTTCAGTCGTCGACATTGAGTATCAAAAAAGTATGGCTCCGCTATTGCTGCTTTGGAAGGGAATCGCAACCTATGTGCACCGAAACCCGCACTATACGCACCTATTTGGCCCCGTAAGTATCAGCAATGATTACAGTGAAAGTGCGCGCCGTTTATTAGCCGATACAATGACGCAGCACTACTACAATAACCAACACGCCCATTTGGTAGAGGCAAGTAACCCACTCCCCAAGCAACAAGCTCCTTGGAATGCCAGTTTGCTGAGTGCATTGGCTGATTTACAGCTGCTTTCAAAAGTGATTGCCCGGTTGGATGAAGGGAAAAGCGTACCGGTGCTACTGCGTCAATACCTCGGTTTAAATGGCAAGTTAGTCAGTTTTAACGTAGACCCTGATTTTAATGATTCGTTAGATGGCTTGATTGTGGTCGATTTACGCAACGTTCCGGTGCGCAGCTTAAGCCGCTACATGGGCACTAAGGAAGCATACGAATACCTCACCCATCACACGCTTTAACTCTGTTGTTCGGGTTGTTTATACCTCCTCTTTTTAAGGGGAGGTATCCCTATAACACACTCCCCCAACCTAGCACTCCTTTTGAAGAAAACAGAGCTGAGTTTCGCATGTTGGATAGCACTATCAGGGGCGCTTTCAAATTAAAAATGGCATGCTCCCAACGCTCACAAAACTGATTCCCTCCCCCTAAAAGGGGGAGGAACAAAAGCGTTATGAGCATCTACTTTAAAAGCATTAAGTGGCAGAAGCGGATTTGTGCCGAGTCGCTTGTTTACATCACCTCGGCCAAGTGTTTGAGCAAAGAAAAACGATCAAACTTTATTGTCTTCCGACAATTGTCGCTGGACATTAAAGTTTGAAACTTTCCCCTAACACAAACCTTATCAATCGGTAACACGGCATAGAGAGAGGTAACAATAAAGATTGAAACTAAGTAAAACTTGCTAACGTAAAAAGCCAGAGTTATGACAATAAAGTTTAAAACTAAGTATAACCTACTACTACCAGTGCTTCGTTTGGTTCTATAGCTTGCTATCTATGCCATCATTCTTTTCCAGCAATACATTCTCAAGTCTATGCTCAACTAGAGAAATCGTTACCTAATGCCCCTCGTGCTTTGTAGCCTATGTAATAGGCTTTGCAAACAGACTCCGTAAACCCTTCTCTTAACCGGGCGACTCGTTTTCCAGCCATTGAAAGTGAGCTTCGGCTCACCGATGTTTTTAGCCAAGATAGTTTTGCCAAACTGAAAGTACTAAATTCTTCTAGCAAGGCTTGATAGTCCCCTTGTTGGAGTGTCGGTTTTGGTGCTATAGCGTGATAGTGAGATGCATGGTGTACCTGGCTTAGTTTTTCCATCAAATTGTTATAGCGTTTAATCCAACCAGGTAAGTGGACTAGTTTTGATGGGCTTTGTCTATACTCAATTCTTAAGGAGCCATCACTATTGTAAACACACAGATCGAGCCAATTTATATTTACAGTTATAGCTTCAGAAAAATTAAACAAGTAGTAATAATTTGTAGATTCAGCGTTTGGTACTTGCAACATGTGATATTTTGATTCAGATTCCTTTTGGTAAAAAGAGACTTTCTGTTTATTATTACTTTGCTTAATTTCTCTCTCGGTAAACGGTATAAGAGTAGCTTCTGTTAATTTTCGAGAGCCTGTACTACCTCGAACTAGAAGGTCACAGGCCTGTTCAATTAGAATATATTTTTTGCTCTCAAATTCGAAAATATCGCCACTACTCAAAGGAGAATGAATTCTGTTTATCGAGAAATCAAATATTTCATCTTTTCTTAAAGAAGAAAAATGGGTATTTGCAGGGATTATTTTATCTAGATATTTCTTGTATTTTTCTTCATTAAAAATCACTGCTTGTACAGATCGAAAATCAGCCAGCTTGTTAATTAAGGGGCTCGAAGTTTTGAAAAACTCACCAATGGACTTGTTTTGTTTAATTGAGAAAAGTCGATTTAGGAGTTCTATTTCAGATGCACCTTCTTTTAGAGAGCTTGAAAATATTGAATGGTCTATTTCATAGATGGAATTTTGGCTAAGATCATTTCTAAGCTCTTGTATTGATTTGACTAGCTCTTCAGATAAAGAACCAACCATTTCAGCGCTCAATTTTCTAAGGAATATTCGTTTGATAAACTCAGAAGCTTTAAAATCAAGACAAACGTCATCAGACTTTTCTTCAACAGAAATAATATCTTTTGATAATACGGAAAAATTATAAGTATCAAGGCTATTATTTAATTCTTTAATTATTTCATTACGCTTTGCTTCTTCCTCAAGACCGTGCTTTGCTTCACTGGTGAAAAGAACACAATATATGTCAGATAATTGAGTTTGATTTAATATCTCTTCTATTATTTCTTTACCAAATGTTTTACTTGCGCCTTCGTGCTCAAAGTTATAATCGATTAAAAATAAATTTCTTGAATTAGATTTTAACCAATTGGACTTTTTTTCATTCCATTCATATAGACTTAGCTTTTCAAGCTTTCCAATGGAGTACTGGTCGAAGATATCAATAAGGCCATTAAATTCCGTCGTCGTAAAGTCAGGCTTAGTCTGCCCTATATGGCTATAGTAGTCACTTATGACGTGGTCTTCTGTTGGTAGATTTTCTTTCCATATTTCAAATGGTTCTGATATATCAATATTGTTGTTAACAATGTGTTCGAAATTAGATATAGCTTCAGGGTTAGCCTGTGAAAAAACTTCTACACTAGATAAATAGTCATCAACAATACTATTGTTTTGAGGCGAAAATCGGTCATCCACCCAAATTACATTATCTAATTTAATAGCGTCGAAAACGCTTTGTTTAAATTGTTCAACAGCCATTACACCAACGCCTCAATTAAGTTAATTTCAAACTTATATCTTCTACCAAATTTGTTTCTTTCGTCTGATAACTTGATAGAGCACCCTCTTTCTTTTAGGAGAGTTTGTACAATATATAGCCCTAAGCCTTGACCATATTCTTTATCTGATGCGAACATATCAAATAAAACGTCTTCCAGTGCAGGTCTAACGCCTTTAGCGCTATCCCAAATTGTGATGATGCTATTATCGACAGAAATTGTTATTGAATGTTCGTCTTTAGGGTAGTGCGCTTTAAATACGGTTAACCAGTGCTCAGAGTTTCTCACAATGTTATCGATAATTTGGTATAGCTTACCTCGGTTGAACGATACTGATTTAGAGTTTTTGTTATCATCCAATTTTATTTCAAGCCCTTTACTTGAGAAGTAGCCCTCTCGTAATTCAAAATAGTCATAAACGAAATCAGAGATACTAATTTCTTCCATTACTTGTCGTTGAGCTTTTACTAGAGGGTTAAGTGATGAAATAGCTTTTGACAAAACTTGAGTGTCACCCCTAATACCGTTAAGTTCTTTAATCAATGGAACATCTTTAATACCTAAATCTTCTACTCGTTTTTTGGCTGCATTTAGGTGTAATCGCGTATTTCTGATCTGCTCATTGGCTTCGTGAGCCAATGTTTGTGCAGATAAACCAATCGCTACGTGATCATAAAAGTTCTTAATTTGATTCTCGTAGCTTTTAATTTCATCAATAACTTTTGTAGTCGAGTGAATATGGCTAGCTAAGTCATCAGTAAAGGCTTTGTACTGCTTTAAACTCGAATTTACTTCAGACTCTAAAGATGTCACCAGATCTTTAATGGACGCTAGTTTCTCCGCTAAGATAGGGTCACTAAACATATCTTTCTGGTTTTCATTTATCGCCTTATCAATCTCAGCGCGCTTTTCGGTAAATGTTTTCTGAATGCGTGAAGTAGATTTAGTCACCTTCGGCTGAAACTTTATACTCTTTTTGACAATATTATCGAGCTCAACAGTCGCTTGTTTTGCCGAGTAGCCTTTAGGCTTACCAGCATCTTCTAGAATCATTTCATCTAAGAACTTATGTGTACTTCTTCTACTGTCGTTTAAAAAATGGTTCACTGTCTCAATGAAGTGACGACAGAGAACATAAAAAGCACGATATTGAGGGTTATCTACAAAGCTTTCACGGTCAGATTTTTCGATTAAGTATTTATTATTGTACCAGCTTAGATTGACATACCCTGTAACATTACCAGGTCTTAGTGAGTATGCAGCAGAACCCGATGTCATATCTTTTGATAACCCAAGCCAGTCTTTTCCTCCGGAACCGACCTTAAATCCATCGCGATAAACGGAGATATCACCAGAAATCGCTTTTATAGTTTCTCGCATTTCTTGGAGAGAGATATCTTCGACATTGAGCGCTTCTTTCATTAATGAAAAGTTAAATAGCTTTGCTTCAAAAACACCTGGAAAGTTTTCCGAGATTAATGTTGTGCTCATCTCATCAAAGGAAGTTCTATGTTCAAAATTCAGGAAATATTTGTTTTCGGAGTGAGTAAACTCATAACCTTGCAAGCGAGGTTGTCTTTTTATGTAGTCTAGAAGTGCAATTCCATTGTCTGACAAGACATGATTATCGAAAGGAGCTCTTCGAGAGTCAGTCGTATTAGGTTTATAAGGCATAAGGTCTATCTTGCCTTTTACAACTGCCTCGGTTTCAGTGACTGCGAATTCAAATATACTGGACGCTTGTTCTAGTAGTTTATTCGAAACGATTTCTAATTCTTCGTTGACTCCATTACAGACATAAAATGTTTTGAAGTCTGAGATTTGACCGTGAGGGGACACCATAGAAGCTATCTTGTTCTTTATAGAGTTCGACTCTTGGCTTTCCCAGAAATCTATATTTCTAAGCCCAATCGCTTCAATGATGGTGCCACTTGAAGGTTTTGGTGAAAGTGGTTGTTCTTTAATATGAATAGTGTCAATTGTTTTACCGTGGGAGAAGTCATCCCAATCAAACGAAACGGCCATACCTGGTTGGTTAGCTTGATCATGCGTTGATATCCGGCATAGAGAGCCGAGTTGCATAGAGCCTAACCGACCTAGACCTTTGTCACCGACAAGAGTTCGGTCGTACTTTTTGGTCACAAGCCCTTGTTCTTTTGCTTTCTTTTTTTCTGAGTAACTCACTGTAAGCCAAGAGCGATCTATCCGGTTTCTGTTCATACCGTGACCATTATCTCTTACAGAAATTCGGCCTTTGTAAACCTTCTCCTCTCTTACTTCTTTACCATCGACTATTGTGACGTGTTCAATAGTTTCGGTATATTCAGTATCAACCTCTATATAGCAAAAACTCGCATCAGCATCGTGCGAGTTTTTAATAAGTTCGACTAGAGCTATATCTGGGCCACTGATCAGCTCAGCACCTAGTTGCTGAATGACATGGGCATCAATTTTAAGCTTTAGTGGGTCTGGTTTTTTTTCTTTTTCTGACGTTATTTCCATTTTATCTCCGCATAATCAGGACAGTTTCTTTGCCCATCGTTGTCGCGACTTTGTTTCTTGAAGGCATGCGCTTAGCTGGTATGTCTCTTTCTAGCTGGTAAACAAATTTGCAGCCAAAACTTTCAAGTACTTCACGCATAATCTTGTCTAATGGCACTTCTATGTTTGAGATTCTTCGATTGCCTAGTGTCCAAATCATATATGCATTATCACGCAATTCACCAACTGCATTTTCAAGAGCTAGAGAGAGATCATAAACAAAACTAATGAGTTTTTTCGTATTGTCTGGGTTCACTAGATGAATAGTATCAATACATTGGTTTAATGACGGGGACTTATCTTTAAGTACTTCATGCTTTTCTGCCGACTCTTTCAAAGAACCACCTAAGCTAGAGCTATCAATCGTGTTTTGTTGGCTCAGCAGCTGCGGTCGGGTGCTTTCATTGATGTCGTTCATATCTATCCACTGTAATGGTAAATATGAAAACTGACCGTATGTCACAGTAGTGGCGTTATCACCATATGGCGGAGAACTAATTAGCAGGTCGTATTTCGCTTTAGAACGCTTGCGAGCCTTTGCATCAACATTCTTGATGCTAACTTTACTTACACCTTTTGAACGGACTAAATGTTTGTTGTCGGCAAGCAGTTGCTTCTGAGCTTTGATGTTTTCGACACTTTTCAGAATATTGCGTTTGAAAATTTCTTCAGGCGAGCCAATCTTTTCAATCTGTTCTTCAGATTTAATATGAAGCTTGTACGTTGAGCTTCTGGAGTTACATGTAGAGCGAACCGTATTGCTAAGTGCTAGCCAGAAGATCTTGCGTGCCCATTTTGAAGGTTCGGCTTTAATTGCCAAATAGATCGTACTCAGTTCAATTTGAACATTCGGTAAGAACCATTTATCAATACCTGTGAAATTTACGGCAACTTCATCTGCTTTGTTTGTTTCGATAGTGAAAAGAAGGTTAGCTACTTTCTCTTGAAGTTTTGCGATGTATAGAGGGCCACTTTTAACTTCACAAGCAAGGATTGCAAGAGGGTTAATATCATGGCCCACAAAGTCGAGCCCACGCATCATTGCTTCACCCAGTGTGGTTCCGGAACCTACGAACGGGTCAAATACAGTTTGAATATCCTTATCTTCACTGCGAATCGCATCAATAAGCTCGCCCTGCATTTGAGGAACCATCATAGCTGGGTATTGAATTAAAGCATGACAATGCTGACGGCTAGAGCGCCCTTTGAAAGACCAGTAAGAATCGTCAGCTAATGAGTAAGCCTTGATTTTATTGATAATTGTTTTGTCATGTATAGTTAAAGGCATTTAGAACGGGCTCAAATTAAGTGAATGATAAAGATTCTAATCTATCTACATCGTTATTATGTAAGCTATTTTATCACCATTAATGCATAGGCACCAGGAAGAACAATTTTTTGATCTTCGATTACAATTTTGAGGCAATTCTTCCTGCCCAGTCTAAGATTGATTCTATCGGAATTCCTGTTGGATGACCTTCTATTGATTTAGGATGAGAAATACCAATATGCTTTTTGAAGCCAAACATGGCATCCATTTCTTGAGTAGGCCACCCCAGAGACTTTGTCACTACGCCTTTTTTGATTCGAGAAAACTGTTCTTTCCAGTTGCGTGTATCAATCTGCCGCACGCATTTGGTAGAGATCCATTTATTTAGCCCTGTTACATCAATTTCAAACAAATAATTCACATGGCCATTTCGCTCCACGATAACACAACGAATCGTTCTCTTTGCACCAGAGTCAATCAGGTGGCATTTACTACGCCCAACCTGATCAAGCTCGTGAGTGTAAGAATCAATGATTGTGCAGGCGTATTTTTCCTCTAGCATTTGCACCATCATGTTAAAGGCCGTAAAGCGAGAGGCATACTCCTCTGACCTATCAGTACAATCTTGCATACCTCCGCCCATGTCTGCCGAAGGTATCTCACCATTACTGTTAGGCTCATTGGTACTGACCTTATCACCAGCTTTCTTAGCTGCATCTTTGCTTCTATCTAGCCGATGACTCATTTTTGACGTTGTTGCTTTCGACGTTGAAAAACGATTTTTAAACCTTACTGAGCAGGTATTTTCTCCCAGCAAGAATGCTTGGTTCGCATCGGAAGCTTCTCTGTCGTCATCGATAATATGATCTTCTGGTCGCTCGTACGGCTCAGGACCTTCTCCACCAATGGTTGGCTTTTTACCTTCATCTGGGTGGGTGAAAGACGGGTTATAGAAGTAGACCCTAGACGGCATTTGAGCATTAATTTCAATATCCGTTATCTTTTCAACTAGAAAGTAGCGGCCACTTGCATCAAGCCTGCCTTCGTATTCGAAAGACCATCCAGCCATTTGAGGAGGGTCGAAATGAAATAGCCAGCGCTTAAACCCCGCATATACATCACGGTCTTTCTCTACGTTGAAGTATCTAAAAATCGATTCAAATGAACGCTTTGCATTGCTATCAATAAGTAACCAACTCAACATTGCTCTTGTTGCTGAATCATTGAATGCCGAAGGAGGGAAATTTGACGTTTGCAAAACTTCGATATTGGCATAATCCTCCTTGGTGTTAACTTCGACCTTGAAGTCTGTAAGCAAACGAGAAGACATTAGTGACGCTCGCGATAAATAAGAGCTGGCATAAAATAGAACCCTTGCCAACTCTAGCTGAGGAATAATCAGTTTAGGGGAAGATACTCGATCTAATACAAATGCATATTGCTCTGACTCTTTCTTTTTTAAAGACTCTGCTGACTCTGAGTCGGGAAACTCGCTCAAAGTACTGTTCCGAAAGAACTCATTACTTCTAAATGTATGACGTCCTCGTTTGGCGTAGCTTTCTGATAACCCTCTTTCATTAATTATTTTTCCTCGGTACAAAGCTGGGACGTTAGAAAATGCGGTCGCATGAAAGTTATTTTTCTTCTGAGGTGGATAACACCAAACTTCAATTAAAGGCCGGTAAGACTTATCATTTGTTCGTACTAATATTTTACCTGTATGGACTATACGTACATCATCATCACACTTGTAAAATGTGGCTCCCATAAAATTCCCTTATTTGATGTTTGATCCTGTAGCTACCCAGTCGAGCAAGTCGTCGACGATCGGTAGTATTCTTTCTTTAGGAAGTCTTGCTGAACGCATCAATTGCCAGCGACTCATTCCTGCTCCTGTTTGTGACTTTGTGATTGCAGTCATGGCTAGCCGACGAGCTTGATACTCAAAAATACTCTCTTGATAGCGGTTTAAAGCGAAAGATAACAAGGGTAATAAGTTCAGTTTTTTGCTCACCGATCCGTAATCATCTAGCTGCTTAAGTAAGAAATTTTTGCTCCTTCTAGGACCGTCAATAACAGTATCGAATAGTTCGACAACCTTAATAAGCTGCTTGGTGAATGATAGGTCTCTTGCTTTCCAGTCCACTTTTTTCTGTCTTACAACCGATTGCGATTGATGGCCTCGATTAAAAGCCAATAACCAATCTCTATCATTTCGGTACAGCCAAGCATACAGTGCACCACCACCTGGGAGTTTGCGTGCTTTCTTAATCGGGGTCTTGCCTATTAAGTTACGCCACAGCTTACGTTTTTCTTCACTTGTATTTGGCACAAGGTGAGCATTGTTCCTCGGGAGAGATACCGTCACTTTCTCTTTTGATTTTACTTCTTTTATGATTTCACTAGCCGACATTTCAGGAATAAAAGCAGACCAAACCGTCAAGTGCTGTAGATAGCTAAAAGCTTTACGATGGCGGCGAAATATCGCGCGAAGCCAGCTGGTCTCTCTATCAAAATTGATGGTTAGCTCAGGGGTAACGATCTTACTTACAACTAAGTCTGCAATCTTATCGTGAGCAGCCTGTTTAGAACCTTTCCTGCACCCAAAGTCGTGCGCTAGATGATTGTAAAAAAGGCTCCATTGATGCTGAGTCGGGGCGTCTTGGGCTGGTAAACACATTACCTCTTGAGCTTTGCTAGCTAAGTAAGCAAACCGCTGCGCTGTTATATTCTGGTCGTTACATAAAAAGGGCTGGCATTGTACTCGGTCACATACATGGTACGTGTGCCTACTATCATGGTATGAGGTTGTTGATTGGCTCAGAAGCCCATGCTCAGGGCAGTACGGTAAGGATGGTAAAAACCACAATCTCGACCAATAACTTTCCCCATATTTTTGCTTTTGTTCCGCAACACAAGCAGGGCAAACACGAAAGTTGTCCGAAGCTTTTACAATAGAAGCAGGGGCTCCTAGCATTAGATGAACAGAGCCCTTAGCGCAATGTTCCATTCGCTCCATCGCTCTAATCCTAATGCTTTCATCAACAAAAGGAGCGTAAATCGGGAACATTGTATGTTCATAAATAAGCTGTTGGACGTCAAATCGTCCCGTGCTAATTAGCTGCTCTGATATCGAAGACAAATGACTAGGCAGGTCAATTGTCGCAATCACTTTTCTGTCACCATACACTTCATCTAGTAGCTGTTTAGAGCTTGTTATCGCACTGCGAATTCCAGCTCTAGCCACCAAGCTATAGATTAATTCATCTGGGTAAGGGACAGGGAAGCAGTGCAATATTAAACCGCCTTTTCTAACAGTGACTGAATGTCTAGAATCAGACCCGACTTTGACATTGCGGTGTACACTTCTCTATCAGAATCAGATTCAGAGTGAACAAACCTCAAATCCTCACTATCAAGGGTATGCCATTGCGTCTGTTTAATTGAGGATGCCCTCTTGCCCTTACTTGGCTTAGCCTCTTTTTTAGATTGTAACTGTTCAGGGTTAGTGAGTTGCTCATGTACCAGTGGCAGTAAGCTGACCCATGTCAAATCTGGATTTAGATCAAACAGCTGTCGTATTACAGGAGCTAAAAGCGTTGAGTCAAACTCATCTTTTAGGGCCATATATACACGTCGCTCTTCATCGGTTCTGAGCTGTTGATATGCAAACTCCTCTGGTGTCTGCTTAACAGTTGTTGCTACCAGTTTTTGTAACTCAAGCAACCTTTTATCAGTGTTGCTTAGTTTAAGATCTGAAAACTTAATCATTTCTTCAACATCACCCGAGCGAAGCGCTGCTAGCATTGGATGAACAGGTTTTAATTCATCCTCATAAACCTGTTGCATTAATTTAGGCGTGATCCTTTCTACTTTTGTCGCTATTGCTCTCAACTGACACAAGACATATAGCTTAACCACAATATCTAGAACACCTTGGCTCAGGTCATACCATAGAGAACGAATGTCATCCGATAGCACCTCATCACGTTTTTGTAGCCATTGAAGAGTCCATAACTTATCCGTGAGCGCTTTCCATTCTCTTCCTTCTTCCATTGGATCCCAAAAAATCGCTCCAAGACCAGAGCCTCGCCTTGCAGATCTCATATCAGCCTCAAATATCTCGCGAGCTCGTGGTGTTCCGACCAAAATCACAGGAAGACCAATGGTATTTACTAATGTCACAAAGAAATTGAGCATTTTCTCAGAACCACCAGAGCGAGAACGACTAAGGTGCTGTATTTCATCAATAATAAGAACACCTACTGCGTGAGTATTTGCAACTTGAGCCATAGCGGCCATAAGTGTTTCAATACTCAGCCTTTTGCTCATCGAGTATTGTGTTTCGTAGTTGGATGTTCCTAATGCTCTATCCATCGCACGAAAAAAGTTCAAGCACAGCTCTTTAAGTGAGCCATCATGGGAGCAGTCAATTTTTAGATAAACGACTTGCTCAAGGTTTCTGTCAGGGTGGTAAATAACTTGAGGGTATAACGACAAAAGCTGCTTGATCGCTGTTGTTTTGCCATTTCCACTACATCCAATCAATGTCATGCTTTGTGCTGTAGAACTAACTTCCGTGAACTTTATCGCCTTCAAATCACCGGTTAAAACACGCTCGTAACCATTTTGTATATGCCTTGCCCAATCTCCTGTTTCAGGGTTTCTTCCAACATAACCACGCCGTATCATCAATGACAGTCGTTCGTGCAACTGTATGTGTTGACTGAGGGGCTGGAAAAAATCATCAATAACACGACAAATACTATGCGCTCTTTCAATGCCATTTCGATGGATATCTTCTGCGGTACACCTTAACGAGCCCTTTAGAGCAATCGAGTCGTCCAGGAAACTATTTATCGGTGGTAATGCCTCTATCAGCGGGTTATTTCGATAAGCTGAGAGTGTTGCTCTTTGATAGACGGCAACTACACGATGATCTTGGTTTTTCTTCATCAGTTATCATCCTCATCATCAAATAGCTCCGGTATGAAGTCAGGCAGTTGATAACTTTCGTCCTCTCCGTTTATAGGTATCACCGACGCAACTTCTTCTTGTTTAGCCCTAGTTGGTTGTATTGCTAGTTCCTTTCTCTCTTGCTCTCGCGCATTCCGTTTATTTTCTTTAATCTCATTTATCTTTTGTGCGTTGCTCAATGAACTGGTTTTACGATTCTTTTTAGCCTTCTTCAGTTTCTTTTCAAGAAGATCATCAAAATCTCGTTCTACTGGTGCAAATTGATAGTTAGCTTCAGCCAAAGTCTGTTTTTGAGCCGCTTGACGTTCCCATACTTGATACCAAGTTAGATCACGGAACTCTCTACTTCGACTTGAAAGATCACAAACCCAAAATGTATTTTTCCCTTCTTCAGGAAACAAATATATGTGATTAGCAGAACCAAGCTCATAAGCTGTAAATAGTTTTTTGGGTCTCGAAACTTCCGAAGAGCGGTGCATCCAACCTGTCTGAATAATTTCTTTTCCTGTGTAGGTTAATCCCCATAACTTTACGCCTAACTCGGATACGGTGACTTTTTGACGCGGTAACAGCAGTATCTTTGCAATATCCGCATCGATGGCTCTTAAACGCCCAGTACGATGCTGTAGTCCCCACCTCCAAAGCTCAATAGGGATTGATGGAAGGCTTTCTGGCATATCAGGAGCACGATCGTACTTTTCTAATGGTTTGTTTAAGTTATGAGCAAGTATTGAATAGAGCAGTATTTCAATAAAGTCTGATCTCGCCACAGCAGCTTCAACTCTATAATCTTTTTCACCGTGCTTCTTAACCTTGTTACCTGTTACGACACCTGGCATATAGGGCTTGAACTTAGCCTGTAATGTGCCAAATGATCTCTCGACAATTCCTTTAGCATCGCCTCTTCGAGGTGGAGCACTTTCAAGTCGAACGTCAATAGCATCAACCAAATAATTTGCTTGGTGGCTCATCAATTCACCGCGATCAGCCAGCAACACATCGGGAATACCTATGCATGGCCACTGTACTTCTGAAATATCGATACCATATTTTGCGCAGGTTTCTACTTTGCTATCAAAGCTGCATATCAGTGCCTTCATTGCGACGGGGAAAGATGGATTATCGAAACCAATATAAAAACCTGCAACCATACGACTAAAAACATCAATGACCATATAAATCGTCGGCCGACCGATAACTTTGTCTGCATCGTCATCATCTACTAAGTAAATATCTGCAATGGTGGCATCAATTTCGTATCGACTGCCTGGGCCTAACGCTTGCTCGGTAGCAGTTCCATGTAGTGGCCTAACATCTTTATTATAATTGCCTTGAGGTGTTTGAACGATAAGCTTTGTGACCTTGCTATACTCGGTTTTGTAGAAATACCTAAATTGGCGGAGTGTTGGAATTTCATGCTCTTCAACACCTGGGTTCTTTAGCTTATATGCTTTTGAAAACTTCCTATGTGCATAAGCAACGGAGTTCCCTTTATCATTCATCAAATATTTATCACAAATAATTCGGAACTGTTTTCTGATTTCTTCAGTGACTTGTTTACCATCACCGACACCGTAAACTCTAGACTTACCAGCTTTATTTGTTGTGAAGTTTCTTCTCTTTCCGGCAGCGCCTGAGTTTTTGTAATCTGGTATTAGGGCATTTTTTATTTGTCCACGCTGCCAAAACCTCCGAACTAAACGATAGATGGTCGATTTGGTTTTATTTGAATTGGCAACCACATTACTAACCCTTTTTGCTCGAACCCTTTTGTCAAACGCTCCTTCACCATCTACGATAGGCTTAATCAAATCAAAGTCGTTCTGCCTTTTCTGATATGCATTTGACTCTTTGGTCCAAGACTCTCCTTGAAGGTATGAATAAGGGTCAGGAATTTTTTCTATACGCCCTTCATCGACCCAGTTGCGGCATTCATCAAAATAGACTCTTTCCGGTAAACCTTTATCCTCATCAATAGAAATCCAATAGAAGTAACTTGTCTCGGTAAAAAGCACGCGGTAAGCCTTACCGTCAAACGCTAGAGTTTCGTTAACTGGCCACATTACGATGCCCCCTGAACAAAGATTCGCTTCTAAACGCAATTTCTTTCGCTTTCAAACTATGAAATGGTAAACGAATATCGAACGTTATAAGCCTTGCTGCACACATTAAACGAATATCATAAAGCGACTGACCAAGATCTTGCTGGTATGCCATGTCATACTCTTTACACAGATCAACGACTTTTCTTTCTGGGTGTTGAACAAAATAAGCACTGATATGCTCAAAAGTAAGCGATAGCTCATCCGTTATTACTTCATCAAAGTAGCCCTTAACCCCGTATAACCACTCAATATTAGATACGACTGTTTTGTCTATCTCTTTATCTGTGACGAGGAACCAGGGGATTTTTTTTAGCCGCCAATAACGGCGTTCTATTTCAAGCTTTTCAATGGTTCTTGGGTCTTTTAAATCTTTGGAGTACTTTGCTTGAATAGCAAACTTGGGCTGAGTTTTAGAAGCGGTGTTAACCAAAAAATCTGAGGACATGACAAGGTTTACCCCTCCTTGAGAAGGGTGCCAAAGCTGACCTTCCTTGGAAATATTGAGAGTGTCATCCCTGTTGAGTGGAAACTGCTCACGAATATCTGTTACGGCAGGGTTATGGTCTAGAAGGAGAAAGACTGCGAACTCAAGGTCCGATAATACATGATGAATCCGGCCCGTTAGGTGGGAGTAGACTCTCTGAGATCGTCCTTCTGAAGGGACCTCATTAACATACAGCCACGGCTTATAGTCAGAAAGCCTTCCTGCACCTCTGCCTTCATTTATCCGCTTGATGATTTGCTTTTCAGTTAAAACGTACTTTGATTTTGCCATAACAAAAACCCGGTCAACTTTTGATCAGTTTAACCGGGTTTGAAAAGTTTTCAACTTTAGTGGTATAGTTGCAAACTTTAGTGTCATAGTTGCAAACTTTAATGTCTACCGACAACAATATGTAGAAGAGGAATAAAGTCTCATACTAAAAACCCTCTTAATTCCCAGAACACAAGGGGCCAAATCTTAGGATAAAAAATAAAGTATCATACTAAATTCACTACCTCATCTATCAATCTCAAAATTCAAAGTAATAAAGTTTCATACTAGAAACCACACATCTAAATCAATGTATTCCATAACCTACAGACTTGCTGGAATTAGCCTAGAATCGAGGTGATTTTATCTACAATAGATGTCATAATTCACTGTATAAAAATCCATGTAAGTAGCAAAGATGACACATCAAAAGCCTGAACAAAATAACTTTAAAGAACTAGATGTATCTAACTTAGATGCAATAACATGGTTAAAAACCATTGAATCAAATTCGGTGGATCTTGTCATCACAGACCCTCCATATGAATCTCTCGAGAAGCATAGAAAGATTGGAACTACAACTCGCCTTAAGAACAGTAAATCTTCGAGTAATCAATGGTTTGAGATTTTTCCAAATAAACGATTTGAAGAACTTATCTCTGAAATATATCGTATAATGAAAAAAAACAGCCATTTTTATTTGTTCTGTGATCAAGAAACTATGTTTGTTATAAAACCTATTGCCGAAAGCCAGGGGTTTAAATTTTGGAAGCCTATAGTGTGGGACAAAGTATCAATTGGTATGGGATATCATTATAGAGCAAGATATGAATTCATTCTTTTTTTTGAGAAAGGGAAACGTAAGCTAAATAATTTATCTATTCCAGATATCCTTGTAGAGAAAAGAGTCTGGAAAGGATATCCGACAGAGAAACCAGTAAACTTGGCTAAGATTTTAATAGAGCAGAGTTCAAACGAACATGACGTAGTAATTGATCCATTTTGTGGTTCGGGATTTGTTGGTCAAGCCTCTGAACTACTAAATCGCAACTTCAGAGGCAATGATTTAAATATTGAAGCAGTAGAATTAACAAAGGCTAGAATAAACGGTATTAGGCAAACTCTTTGAATTTCCGAACCCAAGATTTCAAGGTCTGAGCTCTGCGGCGACTTGTGTTATCACTTAAACCGTTGCAGTTTTCGATCAGAAACTCTGTAGCGGAATCCTCTTGAATATCAAGCATAGAGTTAACACCCTGTTTGAGCATCCATATGTGTCCACAATCAGATTCTTCAAATTGCCGCTGAATTATCTTCACCCATTCTTCATTATTTTCTGATACAGCAACTTTCATCCCTAACGGAGTTAACGACGAATAATCATGAACCAAGGACAGTAATTTACATGCATCTCTATAATAACTTACCTGTCTCGGATCAACCCCTAACTCCTTCGCGGTAACTACTCGATTCCTATCAACAATGCTTAGATACAATTTAATTCTATCCAAATTATCTGCTTGAGGTACCATTGTGCTGTCGAGATAGGAACCTAGTTTATCATTGATATCTGGAAGAAGTTGTTCAACATAATTAGACTCTAGACCCAATATTGTTTGAGTAGAATCTTCGTCTATTAACTGAATTTCAATATCGTTAGAACCAATCAAATCGAATAGTTTCCGAACTATCCTTAAATCAATTTCTTGAGCTTCTAAACTAGACAAAAAATCCTCATGAGACGACACCTTAGAAAGCAGTGCGTAGCCTTTAGTTCTAAAGTCATTTTCATCTTTTGTTGTTGTTTTAACTCGATAGACAAAAGAACCTTCAACTGCATCTCTTGGATAGAAAGAAACTGATATCTCATGTTTTTTTAGATAATGGCGGCAAAATTCTCCAAAAACTTCAGAAACTTGGTTCAAGGTTTCGGAAATGATGTCTTTATGCGATTTTTTGGCAATTCTAATACGATGAGAGTGTTTTCTCTTACCATCGTAATTGATATTTTCCCTAATAAAAATATTATCTTGAGGCATTTTATATGGGAGTTTTTTGGCTATTACAAAATCTTCAGATACAATCCCAGTATCGACATCAATCTTTATCAAAAGAACTTTTGCTGATGCCGACGGCTTGAGCATATGAACGATTGGTATATCTTTTTGTTCAAGTCGGTTAACTTTTTCTTGAGAAGCAGGCACGACAATCCAACGATCATGCTGTTCGTCACAGCCTAAGCTGTAGCAAAAAAACAACTGATCGTATTCATTTAATGCTGTAAAAATCAGGGGCTCATCATAATAGCTATATACATTATGATAATATAACGAACCACATCTACTGCTTGTTAAAAACAGCAAATCATCTTTAGCACTCATACCACTTTAAAACCTTTAGGATATACCCCTTCGTAAAACCACATTGAGACATGGTGACCTCTTGGCTCACCTTTACCATGCTCAGGCTTAACCAGACCAGTAGCTATTAGCTGCCCTGAAAATCTTTCAGGATTGCCATCGACCAAGTCCTTAATACTATCATGGGTATCGAAAAACGATGTCCCATAGAAGCCAGGCTTTTTCTTGATAGCAGTTTTTTTTGCCAAATGACGCTGCTTAGGATCTTTATAACTAGCTAAAAAGTCATCAGCGTCTGGGGTGTCTTTATACACTAATCTATATAAACTAGCATCTATCTCGACAGCACCGTCGGGCGGTACGAGAATGTCTGCTGGATAGTCCTGAGACCACTTTCTATCATCCATAATATCTAATCATACTGCATATTGAAGTTTGAGCATAGTTTAAACAACACAAGTTGCATACTCAATCGATTTGACATAGATATTGTTTTAACAATGAGTTACTTCAAATAACTACTAAAATTCCAATAAGATGGTGTTGATTTACTGTTGATCCAACCACCCCATAAACCATCCGGCCCATTTATCAACATCCGCAGGATCCACACAGCCTTTGTGTTTACATGGAGGATGTGAGATTCCCTTGAAGTTACCATCTCCACAAATTACAGAGATATAATCACGCGGCCAAGCAAGCGACTTCTTGAGCAGTCGAACTTCTAACTCAGCGATTTGCTCAAGCAACGCTACGTTATCTTTTAACTTTAATACCATGGTCGATATCGAATTCTTCGCATCAGAGGTATCAACCTCAACAAAATGATACACCTGCCCATGATAAGTAACTTTGACGACAGCCATGCATCTCGGATTAGCATCATCTGCCATCATGTGTTTGGTACAACGTGCCAATTTAGGCAATTTTCTCAGAGGATAGCGGTACGTTTGACATCCGTGATTAGCTTCCAAACGATCAATAACCCGAAAAAAAATCTCAAATTTACTTGCATACAGATGAGCGTCATCACTTTCGTCATTCAAAACGTCATAATTGGCACCTGCAATTGTACCTGTAGCATTATCACCATTCGGAGATAACTTATTGGGAAGTTGTTCATTAGATTCACTATCATCGGGCTTACCGCGATTAGCCTTCCGAGTTTTATCAGTTACTCGATTAGTCTTGAATGGCTTACGAAATGACAAGCCAACTGATTCTGTATCTAAAACAACACGTTTTTTATCAGGGTCAGCCTCTTCCTCATCATCAAGTTCGTGCTCTTCTGGACGTTTAGGCCTACCTGAATTAGCTCCGCCACCTTGACCTGTTACCTGCCTTTTGAAATCAGGGTGATAAAAATCTAGTTCATCAGGCATACTCGATGGCAAGTCTTCCACCCTTCTAATTTCCCAGACAAAAAAGCTGTTACTGCTCCAGTCGTGCCACCCTGACACTTCTAATTTTGTTCTATTCAAGCGAGGAGGTACAAAAGAGAAATCCCAAAATTTATACTGTCCACTGGATGTATGATCTTTCATCATTGTCTGGTGAATACTTTCAAATGAAGTTCGAGCCTCAGGATCCATCAATATCCAACTTAAGAATCGTCGTGAACGTTCATCATTAAAAGCGGCAATCGGATAGCTAGAACTTGGCATCACATCAATCTGCCAATGCCCGTTTATATTGGTGATATTGAAGTCTGATGACAGCTTTCCGTGTTCCAAACAGATTCTGGACATATAGTTATCATGCAGAAAAAGAACACGTGCTAATTCAAGCTGAGGTAGGAAAACAGTTGGACCATCAGGCACATCACATTCAAAGCACCACTGTTCAGAATTGTGCCCATTCCCCATTGAATGAAAAGCCGGGCAGTCCCTTAAGCGCTTTCTGCCCCACTGCTGAGCATCCCTAATGGTAAAAGTTAACTGTCTTCCTTTTAACTTATTAGACTGATTGGCACTTAATGATTTGTAGCGTCGAATCAATGGAACACCAGCTATGGGTATTGATGGACGATCAAGCTTTTTTGAAAAGCTAAGGTTAATTCCCCAAAACACGTTACTATTTTTCTTAAAAAGAGAACCTACGCCCAACACTAATGCATCTTCTGGGATGTGCTTAAATCTGTAATCGCCCATATACCATCCGTTATTCCTGTTAAAAAACATCGAGCCAGTGGAGTTAAGCGCTCTTCACTCAACCCAGAGCCTCGTAGCAAACGCCACCGTTCAGTTTGAATATTTTGTAAAAAGAGTGAGATGTACTGATTTCCCAATCGCCGAATTTGGTATTGAGCGACCGATTCCGAATACTTGGCAAGAAACTGCTTAGTTAAAGGTAAGTGCCGTAATTTCCTCTCTGGCATTGCACCTAGCTTTAGTTTTGACAGCAAAAAAGTACTCGTCATTCGGGGAGAAAAATCATCTCGTTCACATTCCTGTCGTAACTGACATAATCGACGAACGATCGAACGATCTCGCTTCAGCCAATCGACCCGCCTATCTTCATATATGACCGGATGCTCATAGCGTCGATTAATTTTCATCAGCCATTCGTAATCATGTCGGTACAACCACATGTACAAACCTTGCGATCCATGTAATCGAGCTTGTTTGCACCCGCACTCTTTCAACAGCTTCAGCCATTGAGTTCTTTTGTCTCTATTAATCTGCTTCGGCAAAACCACTGGATGGACATTTCTTTGCTTTTGCGGATAACGCTTTACGTTAGCTAAAATGTCAGATGGTGAAATATCTCGATCTAGTAAACTGGACTGAATGATCAGGTGCTGCATAAAACTGAAGGATTTTCGGTGCTTTCGTAAAATAGTTCTGGCCCAGCAGGTATCTCGCTTCGTCAGTGTGAGTTGGTTATCCGACAACCAACCTCTACTCCAGAATGAATCGATACGCTCCCGAACTTCATCATGTTTTACATTGGAACCTCTATTGCAACCGGCTAGTGCAACCAAATCATGGTAATAGCAGCCCCATTGATAAAAAGTTGGCGATGTTTGAGGTTCCACTTGCAGAAGTTGTTCAACAACATGGCTGATGCGTAAAGATTCCCTTTTATGATGCCGTATTGGCCTGTCATCCGGTGTTGTGTCCGCCGCATAAAATTCATGGCGATGTTCGTAATGTGGTTGAATAGAAAATTCAAACAACGGGGTTGAGTGTTTTGGGCACCATGTGGCTCCTGACACTTGCCAGTCACGCATCCAATGCCGCTCACCATATTGAGCTAGTTGCTCTTCAAAACACTGGGGACAATATCGTAGAAGTTTCGGCTGCTTGACAATCGAAGCAGCAATTCCGAATACCAAGTGTATGAGCCCTTTAGATTGATTTGCCATCCAGCGCATACCGGCCTGTCTTTTTCTTTCTTCGATAAAAGGCGCATAAATAGGGAAAAGCGTGTGCTGGTATATCAGTGAAGCCGTCGTAATATTTAAAACTGATGGATATTGCCCAGAAATTTGAGCAAGGTGACTCGGTAGGTCAACCGTAGCGATAACCTTTCGGTCTCCATAAACCTCATCCAATAGCTGCTTAGGTGATATGGCTCCGCTATGAACCCTAGCCCTAGCAACCAAGCTGTAAATCAACTCATTTGGATACGGGACTGGGAAACCGAGCATCTAACTAACCTTTTTCAAATCCAAGATAAGTTTATTGACCTTGAGCGCACTGTACATATCTTCTTTCTTGGTCAGTTGTGAATACACAAATCGCAAATCGCCAGTTTCAAGGCTTGACCAGTCGGCACGTTTAACTACAGCCGCTTTTGGTGCTTTCGGTTGCTGATCGACAAACTGCTTACTTTCGTCATACCAATCAAGTACAACCGGCATCATTTCGCGCATCATCAGTTTGGGCTGTTCCCGGAAAATTTTTTCAACCAACGGAATGAGAATTTCAGACTGGCAATCGGTTTGTACAAGTAGCTTGTATAGCCGCATCGCTTGTTCGTTATTACTGAAAGGTAATTCCGGCTCATCTGGGATCTGATTGATTTTTTGGTGAAGGCTAAGCAGTCGTTTGTCGATATCTTCTACTCGGAGATCGGAGTATTTGGCTATCAAGGTTGGGTTACCCCGGCGAATAGCATTCAGCATAGGGTGTACCGGTTTGAGTTCATCGTCGTAAACTGAGCGTAAAACGTTAACCGTGATACGCTCCAGTTTTGATGCTATTGCTCGTAGCTGAGCCAGGACAAATAACTTAACCACGATATCCAGAACCCCTTGAGATAGCTCATACCAACAATCTCTGATTTCCTCGGTAAGCACTTCATCACGCCGATTAAGCCACTGGTATTTCCAAAGCTTATTCGTAAAAGCAACCCATTCATTTCTAGCATTCGGATTTTCCGGATATTGCGGCATGGGTTGCCAATAAACAGAACCGATGCCGGTGGTTCGCCTTGCAGACTGCAATTCGACTTCAAACAAAGGGCGAGCTTTCGGCGTACCAACCAATATCACCGGAATACCGACGGTGTTAACCAGTTCGACGAAAAACTCCAACATTTGCTCTCGGCCAACCGCCTTGCGAATTTTTAAGCGTTGAATTTCATCAATAACCAGGACACCTATAGCACGTTCATTCGCAACCTGGCTCATTAGAGCCAGTAACGTTGGCACCCCGTGACGTTTGCGGCCATGCGTATTTTCATAATTAGTTCCCAGCCGCTTATCCACCTCACGGAAAAAATTCAGACACAAACTTTGCTGTGATCCATTATTCGGGCATTCGATTTTCAGATAGCTGAGTTGAAAAAAGTTATGTTGTTCGTGATAGATGACCTGAGGGTAGGTGGCAAGAATGCGCTCAAGGGTTGAACTTTTACCACTACCGGAACATCCGATAAGAGATAAACAAGTTGCTGTCGTTAGCACATTTCTGAATTTATAACTCTGCAAATCACCGGACATCACCCGTTCGTAGCCATTTTGTAAATGCTTATTCAATGAACCATCCAGTAAATTTCGGCTCACATAACCACGCCGGATCATAATCGATATGCGCTCTTCCAAGAGAACATGCTGGGATAAGGGCTGGAAGAAATCATCAAGTAAAGCTGCAACCATATGAGCTCGTTGCCGAGGCTTATCCTGAAGATCATTCAAAGAAAAATCGACTTTACCTTCCAATCCTTCTTTTAGTTGCTTAAGCTCCATGATTGGTGTCAAAGCTTCGATAAATGGGTTCCCTTTATAGGCTGGATTACCAGTATCTTTATATATGGCATTAACATATTCACTTGGCAAACTCATTCGTTATCATCCTCATCATCGAATAACTCATCGACATAGCTCGGGTAGTCATAATCTTCCTCCGGAACACCACGTAAAGGAATGATATCTGCCGTGTCTTTCAAATCTGTCTTTATTTTCGGTTTTCTGCTGACTCGTTCATTTTGTAGTTCAGCTTTTCGGTTCGACCTAATCTCACCGATGCGTTCAGTATTCGGGATGCTTGAGGTATCCGGACTTAATTTCTCTGCTTGTTTGATTTTGTCAATCACTCGCTGCTCATGCTTTCGTTTGTGCTTATCAGCTCTGACTTTACTTTCAGCATGAGTGAATTTTTTCTGCTCTTGTCGCTGCCACACTTCCCAGAAAGTACAATTAACAAACTCCCTGGATCGTCCGGAAAGTTTGCAAACCCAATGCTCGGCGCTGTTTCGACTAGGAAACAGATAAATTTCATCGGCAAGGTCGGGATCATATGCCACCAAAACTTTTTGCGGACGAGTCACTTCTTGGGCTCGATGCATCCAACCTTCGACAATCGCCTCTTGGCAGGTGTAGTAGATACCAAAAATGCATATCCCCAAATCAGAGACCGTTGCATCTGCTCTGGGAAGTAAACTTAATCTTACGGCTTCTTCAGGAGCTGAGCGCAACCGGCCAGTACGGTGTTGAATCCCCCAGTTCCACAGTTCTAATGGCACCGAAGGCAAATCAACCGGCATATCGGCAGATCTGTCATAGGTCTTCATCACATGGTACAGATTGTGATAAAGAATTGAGGACAGGATAATTTCTTTAAAATCTGAAATAGATAACTTGGCATCAAGACGATAATCCTTACCACCACGTTTTTTAACAATGGTTCCCGTCACGACACCAGGAGCAAATGGTGTAAAGTCGGCTTGCAACGTCTTGAAATTGCGCTCAACAATGCCCTTGGCGTCACCTCGAAACGGAGGCGTATTTTCAATTCGCACCGAGAAGCTTTTTTCGAGATTTTCTATCTGATAGCCAAGCAATTCACCTCTGTCTGCCAAAATAGCATCTGGAAATCCGATTGCAGGCCAATCTTGAGATTCGATCTCTATCCCATATTGGCGACATAGTTCAACTTTATCAGTCATCGCAACTTGTAAAGCCTGCATAGCAGCTACATAAGAAGGATTTTCAAAACCAATATAACATCCAACTATCAGGCGACTGAATACGTCGATAACGATATAAACAACCGGACGTCCAACAATCCAGCCTCGGTTCACATCGGAAACCACGTAAATATCTGCGATGGTCGCATCAATTTCAAAGCGGGAGCCCGGCCCCAAAGCATACATAGTCGCCGTTCCTGTCAAAGGTCGAATATCTTTGTTATAGGAATTTTGACTTGCCCGGCTTTTGATTTTTTCTACCTGAGTGTATTCACGTTGATAGAAGTGCTTCATCTGCCAATTGGTTGGAATTTCTGCCTCGAGCACATCCGGAAAATAGGTTTCATACATATCTTTAAAACGCCGGTGCGCATAGGGAAATGAATAACCTTTGTCAGTTAACAAATACTTCTGAATGGCAATCCTGAATAGCTTTTCGATGAACTCGTCCACATTGACACCAGAACCCGGATTATACTTTCTGGGTCGCCCTAATTTTATCTCTCCCGGGATTCGTTTTTTTCCTTTTGCCCCGGAATTTTTGTAATCAGGAAGAAGAGCATTAACAATCTGACCCCGCTGCCAGTATTGGCGGATAAGACGATACAATGTTTGTTTGGTTGTTTTGTGATTAGCAATGACCAAATCAATGGCTTTAGCGCGCTGTTTCGGCTGATAGAATTCTTCCAGATGGATGATAGGGCTTATCAGTTTATAGTTTTGGTCTCTTTTTACTTGAGCTGTACTGCCATCTTCAGGCGAGAGCATAATCAAATAGGAATAGGGATCTTCGACTCGGTGTAACAATTCATCTTGAATCGCCAAATCCAGCGAATATAAGTCAATAATGCTGGGGAAGGCGCTTTTATTATCGATCGATATCCAGACAAAATTGTTTCCGAATCGACTCAAAATCCGGAATCGCTCGTTCTCATACTCCAGGACCTCATTGATTCGAAACATGACGAGCTCCTATTAAGTTTCCCATGTCCTCAACAACGAAATCCTTACCTTTTAGTAGGTGGAATGGTTGGGACAACATATCAAAGTAGAAACAGCGATTAGCCAGTAATTGCCTGATTTCATAGATAGAAGAACCATCAGGCTGATTGTAAATACGGTCAGTCAACTTACAGATGTCAGTAACCGTTTTATTGGGATTTTGCTGAAAAAGGTCACTGTAGTACGCCGTCCTGTCTAACAAGACTTCATCATCAATCTCATCCTGCTCAGCCGGGTATATCCAACTAATGTTCTGGACAAGCGTTGGGGATACATCGTTTTCCGTGACCAGAAACCAAGGGACCTTTTTCAGTAGCCAATAACGGCGTTCAATTTCCAGCTTTTCAATAACTCGGGGATCTTTTAAAAAATTAGAGTACTTAGCTTGAATGACATACTGTGGAAGCTGAAGTTCTAAGCTATCAACCAAAAAATCGGATGACATGTACATTTTCACACCGCCTTCGGCTGGATGTTTAATTCCACTATCAAGGGCAATATCAAGCGTTTCTTCGCGCCTAAGAGGAAACTGCTCGCGAATATCAGTTGTTTGGGAGTTCCATTCAAGGGTTAAGAATACGGCAAGTTCTAAATCAGATAGCAAATGATGAGTACGCTGGCTTTTATGACCAAAGACACGATGAGAGCGACCATCGGATGGAACATTGCGGACAGTTATCCAAGGCAGATAATCAGAGCCGCAGCCATTGCCACGGCCTTCTTTTATCCAGCGTTTGTATTTCGTTTCAGAGGGTGCGTACTTGCTTTTTGCCATATAAAACCATCACACTTTGCTTAAAAAATAAGCATAAACGCAACAGATTTAGTATGCAACTTTATTACTCAACAATTCTTATATAGTGAACACAATCAATGAGCAGCAATTTATACTAACAACCGATACTTCGTGTCACAATACAGATTTGGTACGACAGAATAGCTCGGTGATCACAAAGTCTAAGCAGGTCACAGTAACAAGCTTTTGGACAAAAATCCGTTTCAGAAAATATAACATTAGCGATTATTGAATAACGAAATGTATGGAAAATCGCTTCCTGAGTCATTATTGTGATTGATAAAGCACAGCAAGCCCCCGATTATATTAATAATCGGACCACAACATTATCTTGGCTATGCAAATCAAACGAGACTTTGACTACTACCACAACCTACACAATGTCATTACTCACGCCTTACTTCACTTGTTATGTAAAGTGTCAGCATCTCCCCGCTTTGTGCCAGTCGCAACGCGCAATGAAATATTGATAAAATACCTCAAGCCTAAGCTCAACGATAAGTCTCTATCAAATATAAAAAAAGACATCAAACTGATGCTCAGCGTTGCGAGAAAAAAAGGCGGGAACCTAGAAATGAAACTGCATCAACTCAGCACTGAATCGAATCAAACGAAACTCGTCGGGGCTGAAAAGCTCTATAACCTACTCGTCCACCTTCATGATGAAGAAGGTATTGAGTCTCGGCTGTTTGAAGAAGGTAGCGAAGCGGAGCCTGGCATTCTTTACATGTTAGAAGAGCAAGTCGAACACAGTTTTGACCAAGAACATAACCAAGTGACACCGTTATCGATGCTTATCCAGCTAGAGCGTGCACCAGAGCTCATAAATTCGATTAACGCTCACGGTCTGTTCCTTGCCGAAATGAAAGAGTGGAACGCGGAGTTACATCAAGCCCATATTTTAGTGCACCCTACTTAAAACATGACGGCGACGATAACTGTCATATGACACTTCACCAGAAGGTGATACGAGAGTTAATAGAGCGCATCAAAATACGATGGCCGTGGTTTTCTTGCTGGTTTTGGATAAAAACGCGTCAGTGGTTTTTATAATTTAGTAAATTATCGATAACTGTAGTTATCACAAGCGTGCTGTATCAAGTTCTTCCCTTAAACTTAGGTCACCAGTTGTATCCAATCTTTGAGTCATTAAAACGAAATTCTATCTTCAAAAATACACGCCACTACTCCTTGAGATAAATTGAATTATCTAAGGTCAAATAGAAGTAGCAGAGTTTGACAAACCCAAGGGAGCAAGTCGCAGCATGCACTTACCATTTTTCTTGCCATGCACATACATTGTGACCTTATGTCAAAATCTAATGTGCATATCTTATCTTTTCAGGTAATTAAAGATACAATATGAGCACTGCACCATAGACAACAACAGGCATAGCATGGCTCACACGGCATATCTCTCAGTGATCGGTAAAAAACAAGGTTGTATATCCCTTGGTTGCAACACGAAAGACTCTATAGGAAATAAGGCTCAAGTATCGCATTCAAATGAAATCACCGTTCTGGCGTGTAACTTCACCTTAAACAAACACGGCGGACCTGCCGAAGTCGTCATTACCAAACCCATTGATAAAGCCTCTCCACTTCTTGGTAATGCCTTTTCTAAACAAGAGCATTTACAGTGCACAATCAATTTCTTTCGTACTAATGAGCAAGGCTATAACGAAAACTTCTATACTATTGAGTTGGTTGACGCCTTAATTACCACCCTGTCTTTTGACCAACCTAACGTACTGAACTCTGGCGATGAAGATATGTCAGAAACCCTTCACCTCTCTTACCGAGACATCACTTGGAAACATAAAATAGCTGGCACTGAAGGTTATGAAACATGGGAGAGCAACTTAGGGTGAGAAATCAAACTTCGCCCGATGCATGGGACATTCGAGAAGTCGAAAAGGCAGGGAAAGGACTCACTATGCAAGCCGTCACGCTGTCACACCGCTATATTTCGAATGGTGGGCTAAAGATGCAGTTTGTTCGTGACGTTGATCGTTTTGAACAATGTCTTGTTAACGATTTTAAGAACGGTAAAAAAAACAAAGAAACGGTATTTAAAGAACTTCGAAAGGAAAGACAAAACTTGATGGACCAAGGTGCCCTAATTGCCAAAAAAGGGGTTGGTTTTATCGCGGGTGTGATGCAGGTAGCCGCAGGCGCGGGGGTCTGTTACTACTCTGCCACTTACCTTTGCTCAATTGGTGCAACAATGATGGCTCATGGCGCGAATAACATGTATGAAAATGGCAAATACTTTTGGGATGGTGATGAGAATCCCACGGGGCTAGTTCGAGAAGGCTATCAACATGCAGCAGAGTATTTAGGTTACTCCAAATCTCATGGCGATATTGCCTACTATAGCTCTGATTTAGCCATGTCAGCCTATGGAGCTATAGCCAAAACCAACACGGCTAAAAATGCAGTAGAGGCGTATCAAATTGCCTCCAAACCTAACTTAAAGCCTATGCCATGGACAATCACCCCAAAAGCCAAACAATTTAAGTTATTTAGATACAGCTCAGAAGACTATCTAAGAGGATATCAAGCATCAAGTAGGTTATCACTAGGAGCTGGGGCATTAAGTGACAGCATTACAGCATACTCACTATATGATGAGGTCAAAAAATGATAACCATTACGTGGTATTCATTTTCATCTATTTCCCTCATTTATCTGCTATGGCGAATAAACCACGTACCATCAAAAGGTATCACTCTGCTATGTAGGTTTTTATTATTTTTGATCTTAGGTGGGCAATTTTGGGCAATTTTTCAGATTGGAACAAAAACAGCAGGAGTTTCATCTAAGATACCTTTTTTCGAAGATTTTTTTATTAAACATCTCGATTTACCTAACCTTGAAATTCAATGGCTATCTTTCCTTTTTTTCATAATCACAGTGATATTTTGTTTGCCAAAGAACACTGGAAACTAAGGATTCGAGCAATTGAAAGAAGTTCTATTTTTTTATTTACAGCCGCTCGGTAAAGCGATTAAATACACATTGGGTCAATGACCGAAGTTGGTGCGTTATGTGGATGATGGGCACTTATCCATCGACAACAACCGAGCAGAACGTGCAATCAAATCGATGGTCATTGGCCGAAAGAACTGGCTCTTCGCCAACACATCAAGAGACGCCGATGCCAGTGCATTACTCTATAGCAGCATCGAGACAGCTAAAGCCAATAGACTCATTCTCTACGATTACATGGTCAAGTGCATGAAAAAGCTAGCGAAAGCTGAGCCCAATATCGACTCACTTCTTCCGTGGAACTTCTCACACTAAAACGCCCTGAGTGTTCATGGGGCGCGTACGGTCAACATCAATGGATTTTAAGAGCTCTATCTTTGATAGGCTTTGAGTAAGTCTTTACTATAGTAAGGAATGCTACATTTATGTGAGATATTTATAGAACGCAACCGCTTGGTTGCCAGTTAAAAGAATTCCTGACGTACTTTATTAGCTACGAAATTCAATCTTAACCAAATTGAAAAAACCAAACTCTTGACTGGAATTTCTACGTTAAGTTAAGGATAGCCTGCCTTAATTTACTGAAGAGGACAACTCTTTCTCTCGCTCAATTAGAGTATCTATCATAGTAATGGCTCCTTTGCTTAAAACGTATCGGCTCTGACTAATTCGAAAGGCAAAGCCTCTCTTTTTTATGAACTCAAGCGCATCAATTGGAGTTTTTAATTTTAAAGCTTTAAATATTGCACTAGTTGTTTCATCGTCAGCCAACGATGCAATATCATTACCTGTAATTCCCTGAGCAGACTCGCCTAATAGTGCAAGCGGCTGCCCTCGCTGTGTCATGAGTCGACTGATGAGTGTTAAGATCGCAATGATTTTTAAAGACGTTTCATCAAACACGGTATCTTCGCTTTCGCTCTCAGCTATTGATTTCAGAGAAAAAAACTCGCCGTCTTCATCATGAATTAGTTCATACCCCAAGTGTCGGTATAGCTGATTGTAATGGTTTTCATGCTGGCGAATTTCAAGGTAAGTCTTGGACTCCACAAATTGCGCTTGTGAGGTCATGTATTCCTTTCGATTAATTACACTGCCGGTATAAAAAGCACGATAAATCGTCTGCGACAATTGCTCATCAGCATCTAAAAATGTATTACGATCCATGCTCAATTAACTTCCGTCTGTTGAATGCTTAACGAAACCAGATGACGCACTCTATACTGGAGTTCGTATACATCATCTACCATTTTTTGATATTCATTTTTCAACTCCAACCGATAGTTGGGTGAGTTGATAAGCCTGGACTGTACTTCGAATAAATCCGGCAATTTAAAGTCTGTCCATTCCTGGCTTAGCTCTTTATGCGCCAAGGCAAGGAAATCTTTGTTTAGCGGCCAGTCAAAATTATCAACCCATCGAGCTAAGCGTTGAGAATACTGTAATTTCTTAGCAGCCTCTTTACTTATACTTTCGGATAAAAGTACTTTTTCACTGTTCTCAGGGGCATAACTTTGGACACGCGTAGCCAATTCATTGAAGGCGACGTCTAAAAATGAAGGTGATTTTTCCGTCCTGAACGAAGCTATTCTGCCAAGAGCTGGACACTGAACGGTCATACCCAAAGACTTTAAATCAGACATATCAATGAATTTGTTACGCAGGTCGCCACCAAGCGTATTTTCAAAGGCGGCAAGAACTACTGAATATGCACGATCGATCGCGCTGTGCTCATGTAATGATTGCTGTGTCTTTTGCAGGTAGATACTGACCTGGTTAGCCACTTGTTTGATTGGTGAAAATAAATCCAAGTACTGTACTTCGTAGCTCAACATCAAATATGCGCGACTCGTATCGTTTACCGTGTGAAAAAAAGAACGAAAATATTCCAGGGTAAGAAAAATACCATCCCCTTCCTCATAACGTGTATGCTTGTCGAGAAACACCTTCAACGGATCTATTTCTCTCTGATATAACTTAGCTGCCATGTTATATGATTCACGCTTCACTTCCAGTTGGGAATAACCCTGAGGATCTGCTATAGCGGATTTTTCAAACTCAACACCAACATTTTGGAGCTTCGCAATATTTGCTCGGATCTTTCCCAGTAAGTCGCTTATACGATATACCAAATCATCCACCCACTCCAGATAGTCATCAGTTCCTGGTGTTGTACTCAGCTTGCCACGTTTAACCTGTCGCATCAAAGACCACAACGGTGTCATGGCAGCATTTAACGATACTTTTGTTAATGGACGGTACAGACTTACTCGGCATAACCTAAATACCTCAAACACGCTAGTGTTGAATAATAACTTCGTTACTCCATCAACATTGCGACGATCATTAATGATCCGCGCCTGTAACAGATTATCCACATCAAATACTAAACTCACTTCATTAGCCTGTTCATCAGAAAACTGATCCTTTAACGCTATTACAAATGAGTAAAATATTGTCTCTGGAATAGCACCGGCATGATTAATGTCTGCAAATTCGATGGTTTTGAACATCACTTCACGGTAACGCAGCAATCGTTGAAATGTCTCCAGCGTACTGAACTGTTTATTAGTGATTTTGCCTGCCATCTATGCCTCCACAAAGGCGAGTTGAGTTGAGTGCCTGCGGATGAACTCTTGCTCGGGCGAAAAGCAAGTTTTAACCCGCTTTTGATCATAAGGCTCTGCTGTACTCATTTCATCCATAAACAAGTATTGCCCAAATGCATCAATCAGATCCGCACTTTTTCCATGAGTAGTTGCACCGATCAGTGTGTGGCCTTTTTCATTGAGAATTCGTATAAGCGGCGGAATTTGTTCAGCGCTGACGGTGCCTACTTCATCCAGGATAAGTGGAAACGAAATAGCGCTGATATTATCGCATAGCCGCTGGATGAATATTTCTGCAAAGTGCATATTAATCAGGATTTGCGTGGAAGTTGACTGTGCCTTTTCATCCCACATTTCCCCCGGCTTTTTAGTCATGTAGCTAGCTTGTTTGATAATATTTTCCATGCGTAATTTGCCATCTAAGCTATTTACTGCGTCGGAATGTAAAAATTCTTGGAGTCTGGCATACCAACTTGCGGGCAAAGTTGCTACTGTGTTCAAATCATCAAATTCTCGCCAACTAAGTACCAAGTCATCAAAGGAGCCATTGAGCACAACTTTAAGTTTGACGGCCTCTAAATCATTTATTGTTGCATTAGCCAGTTCCTCATTAATGCGCTGAACTGTCTGTTCTATTTTGATCTTTGTTTTGTCTAACCGCTCCAAGCGGTTGCGCAAATAGCTGTTATGCAGGGCTGTATCTTTTTCTAGTTGGCTTTGTGACTGGTCAAGTATTTGGAATTTTATAGAGAGAGTATCAAAACTCTTACTAATAGCAGCTTGTGAGCGGTTGTTTTCCATGATTCCATGCTCATCTTTTATTATCCCTTTTATACAAAACTGCACTAGCTGTGTATATACTCTTTCTCTGGCGTCTTTGCTTCGTTCTAGCTTTTGCGCATAGGTTTGAAGTTCTTCTGGAAGAGGAAGCTGAATGTTTTCTGGAGAATCTGTGGGCCTCAATGATTCTGTAAGGTGCTGTACTCGTGGAAAACGTAAACAGTCACTCTTGATGCTGTTGTTCAACCGTGAAATTTGTAAGCATAGTCCAGCAGCTATTTCGCGCTCCAACTCAGCTTTTTCATAGGCTTGTTGTGAATTTTCTAAATCTTTAAGATTTCTCTCTTTCTCGATATCCTTCACCGCCTTGATTTTATTTAGTTTTTCTAACTCTTCCTGCACTTCTTTTTTTCGTTGAAATGACAATTCAAAGCTTTTAAGCGTTTCCACATCTGATTGAGTCAGGGTGATTTCTCTTTCTACTTTGGATATCTCCGATGCGTTATGTAACGTGGGATTATCGTTTAGGCGCAATAACTCCTTTTCTTCACTGATATAGCTAATTCGCTGTGCATCACAGTCAAAAATTTGCTCACTAATAGAGCGCTCAGCCGTGTAAGTCGAAAGAGGAATATTTTCGTCAAAAAATTGAAGATGCGCTGCGTTCAATGTAAATAGTTGAAGAAATTTTGAAATGGCTTGGATTTCATCTTCATTAAGCAAGCGCCTTGGGTTTGCGTTAACCAAAAGCGGATTGATCGCATACAGTTTTCTGACTTCGCTTTCGGCCAATTGCGCCTTGATTGCTAAGGCTTGGTTAGCCTCTCGTTCTTTTAGCTTTTTGAGGTTGTCAGTTTCCTGCTGGATCAGCCCCTTCAATTCTTCCAACCTGATTTGTCGTGCGCTGGCGTCTGCATACTGAGTTAACTTTTCCTGCCTTTCTTGAAGGTGCTCATCTAAAGCATCGAGTACTTCAGATGTAGAAAGACCTGGGTATGGCTGACAGATAAGTTCGCATTTTTCTAATATTAACTCACGCTGTTTTAGCTCAGTTTCAGATTTACTGATATCGTGCTGGTTTATCTTGAGTGCTTCTTTGCTCTCTTTTGACACCTTATCGGCTTCTGTATAAGCCAATTTTAACGGCTCCACTTTCTGGCACTGTAAACGGTGCTTCTCCTCATGATGCAGTCTCAACGCGTCAACATTTATCATAAGCTGAGCGTATTCAAGTTCGTGTGTTTGTTGTACCTTTTGAATTGCAAACTCTTTGGTTAATTCTTGGAAAGCAGGAATATTTGCTTTTAGCTGATCTAACTCAGCCCGTTCTTTCTCCAACCTATCGTGATCATTAATAAGTTGTTTTACATCTACTTCCAGAGGCTGCGAACCCTGATCCTGAGAATCAATGGCCGTCGCCGTCATTAGCTGGAGAGATTTTCCATCCTGGTTGAAGAGTAATTTGACCAGCGCACGCAGAGACTCGATTGAGTTTTTTGACAAATCATGCAGCGGGTAAATTACAAATGGACACTCATCCGGATGCAAAACATCGATATTGTATAGATGTTTTTTGAGTTCATCTGTATTGCGAATAAGCGCCGTTGTTTTGTTGACATCTTTCAACGCGCTAAACAAGTTTTCCCCAGGAGGGGAATCAGGTCTTCCACCACTTACTCCTTTTGATTTGTCCCAGAATAAATGAGCGATATCCTCAAATGGAGACGCTATAAAAAGTCGGTTAAGCTTGTAATTGTTACCGGCAGAAATAATCTGACAATGACGCCGTGCTCCGCCCCCAATAAGCTTGTGCTCTACCTCTAGAATCAGCTTGCTATGAACCGACTGAAAGTAATAGTTTTTCACCTCATCCTTAGTGTAATACTCTTGTTCGGTCGTACTCTCGGGAGTTTTAAAGGAAAATTTTTTATCACAATCATTTAGGTTAAGCTCAGGAAGCAAGAAAAAGCGCACTGCATTTACGATGCTTGTTTTCCCCCAGTTGCCTTTAGCTAATAGGACGAGGTTACTATCCAGAGGAACCTCGACATAAGCAAAAGAAGCAGAATCAACGGCGATTATTCGTTTTAAATTTACAGAGAACCTATTGTTCATATTCTTCTCCTAAGAATATTTCTTGCTCAATAAAACCCAACCCTTTAGAAAACAAAGAAGCTAGTTCGGCAAATTTCCAATGATGTGCCTTATCCAGTGCCTTTATAAATTGCTTCTGCTTGTCAGGTTTATAGCAATGGCCATGGTAACAGGTGAGGTTTGAAGGCATTGTGAATATTATTCTGTCGCCGAGTTGCTTATGTAATGTTTCAAATATCTCTAACCCGGCCAGGTCGTAGTCTGGACAGTAATACACTTTTTCAAATTGTGATAAAAACCGCTGTGTTTGCTTGTGAGTGATAGCGTTACCTGAAGAAAAAATAATTAGCGATTCCACGCCAATATCTTCAAGCTCCATAGCTACAAGGAAGTCTTCACTGAACGTAAAACAGTCACTGTTCTCAATAAGAATAACCGGCGTTAAGTGGTCAAAATTGGACATTTCTTCATGTGCTTTTTCCGGGGAGCACTCAATGGCAATATGAGTTTGAGCATTTACACCAAATTTCGCTGTGAGGTATGCAGAGTGGGCGCTATGACGATGAGAGTTGCCTTGTTTAGCCGCGTGTATGCGTGAGCGACTGGGAGCATACTTTGCCAGTAACTTATCAAATAAATCATGGTTGGAAATGCGTATAAAATATCGTTCCGGCCGAACAAATTCAGCCACGCCCAGAGAATCAAAATTTACATGCTCATTATTAAGTAACGCTATAAAACGAGTCGCGTTTATTGTCCTTCCTGACTCAATTGCTTTCAAATAAGGATACAAGCTCATTTTATACCTCAGGAAAATAATATTCTTTGATGTCGTCTGAATTCAAGACAACCAAAGGAAAGGCTTTCCCGGAAACTTTCTCAGGATCTTTAGCTATTCTGTAATACTGAATCGTGTAATCAACCAAAGACCCGCGAGTACGTATTTTAAATGGTTTGTCATATCCAAAATCATTGAGTACCAAATTTTGCTCTTCTTGAGTCAGTTCAGGGTGCGGGCCTATTTCAATGTCGACAAAAGTAAACCAAATAGTATCTTGCTGAAAGTTGATGCTGGACTTTCCTTGAAGTTCTACCTTCATAATTCGGCCCAGGTTAAAGTCAGCAAAGCGTTCCCGAGTATGGCAATAAGCTCGGCAATGCCAGCGCAAACCATCATTAGCAATTGCGAATGGCGTCACCAGACGACTTTTTCCAAGAGGATTGGTGCGACTGCAATAATCAATCATCACTTCTTTTCCCGTCCGGATAGCTTTAAATAGCTGCCTTGTTACTTCTGCTTTAGGAGACTGAATAGGAGTTAGACCTTTTGAGAATGCCGATGAACCATATGTCTCTGTTACGTATTGATTGGCGTTATGAAATATAAAGTCCACGTAGTCAGACCATGCAGGCCGAGTAAACTTCGGAGTGAACTTAGCGGCCGGTATGAATACTTTTTCAGGATCCTTACCATCGAATACAAGATTGCCAGGGTGAGCTTGACGATACAAAAGAATAGCTTTTGAGATCACATTTACATGCACACCGAAAAAACGGGATAAGCGTGTGGCATTTGTACCGCCTTCCCAGTAAAGCATGTACTCTAAAGCTTTGAACCTTTCAGTTTGTTGATTCGTAAATTTCGTTTCTGTATCCATCATTATTGTGTACACATTTTTTGTGCATACGATTTTCTGTTCATTTTATGAACTTGTAAAGCTTTTTTAAATAAATATTTGTTCAATAAAATGTTCGTTATTTCAGACTTTTCCCTACCTCTGACGATCATTGAAGATTAAATAACATTGCAAAAATTGCTGTTTTTTTTAGCGTGTAGCGCAAACAGCAAGGACTTTATCGTTCAACTCAATGTCTCTGTAAAGCCAGTTTCTTCTTATTACTCTATCCTCAATAGCAAACAAAACTCGCTTGGGGTATTTGAGCAATAACCACTTGGCAAGACTGATAACATAATGCCTTTCAACTAACGCTCTCTGCTCAAAGGCGATTTTAGTATTAAGCAACTGCAAATCTGGTTGAGCACACATACTGCATATGTAACTTTGTAAGTCTGGCGCTAGGCTTTTAGATACGATCAAACGGGGCGTTGTTGCCTAAATCAGTTGAACCTTTTCCAAGTCCTACGATCTGATCCTTTGTGATGGTAAGAGCGGTGGTGACATGGGGAAAACGAAAAAGAAGATAACTAACTGGGAGGAGTACAATAAGGCTCTGTGCAAGCGTGGTTCGGTTACGTTCTGGATAGATGACTCAGCCATTGATGCATGGCAATGCAAACCCACCATGATAAGCGTGGTAGAAGCTTCCAGTACTCAGATACAGCGATTGAAACTGCTTTGATGATTAAGGGTATTTTCTCTCTGCCATTACGTGCACTTCAAGGCTTTATCGACTCGTTCTTTGAACTATTGGATGTACCGCTGACGTCCCCTGACTACACCTGTATCAGTAAACGCTCGAAGACGGTTCAGGTCAAATATCGCAATATATTCTCTGGAATTTAAGCACAAAAGGTATTTGAACCGTAACCGCATCATAAACCCCGCATTCTAATCAACCTCAGCACGCCATAAAATCAAACCTCCCACCACAAGGAGATTTGATATGACCAAACGACGCACCGACCAAGAATGGAAAACCCAGTTCGAACGCTATGAATCCAGTCATTTTTATCAATTAGGCAAATTAGGTATCGAAGTGTGTTAACACACTTCGGGACGTAAGCGTTTTAGAAAAGGCAGCGTACCGATTGGAGAACGCTGCCTTTTTAGTATGATACTTTAATGCTTAGTATGCATCTTTATTACTTAGTGTGATGCTTTATTCTACTCACACACAATATGCGCTCTAACCACCTTGTATCACTCAACCGTTACGGCTTTGGCCAGGTTACGAGGTTGATCGACATCCGTGCCTTTGATCAATGCGACATAGTAAGAAAGAAGCTGCATTGGAATGGTGTAGTAGATCGGCGCGGTAATTTCACTCACGTGTGGCATGGTGATGATTTTCATTGTTTCATCAGCCGCAAAGCCAGCGTCTTGATCGGCAAACACATACAGCAAACCGCCACGAGCACGTACTTCTTCAATGTTCGATTTTAGCTTCTCTAACAGCTCGTTATTTGGCGCGACCACGACAACGGGCATGTCAGCGTCAATCAGTGCTAATGGGCCGTGCTTTAATTCGCCCGCTGCGTATGCTTCAGCATGAATATAAGAGATTTCCTTCAGCTTTAATGATGCTTCAAGGGCGATAGGGTAAAACTCACCACGACCTAAGAATAGAGTGTGGTGTTTATCTGCGAAATCTTCAGCCAGTGCTTCAATCTGCTTTTCATAGGCAAGGGCGGCATTAATTTGTGCAGGCAGTGCATGCAGTGCTTCAACAATTTCCGCCTCTTTTTCTTTATTAATGCACTGCTTTTGTTTACCAAGAGCGGTCACTAACATTAACAAGGTTGCCAGCTGAGTAGTGAAGGCTTTGGTTGATGCCACACCAATCTCTGTTCCGGCGCGAGTCATGAATGCAAAGTCAGATTCACGAACCAGCGAAGAACCCGCTACGTTACAAATAGTCATCGCGGCCATGTAGCCTTTTTCTTTCGCCAAGCGCAAAGCGGCTAAGGTATCTGCCGTTTCACCGGATTGAGAAAGCGTGATCAACAAGCTATTTGGACGAGTCACAAATTTGCGATAGCGAAATTCAGAGGCAATTTCCACATCGCAACTCACGCCAGCCAATGCTTCAAACCAGTAACGCGCTGTCATGCCTGCGTTGTACGACGTTCCGCAAGCGACGATTTGTACGTGTTCCACTTGACTAAGAATTTCGGCAGCGTTCACGCCAATGCTTTCTGTCACTACGCTGTCTTTGGTGATACGGCCTTCCATGGTGTTAATCAATGCCGTTGGCTGTTCAAAGATCTCTTTTTGCATAAAATGACGATATTTACCTTTATCGCCAGCGTCATGCTCTGCGTTAGATTCGCTAATTTCACGCATCACCTGTTCGCCGTTTGCAGCAAAAACCGTCACATCACGGCGCGTAACTTCCGCGACATCACCCTCTTCAAGATACATAAAGCGGCGTGTAACATTCAGCAAAGCTAATTGGTCTGAAGCTAAGAAATTCTCACCAACACCGAAACCGATCACGATCGGGCTACCGGAGCGAGCAACCACAACACGGCTTGGATCTTTGCGATCAAGTACCACAGTACCGTAAGCACCATCGAGTTGTTTAACGGTTTTTTGCACCGCTTCAAGCAGTGAACTGGCCGTGCGCAGTTCCCACTCAACAAGGTGAGCAATCACTTCGGTATCGGTTTGCGATTCAAAAAGGTAGCCGCGTTCACGCAGAACGTCACGTAGCGTTTCATGGTTTTCGATAATGCCGTTATGCACAACCGCAATATCGCCCGACATGTGTGGGTGAGCATTAATTTCGGAAGGTTCTCCGTGTGTCGCCCAGCGTGTGTGCGCAATGCCTGTGCCTCCTGCAACATGTTGCTTTTCGACTGCATCGGCTAGCTCTTGCACTTTGCCTAAACGACGAACGCGCGTTAATTGGCTCGCACTATCCACCACAGCAACACCGGCTGAATCATAACCGCGGTATTCCAAGCGGCGTAGTCCTTCCACTAAAATTTCAGCCACATCTCGTTGTGCTACTGCACCGACGATTCCACACATAAGGTTTTTACTCCATTTTAGATTTATGCTTCATCCCTAAAGCCGCAAGCGAAGGCCTTTATTTAGGAATGGTTGAATAGGGGTTAATTAAGCTCGGATCACTCGCACTTGGTGCGATTCAATCAATGCGGCATCTTGAACGGTTAGATCGTTATCGGTCACTAACACGTCGATATGCTCCCAAGCGAGCTCAAGGTTGGGAATTTTTCGGCCAACTTTGTCTGATTCGATCATCACGATCACTTCTCGTGAGACTTCGGCCATCACTTTGCTCAGGCCAATCAGTTCATTGAAGGTGGTAGTGCCACGTTCAAGATCAATACCGTCAGCGCCAATAAACAGTTGGTCAAAATCGTAAGAACGCAGTACGGATTCAGCCACTTTGCCCTGAAATGACTCGGAATGGGTATCCCAAGTACCGCCCGTCATTAATAGTGTCGGTTCACTTTCTAGTTCATTAAGGGCGTTCGCTACGTGCAATGAGTTGGTCATCACAACCAAACCGCGTTTATCATTCAGTTGCTGAATTAATGCTGCCGTAGTACTACCACAGTCAATAACGATGCGATTGTGGTCTCGAATTAACTTAGCCGCCGCTTTAGCCAGCTTTATCTTTCGATTCGAAACTTTAGGATTAAACTCATCATTGACCACCTCTTTAGGCAGTGCAATCGCACCACCGTAACGGCGTAAGAGTTGACCGTTTTTCTCTAAAGAGGCCAAATCCTTTCTAATCGTCACCTCTGAGGTTTCAAACTGAGCAGAGAGTGCATCAACACTGACCTCACCCTGTTCATTCACAAGGTTAGCGATGGTGTGTCTTCTCAGTTGTGTGTTTCGTTTCGACATTTATATTTTTCTTCAAGATTACGAATCGAAAGCAATATTAATCGAATCGAAACTTTATTGTCTATTTATTTCGATCTAAAAAATTAATAATTCACGCTAAAACCTTGTCCTAAGACAATTCTTAGGCAGTGATATTGAACTCATTAGGTGGTAGAATTCGCGCCGAAAAGAAAAAAAATTACAGAATTGACTGTTATTCTTTTGCAACTTAACCGATTTAAACTCAATAAGTGGCAAAATAACGCTATAAAATCGACAATGCTTGGTCATAAAATGACTAAACTGTTGAAAGACTTTCAGCTCTAATGTCACAAAATCACATTAATATTGTTGGGTAATAGATAAGAAAAATTGCCGCTTGTGATGACGCTAGAACACTCAACCAACTTCAAATTGTAATCATATTTACCGGAGAGAACCTTCCATGAAAAAGACCAAAATCGTATGTACGATTGGCCCTAAAACTGAATCTGTAGAGAAGCTTACTGAGCTAGTGAATGCTGGCATGAACGTTATGCGTTTGAACTTCTCTCACGGTGACTTCGTAGAACACGGCACTCGTATTGCGAACTTCCGTAAAGTAATGGAAAACACTGGTAAACAGCTTGCGATCCTTTTAGACACTAAAGGTCCTGAAATCCGTACCATCAAACTAGAAAATGGTGATGACGTTGATCTCGTGGCTGGCCAGGATTTCACTTTCACTACTGATGCAACCGTTGTAGGTAACAAAGATAAAGTTGCCGTGACTTACTTAGGTTTTGCTAAAGACCTTACTGTAGGTAACAAAATTTTGGTTGATGACGGCCTGATTGAAATGGAAGTGATTGCAACCACAGAAACTGAAGTGAAATGTAAAGTGCTGAACAACGGCGCGCTAGGTGAAAACAAAGGTGTTAACCTTCCTAACGTTTCAGTGAACCTTCCAGCTCTTTCTGAAAAAGATAAAGCAGACCTTAAATTTGGTTGTGAGCAAGGCGTTGATTTTGTTGCAGCTTCTTTCATTCGTAAAGCTGACGACGTACGTGAAATCCGCGAACTGCTAACAGCAAACGGCGGCGCAGATATCCAAATCATCTCTAAAATTGAAAACCAAGAAGGCGTTGATAACTTCGACGAAATTCTTGAGCTTTCTGACGGTATCATGGTTGCTCGTGGCGACCTAGGTGTTGAGATCCCTGCTGAAGAAGTTATCTTTGCACAGAAGATGATGATCGAAAAATGTAACCGCGCACGTAAAGTGGTTATCACAGCAACTCAAATGCTTGATTCAATGATCAAGAACCCACGTCCAACTCGCGCAGAAGCTGGCGACGTAGCCAACGCGGTAATGGATGGTACAGATGCAGTGATGCTTTCTGGCGAAACAGCAAAAGGTAAATACCCTGTTGAAGCGGTCACTATCATGGCGCAAATCTGTGCTCGTACAGACCGCGTTCTACAAGCTGAGTTGGGTTCTCGTTTAGACAGCCCACGCCTACGCATTACTGAAGCCGTATGTAAAGGTGCGGTAGATACTGCTGAGAAATTGGCGGCTCCACTTATCGTGGTCGCAACTGAAGCGGGTAAATCAGCTCGTTCAGTGCGTAAGTACTTCCCAACTGCGAACATCATTGCCGTAACCACTAACAAGAAAACGGCGGCTCAACTTGTTCTGACTAAAGGTGTAACACCGGTTGTTGTTGATACTATCGACAGCACTGATGCGTTCTACATCAATGGTAAAGAGATTGCACTGGCTTCTGGTCTAGGCAAGAAGGGTGACATCGTAGTGATGGTTTCTGGTGCACTTGTCGCTTCAGGTACAACCAACACAGCTTCTGTTCACGTTCTATAATAGAAACGTAAGCTAGAAACACAAAAATCGGGGCTTGCCCCGATTTTTTTATTTCCGCTATTTACGCTTTACTTACCAAGCCCATCACTCTTTGTAGTATGCCTTAAGCAAGATCATCACTACTTTTACACAGTGAAACTCGATTTCGCCCTAAGGTTTTGGCCTCATATAAAGCAATGTCAGCGCATTTATACGAGCGTTTACCATCTGCGGTTAAGTCAGTAAAGCCAGCGCTGATGGTCACGGTAAGACTTTGCTCTACCTCTACTGCGACTCGCAAGCGGTTCAAGACTATCTCCGCCTCTTCGACAGAAGTATGCGGCATAATAATCGCAAACTCTTCACCGCCAATACGTGCCAGAAAATCCGTGGCACGCAATGTTTGGCTCAAAATTTCACCAACTTTAATAATGACGCGATCACCTTCATCATGTCCTTGTTCATCATTCACTCGTTTAAAGTAATCAATATCAATTAAGACAAGGCAAACCTGATGGCTTTCGGGATAACGTTGAATGAGGTGCGTATGATGCTGCAATTCTGCTTCAAATTTGCGGCGATTCCATAGCTGAGTTAACGCGTCTTTTTCGCTCAATTCTCGTAATCGGTTTTCAAGCTCTTTGTGCTGAGTAATATCGACTAAAGACGTAATATAATAACTGACTTTAGTTGCCTCTTTAATCGCTTGAATTCTCATGATGGCGGTTAGAGTCTCACCTTGCGTATTGACCATTTCTACTTCGCCTTCCCAGAAATGTTGCTGCGATACCTCTTCAAGTACTTCGAGCATAAACTCCATACCATTTGGACTGAGCAGTAACTTTAATGCGTTACTGCCTTTTATCTCGTCAATAGTCAGACCGGTAATCTTTTCAAATTCGCCATTAACCATCATCACTTTGTGCTTTCTGTCTGAGATCATCACTGCAGACATACCATTCAAGGCTGCTCTTGCCAGTTTGCTTTCAATACTTCGATGATGGTAATGCAACGCCATGGAAACCATGGGAAGCGCAAAAATGAGTACAACGAAGAAGACAAAAAAAGCTTCTTTGATTAAGTCGTTGACGTCACGCTGGGCTCGATGATCTAACTGCTCATCAGTGAATTGAATAATTAAAAAGACGGGTTTCAGTGAGGTAAACTTAAGGGTTGTATATACAGTCATCTTGTTATTTTCTAGCACGTACCCAGAAGGCTTAAGCTGCATCTGTTGCCAGGTTTTCGGTAATTGAAGTGCCAGATTTACGTGCTGGTTAGAGGGTAATAAATCTCCAAATAATTTGGTTTTATCGCTAGAAGACAAGTAGAAACCGGAGTCGCCGATAAGCTCAGGAGTTAACTGTGGATCACGCGCATGAGTTAAGCGCGAAGATTGTGACCAAATATCAACATTGAGAACCAAATAGCCTTTTCGCTCCCCTAATACGGTAACTGGTGTGATTACGCATAGCATAGGCTGTATAGCCGCTCTGCTCGGAGCATCTGCCAATGTAATGCCCCATACACCCACATCCCCCTCTGAGAGATTTTCTGCAAAATCAATGTAGTCATGATGTGAGCTGTCTTGCTGTGTTTTTACACTAGAAGCTAAATGATTAGTCGCAGAATAATGAATCCGAAGTTGTTCATGCCCAGATACGTCTAAAAGCGCAATTGAGCTATACCATGTCTGTTTTTCAGCAACAGAAGACCAGCTTTTTTCAAGACTCTGTTGGTTAGCCTCTGAAGGAGAGAAAATAAATTCATACAAACTTTGACTGCGACTAAGTAAATCAACAATGGAGCCTACTTGGGCTTTCAAACCCCGGTATTGATGTTCACTCTCATTTAGTTGATCAAACGCCTCCGCTACCGTGTTTTGCGTTGCGTTGTCTTTCACTTCTTGGTAGCGCTGATAGTAATACCCAGTCACTATTGCGCTGAATAAGAAACAAATGATGAGAAGAATGCTGATTATTTTTGTGTATCTCATGACTTGTCTAAATATTAACCCTAAATAGTGATGAGCGGATTATAGCATCTTAAAAAATAGACAAAACAAAAAGCTACCGATTAATAATACAATCAATTTATAGAAGTAAAAGCTCATGCCATCCAGCTTAAATTAACCAATTAATCAGTAGCTTAGGCAAGGGCTTAGTTGTTTAATTGATAGACTACGTCCACCCTATCGCGAATAATAAGCGTCGAGTCTTGGTAGCTATTTGATTCAGATTTTGCATCCATTGCCATAGCACGCATCATGATCGGCTGCACGCTGGGCGAGTTGTAGTCTATCTGCCACACATCACCTAATTTCAACTTAAATCCTTCCGCCAGTGATAGTGCTTTGGTATTCGCATCTTGAATCGCCGCTAGCCGGGCTTGTTGCTGGTATTGCTCTTGATTCCGAACTTTAAGTTGAATATTGTCGACTTGGTTAATGCCCTCACCGAGCGCTACATCAAGGTATTGATTAAGCTGGCTTAAATCTTCAACCTCAACCGTGACACTTCTTGTTGCTTGATAACCCACTAACTCAGGTTTACCAGATTTAGGGTAATGATATTGAGGGGCAAGGTAGAGATTTGAACTCGATATTTGTTGGGAAGTCACACCGGATTCTTTCAAACGTGCCACAAATGCTTCTACCACTTTGTCGACCGCTCTTTTTGCCTGCTCCGCCGTCAGCGTCGATTCAACCACTTTAACTGAAAACTCAGCCATATCAGGTACCGCAACGACTTCACCATAACCTGTCGTTGAAAGATGAGGAAAATTCATTTCCTGCGCCATAGAACCAAAACTGAGCAATCCAGATAATAGCGTTACACTTGTCATTAATTTCATGGGAGTTACCTTACTCAAATGGGTGAATACATCATAGGCGATACTCTATATAAGCACAGTTAATAGCTTATGAAATGACACAACTTTGACGTTGAACTTTTGTCATTGCGGCAACACTTGGCGAGCATATTGAACGATGGCCTGAGAAATTTCCTGTAATATTCCCGTTTCTAACTGCCAATGATGCCAATAAATACGGTTGGTTAAAATGAACCCTGGTGTAATGTCGGTAAGCGTGCCTATTTCGAGCTCTTGTGCTATCTGTAAGCGAGGGATCAAACAATACGCCGCACCGGATAGGGCTAATTTAACAAAAGCTTCTGAGCTACCCACGGTATGGTTTATGACGGCATCTCTTGGCACATTGAAGTGATCATGCAAATATTTTTTATGCAGATCATCATACTGATCATACGATACCGCTGGTGCTTTTTTTAAAGTATGAAAGTTCACACCTTGAGAGAAATAACGCTGATAAAACTCCGGGCTGGCAACACACACATAGTCCATTCGGCCTAAGTAGTCAGCATGACAACCAGGAATGGCTTGCGATTCTAAGCTTATTGCGCCAGCTACTTCGCCATTTTTAATTTTTTCGATCGTACGTGACTCACCGAAAACCGTCAGGTTCAACTCAACTTGCCGCGTTTTCATCGTATTCGATAACGCAGGAAGTAACCAAGTAGCCAAACTGTCCGCATTAGTGGCAATAGCTATTGAAACGGGCCGCGTATTCTCCTCATTCATCAATTCAGGCACCAGTTCATTTTCAAGCAAACACACCCTACGATACAGCCCTAGCAATTTTTTTCCCACCAGCGTTGGCCTTGGTGGCTGCTCTCGAATCAGGACCGGTTGGGCGATAAATCTCTCTAATTGCTTGATTCTTTGAGAAATAGCCGATTGTGAAATATAGAGATTTTCAGCGGCTCGTTCAAAGCTTCCTTGTTGCAGTACCGCATCTAATGCCTCAATCCATTTGTAATCTAGCCCTCTCATCCAAGGCTCCTTTTTATGATTATTAGTATTACTAATATAATATTAAAATCATTAATTATACTTATTTTTATACTCTCGCTATTGTGCGCTCACTGTATTGAATTATTACGATGAGGTGAGCTGTGAATGTGTGGATTTTGCTACAAGGTTTTGGATTAGGTGCAACGATGATTATTCCTATTGGTGCACAAAATGCCTATGTGCTAAACCAAGGAATTAAGCGCAATCACCACTTAACGACGGCGACCATCTGTAGTCTACTGGATGTAATTTTTATTTCTCTGGGTATATTTGGTGGCGGTGCCCTACTCTCAAGTAACGAAATCTTACTGACCTCGGTTACCTTAGGCGGTGTTGCTTTTCTCTCATTTTATGGATTTATTTCTTTAAGGAGTGCCTTCACTTCAACAAGCACTAATGAATCGGATGGCGAAGTGATCGCACGTGGTAAACGAACGGTTATCTTGGGCGCGTTAGCCGTTACTGTGCTTAACCCACATTTATACTTAGATACGGTTGTGATTTTGGGAACGATTGGTGGTCAGTTTGAAGGCCATGATCGCATCGCGTTTGCGCTAGGAACCATGATGGCCTCTTTTGTATGGTTTTATTCTTTATCAATTGGTGCTGCGAAACTGGGGCCGACGCTCTCAAAGCCTAACGTGAAGAAAGGAATAGACATGGCCGTGGCTGCAATGATGTTTAGCATCGCCTTTATCCTTGCAAAAGGGCTGGCAATTCAATATCTGGTGTAAGTGTATAACCAACAAAAAGAAAGGGCATGAACTGAATAATCATTTCATGCCCTTTTCACTTGATTGAAAATGAATTAATTCATTTTATTCAGATGAACATCCATTTGTGGGAATGGGATCTCAATACCTTCTTTATCTAACTCTTCTTTGATGGCTTGTAACAAATCAAAATAAACAGCCCAATACTCTGCCGTTTTCACCCAAGGGCGAACCACAAAATTGACTGAAGAATCGGCCAAGGCCATTACACCAATAGTCGGTGCAGGATCTTTCAATAAACGAGGCTCTGCCGCGACTACTTTAGCCAGCACTTCCTTGGTTTTTTGCAGATTGGACTTATAAGAAACACCAATCACCAAATCAATACGACGAGTGTCATGGCGTGAATAGTTAACAATTGGGCCACTGATGATCGAACCATTAGGCACAATCACCATTTTATTGTCAGGCGTGCGCAGTACTGTTGAAAAAATTTGAATCGATTCAACCGATCCAGCAGTACCACTCACTTCCACGTAATCACCGGATTTGAATGGGCGGAATGCCACAATCAAAACGCCCGCAGCAAAGTTTGATAGCGAGCCTTGTAGCGCTAAACCAACCGCCAATCCAGCCGCACCAATAATGGCCACAACAGAAGCGGTTTGCACACCAATGCGACCTAAAGCGGCAATTAATACCACCACAAATAGCGTATAGCGGACTAGACCATGAACAAACTCAACAACTGCTTTGTCCATGTCTTTCTTTTTCAGAGCCTTGGCAACACTTCCAGCGACAGCTTTAACAACAATGTTACCGATAAATAGGATCAGAATAGCGGAAACAATATTGACGCCGTATTGTATCAAAAGATCTGAATTATTGGTCAGCCAAGTATTGGCTTGCGCTAAACCATCGACTAATGGAGCTTCGATGCCCATTGATTCACCTGACATATTGTATTTCCTCTTTATAAAATCATTTTGAATGTTGTTGTTACCACTGAACATCAAAGACAAAAAACGACTGACAGCAGAGTGTCAGTTTTTTGGCACAATATCTCACTTTGGTTATGTTGCAAAGTCAGTTTTATGTAAATACTGACAAAACAAATAGTTACTTGGAAGCATTGATATGAGCTTGTTAGAGGTTAAGCAATATTTTAACAATCCGCCAGTCATTTTGTCTGAATCTCGGCCATAAAAAAACCCGCTCATTGAGCGGGTTCATCACTTAGTCCAGATAAATGAACTTATAGTACGTCGATCGCATTAAGGTCAGCGAAGGCTTTCTCTAAACGAGCAACCATCGATGCTTGACCAGCACGTAGCCATACGCGTGGATCGTAGTATTTCTTGTTTGGCGCAGATTCACCCGTAGGGTTACCAATTTGGCCTTGTAGGTAGTCATGGTTTTCAGCTTCGTACTGACGGATACCGTCCCAAGTTGCCCACTGAGTATCAGTATCGATGTTCATTTTGATAACACCATAGCTGATTGACTCTTTGATCTCGGCTTCAGAAGAACCAGAACCACCGTGGAATACGAAGTTTAGAGAGTTCGCTGGAAGGCCAAATTTCTCAGAAACATACGCTTGTGAATCACGTAGGATAGTTGGAGTCAGTACCACGTTACCTGCTTGGTAAACACCGTGTACGTTACCGAAAGAAGCTGCGATAGTGAAACGGTGGCTCACTGCGCTCAATTTCTCGTAAGCGTAAGCTACGTCTTCAGGAGAAGTGTACAGCTCAGATGAATCCATGTCTGAGTTGTCAACGCCGTCTTCTTCGCCACCAGTACAACCCAGTTCGATCTCGATAGTCATACCCATTTTAGCCATACGCTCTAGGTATTTCGCACAAGTTTCAACGTTCTCTTCTAGAGACTCTTCAGAAAGGTCTAGCATATGAGAAGAGAATAGAGGCTTACCAGTTTGAGCGAAGAACTCTTCGCCTGCGTCTAGTAGACCGTCGATCCAAGGAAGTAGTTTCTTCGCAGCGTGGTCAGTGTGAAGAATAACAGGCACACCGTAAGTTTCTGCTACAGCGTGAACATATTTCGCGCCAGCAACCGCACCTAGGATTTGTGCACCTTGACCAGCAAGTTTAACGCCTTTACCAGCAAAGAAAGCCGCGCCACCGTTAGAGAACTGAACAACCACTGGCGCTTTAACTTTAGATGCAGCTTCAAGAACCGCATTGATAGAGTCAGTGTTCACTACGTTTACTGCAGGAAGAGCAAAGTTATTTTGTTTTGCAACTTCAAATACTTTCTGTACGTCATCGCCAGAAATTACGCCTGGTTTTACGAAATCGAAGATCTTAGACATGGATTTGATCCTATTTTTTCTATCGTTTTAAAAATAAAACAGTTAAGTTTAAATTCTTGCAAACGTTTGCTCACAACTGGCGTCATTCTATCAGAATAAAAACACACGTGCAGCAAACAAGAAAGCGGGAATCACTCCCGCTTTCATTAGTCATTAAGCTTTCGCGCGTGCTTCTAGCATTTCAACCGCTGGTAGTACTTTACCTTCAACAAACTCAAGGAATGCACCGCCGCCAGTAGAGATGTAAGATACGTCGGCTTTGATACCGAACTTGTCGATTGCCGCTAGTGTGTCACCACCACCAGCCACTGAGAAACCTGCAGATTTCGCAATCGCTTCAGAGATACCTTTTGTACCTGCTTCGAAGTTTTTGAATTCAAATACGCCAACAGGACCGTTCCATAGAATGGTTTTTGCGTTAGCGATGATTTCAGCCAGTTGTGCGGTTGAATCTGGACCTAGGTCGAAAATCATATCGTCATCTTGAACATCCGCCACGTTTTTGATTTCCGCTTCTGCGTTTTCATCAAAGGCTTTTGCACAAGCAACATCTGTTGCTACTGGAATAGAACACTCTTTCATCAACTTTTTAGCCGTTTCAAGCAAGTCTGCTTCATATAGAGACTTACCTACGTTATGGCCTGCTGCTGCGATGAAAGTGTTAGCAATACCACCGCCAACAACCAGTTGGTCAGCAATTTTAGATAGCGATTCTAGAACCGTTAGTTTAGTAGATACTTTTGAGCCACCAACGATAGCCACTAATGGACGCTCTGGGTTATCCATGGCTTTGCCTAGTGCTTCAAGTTCTGCTGCCAATAGTGGACCAGCACAAGCGATAGGTGCTTGCATACCAATGCCGTGAGTTGAGGCTTGTGCACGGTGAGCCGTACCAAATGCATCCATCACAAATACGTCGCAAAGAGCGGCGTATTTTTTAGATAGCTCTTCTTCGTTCTTTTTCTCGCCTTTGTTGAAGCGAACGTTTTCTAGAACAACAAGCTCACCTGCGTTTAGCTCTAGGCCATCTAGGTAATCTTTTGCCAGTTTCACTTCGCAATCTAGCGCGTCGTTTAGGTAATTAACCACTGGTAGTAGAGAGAACTCTTCCGCGTATTCGCCTTCAGTTGGACGACCTAGGTGAGAAGTAACCATCACTTTAGCGCCCGCCGCTAGGCAGTGCTGAATTGTTGGTAGCGATGCAAGAATACGTGCATCAGAAGTTACTTTGCCATCTTTCACTGGTACGTTTAGGTCAGCACGGATAAATACGCGTTTACCTGCTAGGTCCAGGTCGGTCATCTTGATTACAGACATGGTTTGTCCTCTCAAATATTAATAAATAAAGTTTTTGGAAACCCGGCAACCTTGCCGAGCCTATAAATTCTTCAAACTGGTTATCGATATGGAGATTTGAGTTATTTATTTCAAGCCTGAAAATAAATAAATCTCCATCATCCTGCTACTACTCGGATGCTTGCATTGCGAGTGCCGTATCCAGCATGCGATTCGCAAAGCCCCATTCGTTATCACACCAAACGAGCATTTTAACAAGCTGCCCGTTGCTCACTCTTGTTTGTGAACCATCAACAATCGCACTATGGGGATCGTGGTTAAAATCGATGGAAACAAGCGGAGCTTCAGTATAGTCAACAATGCCACGTAATGTACACTGAGATGCGTTCACAATGGTTTGATTTACGTCATTAACTTTCACATTTGATTTAATTGTGACACTTAAATCCATCGCGGTCACATTTACTGTCGGTACACGCACCGAAATCGCTTCAAATTTGTTAGAAAATTTCGGAAAGATCCTTTCAATTCCCTTGTGCAACTTAGTGTCTACTGGAATGATGGATTGGCTGGCGGAACGTGTTCGACGCAAATCGGTGTGGTAGGCATCGATCACTTGTTGATCATTCATTGACGAGTGAATAGTGGTAATGGTTCCTGAATCGATACCAAACGCTTCATCAAGCACTTTAATAATCGGTACAATGCAGTTGGTGGTACAGGATCCGTTCGACACAATGCGGTGTTCTGCGGTTAGCGTCTCATGGTTGACCCCATAAATGATTGTATTATCGAGATCATGTGAGCCTGGATGTGAAAAGAGTACCTTCTTTGCGCCTGCCTCAATGTGCTCCAAACCATCGGCTTTTGAGCCGTACACACCCGTGCAGTCGAGCACAATATCAACGCCTAAATCGCGCCATGGCAGAAGTTTGATTTCACTAAGGTGCAAAATTCGAATCGAGTCATGCTCATCCAGCCCATGATGAACATAGATATGCTCTTGATCATTGGTGATCTTTTTACCAAATCGACCATGAGTAGTGTCGTATTGCAGTAGGTGCGCCATCGCATCAGGTAGCGCCAGCTCGTTCACCGCTACCACTTTTATCTGCTGACTTTTTCCACTTTCATATATCGCACGCAGCACGTTGCGCCCGATACGCCCAAAACCATTGATCGCGACTTTAAGCATCATTCCATCGTCTTAACTTTTTTCGTGGTACAGATAGTAACCGATAGCGACCAAGAGCAACACCCCAAGCCATCAGTTGTCGCAAAAGATTCTGTTTCTAAACGGACTCAAGGTACAAGCAATGGCGGCTACGACAAGAAAGATGACCATAAAAAATGGCTCACCAAACGGGAGCCATTTCATTTGCGGTATTGATGGTTTAAAAGTTAACGTCAATACCTAACCAATAACGACGTCCATCTTCTACATAGCCATATTCTTGGTATGAAATTTCTTCATCGAGTAGATTGTAAATCGCACCTTTCAAGCTTACTTGAGAAGAAAGCGCGTAAGTTATGCCAGTATCGATGAACTGATAAGCTGGCTCAATCAAGCTGCTACGAGAAGGACCAGTGACTGGGTTGCTCTCTTTTCCACGATAAGTCAGCTTCAACCAACTGCTCAAGTTGTCAGTCGCTTGCCAATCAATATCAGCGCTGAAGCGATGTTCAGGTTGTTGCTCAAGTGGCATACCTTGATATTTTCCGGTTTTTTGCTCTGAGTCAGTAAAGGTATAGCTCGCGTTGAAATAAACCGTTTCTGTGATAGGCAAACCGAGCGTACTTTCAACCCCACGCGTGTACGCTTCATCAACGTTCACTCGATAAGTGGGATCAGAGCCCCACTCGTTCGGGCCTGCAGTACAGACGTTGCTTGGGCACACAACACGGGTAATTTTGTCTTTGAAATCATTATGGAAGAAAGTCAAACTCGCGTTAAGACCCGCTCCATTTTGGTACATCAACCCCAACTCTTTGTTAATCGAGGTTTCGGGTTTTAAGTCTGGATTACCGTAAATATTACCGCCTTGACTCACCTGCGCCCAATTTGGCGTGACTTCTCTGAGCTGCGGTGAACGGAAACCCGTTGCCACGCCACCTTTCAGAATCCACGCTGGATTGATGGTCCACACGCCATACGCTCTTGGGCTAAAATGAGAACCATAATTTTCATCGTGGTCAACACGGCCACCTAAGGTTAGGTTAAACGACTCGGTCATGCGCCACTCGTCTTCAACAAACGCCGCCCATTGAGTGCTTTCAATCTGAGTTAAATCAGAGGCTTTATTTGAGGTAAAATCTTCTAACTTTGAATGTGAAGCCTCAATGCCTACGGTTGCCGTATTGTTAGTCAATGGCACCACTAAGCTTGATTTAGCCACCGTATTGATGATCTCCATCTCACGGCTTTTATTGTTACTTACTTCACGTTGGACATAAGTATCCGACACACCATAGTCGCCCCAATCCCCTTGGTGAGAAAGGGAAATATAGGTTCTACGGTATTCGTTTAAGCTGTCTTCGCACCCACCTTTACAACCTGTCGTTGGCACGGATAACCCTACATTGCCTCGGCGATCTTGTGCGGAAGTGCCCACTTCAAAAGTCAGATCATGCTGCTCATTAAGTTGGTAGTTCAACTTTGAAGTTAAACTTTTTAAGCTTTTGTCTTGGTAGCCACGTTCAATCTTATCTTCATCGCGTTCGGTGCTCTGTCCATAAACTTGCAAAGAAAGATTGTCGGCCAGTGGCCCTGTCAGGAAGAAGTTGACGCCGTTCTGATCGCCAGAATCGCGATTTTCTTGGAAAACCGTATCCAACTGAACACTGCCTGACCACTCTTGATTATCTTTTCGTGTGATGATGTTGATCACACCACCAATCGCATCTGAACCATACAAAGTCGACATTGGGCCACGAATCACTTCAATTCGTTCAATGGCTTGCAGTGGTGGCATCCATCCCTGTTCAATACCTGGGCCATCACTATTTGGTCGAGTTTGACGTGAAGATTGACGCTTACCATCGACTAACATCAAGGTGTAGTTTGAACTCATACCGCGCAAGCTGATGTCTGTTTTATCACCACCTCCAGTCACCAACACGCCCGGCACACTGCGCAGTGCATCGGTTACATCACGATAATAACGTGATTGCAACTCTTCTCGTGTAATCACACTGATACTCGCTGGAGCCTGCGCTTGTGTTTGTTCAAAACCAGCCGCCGTCACCACTAATTTCTCATAAGATTGAATTTCTTCAGCGAAAACGTGTGATGAGGTGAATAACCCGAGCGCCGCAGTAATTGCAACATTCAGCGGATTGAGTCTGGACATGTACCACTCCTTTAAATGATAATGATTATTAATTTCAGGATTGGATTATTCATAATTTTGATGATTGAGATAGATAGACAGATGGAATGGTCGATACCGAATATGGAACACAGTGATGATTAGATTAAAAGGCCATTTTACTTATGCATGATTTCAGTGCGATCAAAGCTTTCCATGCTCTCTGTCAATACAAAAGCCTGACAGCGGCGGCGAAAGCGCTGGAACAGCCTAAGTCTACCCTCAGTCGACGTTTGGCGTCTTTGGAAAACGATCTCGGACAAGCCTTAATTGCTCGGCAAGGCAACCGTCTAACTTTGACTAAAGCTGGGCAAGTTTTTGCAGTTTATACAGAGCAACTGCTTGAATTAGCAGAAAAAAGCCATGAAGCACTGCAAGAGTTTAATAACCAAATCAGCGGTGAAATGACCTTGGTGGTTCATCCGAATTTAATTCGTGGCTGGTTGAGCAATGTATTGGATGAATTCATGCAAACCCACACCGAAATCAACATTCGACTCTACAGCCAATATGTGGCAGAAGAGTCGCATCTTGAGCCTGATTTACTGATTTGGATTGGCCCGTTTGCTCAACAAGGCTGGAGACGTGAATTGCTCGGCCATTGGCAATATTCACCTTATGCGTCGCCACACTATCTTGCCAATAACGACATGCCAGAGCATCCACAAGATCTAGTCAAACATCCTTGGATTGATTTTATCGCTTTTCGCCAAGAAGCCTTGGCTCTCATCCATCCTATTCACGGCAGCTATCTTTTACCTGCGCTCACAAGCCGCTTGCAGAGTGATAATTTAGCTATGCAAGCGGATGCAATAGCCAAAGGAAGAGGCATCGGCTTACTGCCGACATGGTTTGCCAAAGGCTTTGAACAAGCACACCCAAACAGTGTGCAAGCATGTTTGCCAGAATGGTTGTCGCCACACACTGAAATTAGTTGTCATTATCCAGCAGGCAGACATCCGCTCAAACTGCGTCTGTTTATCGACGCGCTACGTCAAGCCTGTCCTGAAGAATGGAAAGCATCATAAACATCAAGATCAAAAAAGCCCAGCGAATGACTCGCTGGGCTTTTGCATTAAAACTAAACGACTTAAGCAAGCAGCTCTTGCGCTTGTTTCACCACGTTTTCAGTCGTAAAGCCGAACATTTTGAACAATTGATCCGCCGGTGCTGACTCACCAAAGGTAGTCATACCGATGATCTTGCCGCCAAAACCAACGTACTTGTACCAGAAGTCGGCGATGCCTGCTTCAATTGCAATACGCTTAGTCACGGCGGCTGGTAGTACGGCTTCGCGGTAAGCTGCGTCTTGTTTATCAAACGCATCGGTCGATGGCATCGAAACTACGCGCACTTTCTTACCTTCGGCTGTAAGTTGCTCTGCGGCTTTCACCGCCAGTTCAACTTCTGAGCCAGTGGCAATCAGGATCAGCTCAGGCTGGCCTGCACACTCTTTCAGGATGTAACCACCTTTCGCGATATCGGCAACTTGCGTTTCGCTGCGTGGCTGCTGCGCGAGGTTTTGACGAGAGAAAATCAGCGCTGATGGGCCATCTTTACGCTCAATCGCCAACTTCCATGCGACGGCTGATTCCACTTGGTCACATGGACGCCATGTGCTCATGTTCGGTGTCAAACGCAGTGAAGCCACTTGCTCAACCGGTTGATGGGTTGGGCCATCTTCACCCAAGCCAATCGAGTCATGGGTGTAGACTTGGATGTTCTGAATCTTCATCAGCGCGGCCATACGCATTGCATTACGGGCGTATTCCATAAACATCAGGAAGGTTGCGCCGTAAGGAACGAAGCCACCGTGCAGCGCGATACCGTTCATGATGGCCGTCATACCGAATTCACGCACACCGTAATGAATGTAGTTACCCGAGAAATCTTCCGCCGTGAGCGATTGAGAGCCCGACCACATGGTGAGGTTAGACGGTGCCAAGTCCGCCGAGCCGCCCATAAATTCTGGCAGCATTTTACCAAACGCTTCCAGCGCATTTTGTGACGCTTTACGTGACGCAATATTGGCTGGGTTAGCTTGAAGGTCAGCAATAATTTGACTCGCTTTCGCTTCCCATTCTGCTGGCAACTCGCCATTTACGCGACGTTTGAACTCAGCGGCTTCGGCTGGGTAAGCGGCGGCGTAGGCTTCAAACTTGGCGTTCCAATCGGTTTCTTTCGCTTGGCCAGCTTCTTTGGCATCCCACTGCGCGTAAATGTCGGCAGGGATGTGGAAAGGTGCATGCGGCCAACCCAAGAATTCACGCGCCGCTTTGATTTCTTCAGCGCCTAAAGGGGCACCGTGACAATCGTGTGAGCCCGCTTTGTTTGGCGAGCCAAAACCGATGATGGTTTTGGTGCAAATCAAGGTTGGACGAGGGTCAGCTTTCGCAGCCTCAATCGCGGCATTAATCGCTTCAGCGTTATGGCCATCAACCGCAGCAATAACATGCCAGCCGTACGCTTCAAAACGTTTTGGCGTGTCATCAGAGAACCAGCCTTCCACATGACCATCGATAGAGATGCCGTTGTCATCCCAAAACGCAATCAGTTTGCCAAGGCCCAGAGTGCCCGCCAGAGAACACGCCTCGTGCGAGATGCCTTCCATCAAACAGCCATCACCCATGAATACATAAGTGAAGTGGTCAACGATGTCGTGACCCGGTTTGTTGAACTGCGCCGCCAGTGCTTTTTCAGCCATCGCCATGCCGACCGCATTGGTAATACCTTGGCCTAGTGGGCCCGTGGTGGTTTCAATGCCCGGCGCGTAACCGTATTCTGGGTGACCCGGTGTTTTTGAGTGCAATTGACGGAAGTTTTTCAAATCATCAATCGACAGCGCGTAACCGCTCAGGTGCAATAAAGAGTAAATCAGCATTGAGCCGTGGCCGTTTGACAGCACAAAACGGTCGCGGTCAGCCCATTGTGGGTTTTGTGGGTTATGGTTTAAGTGGCTACGCCAAAGCACTTCAGCGATATCCGCCATACCCATTGGTGCACCAGGGTGACCAGAGTTAGCTTGTTGAACACCGTCCATACTAAGAGCACGGATGGCATTGGCGAGTTCTTTATTAGAAACAAGGTTACGGGAAAACATGTCTGCTCCTGAGTGCATTAAGCGAATTCAAATTAACGGAAATGGGCTGAAAATAGCGCGGCTATTCTCTCAAAGCACTTTTCTCACTGCAAACGTTTTACTGGAGAAATAGTGCTCTTTAGCGCTTATTTTTAGGATAAAAAACCAAACTCCAATTTTTCATCTAAATTTAAGCAAACGTTTGGTTTACAGACAGGCGTAAAAATAACTTGTAATTCGACCATTCAAAACTAGAATAGACGTCTAGATGTAGAAACACCTACATAAACTAATGAATAACGATGGTGAGCGAAGCTTGCCATAGTCCAACGATTAAAAGTGGAGCTCTCATGGTTAAGCACCTGTTTACTTCTGAATCCGTTTCAGAAGGCCATCCAGATAAAATTGCAGACCAAATTTCTGATGCAGTTTTGGATGCGATTCTAGAACAAGACATCAAAGCGCGCGTTGCTTGTGAAACTTACGTGAAAACCGGCATGGTCATGGTTGGTGGTGAAATCACTACCTCTGCATGGGTGGACATTGAAGAGCTTACTCGCCAAACCGTTCGTGAAATTGGTTACGTCAACTCAGAGATGGGTTTCGATGCCAATTCTTGCGCCGTTTTGAATACCATTGGTAAACAGTCACCTGATATCAACCAAGGTGTTGATAAGGCCGATCCTAAAGAACAAGGCGCCGGTGACCAAGGTATTATGTTCGGTTACGCGACCAACGAAACTGAAATCCTGATGCCAGCACCGATCACCTACGCTCACCGCTTGATGCAAAAACAAGCAGAAGTGCGTAAAAATGGCACGCTTTCTTGGCTACGTCCTGATGCAAAATCTCAAGTTACCTTCCAATATGACCAAGGTAAAATTGTCGGAATTGATGCAGTCGTTCTTTCAACGCAACATTGCGACTCTATCTCGACAGCTGACCTACGCGAAGGCGTCATGGAAGAGATCATTAAGCCTGTGTTGCCAGCCGAGTGGCTTAGCAAAGAGACCAAATTCTTCATCAACCCAACTGGTCGTTTTGTGATTGGCGGCCCAATGGGTGACTGTGGTTTAACTGGTCGTAAGATCATTGTTGATACCTACGGCGGCGCAGCGCGTCACGGTGGTGGTGCATTCTCTGGTAAAGATCCATCAAAAGTAGACCGTAGTGCAGCCTACGCGGCGCGTTATGTAGCGAAAAACATCGTAGCGGCAGGCCTTGCTGACCGCTGTGAAATTCAGTTGTCATACGCCATTGGTATCGCAGATCCAACCTCAATCATGGTCGAAACCTTTGGTACTGAGAAAGTATCACAAGAGATCATCATTGAAGCGGTACGCCAGCACTTCGACCTACGCCCATACGGCCTACAAGAAATGCTCAATTTACTGCAACCGATCTACAAGAAAACCGCCGCTTACGGTCACTTCGGCCGTGAAGAGTTTCCTTGGGAAGCGACTGACAAAGCCGCCATCCTGCGTGACTTTGCTGGCTTGAAGTAATTTTCAACCTAGTTTAAATTTGTAAGCCCTTGCTCATTCGCAAGGGCTTTTTTCTAGGAATGAATCTGTGCCTAATTTTGAGCTACATTACCGCGCGCAAGTAAAAGCAAAACAGTGCATCACAACCGCTCGTCACTATTTTCAACACGACTTCCCTATGCCGAGTATCAGCTATCAGTTACGGGGAAAGGCGGCAGGTAAGGCTTATTTACAACGTTGGGAAATCAGACTGAATCCAGTGCTGTTTGCTGAAAATCAACGCGCCTTTCTCGATGAAGTGATCCCACATGAAATCGCCCACCTAATTACCTACCAGCGCTATGGTCGCGTTCGTCCGCACGGTAAAGAGTGGCAGGGGGTGATGAATCAAGTGTTTCATTTACCAGCCAATACCACTCATCGCTTTGAAGTCTCTTCTGTGCAAGGCAAAACCTTTGAATATCACTGCGCTTGTGCGCATTATCCGCTCACTGTCCGTCGTCACAATAAAGTGATGCGCAATCAAGCCACCTACCGCTGTCAACACTGTGCACAAACGCTCCATTTTACTGGCGTGCAGCTTTCCTAAATAAACTTTGGTTGCTGCTACTTGAATCCACAGCAGTGGTTACACTCACCTGCAATTAACAACAAAAACATCATTTATTATTCTTTAATCTGAGTGTTAGACTAATAAAAACCATACTTATATCAGTCTAAATGATGCCCTATTTTCGCTTATTGCTTGTGAATAGCAGCTTAGCTTTGTTCTCGTTTTGTGCCCTAGCTGCGCCTCCCGCTTCCTTTTCTCAAGCTAAAAAAGAAGCATTGAAAATCTATCATGATCATCCAGTGAGCTTTTACTGCGGTTGTGACATTGCATGGCAAGGTAAGAAAGGCACGCCCGACTTACAAACTTGTGGTTACCAAGTTCGCAAACAACAAACTCGCGCCAGCCGTATTGAATGGGAACACGTCGTCCCTGCTTGGCAATTTGGCCACCAGCGCCAGTGTTGGCAGCAAGGTGGGCGTAAAAATTGCACCAAAAATGATACTATTTTTCGTTCGATGGAAGCTGACCTCCACAACCTGACGCCGGCGATTGGCGAAGTCAACGGTGACCGTTCAAACTACAATTTCAGTCAGTGGAATGGCGTAGAGGGTGAAAGCTATGGCCGTTGTGAAATGCAGGTCGATTTTAAACAACGCAAAGTCATGCCACCCGATAGAGCACGTGGCTCAATTGCTCGTACCTATCTGTACATGAGCCAAAACTATGGCTTTCAGTTATCCAAGTCCCAAACACAACTAATGCAAGCTTGGAATCGCCAATACCCAGCCGATGAGTGGGAATGCAAACGCGATCAGCGAATTGCCAAAGTTCAAGGCAACCACAACCCATTTGTGCAGCAACAGTGCCGTTCATAAGGTACTTTTTGTGGGCCATTTTCGTGATTGAAACTCGCCCTTGCCCCTTGTTTTTTCAGTGTAAAGCATCCATGTTAATGGCTATTAAACGTCAGGTAGGAACTATCCATGCGTATCCCTAGAATTTATCATCCGACTCCTCTTCAACCCTCAAGCATTATTGCTCTCAATGATGATGCGGCTGGGCATATTGGCCGGGTGTTACGCATGCAAGCGGGCCAAGAAGTACTGCTTTTTGATGGCAGTGGCGCGGAATTCCCAGCGGAAATTACCGAGGTCAGCAAAAAAAATGTGCTGGTCAATGTGTTGAAAAGAGTCGAAAGCAGCTGTGAATCGCCTCTTAATTTACACCTTGGGCAGGTGATCTCGCGTGGAGACAAAATGGAGTTCACCATTCAAAAATCGGTCGAACTTGGCGTCAATACCATCACGCCTTTGATTTCTGAACGTTGCGGCGTGAAATTAGATGCCAAACGTTTTGAGAAAAAACTTGAACAGTGGCAAAAAATTGCAATCAGCGCTTGTGAGCAGTGCGGCCGCAATATAGTGCCGCTGATCCGCCCAATTATGCAGTTGGAAGAGTGGTGTGCCGAACCCAGTGATGCGCTCAAGCTCAACTTACATCCACGTGCGAAGTATTCGATTAATACCCTGCCTCAACCCATCAATAAAGTCCGTTTGTTGATTGGCCCTGAAGGGGGCTTATCAGAATCAGAAATTAGCATGACTGAACAGTACCATTTTGAAGAAACCTTGCTAGGCCCACGCGTACTGCGTACTGAAACTGCGGCCTTAACGGCTATTACTGCTCTTCAAGTTCGCTTTGGCGATCTTGGCTAACCGGAGAAAAACAATGATTAAACTTGGTATCGTCATGGACCCTATCTCGTCCATTAACATCAAAAAAGATTCCAGCTTTGCCATGTTGCTAGAAGCGCAGCGTCGTGGTTATGAAATCCACTATATGGAGATGAATGATCTACACTTAGATCAAGGTGTCGCTTTTGCCGATACCAAAGTGGTGACATTGAAAGAAGATCCGAACGGTTGGTATGAGTTTTTATCTGAGCAAACTATTCCACTGGCTGATCTCGATGCAGTGTTGATGCGTAAAGATCCGCCGTTTGACACTGAATATATCTACGCAACCTACATTCTAGAACGAGCAGAAGAAGCAGGAACATTAATCGTCAATAAGCCGCAAAGCTTACGTGACTGCAATGAGAAACTGTTTACGGCATGGTTCCCTGAACTAACGCCAACCACCATAGTGACGCGTAAAGCGGAAAAAATTAAAGCCTTCCGCGCGCAACATGGTGATGTGATTTTAAAACCGTTAGACGGTATGGGCGGGGCATCTATCTTCCGCGTTAAAGAGGGTGATCCAAACGTATCTGTCATTATCGAAACATTAACTAACCACGGCCAAAACTACTGTATGGCGCAAACTTTTGTACCTGACATCAACAACGGTGATAAACGTATTTTAGTGGTCGATGGTGAACCAATGCCTTACTGCCTAGCGCGAATTCCGGCACAAGGTGAAACCCGTGGCAATTTGGCAGCTGGTGGCCGTGGTGAAGCGCGTCCGCTAAGCGAAACCGATAAAAAAATTGCTCAAACTATTGCTCCAACATTGAAAGAAAAAGGCTTAATCTTTGTCGGACTTGACGTTATTGGCGACAAGCTCACTGAGATCAACGTGACGAGCCCTACGTGTATTCGTGAAATAGAGGCCGCCTTTGATATCTCAATTACCGGTAAGTTGATGGACGCGATTGAGCGTCGAATCAACAAGTCATGCTGAACTGGGCAAACTCTTGCCCAGTAATTTGCGATAGGTTGGAGGCAGTATGAATCTTACAAATCATTTTTTAGTCGCCATGCCAAGTATGAGAGACCCTTACTTCAAGCACAGTGTTATTTACATCTGTGAGCACAATGAAGAAGGGGCGATGGGCTTGATGATTAATGTGCCAATTGATATCACCGTGGGCGGCATGTTAAACCAAGTCGATGTTGAGCCAAGCTACCCGAAGCTTCAACTTGATAGCCTAAAAAGACCTGTATTGAATGGCGGTCCTGTTTCTGAAGATCGCGGTTTTATCCTACATCGACCGAAAGATCATTATGAATCCAGCATCCGTATGAGCGATGACATTGCCGTCACCACATCGAAAGATATTTTAGCGGTACTGGGCACGGATGCCGAACCAAGTCACTATCTTGTGGCTCTGGGTTATTCAGGCTGGGAGCCGGGTCAGCTTGAGTTAGAGCTGGCTGAAAATTCTTGGTTAACCATTGAGGCCGATCCAGATGTTATCTTTAATACGCCCATTAACGATAAGTGGAATCAGGCGATTAAAAAACTCGGCATTGATCCCATCCAACTCTCAGCGCAAGCTGGGCATGCTTAACTTTTACGGCTCTAACCTTGACGGCTCTAACTAGGTAACGCTCCTTTTTAGAGCCTTTATTGCACCATTCAAGATACTGATTATGACATCCAGAACCATTATGGCTTTTGACTTTGGCACCAAAAGCATCGGCAGTGCGATTGGCCAAGAAGTTACAGGCACCGCATCGCCACTTAAAGCCTTTAAAGCCAATGACGGAATTCCACATTGGCAAGAGATCGAAAAGCAGATCAAAGAGTGGCAACCCCATTTATTGGTGGTAGGGCTACCAACAGATTTGCACGGCAAAGCGTTGGAAACCATTACTCCGCGAGCCAAAAAATTTGCGCAGCGTTTACACGGGCGCTTTGGCTTACCCGTCGAGATGCATGACGAACGGCTTTCAACCCGGGAAGCGCGCGCCGACTTATTTGCCATGGGCGGCTACAAAGCACTGAGCAAAGGCAATGTCGATTGCCAATCAGCTGTAGTGATCTTAGAGAGCTGGTTTGAAGCGCAATGGGGCGCGTAACTTAACCTCACGCAACTTAACTTTAATACAGCGATGCAGCACAATCCCGAATCGAGTTCGGGATTGTTCGTCTTAAACTGCGACTATTCCATATCAATCTGCACGTTATCCAATGTGCCACTGCTGATCCCTTCGCCACGCTTTGTTTTTAACATTAAACGTAAATCGTTAGCCGAGTCAGCGCTGTGCAGTGCATCTTGTTCACTGATTTTGTCCTCAACGACCAGTTGATACAGTGCTTGGTCAAAAGTCTGCATCCCCACTTCTTTTGATTTGCCCATCGTCGCTTTCAATTCGTGCAGATCACCGCGGCGGATCAAATCGGAAATTCGAGGACTGTTGAGTAGAATCTCAAACACACCATGTCGTCCCTTGCCATTTTTATCGCGGATCAACTGCTGCCCCACGACGCCTTTGAGGTTCATCGACAGATCAAATAAAAACTGCTCTTTTTGCTCTTTAGGGACCAAATGCAAAATTCGCTCAAGCGCTTGGTTGGCATTGTTAGCATGTAACGTTGCCATACATAAATGACCAGTCTCGGCAAAGGTCATCGCATATTCCATCGTTTCACGTGAACGGATCTCACCAATTAAAATCATATCAGGGGCTTGGCGCAGCGAGTTTTTCAGCGCCACTTCGTAACTCTCGGTATCCAACCCCACTTCTCGCTGGGTCACAATGCAACGCTGATGCTCATGCACAAACTCAATCGGATCTTCCACTGTTAAAATATGCCCAGTTCGGTGCGAGTTACGATAACCCGTCATGGCCGCCATGGTGGTCGATTTGCCCGACCCCGTCGCGCCGACCACCAGCACCAGCCCACGCTTTGCAATCGAGAGATCTTGCAACACGCCCGGTAACTTTAATTCTTCAAAAGTGGGGATATGAGTTTCAATGCGGCGGATCACCGCACCGGGCAGCTCACGTTGGAAAAAAGCACTGACACGAAAGCGGCCAATCTCTCTCACCACTGCAAAATTGGCTTCACGTGTACGTTGAAATTCACGGCGGCGATCCTCATCCATCATGGCATCTAACAACGCCATCACCTGCGTTTGGGATAACTTTTCGCCATGAGCTCTTAACTCTCCATCGACGCGAAATAACACTGGCGCTCCTACGGTGAGGTACAAGTCGGAAGCTTTTTGAGTCAACATACCCTCAAGACATTGGTTCAGTTCCATGAGCTCTCTCTTAAAATGGTGATGAATTGACTTCCAGTTTTTTCTGCACTTCTTCTTGATCGACAATACCTTGCGCAATCAACTGTTTGGAATTCTGTTCCATGGTTTGCATGCCATGTGCCGCACCCGTTTGGATGATGGAATACATCTGCGCAACCTTATCCTCGCGGATCAAGTTACGAATCGCAGGAGTGGCAAGCATAATTTCATGACATGCGACGCGGCCCCCACCTAAACGTTTTAGCAACTTTTGCGCAATCACGGCTCGCAATGATTCAGAGAGCATTGAACGAACCATCTCTTTATCACTACCGGGAAACACATCAATGATCCGGTCGATGGTTTTCGCCGCAGAGCTGGTATGTAACGTGCCAAACACTAAATGCCCGGTTTCAGCCGCGGTTAACGCCAAGCTGATGGTTTCTTGATCGCGCAGCTCACCGACCAAGATTACATCCGGATCTTCGCGCAGCGCCGAGCGTAGAGCCGCTTTAAAACTGTGGGTATCTCGGTGTACTTCACGTTGGTTAACCAAACATTTATTGTTGCTATGCACAAACTCAATGGGGTCTTCAATGGTTAAAATGTGTTTGTTGTGATGAGAATTAATGTAATCAACCATTGCTGCCAGTGTGGTCGACTTACCCGACCCTGTTGGCCCAGTCACCAGCACCAATCCTTTCTCATAATTGGCGATTTTATTAAAAATGTCAGGCGCTTGTAGTTCTTCCAAGGTTGGGATCACCGTAGGAATCGTCCGAAAAACCGCAGAGCAGCCACGAGATTGATGGAAAGCATTGACACGAAAACGCCCTACATTAGGCAGCTCAAATGAGAAATCCACTTCCAGTTTCTCTTCAAATTCACTACGCTGAGCATCGTTCATGATCTCAAAAATCAAACGATGCACGTCAGCATGAGTAAAAGCAGGCACTCCGAGCTTTCTTACTTCACCATCTATCCGTACCATAGGTGGAACACCTGCAGATAGGTGTAGATCCGAAGCGTTGTGCTTTACACTAAAATCCAGTAGCTCAGCGATATCCATTTAATTTCCTTAGTAAAGTCAGGCTATGAGTAGTATTCAACAAAACATTGAACAGATCACTTCACAAATTGAAAGTGCACAACAAAAGTGTGGACGCGCTCGAGAGAGAGTGCAACTTTTAGCGGTCAGTAAGACCAAACCTGTCGAGGCGATTCTAGAAGCAGCGCGCGCTGGGCAACGTTTATTTGGTGAAAACTATGTGCAAGAGGGCGCGGATAAAGTTCAATACTTCAATACCTTGCACCCCGAACTGGATTTAGAATGGCACTTTATCGGCCCAATTCAGTCCAATAAATCGCGCATTGTGGCCGAGAACTTTGCTTGGGTGCATACGGTGGATCGAAGTAAAATTGCCCAGCGTTTAAATGATCAACGCCCAGCGGGCATGCCACCACTACAGATCTTGATTCAAGTCAACACCAGCGGCGAAAGCTCGAAATCGGGCATTGGTGAACACGAAATAGTTGAGTTGGCAGAGTTGATATCCGCGCTACCCAACCTCACGTTAAGAGGACTGATGTCTATTCCTGAGAATGTCCCCGATTACGCTGCGCAACTTGCCGCATTTCAAAAACTGGCGAGCTTACAAGCGCAATTGTCTGAACGTTTTTCAGGGTTAGATACGCTCTCAATGGGCATGAGTGGTGACATGCAAGCGGCGATTGAAGCTGGTAGCACTATGGTGAGGATCGGCACCGCTATTTTTGGTGCGCGTGATTACGCTTAGCACTGGCTTAACTATCAACCACATAATAATCAATCAGCGACAAGCAATTAGAGGTCAGCAGATGCAGCAGAGAAACATCACTTTTATCGGTGCAGGCAATATGGCCAAAGCAATTATTGCAGGCTTAGTCGCCAGCGGTTATCCATCTGATAGAATTACCGCGACCGCACCGTCAGAAACAAGACGCAAACCACTGGAAAGTGCTTATGGCATTCACACCACCAGCGATAATCTTGCCGCAGCGCAGCAAGCCGATGTGGTGGTACTGGCGGTCAAACCGCAGTTGATGGCCAGTGTCTGTCAACCTTTGCAATCCATTGATTTTAGAAATAAGTTGGTGATCTCCATTGCAGCAGGTGTTTCTGCGGCGCGCCTTAATGAGATGCTGGCGACCGAACTGCAACTAGTACGCGCCATGCCCAATACACCTTCGCTGATCAATCGAGGCATGAGCGGTCTATTTGCCACTCCAAGCGTATCAGAGCAAGACAAACGCTTTACCGCACAATTGCTACAAGCCGTTGGTGAAGTGTGCTGGGTTGAAAACGAGTCCGCCATTAATGGCATCATCGCCGCCGCAGGCAGTGCGCCTGCCTACTTCTTTTTGTTTATGGAAGCGATGCAAAATGAAGCCATCGCTCAAGGCTTTGATAAAGAAACGGCCCGTTTGTTAGTACAACAAGCGGCGTTAGGCGCAGCCGAAATGGTGGTGGCAAACCCTGAGATTGAACTCTCGACATTGCGTGAACAAGTGACCTCCAAAGGCGGCACCACCGCCGAGGCGATTCGCACCTTTAACGAGCATCAGCTTGCCAATATCGTTGCACAAGCGATGCAAGCGGCCGTAACTCGTGCACAAGAAATGGAAAAACTGTTTTAATCCTAGTGGCGTTTCACTAAGCTATAGCGCAAAAGCGCAAACGACACTCTACTCATATTAAGGGCTAGCTATGAATTCAATGAGTTTTTTGATCTCCACCCTGTTTGATCTGTACATCATGGTCGTAATTTTACGTATCTGGTTACAAGCAGCGCGTGCCGATTTCTATAACCCATTCTCCCAGTTTATCGTCAAAGCAACACAACCTGTGGTTGGCCCACTGCGCCGAGCGATTCCATCCATTGGTAGCCTAGATTTGGCCACGGTTCTCTTTGCGTACGTGCTGTGCGTATTGAAATTTATTGCCTTAATGCTGGTGGCATCAGGTGGTGCAGTTAGTTTTAGCGTCTACTTTTTATTCTTAGGCTTACTCTCGTTAGTCAAAGCCGCTGGCGGTTTACTGTTCTGGGTGCTGTTGATCCGCGCTATTCTTAGTTGGGTTAGCCAAGGCCGCAGCCCGATTGAATACGTATTTCATCAATTAACCGAGCCGATGCTTGCGCCGATCCGCCGTATCCTACCAGCGATGGGTGGTTTTGATTTAAGTGTATTGGTGCTGTTTATTGTGCTGCAGTTTGCTAACTTCCTAATGGGCGATTTTATTGGCCCAGTATGGTATCAGTTGTAATGTCATCTGCTGTTTGGCAAGAGGGAGAGGATCTAATCCTCAAACTCTACATCCAACCCAAAGCAAGCCGCGATAGTATCGTCGGCTTGCATGGTGAAGAGCTCAAAATTGCCATCACCGCACCGCCTGTTGATGGCAAAGCCAACGCGCATTTAACCAAATTCTTGGCTAAACAATTTAAAGTCGCCAAAGGTTTAATCGAGATAGAAAAAGGGGAATTGGGACGTCATAAACAAGTCCGAATTCATTCACCTCACGTGATACCACAGCCGATTGAAGCCATCTTGTGATGGCTTTTTATTTAGCCCACTCTGTTTTGTAAGGAGCACCACATGCGTAAATGGATGATAGCGTTTGTTATAGCCTTTATTTCGCTACCCACACTCGCCGAGCAGTTTCAAACCATCAAGAATGTTGAAGTTCACTACTCTGCCTTCAACTCAACATTTTTAACGCCACAAGTGGCGCGCAGTTATCAGCTAAAACGCAATGGTTACTCGGCTATTTTAAACATCAGCGTATTAGATAACTCGTCCTTAGGTAAACCAGCTATGGAAGCGATACTCAAAGGCAATGCGAAAAACCTAATCGGTCAGGTACGTGAACTTGAATTTAAACAATTCAAAGAGGGCAACGCGATTTATTACCTCGCTGAATTCCCCATTACTAATGAAGAGAATTTGAGTTTTGACATTGAGGTTGATGCGGGCTTAAAAGGTACCGGTAAGCTTAAATTCACCCAAAAATTCTACGTCGAAGAATAGAGAAATAGTGCAATGAAAAAAATAGTATTAGCCACAGGAAACCAAGGCAAAGTGCGCGAAATGGCTGATCTGCTGGTTGATTTCGGTTTTGATGTGGTGGCGCAAACAGAATTAAACGTCCCAGAAGCCGAAGAGACTGGCACCACCTTTATTGAAAATGCGATCATCAAAGCACGGCATGCTGCCAAAATCACTGGCTTACCTGCGATTGCCGATGACTCCGGCTTAGAAGTGGATTATCTGCAAGGTGCTCCGGGAATTTACTCGGCGCGCTACGCTGGTGAAAATGCCAGTGACCAACAAAACCTAGAAAAATTATTAGCGGCGATGGAAGGTGTACCAGACGAACAACGCACCGCTCGTTTTCATTGCGTGCTGGTTTTCATGCGTCACGAAAATGACCCAACACCATTGGTCTGCCATGGTACGTGGCAAGGTCGCATCTTGCACCAAGCTCACGGCAGTAACGGTTTTGGTTATGATCCGATCTTCTTTGTCCCTGAAGATAACTGCGCTTCAGCAGAACTGCTACCTGCACGTAAAAAGCAGCTTTCACATCGTGGCAAAGCGCTAAAAATGCTATTTAAAACCTTAAGCGAGCAAAATTCATAATGTTGCAACCACCCGCGCTGAGTTTGTACGTGCACATCCCGTGGTGTGTACAAAAATGCCCCTATTGTGATTTTAACTCTCACGCGCTAAAGCACGATATTCCTGAACGTGAATACATTGATGCGCTATTGGAGGATCTCGATACCGATATCGCCAAATACCGCCTTACAGACCATCCTCGCCCATTGCATTCCATTTTTATTGGCGGTGGTACACCGAGTCTTTTTTCTGCTGAAGGTATTGCTCGCCTGCTACAAGGCATTGAAGCGCGTATTGCGTTTAAGCCTGGGATTGAAATCACTATGGAGGCCAACCCGGGCACGGTAGAAGCTGACCGTTTTGTTGGATATCGACAAGCAGGGGTGACGCGCATCTCGATTGGTGTACAAAGTTTTGAGCCACAAAAACTGGCACGTTTAGGGCGAATTCATGGTCAACAAGAAGCGGTTAATGCCGCTCAATTAGCTCATCAAATTGGCTTAAACAGCTTCAACTTAGATTTGATGCATGGCTTACCCGATCAAAACTGTGAACAAGCGCTGGCCGATTTAGACAAAGCGATTGCACTAAACCCGCCTCATCTTTCTTGGTATCAACTGACCATTGAACCTAATACGGTTTTCTACTTTAAACCGCCTACTTTGCCAGATGATGACGCGCTGTGGGATATTTTTGAGCTGGGTCACCAAAAATTGGCCGCCGCTGGGTACGTGCAATATGAAATTTCTGGCTATAGCAAACCCGGCTATCAATGCCAACACAACTTAAATTACTGGCGCTTTGGTGATTATCTGGGGATTGGTTGTGGCGCGCATGGCAAGCTCAGCTTTAACGATGGGCGTATTGTACGCACCACTAAGGTGAAGCATCCGCGTGGCTATCTCAATTTACTCAAACCTTACTTGGATGACGAATTTGAAGTCGCCGCTGCGGATCGCCCTTTTGAATTCTTCATGAACCGCTTTCGCTTGATGGAACCTTGTCCGAAACAAGACTTTGTTGAAACAACTGGATTAAGTTTAAGCGTTATTCAACCAACGATAGATTGGGCACTAGCCGAACACTATTTAACGCAAACCGAAAGTCACTGGCAAATCACAGAAAAAGGAAAACTGTTTCTTAATGACTTGCTCGAAGCCTTTATGGCTGACGACTAAAAAGATAAACCCAACAGAGATTGGCTAACCTAATCGGTAGCCAATCTTTTGCCAAAAACACGGGCTGTCAGAAAATATTGAACTTAAAAGATAGAGCGACCAATACGCTCAGCCAAGAGTTCTAACATCTTAGTGCCCGCTAAAGAATTACCTGACGCATCAAGCTCTGGCGACCAAACCGCAATCGTCATCTCCCCAGGAACAACAGCAATAATACCGCCACCTACGCCCGATTTACCCGGCATGCCAACACGATAAGCGAACTCTCCTGCGCCATCATACAAACCGCAAGTAGCCAATAAGGCATTGATCTGCTTACTTTGTGTCGGCGTTACTATCGCTTCCTTGGTATGCACGGACACCCCTTTATTCGCCAGATAACTGAAGGTTTTCGCTAATTGAACACAGCTCATTTTAAGTGAACAAGCGTGAAAATAGTTGTGCAGGACCGGGATAACGTCATTATCGAAATTACCAAACGATCGCATCAAATAGGCGATGGCGGCATTGCGATCGCTGTGCATCATTTCTGAAGCCGCTACCACTTTGTCGTATACGATGCCCTCTTCACCCGACAACTGACGTACAAACTCCAGTAAGCGCTGCCGAGGGGCTGATAAACGGCTATGCAGCATATCCGCCACCACAATAGCTCCAGCATTGATAAAAGGGTTACGCGGAATGCCCTGCTCCATTTCAAGCTGGATCATCGAATTAAACGCTTGGCCTGAAGGTTCTTTTCCGACACGAAGCCATAGCTCTTCTGGTTTATAAAGCATCATAGCGAGCGTTAAGCTCAAAGCTTTAGAGATGGATTGAATTGAGAATCCTTCCGTGGCATCTCCAGCCGAAATCACTTCACCTTGATTGGTGTAAACCGCGATCGCCAGCTTGTTATTCGGTACTTTGGCTAAAGCAGGAATGTAATCGGCGACTTTTCCTTTGCCGATCAGTGGGCGAACCTCACACAAAATATCAGCAAGTAGATTGGGTGTTAGCTTCATGGGTGACCTTACCTCGGGTGAGAAATGTTTTTCTCTATTTTTATAATGATTTTCGTAGGGCGCTAAGGCCGAAAAAGCCAACATTACAACAATGTTGGCTTTTCTTTAATCGCTAATTTTGTTGCAGCAACAAAAGTGAGTCGTTACGCGGTGCGTTTATATTTGATATCCCACACACCATGACCTAAACGGTGACCACGCGCTTCAAATTTAGTCAAAGGACGCTCTTCTGGACGAGGAATATAGTCACCTTCTGCGGCAATATTGGCAAAGCCCGGCGCTTGATTCATCACTTCAATCATATGCTCAGCGTAGTTTTCCCAGTCCGTCGCCATATGAAAGATGCCCTCTTCCATTTTTAGTTTTTGACGCACCATTTCCGCAAATTCTAACTGCACAATACGGCGCTTATGGTGACGTTTTTTATGCCAAGGATCAGGGAAGAACAGTTGCAGTGTATGCAGGCTGCCATCAGGGATCATGTGTTCAAATACTTCCACTGCATCATGGCACATCACGCGTAAATTAGTCACGCCAGCATCACGAGCGGCTGACAAACAGGCGCCAACACCTGGGCTATGCACTTCAATACCAAAGAAGTTTTTTTGCGGTGCATTTTTAGCCATTTCAACTAATGAAGCGCCCATACCAAAACCGATTTCTAAAACCACCGGGTTATCGTTACCAAAAACCGCCGCCCAATCGAGCAATTGTGGCTGGAAATCAATACCCATTGTTGGCCAACATTCATTCATTGCCGCTTCTTGGCCTTTGGTTAATCGACCCTCACGACGAACGAAACTACGGATTCGACGCAGTATTTTGCCTTCTTCGGTATATTCGTTGGTGGTTACTTCACTCATTGATCTTGCCTGCACATTGATTAATCAAAGCGGGGATTATCCAAAGAATTATTCTCGGTGCAAGTGTTATCGAAATAAACTTGTTGGATAAATCCACACAATTTGTCCGTTTTACAACGTCACATTTATGTGGTGCAATTTTGCTCCACTAAAACTATAAACCAAAGAGCCTGTCGTGACACCTTTCGCTAACGCCATTTTAAAATGGTATGACGCCTATGGGCGCAAACATTTGCCGTGGCAACAAAACAAAACGGCCTACAGCGTTTGGCTGTCGGAAATTATGCTCCAACAAACTCAAGTCGCAACGGTAATCCCTTATTTCGAACGCTTCATGCAACGTTTTCCAACCGTGATTGATTTAGCCAATGCAGAACAAGACGAGGTACTGCACCTATGGACCGGCCTTGGTTATTACGCGCGTGCGCGCAATCTACACAAAGCAGCCAAAATAGTGGCCAGCGAATATGGCGGTGAGTTTCCCCTTGATATCGAACAGATGAATGCTCTACCGGGTATTGGCCGCTCAACCGCTGCGGCGGTGCTTTCTTCGGTTTATAAGCAGCCGCACGCCATTTTAGATGGTAACGTAAAGCGTACTTTAGCCCGCTGTTTTGCTGTCGAAGGCTGGCCGGGGCAAAAAAAGGTTGAAACTCAGTTGTGGCAACATGCCGAACAAAATACGCCAGCGCAAGATGTTGATAAATATAACCAAGCCATGATGGATATGGGGGCGATGGTCTGCACACGCAGCAAACCGAAATGCACGCTCTGCCCAGTTGAATCTTTTTGCATCGCCAATAAACAAAATAACCCACTCGATTATCCGGGCAAAAAACCAAAAACAGACAAACCAACCAAGCAAACTTGGTTTGTGATGCTACACCATAACCATCAAGTATGGTTAGAACAGCGCCCTCAAAGTGGAATTTGGGGTGGATTATTTTGCTTCCCTGAAAACCCCAATAGCGCCATCGAAGATCAACTTGATCACAGAGCCATCAAAGAGAGCGCTATCCGCTCTATTCGCCCACTCATCGCTTTTCGCCACACGTTTAGCCATTATCATTTAGAGATCACACCGATCTTGGTGGAGTTATCTCAACAACCGAACATCATCATGGAAGCAAGCAAAGGTCTTTGGTATAACTTAGCCCAACCGGAACAAATCGGCTTAGCCGCTCCTGTAAAACAGTTGCTAGAAAGCCTTCCATTTGAAATTAACCCTTAAAACACCGAAGAGGAAGTGACCATGAGCCGCACTGTATTTTGTGCTCGACTAAATAAAGAAGCCGACGGTTTGGATTTTCAACTGTACCCAGGTGAATTGGGTAAACGTATTTTTGACAACATCTCAAAAGAGGCTTGGGCACAATGGCAGCATAAGCAAACCATGCTGATCAACGAGAAAAAACTCAATATGATGGACCCTGAACATCGTAAATTGCTGGAAACCGAAATGACCAACTTCCTATTTGAAGGAAAAGAGGTCCATATCGAAGGCTACACGCCACCAAGCAAATAAGAGATACCTTATTTATTTCGAGGATAATCAATGACATCATGGTAAACGCTCTGATGTCATTTTTGTATTGGGAAGATAATGAGAAAGCTGACTTACTTTTTTATTGCAATGCTACTGGCCGGTTGTAGCCGAGAATTAGTTGAACGCATATACAGCGTCGATTATGAGCCGACCAACCGTTTTGCCAAAAACTTAGCGCAATTACCCGGGCAATTTGTCAAAGATACCGCCGCCTTAGATGCACTGATCGGCAGTTTTTCTGGCAATATTGAAAAACGCTGGGGCAGCAAAGAGATCAAAGTGGCCGGTAAAAGCAACTACGTAAAATATATCGATAATTACCTTAGTCGTTCCGAAGTCAATTTTGCCGAAGGAACCATCATTATCGAAACGGTTTCCCCAACCGACCCCAAAAAGCACCTACGCAATGCCATTATTACCACCTTACTGACGCCTGATGATCCAGCGCACGTTGACCTTTTCTCTTCACAAAATATCGAATTGAATGGTCAGCCATTTTTGTACAACCAAGTGCTTGATCAAGATAAACAACCGATCCAGTGGGGTTGGCGCGCGAATCGATTTGCTGATTATCTTATTGAAAATAAATTAAAAGTTAAGAACGTTGATTTCAAAAAAGCCTACTATGTGGAAATTCCTATGGTAGCGGATCATGCCTCTAAACGAGGTTATAAATACGCCGACATCGTGCACCGAGCCTCGAAAAAATATAACATTCCCGAAGATCTGATCTACGCGATCATAAAAACTGAAAGTAGCTTTAACCCCTACGCCGTCAGTTGGGCCAATGCGTATGGCCTGATGCAAGTGGTTCCTAAAACCGCAGGTCGAGATGTTTTTAAACTGGTCAAAAATAAATCTGGTGAGCCCAGTCCTGAATATCTGTTTGATCCCGAAAAAAATATTGATACGGGAACGGCCTATTTTTATATTCTGAAAAACCGCTACCTCAAAGAGGTCAGCCATCCAACGTCACTCGAATACAGTATGATTTCGGCCTACAACGGCGGCACAGGAGGAGTACTGAATACCTTTAGCAAAGATAGGAAACGAGCGATGAGGGACTTAAATTCACTGCAACCCAATCAAGTCTATTGGGCGCTGACCCAAAAACACCCTAATGCTGAATCGAGAAGGTACTTAGAAAAAGTAACAAAATTCAAAAAGGAATTTAACGCAGGTGGATAAAAAAGCGCAGCTTTGTCTAAATTCGCAGCAAACAAACCGTTTTTTCAAAATATTTCCAAAAAGCAGTTGACGATTGAAGGGAAAATCCGTTTAATAGCGCTCCGTTGCCCGGATAGCTCAGTCGGTAGAGCAGAGGATTGAAAATCCTCGTGTCGGTGGTTCGATTCCGCCTCCGGGCACCACAAATTAAATTGTTGGTGCTTTTGTTAAAGTAGCAGCAAGCAATAAATAAAGTGCGCCGACTTAGCTCAGTAGGTAGAGCAACTGACTTGTAATCAGTAGGTCACCAGTTCGATTCCGGTAGTCGGCACCATTTATTGCCTCGATAGCTCAGTCGGTAGAGCAGAGGATTGAAAATCCTCGTGTCGGTGGTTCGATTCCGCCTCGAGGCACCATTATTTGGTGCGAAGTCTTAGACTTACACAGATAATTCCCCCTTAGTTCAGTCGGTAGAACGGCGGACTGTTAATCCGTATGTCGCAAGTTCAAGTCTTGCAGGGGGAGCCACTTTTAAAGCCAAGTTTAACGACTTGGCTTTTTTATTACCTGTCATATTTATCCAATTCCCTCTACCTCTACAACGATTGAATTATGGGTCAGTCCATTTTCCGTCAAAAACTAAAACCAGTCTGGTGAGTTTGCTCCTTTAGTGTAACCAAGCGGATAAACGTGTGTTTTTCAACGCGCTTTTATTCGCTATTTGCTCCATTCAAAGCTCCTATTTTCTTTTCAACGCCTCTTTCCCTATCTAATCTGACACTAATTTTTAACGAAAATGGGCAAAAACGAGTCACTAAGTATAGAAAAACAACAAACGACATTTTTTTTGCATTTTACTGTTGACGTTAAATGCGAAAAACCTTTTAATACACCCCGTCGCCCGGATAGCTCAGTCGGTAGAGCAGAGGATTGAAAATCCTCGTGTCGGTGGTTCGATTCCGCCTCCGGGCACCACAGTTTCTAAATTGTTGGTGCCTAGCACAGACAATAAAATTAAAGATAAAAATGTGCCGACTTAGCTCAGTAGGTAGAGCAACTGACTTGTAATCAGTAGGTCACCAGTTCGACTCCGGTAGTCGGCACCATTCTTTAAAACCTGTTCCCCCTTAGTTCAGTCGGTAGAACGGCGGACTGTTAATCCGTATGTCGCAAGTTCAAGTCTTGCAGGGGGAGCCACTTTTCATCAATGAGCACTGCTTATTGATTCGGCGCCGACTTAGCTCAGTAGGTAGAGCAACTGACTTGTAATCAGTAGGTCACCAGTTCGATTCCGGTAGTCGGCACCATTTATCTGCATAAGATAAGCAAACATTCGTTCCCCCTTAGTTCAGTCGGTAGAACGGCGGACTGTTAATCCGTATGTCGCAAGTTCAAGTCTTGCAGGGGGAGCCACTTTCTAAAGCCAAGTTTTCAAACTTGGCTTTTTTTGTGTCTTGCGTATGCTCATAATAAAAAGAGCCAGTTTGCACCAGCTCAATCGATTGAAACATTCGCGGTAATTCACGATAGTCGGTTACTTAAAACCCTTCTCTTTCTTAATCAAATCGTACGCATTTTGGATCTCTTGCGATTTTTCTTTCGCAACGTTCATCATCTCTGGTGGTAAGCCTTTGGCCATCAATTTATCTGGGTGATGCTCATTCATCAATTTGCGATAGGCACGTTTAATCTCTTTAGCATCCGCATCTTCACTCATACCTAACACATCGTAGGCATCCGAGAGCCGAGAAGCTTGTGATGCTTGCTGCCACTGCCCCGATTGCTGATAACCTTGCTGTTGGCCACCAAAATTTCCGCCTTGTTGAAAACGAAAGGCAGCTTCTTGCATACGCAAGCGTCTTTCCAGTTGATCAGATGAGAAACCTAAACTACGAGCGATTTTGTGCAGTACATTGCGCTCGCTAGGGTGAATATCCCCATCGGCAAACGCGGCTGATATTTGCAATTCGAGAAAAAATTGCAACAAGTCAAAGCGTCCACCCGTCGAAAGGCGCACACGCTCCAACACTTCCTCTAAAGGAAAGCCACTCTCTTTCCCCTCACGAAACGCATCTTGAGCCGCTTTACGTTGCTCACCATGTAAGTTCATACGCTCCATCATGATGGTAGCTAGCTGGATCTCTTCTTTGGTGACTTGCCCTTTCGCTTTAGCAACATGTCCCATGACCGCGAAAGCGGCTTTAAAAAATTCGTCTTGTCGCTCAGTTTGGCTTGGCCCTGAACCAAATGAGCTAGTTTTAAACCCCGCTTGATTCAAACGACGAGCTTTATCAAATTGATGCCCGAGAAACAAACCAAAAAATGCGCCAAACGGTCCTCCAAATAAGAAGCCAAAAAAAGCGCCAAGAATTTTGCCAAAAATATGCATTATGTGCTCTCAATCTATGAATTTTTCAGGAGTAAAGCGGTCTGATAGTGCCGGGAGCTTCAATTTCCTTTATGATAAGAAACGTTTTATTTTACATTCGGCCATCCATCTTCCGAATCAATCAAGTTCAAACAGGATAGTACAACTCGATGTCATGTTTTTCCCGCACCTTGTTAGCCGCTTCAATTAGCGCAGCTCTTTTTGTGCCACAGACTCAAGCAGAAGCTATGTTAGACAATAGTGTGCAGGAAATGCCCGCTATAGATCAATGTTTGATCAACGAACCTGAAGCAGAAAACTCAAGTCAGCAACCGATTAATGTCGAGGCTGATACGCTAGAAGCCGTGAACGGTGAACGCGCAAACTACTCAGGCAATGTGGTCGTTGTTCAAGGTAAAAAACGCATTCTAGCGGATACCGTTACCCTGCATCAGAAAGATAATATTGTGGTTGCGCAAGGTAATGTCAACTTCAGTGACGGTGAAGTAAGGACCATTTCTGACAAAGCCACAAACAATCTTAATACGGATTTAATGACATTAGAGAACACAAAATATCAATTTTTGTGTGAACCCGGCCGTGGTGAAGCTGTGTATATTTCCAAAACGGGTAAGGCCGTTTATGAGATAGAAGATGGTTCGATTACCTCTTGCCCTGAAGGTAATAATGCATGGCGATTGAAAGCATCCAGCATTGATATTGACCAAAATGAAGAGCAAGCCACTTTTTATAATCCGCGCTTCGAGATTCAAAATATTCCGATTTTTTATCTGCCATTTCTTACGGTGCCGATTGGCGACACACGTAAAACGGGATTTTTATACCCTACCGTTTCTTACGGTTCTAGCGATGGTTTTGAAGCCCAAGTACCTATTTATTGGAACTTAGCGCCAAACTATGACCTAGAAACGACCTTTAAATATATGCAAGAACGCGGTACGCAATTAAACAGTGAATTCCGTTATCTGAATGATTTTGGTACAGGTAACATTAAATCTGAATATTTACCTGATGATCAAAAACATCCGGAAAAGGGCAGCCGCTGGGGCTTCCAATACCAACACAGTGGTATTTTCAACCAAGCTTGGAAGTTTGAAATTGACTACTCTCAAGTCAGTGACATTAGCTACTTTAGTGATTTAGACTCAGGTATCGGTAACCGAGAAGATGGTCAGCTTATCCAAGAAGGTAAAGCCACCTACCGGACCCACAATTGGGATTCATCGATACTGGTTCGCGACTTTCAGCTGCTTACAGAAGACAAAACTAGCACCAACCAACCCTATCGCTTGATGCCACAGATTGCGTTTAATTACTATGCGCCCGAATTATTACCGTATTTGAACTTTGATATGGTGAGCCATCTATCGCGTTTTGAAACCGATGCAAGAGGAAAACCTGCAGCCACCCGAGCGCACATTGAACCGGGCTTTACTATTCCTCTCAGTAACACCTGGGGCACTTGGACAACCGAAGCGCGAGTGCTTGGTACTTATTACCAACAAGATCTCAGCGGTGTTGACCTCAATTCGGATAATTATAAAGACCTAAAAGAGAGCGTTTCACGCATCATTCCGGAATTTAGAACTCATGCGGGATTAGTACTGGAAAGAGATACGGTTCTGTTTGATGATTATACGCAGACACTTGAGCCGCAGATTCAGTACCTGTACGTACCGAGAAAAGATCAGCGCAATATCGGGCTGTACGATACAACGCTACTGCAAACCGATTATTATGGTTTATTCCGCAGCCGTAAATATAGTGGTGTCGATTATATTGCCCCGGCAAATCAGATCAGCTACGGTGCCTCTTCACGGTTTTTCGACGATCAGTATAAAGAACGTTTAAATATCTCTTTTGGCCAGATTTTTTACCTCAAAAAAGATCTCAAGAATTCCTCCCCTAATGAGGGAGATAATTCAGCCAACACTTCCAACTATTCGGCTTGGGCCGTCGAAATGGACTTCAACTATGATGATTTACTCTTCTACCATGGCGGGGTTCAGTACGACATTGATAGCAGTAAGATGCAACTGGCCAACAGTACCCTAGAGTACAGAGTGGGTTCTGGATACATTCAAACTAACTATCGTTACGTCACCAAAGAGTATATTGATAATACCGTTGGCGATACAATTACCAATATTAATGCCATTACCAAAGATGGCATTTCACAAGCCGGTTTACTGGCTGGGTATCAGATCTCCAAAAAGTGGAATGCTAGCGGACAGTACTTCTACGATTTAACCACGGAAAAGAGCCTGGAGTGGCTGGCTAACCTAAGCTACACCTCAGATTGTTGGTATATTGGTTTTACTTATAGTAATCAACTGCGGAAATGGGATGGTGATTTTGTTACTGACCCTAATGCTACGCCACTCTACGAAAATAACTTTAGTTTGAACTTTGGTATTGTCGGTTTTGGCACCACGATTGGTGCAGGTTCCGGAATGACGGGCGTAGACAGCGCTGGAAATTCATTAAGTTATGGTCGTCCATTTTTCCTAAACAACTAATTTATTCGGCCTTTGCTTAAGTGTAAAGGCCCTTGCTCATTTTGATAGGACTACAAATGAAATTGTGGAAACACACACTGATTGGATTGATGGCAACATTAAGCCTAAACACCGCATACGCTGCTCCTGTTGAGCTCGATCGCGTCGCCGTCATCGTCAATAGTGGCGTTATTTTACAGAGTGACATTGATGGTGCATTAAAAACCTTGACCATTAATGCAAAGAAAAATGGTCAAACGCTACCCGAAGACACAGTGCTGCGTGAGCAAGTGGTTGAAAAATTGATTATTGATACCATTCAGCAACAAGAAGCACAACGCATTGGCGTGCGCATTGACGATAACCGACTCAGTGACGCGATCGCCGACATCGCGAAAAACAATAATCAAACCCTAGAACAGCTTAACGCTTCTGTTACTGCTGAAGGGCTGACTTATGCCGAATTTCGCGAACAAGTACGTAAAGAAATTGCAGCAAGTGAAGCGCGCAATGCTTTAGTTCGTCGCCGGATCAATATATTACCAGACGAAGTGGACAACTTAGCCAATATTCTTGCGCAAGAAACCAATGCAACGGTGCAATATAAAATCAGCCACATCCAACTGCGTGTTGACGACACTCAAGATAAGGCCGCAGTAGAACAGCAAGCCAAAACCTTAGTCGAAAAACTCAACCAAGGAGCGGATTTCAGCACCATGGCTTATACCTATTCAAAAGGTCCGAAAGCGCTGCAAGGTGGTGATTGGGGCTGGATGCGCAAAGAAGAAATGCCGACAATTTTTGCCGACCAAATCAAAATGCAAAACAAAGGCTCTATTATTGGGCCATTTCGCAGTGGCGTCGGTTTCCACATTCTTAAAATTGATGACGTCAAAGGATTAGAAACCGTCGCGGTCACGGAAGTTAATGCACGCCATATTTTAATCAAACCCACGGTTATTTTAAGCGATGACGGCGTACAAAAAGAGCTACATGACTTCATTCGTCGCATTAAGGCAGGTGAAGCGACCTTTGGTGAATTGGCGCAGCAATACAGCCAAGATCCCGGCTCTGCGGCGCAAAATGGCGAATTGGGTTATCAAACACCGGATCTGTACGTGCCGGAGTTTCAACATCAAATCGAAACATTATCGGTTGGGCAAATCAGCGACCCCTTTAAAACCGTTCATGGTTGGCATATTGTCGAAGTGCTTGATCGCCGTGAAGTCGACCGCACCGACTCCGCACTGAAAAACAAAGCTTATCGCATTCTTTTTAATAGAAAATTCAATGAAGAAGCCAGCGCATGGCTACAAGAAATGCGTGCCAGTGCCTTTGTCGAAATTATACAGGACAACCAAGATGACAATTAAACGCATCGTGGTTACCGCTGGCGAGCCCGCGGGTATTGGCCCAGATTTGGTGCTGGCCTTATCAAAAGAAGATTGGGCACATCAACTGGTGGTATGCGCGGACAAAAGCTTGCTTGCAGAGCGCGCTAAAGAGCTCAATATTGACGTTATATTGGAAGACTACTTAGTCACCTCCGCACCAAAACCACAGCAAGCGGGACGGTTAGTAGTGGATCATATTCCCCTCGGCGCACCGGTGATAACGGGGAAACTGAATGAAGCCAATGGACATTATGTATTAAATACATTAGAAAGAGCCGCTTTAGGCTGTATGAATGATGAATTTGATGCTATTGTCACCGGCCCTGTGCACAAGGGGGTGATCAACCGAGCTGGCGTTGCATTTAGCGGCCACACTGAATTCTTTGCTGAAAAATCTAATACTCCACTGGTGGTTATGATGCTCGCAACAGAAGGGTTGAGAGTCGCGCTAGTGACAACACATATTCCACTGACTTATGTATCAAAGGCAGTAACGGTCGAGCGGTTAGAAAAAATCATCACTATTTTGCATAAAGATTTGGTGGAAAAATTTGCCATTGCTCAACCCAAAATTTATGTGTGTGGTTTAAACCCACACGCGGGAGAAGATGGCTGTCTGGGCCGTGAAGAGATAGAAACCATCACTCCAACACTAGAAAAAATTCGTCAGCAAGATGGCATTAATTTGATTGGCCCACTACCAGCCGACACCATCTTCAATGACAAATACTTGCAAGATGCCGATGCTGTTTTAGGCATGTATCACGACCAAGTCCTACCCGTATTAAAGTACAAAGGCTTTGGTCGTTCAGTAAATATTACTCTTGGTCTACCCTTTATAAGAACATCGGTCGATCATGGCACCGCACTCGAATTGGCAGGGAAAGGGCTTGCGGATACAGGGAGCTTTAGAACAGCACTCGCCTACGCGATTGACTTGGTAGAAAAGAAACCTAATTAATTTCGAGAAAACTATGAGAAATGATGTCCACTTAGGGCACAAAGCGCGTAAACGTTTTGGTCAAAACTTCCTAAACGATCCATACATTATTGATGGCATCGTCTCTGCGATTAACCCTCGTCCGGGACAAAATTTGGTTGAGATCGGCCCCGGTCTTGGAGCGATAACTGAGCCAGTCGGCCGCGAAGTGGATAAATTCACTGTTATTGAGCTAGACCGTGACTTAGCTGAGCGCCTGCGCAACCACCCAGAATTATCGAGTAAATTGACGATTCATGAAGGTGATGCGATGCGTTTTGACTTCACGCAGTTGGTGAAACCGAATAATAAACTGCGCATTTTCGGCAACTTGCCATACAACATTTCAACGCCATTAATGTTCCACTTATTTGAATTTCATAAAGATATTCAAGATATGCACTTCATGCTGCAAAAAGAAGTGGTCAACCGTTTAGCTGCCGGTCCCGGCAGTAAAGCTTACGGGCGCTTAACGGTTATGACGCAGTATTTCTGCAAAGTGGTTCCTGTGTTGGAAGTTCCGCCAACGGCCTTTGTACCGCCACCGAAAGTTGATTCAGCTGTTGTGCGCTTGGTGCCTTATGAAGTACTGCCGCATCCAACGACAAACATGAAATGGTTAGAGCGTGTCTGCCGAGATGGTTTTAACCAACGTCGTAAAACCGTACGCAACTGCTACAAAGGTTTGATTGAGGTGGAAACGCTAGAAGAACTTGGGGTCAACCCTGGCATGCGCCCGGAAAACCTAACACTTGAACAGTTTGTTGCTATGGCAAACTGGTTAGACGCTCATCACGCCTAATAACGATTGAGCGATAAACGGCCAATGTCTATCGCTCATCTATAAAAACAAGGAGTTAACATGGATATCTCTGAACCTTGTATCAAAATCCAAGTCCATACCCAGTATCTCCCCGAGCAGTCCAATCCCGATTTACACCGCTATATCTTTGCCTATGTGATCACCATCCGTAATCTCAGCAACCAGCAGGTACAGCTGATGAGCCGCCGTTGGTTAATTACCGATGCGAATGGCAAACAGATGTCTGTGGAAGGTGATGGCGTGGTCGGGGAACAACCGATTATCTTGCCCAATGATGAGTACCGCTATAACAGTGGTACGGCGTTGGAAACGCCAGTCGGTGTGATGCAAGGTCATTACATTATGTTAGATGAAGCAGACGCTGAATTTATTGTTGAAATTGAGCCGTTTCGTCTCGCTATTCCTAATGTTTTAAATTAAAAGAGGTAGCCGTGGCGAACTATATTGTCGGCGACATTCAAGGCTGTTTTGACGAACTACAGTGTTTATTGGCTCAAGTGCAATTCCAACCACAACAAGACACACTGTGGGTAGCTGGCGACTTAGTTGCAAGAGGCCCTAAATCTCTAGAAACGCTACGTTTTATCAAACAATTGGGTTGTTCGGCGCGTATCGTTCTAGGCAATCACGATCTTCACTTACTGGCCGTCTCGCTGGGCATCCACCCATGTAAACCTCGTGATAAAACCTTACCCATATTACAAGCGAACGATGCAACAGAGCTACTCACTTGGTTGCGCCATCAACCGCTCCTCGCTGAACATGCTGACTTTGTCATGTGCCATGCGGGGATTTCTCCTCTATGGGATCTTGAAACTGCACGTCAAGCAGCAAAAGAAGTCGAAAGTATTTTGCAAAGTGATCGTTGGCGTTGGCTTATCGAGCAGATGTACAGCAACACACCTGATATGTGGAGCTCGAAGCTAGAAGGGATTGATCGCTATCGCTATACCATCAATGCCTATACTCGGATGCGTTTTTGCTTTGCTGATGGGCGTCTTGATATGGCGTGCAAACTTCCCCCTCAAGAAATAAAAGATGAAGAATTGTTACCGTGGTTTGCCCTACCCAAACGCCTTAAACTCGATAAAACAGTCCTATTTGGCCACTGGGCTGCGTTAGAAGGTTACCGCAGCGACGAAGTGATAGGGCTTGATACTGGCTGTGTGTGGGGAGGATGTTTGACCATGCTACGCTGGGAAGATAAACAGTATTTTGTTCAAAAAGCGCTTTAAAATAACTACTCCCAAAAAGCTGGCAACTATCGCCAGCAATATTTGAAAGTAAAAGCACTTCTAACTATTTTTTCTCAAGCACTACAAAATGCATGTCAAACTGGTTTCCGCTATCTTTCTTGTATTTTCGTTGTTCAGCTACTTTCCAATCGGCTCCCCATTCAGGGAATCTAGTATCACCATTTATATCAGCTTCAATAAATGTCAAATACAATTTTCCAGCTAAGGGGAGAAAAGCTTTATAGATGGACCCACCACCGATGATCATTATTTCATCCACATTGCCAGCGGAACTGATTGCTTCTTCAACAGACGAGACAACTGTAACGCCTTCAATTTCTAGTGATAAATCACGGCTGATTACAATATTATGGCGTTCAGGTAACGGACGACCTATAGACTCATACGTCTTACGCCCCATTACAACGGGTTTACCTAACGTATGTTCTCGAAACCAAGCAAAGTCAGCTGGCAAATGCCAAGGCATCGAATTCTCGTTACCGATAACCCGAGAACTAGCATTAGAAAGATACATATCTTGAGATTTATCTATCTTACCGCCATGGGCCATAGCCGCGATCATGCTAATTAACACGTCAAATATACCTTAGAATTCTTGGAGAAAACGGATTATACCTAATTCCCTTATTAGTACAAACCATTGCCCTTACACTATGGGTTTGCGCCGATAGAATAACAAACCCGGCACCGCAAGGCCAACCGCTAAGCCCGCGATAATAAACATCGCTTTTAAAAAATTATCCATCAGTATCGCCAGCAGCTCTGGCGTAAAACCAAGATGGTTAATTTCAACCATTGCAATCATCGCTTTAAAGGCAAAAACCCCGGGAACCATTGGGATCAAAGCCGCTACCGTAAACACTTTAGGGTGAGCTAAAAATTTACGCGACCAACGCACGCCAATCATTCCAACGATAGTTGCAGCAAAAAAAGTCGCCCACTCAATGGGAATTCCAAATTGCATCATTAAGTAACGTGAGCCATGACCAATCGCACCACCTAACGCACAATATTTTAGGGCTGGTACAGGAACATTAAACACCAAAGCAAAACCAACGGCTGGGATTGCAGCAAAAAACATATCATTGGCTAAACCGAGTAATAAATTCATCCAATCCATCGCTACCACCCCCATACACCCGTCACGCTCATCGCCGCAACGATGCCTAAACTCGTTGCCAACGTAAGCAAACTTGCCATCACAAAACGGGCAATACCCATATTGATATAACCTTTAAGCATATCCGCGACCGCATTAATTAAAGGAAAACCGGGGACTAACATCAGTACAGAAGAAGCCATCACAATGGTTGGTTTATTGCCTAGTTGGTAGATGATAGCTTGCGCTGAAATGATCGAAGTAACAAATGAGGTCACCGTAAAGTTGACGAGCGGATTAAATTGGCGATGCCCAATCTCTTGGCGCACAATCATACCCGCCGCAGAAGCAATGAACGTCATCGTAAACACAGTCCAATCTCCGCCAGCTAAACGAGCAAATGCAGCACAAGAAAGACCAATCATCACCACAACCAACCAACGGTTGTAGCGTTCAGGGCTGATCTGATTGAGTTTTTTCTGCGCAAGGGAATAATCTAAAATCCCTTTTTCCATCATGATGCAGATGCGCTGGACTTGCGTCACTACCCGCATATTGATCCCACGATCAGGACAACGGCGCGCAGTCGTAATGCAATGGCCATCGTAAACCGTGGTTAGCACAAGTGAACTCGCCGAGAGCGATACTTCCACTTCACTCATGCCACACGCCGCTCCCATGCGACGCATAATATCGCCCACCAGTGTACTTTCCGCACCATGAGCCAACAACATTTGCCCAGCTTGGGCGATCAATCGAGAAACAAGCCTCTGTTTGGATGTCATGATTCCTTTCCGAACGTCCTAAAAGCCCAATAGTGTGCCCGAAATTGGGTGCTTTAAATATGATTTAGCTATAAAAAAGCCGCAATAATTATTGCGGCTCAATCAATTCAGGAAAATTAATCACGAACATAGATAACGTGGCCGTCATCTTCTTCGTCGTCCCAATCATCCCAGTCATCACCATCTTCAGTGATCACATTTTGGCTGTTCATCTCATCTTTATGGTAATCATCCCACATGAAATCGACTTTCTGAGCTTCACTGAGCTCTTCCTGCTCACGAGGTAACGTTTCCATATAGTCAGCCAACTCACGGCACAAATCCGCCGTACCTTGTTGGTTTACTGCCGAAATTTTGAAGTATCGCCCTTCCCAAGCCAGCGCATCTAAGATCTCTTGGATCTTTTCATCGGCTTCTTCTTCAAGCATCAGATCAACTTTGTTGAACACCAACCAACAAGGTTTTTGTGACACTTTTTCACTGTATTGCTCTAGCTCATCAAAGATGGTCAGCGCATTTTGCGCAGGATCACTTTGATCAATAGGAAGAATGTCGATCATATGCAGCAACACTCGGCAACGTTCTAAGTGCTTTAAGAAGCGAATACCTAAACCAGCACCATCGGCCGCGCCTTCAATCAAGCCCGGAATATCAGCGATCACGAAACTTTTCTCAGGAACCACACTCACGACACCCAAACTTGGGATCAGCGTAGTGAAGGGGTAATCAGCGACTTTTGGCTTCGCTGCTGAAACAGAACGAATAAAGGTTGATTTACCCGCATTCGGCAAGCCAAGCATACCCACGTCAGCTAACAATAAAAGCTCAAGGCGTAATTCGCGCACCTCACCTTTTTTACCCATGGTTTTTTGGCGTGGTGCACGGTTAACGGATGACTTAAAGCGAGCATTACCTAAACCATGCCAGCCACCTTTAGCGACCATCACTTTTTTGCCATGCTCTGCAACTTCACCCACAACTTCATTGGTGTGAATGTCAACCGCTCGAGTCCCAACAGGCACCTTCAAAGTAATGTCTTTACCGCGCTTACCTGTACAGTTAGCACCACCACCATTTTGGCCGCGCTCAGCAGCGTAAAAGCGTTGGAATCGGTAATCAACCAAGGTATTTAAGTTTTCATCGGCTTGGATATAAACGTCGCCGCCATCGCCGCCATCGCCGCCATCAGGGCCGCCTTTCGTCACGAATTTTTCACGCCAAAAGCTCACGACACCGTTACCGCCATCACCCGCTTCGACTTTAATTATCGCTTCATCAACGAATTTCATTTGTTACTCCACGCTCTTTGCGTTGCGATATCATTGTCACACAATGATATAAATTCTAGCAGATACACATTCAGGATCGACCGTGATCATCCTTCGTTTTATCCACAATTGGAACACATAAGGAGAAACTCTAGTGATTAGAGTGTCTTCTTTTCTGTTCGGCTGATAAATAAAAAACCCCACCGTAACGGCAGGGCTTTTGAGTTCAGTTAGGTATAAATTTATTCAGCGTCGATGCTAACAAATTTACGGTTTTTAGGACCTTTAACTTCAAATTTCACTTTACCTTCAGTAAGAGCGAAAAGAGTATGGTCTTTACCGATACCAACGTTAGTGCCTGCGTGGAACTTAGTACCACGTTGACGAACGATGATGTTACCTGCAAGAACAGATTCACCACCGAAACGCTTAACACCAAGACGTTTGCTTTCTGAATCGCGGCCGTTACGAGTAGAACCGCCAGCTTTTTTGTGTGCCATTGTTAAACTCTCCTAAATTACTTAAGCGTTGATGCCAGTGATTTTCACTTCAGTGAACCACTGACGGTGGCCTTGTTGTTTACGAGAGTGTTTACGACGACGGAACTTAACGATTTTAACTTTATCGCCACGACCGTGTTGTACTACTTCAGCAGTAATTTTACCGCCTTCAACAAGAGGTGCCCCAACAGTGATTTGCTCACCGTTAGCAACTAGTAGAACTTTATCAAATTCAACAGTTGCACCAGTTTCAACGTCTAATTTCTCTAAACGAAGAGTTTGACCTTCGCTTACACGGTGTTGTTTACCACCAGATTGGAAAACAGCGTACATATTTTACTCCGCTCTTTCCGCACAGCCGTATGCTTTTTATTTGAGCAATTTGGGTGTGCGCTAAACTAATCATCAATAGGGCGCAGATTCTACGCGAATGAGTACCCCAAGACAAGCCATATTTTGAAAAAATTGGCGAAAAGCTAATCGCCAATGAAAAGTGGCGCAATCATGCCTTTAAGCCTTGTATTAATCAACGTTTTTTAGTGTATTATTCGAGAATTATAGAAGAACACAACACCTTATAGGTTCTAACTTCAGCCGGATTAACCATGGATTTTAAAGCTATCCAAACGCTTACTGCCGATGACATGGCAAAAGTGAATGAAACGATTCAAGCTCAGCTCAACTCTGATGTATCTTTAATCAATCAATTAGGATTCTACATCGTCAGCGGGGGTGGGAAACGCCTGCGTCCTTTGCTGGCTATTTTGTCGGCTCGAGCCCTTGGTTATCAAGGTGAAGCGCACACGACTGCCGCTGCATTTATTGAATTCCTCCACACGGCAACCTTGCTGCATGACGACGTTGTCGATGAGTCGGATATGCGCCGTGGCAAGGCAACAGCGAACGCGGCATTTGGCAATGCAGCGAGCGTGTTAGTGGGGGATTTCATCTACACGCGTTCCTTCCAAATGATGACTACACTAGGATCGTTAAGGATCCTTGAGCTGATGAGCGATGCGGTGAACGTTATCGCTGAAGGCGAAGTGCAACAATTGATGAACTGTAATGATCCAAACACTACCGAGGAAAATTACCTACAGGTGATCTACTCGAAAACGGCGCGTTTGTTTGAAGCAGCGACCCAGATTGGTGCGATATTAAGTAACGCTTCTCCTGAAATTGAAACGGCACTACAGAACTATGGTAAGTACCTTGGCACAGCTTTCCAGCTCATTGATGACGTGATGGATTACACCTCTGATGGCAGTGAAATGGGCAAAAATGTGGGCGATGATTTAGCGGAAGGCAAACCAACACTTCCTCTATTGTACGCAATGCAGCATGGTACACCCGAACAAAAAGAGATGATCCGTGAGGCCATCGAAAAAGCCAATGGCATGGAACAGCTTGATGAGATTCTAGCGGCAATGAAACAGACAGGCTCGCTTGAATACACAACCAACAAAGCGCTAAAAGAAGCCGATAAAGCGATCAATGAGCTGTCTATCCTGCCAGAAAGTGAATATAAACAAGCACTGATAGCTCTAGCTCATATGGCTGTGAATAGGACAAAGTAGAACAGCAGCTAGCTTGGACGAAGAATCGACCTTTGCCTAGAAATGCACCGCTACAAAAAGAGCCTCAATTGAGGCTCTTTTTGATTCTAAGCGTTATTTAAAACCCGCCTTGCCAAATCATGCCAAATGCAAAAACAGCCACGATCGTTAAAGCACAAGCTCCTAACTTTTCTTTGCCTTGAAAAGGATGAATGCCCTGCTCTCGTTTGGCTTTCATGTAGAAATAGAGCCCAGGTAAGTAGAGTAGCGCGGAGAGCATCAAATAGTGAAAACCAGAGGCATACAAAAGCCAAATCCCATAAATGGTGGCACAAGAACCTATCACCAGAAGTTTGCCTTTATTCTTCTGTTCAATCGCGATCTTTAACGTAAAGGCACCGATCAAAAAATAGGGAACAAGGATCATTTCTGAAGCGAAGATCAGCAGCGTATCGTAGGTACTGCCTGCGTACATCACCAGAATCAGTGAGACCTGAATGCAAATATTGGTTAGAGTTAACGCTTTTACTGGGCTCCCCGCTTCGTTTTGCTGGGCGTAGATGGCAGGAAACATCTTATCTCTAGCACATAAAAATGGCGCTTCGGAGGCCAGGACCGTCCAGCTAAGAAAAGCACCGCACACCGAAATAATTAAGCCAACACCGATAATGTACTCACCCCAAGGACCAAGAATAGTCGTCAGCACTTTGGCCATTGAAGGGTTCTGATATTGCGCCAATTCAACCGGTTTAATCACGCCCATCGACAATAAGGTGACCAATACATAAATGGTCAACGCCGTAAGCAAACCGAGAATAGTCGCTTTACCGATATCAGCACGGTGGCGAGCGCGGCTTGACACAACAACCGCTCCCTCTATTCCGATGAACACCCATACCGTGATCAACATGGTGCTTTTTATTTGATCCAGCAGATCATGGCCAACACCGAAGTGTAAGCCTGTAAAATCCAATGTGAATTTGTCCCAAGAAAAAGCAAAAGCGGCACAAATGATGAACAACACGAGAGGGATCATTTTAGCAAAGGTGGTAATCAGATTAATGAATGCGGCCGTTTGTACTCCTTTTTTGACCAACGCATGCACCAACCAAAGTAATACCGATGCACTCCCAATGGAAAGCCACGTATTACCCGCCCCAAACATCACGTTATCTGGTGTATCAAACAACATGCCTAAGGTACTAAAAACAATTACCAGATAAGAGACATTAGCCACCATGGCGCTAAACCAGTAACCCCATGCGGAACAAAAACCCGCAAAGTCACCAAATCCTTCTCGAGCAAAACCAAATACGCCACTATTAATATGAGGTTTATGAATGGCAAGTTGTTGAAAAGAGAGCGCGAGAAAGATCATACCAACGCCGGTGATCCCCCAACCGATCATTACCGCCAAAGGGCTGGCGACTGAGGCCATGTTTTGTGGCAGGCTAAAAACACCAGCGCCAATCATTGAACCAATGACCAGTGCTGTCAGTGAGCCCAAACCAAGCTTATTATCCATGGGAACTATCCAGTGAGTGTTTACACATTAGAGGAAGGCGCTATTTTAGAGAACATATTTACCAGACATCAATCCCTATGTGATCGCGGTCACTGAGATAGTGAGTCAATAGTCAAATTCATTGCTAGGGATCAAAAAGTTTGTAAGTTCACGACGAAAATAATGCACTGCTCAGTAAAAAAAACCGCATATTACACAGTTCAAAGCATCATCATACAAAAATATTGGTAAAAACCATAAAAAATGCCGCTTGGATGAGCAAGCGGCATTTTTGTATAAGATAAGGTTATTCTTTATTTGGCGAAATCAACACCTAGCTGAATATCACCTTTCAGTGTTGTCAGCATTCCATCTAACGCGGCTTGTTCATAGGCACTCAATGCACCATAGCTCAACACTTCTTCGACACCCTCTTTACCGAGTTTAATCGGTTGTGCAAAGAATGAAGCATGCTCACTACCACCGTCAACGTAGGCACATTCCACAACACCTGGTTCACCTTGCAGTGCTTTGACTAATGATAAGCCAAAACGGCAAGCCGCTTGACCCATTGACAGTGTTGCACTGCCGCCACCCGCCTTCGCTTCCACCACTTCGGTGCCTGCGTTTTGAATGCGCTTAGTTAGGGCTTCCACTTCTTCGGCCGTGAACTCAACCCCTTCAATTTGCGAAAGCAAAGGAAGGATAGTGACGCCTGAGTGGCCGCCAATCACAGGCACAATAATCTCGCTAGGGTTTTTATCTTTTAGCGCCGCGACAAACGTTTCTGAGCGGATCACGTCCAACGTTGTCACACCAAATAACTTACGCTTGTCGTAAACGCCTGCTTTTTTCAAGACTTCCGCTGCAATAGGTACTGTTGTATTAACAGGGTTGGTGATAATGCCCACACAGGCTTTTGGACAGACAACCGCAATCTTTTCAGCCAACGCTTTCACAATGCCAGCGTTAACATTAAACAGATCCGCACGATCCATACCCGGCTTACGAGCGACACCAGCAGAAACAAGGACTACATCCGCACCTTCAAGCGCAGGTGTTGGATCTTCTCCAGCATAGCCTTTGATCGATACGGGAGTAGGAATGTGGCTTAGATCGGCAGCAACGCCCGGAGTCACCGGTGCGATGTCATACAGCGCCAGATCGGAACCAGCAGGAAGATGGTTTTTAAGTAGAAGTGCTAGGGCTTGACCGATGCCACCAGCGGCACCAATAACAGCTACTTTCATCGTAGTTCTCCTTGAGAATAAATCTCTTATAAATGTTTTTGTGTAGGGTATTTTTAAGCTAGAAAACTATAGCAATCACAATATGATTACAATCAATTAACGCTAGCTTTGCGACCTCGCGCAATTCGCTAAAATCGTGCTACAGCACCGATGGCAATTATGACCTTGTTTATCTTTACCGACAAAGAGTTAAGTTGCCATTCGACCAAAGTTTTACATAAAAGTTTACAGTGACCTTTTAGACACTTTTGGACGATAATTTGGCGATGACTGCATAGCTATGCGAGAATATGCAGCAATAAATGGCTAATCGAAGACGATAACTATGCGCAACAATAATGATAAGCAAGATAATCTGGTTCGTGCTTTTAAAAATCTATTAAAAGAAGAACGTTTTGGATCTCAAGGTGACATTGTCGATGCCCTGCGTAATGAAGGGTTTGATAATATCAACCAATCCAAAGTATCTCGCATGCTGACTAAATTTGGCGCGGTACGCACTCGCAACGCAAAAATGGAGATGGTCTACTGCCTTCCTGCTGAACTCGGTGTACCAACCGTATCAAGTTCACTGCGCGAATTAGTGCTAGATATAGATCACAATGCCGCGCTGGTAGTGATTCATACCGGGCCAGGGGCGGCGCAGCTTATTGCTCGGTTACTTGATTCTCTGGGCAAATCAGAAGGCATCTTGGGTGTGGTGGCCGGTGACGATACCATTTTTATCACACCGACACTGAACGTAACGACAAAGCAGCTGTTTGATTCAGTCTGTGATCTGTTTGATTACGCAGGGTAATTTGTCACTAAACGCATTTCATCTCACTCTCTAGTAGAATCACACTGAGTCAAGTTGGCGTGATTCTCTTCACATCTTCAGCAATAAGTTGTCACAGCAGAAAGAGGAATAACTCCTTGATAGGCAAGCTATTGCCATATTTTGGCTCTGACAATGACGCTTATTGATAGCCAATTTCGCTACATTTTTTAACATTCCTGTAATTATGTGTCGATTTTTTGGTATTATTTAGCCACTTTTTCAACATACGGATTGAAAAAGATGCCGTTTCTAGATGAGGAAACTCCCCCGATACCCAAACAACTTGAAGTTGCGGGTAGGCGGCAAGTCAGTCAGTCGTCATAAGCATGGATAATTCTGTGATTGGGGTGAACGAACGTAGCCAACACCACAGCAACTTCAGGTGGGAAGGGTGTAACAACAATTATCTATGGGGTTAATAATGAATAAGGAAGGAAAATTCATGGCATTGAATAAATTGATTAAAGTTGGAATTATTGCAGCAGCGGTCATGGGTACAGGTACGTTAAGCGCACAAGAGTTCATTACGATTGGTACAGGATCCGTCACTGGTGTTTACTACCCGACAGGTGGTGCTATTTGTAAGCTGGTTAATAAAGGGCGTAAAGATCACAACATTCGCTGCTCAGTAGAATCAACGGGCGGATCGATCTACAACGTGAACACGATTCGTGCAGGTGAACTCGATTTCGGTATTGTTCAATCTGACTGGCAGTACCATGGTTATAACGGTACCAGTGAATTTGCCGAGCAAGGCCCGAATAAAAAACTGCGCGCAGTATTTTCCCTTCATACCGAACCTTTTAATATCATTGCCCGCACCGATTCAGGCATTGAAAACGTGGCTGACTTGAAAGGTAAACGTGTCAACATTGGTAACCCAGGTTCTGGTGACAGGGCTACCATGGCAGTGGTGATGGATGCATTTGGTTGGACCAATGACAGCTTCAAACTGGCTTCTGAGCTCAAAGGCTCTGAGCGCTCTCAAGCATTGTGCGACAATAAAATAGATGCCTTTATTTATATGGTTGGCCATCCAAATGGTTCAATCAAAGAAGCAACGACCTCATGCGATGCAAAACTCGTCTCTGCTACTGGCCCTGAAATTGAAAAAATTGTTGCCAATAACCCTTACTACGCTTACAGCACGATTCCTGCTGGCATGTACCGTGGAACAGATAAAGATGTAACCAGTTTTGGTGTGGCTGCGACCTTGGTATCAAGCACTGATGTGTCTGATGAAGTCGCATACAATTTGGTCAAAGCGGTATTTGAAGATTTTGATACCTTTAAACGTCTTCACCCTGCCTTTGCTAACTTGAAAAAAGAAGACATGGTGAAAGCGGGGATCTCCATTCCTCTTCACCCTGGCGCAGAAAAATACTACAAAGAAATCGGTCTGCTAAAATAATTTCGCATCGCGAAAACCAACAATAGCGATACCGAATCAAAGGAGGCTGAACGTCTCCTTTGATTGCCCTTTCAGTCACGAGCGATATGCCCTTTATCCCTTGGCGTTATGGTCAGCGATGATGGCCTGTCCTCTTACGTTTACAACGACTCTCTGGGCACATTTGGGTTTTGAATGATTTAACAACCCACCTTTTGTTCTGTTCCGCAATAGCCCACTTCTCATTAGCAGTGAATTGACCCTGTGACCAACCGAGACGTAGGCAGCCAATAATAAGGATAACGTACATGACGAAGACACTTACTCCGTCAACCGATGTGCAGGAAATGGTAGCGCAATCTGATACCGGCGCAAGAAACCCTCACGGCTTGCCGGGGCGCATTTTGTGGTTTGTCCCACTATGTTGGTCACTATTCCAACTTTGGTATGCTTCACCGCTGCCCTTTATTTTTAACTTTGCCATCTTAAACGATACGCAAGCACGAGCCATTCACCTCACATTCGCTGTCTTTCTCGCCTTTACTGCCTACCCTGCGTTAAAGAACTCACCACGCGATCGCATTCCATTGATTGATTGGATTTTGGCATTGGCGGGCAGTTTCTCTGCTGCTTACATCTATTTATTTTACAATGAGTTGGCTGGTCGCTCTGGTGCGCCAACCTTGATTGATATAGCGGTCTCCGTCACAGGAATGGTGCTATTACTTGAAGCAACACGTCGAGCGTTAGGACCACCGCTAATGTTGGTCGCAGCACTCTTTTTGCTCTACACCTTTGGTGGCCCCTACATGCCGGATGTGATCGCTCATAAAGGAGCGAGCCTAAACAAAGCGATGTCTCATTTATGGCTGACCACTGAAGGGGTTTTTGGGGTGGCTCTTGGGGTTTCCACCTCTTTTGTGTTCTTGTTTGTTCTATTTGGCGCAATGCTTGAACGAGCTGGCGCAGGTTCCTATTTTATCAAAGTAGCCTTTTCACTGCTGGGCCACATGCGAGGCGGTCCCGCGAAAGCAGCGGTTGTAGCCTCAGGCTTATCGGGGCTAGTGTCTGGCTCATCGATTGCAAACGTAGTTACCACCGGTACTTTTACCATTCCCTTGATGAAACGTGTCGGCTTTCCCGGAACAAAGGCGGGCGCTGTTGAAGTAGCCGCTTCCACCAATGGCCAATTAACCCCGCCTATCATGGGTGCTGCCGCATTTTTAATGGTGGAATATGTCGGTATTTCCTATGTTGAAGTGATCCGTGCGGCGCTACTGCCAGCGCTTATCTCTTATATTGCCTTAATTTATATTGTCCATTTGGAAGCCTGCAAAGCAGGAATGAAAGGCCTACCTCGCCGTCATACACCGACATGGGTGCAAAGCTTACTTTCATTTACGGGTACTATTTTAGGGCTTTGCGTTCTCAGCGCTGTTGTTTACTACGGCATTGGTTGGACCAAAGAGGTGTTTGGTGACGCCGCTACTCCAATTGTTACGGTCGCGCTTTTACTGACTTATGTCGCTCTGATTAAAATTTCGTCTCGCTACGCCTCAGAAAGTGCAATGGATATGGATATCCAAGAAGTACCCGACCCTGGGCCGACGGTAAAATCAGGGCTTCATTACCTGCTACCTATTGTGGTGCTAGTATGGTGTTTGACGGTCGAGCGCTTCTCGCCTGGATTATCCGCTTTTTGGGCCACGATATTTATGGTCTTCATTTTGATCACTCAGCGACCAATCATGTCGTTACTCAATAAGAGCAACGATTTGAACACGCAAGTGAAGGCTGGGTTTGTTGATCTTGCCGAAAGCTTGGTTTCGGGCGCACGGAATATGATTGGCATTGGCGTGGCAACCGCAGCCGCAGGAACCGTCGTTGGTGTCGTAACCTTGACTGGCATCGGCTTAGTGATGACCGATTTTGTTGAGTTTATCTCCGGTGGCAGTGTCATACTGATGCTGATTTTTACCGCCGTGATCAGCCTCATTCTTGGTATGGGCTTACCGACCACCGCCAACTACATCGTCGTATCAACCTTAATGGCTCCCGTCATTGTGACACTGGGAGCCGCTCATGGTCTTATCATCCCATTGATTGCCGTACACTTATTTGTGTTCTATTTCGGCATTTTGGCAGATGACACCCCACCAGTTGGCTTGGCGGCATTTGCCGCAGCTGCTATCGCTAAATCAGACCCTATTCGTACAGGTATTCAAGGGTTTGCTTACGATATTCGTACCGCCATTTTGCCCTTTATGTTCGTATTCAACACTCAACTACTGCTAATGGGCATTGATACATGGTGGCACTTAGCGTTAACCATTTTCTCGGCCATTACCGCAATGCTGCTGTTTTCTGCTGCGACTCAAGGTTGGTGGCTCACTCGCAATAAGTGGTGGGAAACCGTCTTGCTGTTGGTGCTGACGTTCTCGTTCTTCCGACCCGGTTTTTGGTGGGACATGATTTATCCTGCGACCGAACTGCACCCAGGCACAGAGATAGCGCAAATTGTAGAAAACCTCGATGTGGGTCAATCGATAGAGCTTATCGTCGCTGGTGAAACCATTGAAGGTGATTACTTGTCAAAAACAGTACTACTCCCTTTTGATGATCAAGCGTCAACGGCAGAACAGCGTATTCAATCAATGGGGCTAACCCTGAAAGAAACCAGTAATCGTATGCTGGTGGATATGATTGAGTTTGGTAGTCCAGCTGAAGCCGCAGGTATAGATTTTGATTGGGAAATCCGCTCAGTTGTGTTGGAAAGCCAACGGCCAATGAAAGAGTGGGTTTTCTTACCTGCATTATTATTAGTGCTGACGCTAGCTTGGAATCAAAAACGCCGTATGAGAACACAAGAAATACGCGCTTAATCAATATGCCTAGCACAAGCTAGGCATATACTTTACGGAAACAAGGTGCTCTAAAGCACCCTATCGTAGATGAGATAATCCATAATGTATAAACACATCCTTGTTCCAGTGGACCTTAATGAAAAAGGCTTTTCTGACAAAGCCGTTGAACTTGCTGTTTGGCACGCGACACATTCCAATGCTGAAATTCATCTTTTAAATGTATTACCTGGTATCCACATGTCGATGGTCGCCACATACTTCCCGAAAGATGCCGCGGCGAAAATGAAAGAAGACGTCAAGCAACAGCTAAAACAGTTTGCTGATCAACATATCGCTGACGAAATAATCTACAAACTGCATGTAGCTGAAGGTAAAGCCTACACCACCATTTTAGATTACGCAGAAAAGCTCGGAGCTGATTTGATTATCATGCCAAGCCATAAACGATCGAAGATCGATAAAGTGATGCTGGGATCGGTGGCCAGTAAAGTAGTGCAAAACTCGCCAATCAATGTACTGGTTGTCAAACCGCAAGGATAGAAACCCTGCATCGTCATAAAAAAGCGCATGAGGCGCTTTTTTTATGCCAACGATAAGCGCCTCAGTTAGGAATTGGCTATCAAACTAATAGGTTCAATTATCTTTACTTGTTGAGAATAATTATCAATAATGTTTACATCAACCCGATAACCGTTTAGGTGAACATTATGAAAAAAACGCTTAGCTTTGCCGCGATCCATTTCAGTATTGCGTTTACCGTCGTTTATCTACTTACGGGCGACATTATTCTTGGTAGTCTGATTGCCATGCTTGAGCCGATGGTCAATACCGTTGCTTTTTACTTTCATGAAAAAGTATGGGCACACTACGCCCCGCTGCGCCGCTACTCACAATCAGCTAAAATTAAAACAGGTAGCTTTGCTGTAGTACACTTTAGTGTTGCATTTAGCGTGGCATATATCATGACAGGAAGTTTTATCATTGGTGGTGTGTTAGCCATGATCGAACCGAGTATTAATACGTGTGCTTACTACTTCTACGAGAAGTTCTGGCAAAAGAGGCATCCGCAAGAATGGTCAGCAATGAAATGCTCTCATTAGCTGTACGTTGATCAGATAGGAAAATGGGTAACACAGAGATCTTCGCTTAACGCGATATGGAAGGATTGCTGCTGACCATCAAGTTGCACCGATAAGGTATACAAATCATTCGGGTTAAGCTGTGTAAGATCTGCGTACTTCGGCGCTTCCACTTGAAATAAAGCACTGGCGTGCTGATGGCGCACATCAATAGGTAACTGATAGCTCATACCATTAAATTTCACCACCGCGGAAACTAATCCTGGTGCGTAGGTTTGATAATGTAAGTGAACCAAAAACTCACAGCCACCACCATAGTGCCAGATTTGCTCAGTAGTAACATGCTCCAAACGAACATGACGAATGCATTGCAGATAAGGCTCTTGCCAAATACCCATTCGCTCATCGTATTTCTTCACCGAGTGGTGTCCCAATGGGCATAATTGCGGTAAATCTTGATCCTCCAGCAACCACTCTTCTTCTTGCTCAACAAACAAAATTTCGAATCGATTGCGGCCAAGTTGCAGCAAAGGCCGAATGTCTTTTTTATACACCGCTTGGCTACCATCACAATCAAATAGTGCCACACCGTTTAAACGTATTTCCGCATAAAAATCGATCCCCTCAAGCACAAGATCAATTGCAGCAAAACCAAGCATCACTTCATCCACCTCAACATCATGCATCAAATGCCACTCTTGCTCGGCAATTTGTGCTTCTGTCATATCGTGAGGTAATACTTGGCTAAGAGGCGCAGGAAAACAAAGATCATCTTGCGGGATCGATAAATCAGTCAACGGTGAAAGCTGCCAAAAGCCAGCAAGAGAAATTCGCATAATAAACTTGAGCTAGATCAATGTTGAGCGATTATATACAAAATAAATAAAGATGTGCTGACAAAAATGATGATTCGTCACTAAAGTGCCCCGCTAGCTTTGCATAGCTAAAAAAATACCAGCCAAAGGGCTGGTATCTCACATCAAGGTAAATAACGCTTAATCACTCTTGGTCGTCTTCATCTTCTTCATCGTCGTATAGAGCATCTTCGCCCTGAACCACCCTTACACTTATTTTGTTTAAATTGGTATGAGAGGGCAGTCATATCAATGCATATCTCACCATTTTCACGTTTTCTTGCAATTGGTCGAAAAAAACCAAAAAAGGTGTGAATTGCCATCTTTGAGATTCTCACCTTTTAGCACGATAGAATCAAGTGAGCGAAACTCATTTTTGGACAAAACTGCGTTATATTAATCACTAAATTAGCTTTTAACGGATTACTTGGGGTATAAAATGAACTTATCCACTACAATAAGCCAAAGATGATGAATAGACGTAGGACACCCGACTTCAGCGTATTCATTGTAGGTAACTTAACGTGAAAACAAGCCGCAATATAAAACGGCTTGATGCTACATAAATAATCCTGTTACGAGTCATAACTACTTTATACGCTAGAAGACGCAGCTATAGTCACATTTTTTCTTCGGTGAAGAGTCAGAATTTCATTGACAAATACAATGTATAGATAAGGCATCAGCACCGCAGATACAAGTATAAAACTAAATTTGTATCGCAAGGGCATTGCCTGCTCACGTACTTGGTCGAAAATCGTCGACCCTGTAAAAACAAAAAATAAGATCGTGTATATTGTCACTAGGTAACCTAAAGTAATGTAGCTTAATGTGAAAAAAGTAAAGACATGTTCCATATTAAATCTCCTTTAAAGATAACTTATTCGCCGTAGTTATTGTCAGACTTAGCTATTTGACCGTAGCCAACTGATAATAAAAATGTATGGCTCAGTTAAAATGCTGATCGCATATATCTACCACTCTGCGAAAGTCCTCTGCCATCCAAGTTGGGTTGGCTTTATTAAGTTCCGTTTCAGAATGAATGCCGTAATTCACAGCAATGGCTTTGCATCCAAGATTGTTCGCCATAAAGATGTCATGTGTGGTATCCCCGACCATCAACGCCTGTTCTTTTGAGGCTTGGAAGTGGTCTAGAATCTTCTGGCCAGATTCAGGAGCTGGTTTTTTCTCTTCAACTTCATCGGCGCAAACAACTACATCAAAGAAATCTGCGATCCCCGCAGCAGTGAGTAACGCGTTTGCACTTCGTGAAAACTTATTGGTAGTAACAGCAAGTTTAAACTGATGATTTTTTAGGTGACTTAACCCATCGAACACACCAGGAAACAAAAGCTGTTTTGCGGCAGGAAGTATTGCCTCTCTAAACTGACGCTGATATTCAGTCACGCATTCCATCACAATCGGGGTATTTTCCGGTTGATTGAGAAGGTGGGAAAACGCTTTTTCTAACGGTAACCCTATCGTATCGCAGATATCCTGATTATCCTTTGTTGGCAATTGCTTAGACGCAAACGTAGCGTTGAATGCGGTGGCAATAGCCTGGGCAGTATCGAACAATGTACCATCTAGGTCGAACATAATGACTGGGGAGTTGTGTTTCATTTATTATTCCTTTACTTTACTCATGAACCCCGATTTCATCGGGGCTCATCGTGATTAGTAGTTCGGTTGCTTGATTAAGTACTGGCGTTTAGCTTCGATCTCTGGTTGATAAACATCCATCGCCCAGTCCTCTGGAACAACTTCCTCCATTGAAACTGAAATCACGTCTTCACTGCATTGAAGCGCGCTTTGAATTGAAGAAGAGATAATGTCGGATAAGTCTTTTTTCTCCTTCAGAGTCAACTCGACAGGAAAGTGCTTGATAGATACGTGTGGCATAGGGATCTCCTTATTACATACCAAATGGGAATTGCTGCATGTCTTCTTGCAACGTTGCACGAACCACTCCGAGGGCTTTCGCGTAAGCGGTTAATGACTTCATGGTGTATTTGGCTCGACTATCAAATTGCTCATCACTAACAGCCTGATCAGATAACAAAAGACTCTCACAATGACGGAAGATCAAATGCTCTGGGATAAAACAGGCGTGATTATTTTTACTACCTGTCATCCGCAACTCACTGATTGGATAAACACCATTAACGCTTGCAGAAACACTAACAAGTAGCACGGGCTTATGGCCCAATTCTTGATTGCTGCAAAGTAGAAGAAAGTTCTTCAAAGCCGGTGTCACCATGCCATGCCATTCTGGCGTCACCAGTACGATGGCATCTGATTGTTGCAGCTCTTGAGCGATAGCTCTCCAATCGTTCCACTGTTCGCTGCCATTCCAAACGCCTTCATTCCAAAGAGGAAAATCTAGAACACTCAAATCCATGATTTGCGTCTCTTGGAATTCTTCCAATCGAGCCAGACGCTGTAAATAAGTAGCTGCCTTTAAGCTGTATGAGTTGCTTCGGTGGCTTCCTGAAATAATACTAAGTTTCATTGTTTAATCTCTTATCGTTGTGTAGATGTCACTGGTGCTTGAGTTAGCTCACTCGGTTGTTTTTCTGGTTTCGGGCGAGCCATATAGACAGAGACAATGATGGCTACCGAACCAACAATTTGTAGCTGAGTAAACGACTGACCAAGGAAGATATACCCCAGAAAACAAGCAGAGACTGAGCTAAGAAAACCAAGAAACGACGTCGTAACCGGGTTTAACTTTTCAATACCACGGAACCAAACAAAGTAACCAAATACTCCACCGATCAGACTTAAATACGTATAACCTGTAATATTTAGAGCCGTCATTGCGAGAGGAAAATCCTCGTACCAAAGAGCAATCGGCAACAGCATCAAACCTCCCAGAGTCAACTGCCAGCCCGTAAAACCAAGTAAAGACATGTTTTTCGGACGTCCCCAATGTTTGGTCAGTAAAATACCTAATGCCATACTGCATGTGCCTATTAAACCGATAAAAACTCCCCACCAATTCAATTCAACCGCACTGTTCAGAACTAATAGACTAATACCAGCAACGCCCACTACCGCGGAGGCGATATGAGTTGCGCTTAGTTTGTTTTGAAAGAAAACCACCCCCAATCCCATAACAATGAGCGGTTGAATCGACATAACTAGAGCTGCGAGGCCACCAGGTAAGTAGTACGCTGCTGCAAACAAGCAATAGAAAAACAACCCAATATTAAGTAGCCCAAGCACTGCGATTTTCCCCCACCAAATGCCACTTGGCCGAATCTTGCAAAACAACAGTAGAACCAATCCCGCACCAAGTGCCCGAATAACAGAGGCTAATAAAGGTAAGTCTTTAGGCAGCAGCTCTGTTGTGACGATATACGTACTACCCCATACAATGGGAGCCAGTGCTGTAAGAGCTACATTCATCAAAGTTTGATATTTATTCATAGCTTTGTACCGGGTATGTACCGAAATAACGGTCTCCAAAATCTCCAATGCCAGGTCGCATGAACGCTTCATCATTCATGGTCTCTTCGATAGATGCGGTGATCAGTTGAACGGAAGGATATGTGGTCATTAACCGATCCAGCCCTGCGGGAGACGCCAGAAAATTCACTACAATAATATTTTCGATAGAAACGCCCTGATCCAGCAGTACATCGATCGCTTTAAGCAACGAACCACCCGTTGCAAGCATAGGTTCAAACAAGAACACGGTTTTTTGTGCGATCTCTGAAGGAAAGTGAGAATAGAAATATTCTGGTAATTTGGTGACTTTATCTCTTTGAATCAGGATCTTGCCGATAGGTTGCTCTGGAAACATCTGCTTAAACTCACGCTCCATACTTTCGCCTGCACGAATAACGGAGACGCCACAGAGGCCTTTTGATAGCATTTTTCCCAGATACACATCACCAATCGGTGTCGTGACATGCTGCTCTGAATAATCCAGCAATTCTGATGCTTTAATCAACAACTGACGAATAACCTGATTACTAAAATGCGTGAATGTACTTAAGTCAGAGTGCTTGTTGCGGATTTTAGTATGCAGATAGGCAAGATAGGAGGTATGGGGTAAAACATGTACATTTCCTTGAAGACACATAGTACTTTTCCTTTTAGTGCTTGTTACTGACAAGATTGGTGGTAGAATGTCTTTAGCTTTTTAGTGAGTATCTTTCTAGCAAGATACAAAACAAACGATACCTACGGAAAATCTTTTTTTCAAGTATCTTTTCAAAAATTATTTTAAGGAGTAAAAATGCAATACGATCATGTAGACCGGTTGTTGGTACAGTGGCAACATCAACGACCAGATCTAGACTGCTCACCAATGGGTGTCATTGGCCGCTTAAGTCGAATGAGTCGAATCGTTGACAAAAAATTAAATAATACATTTAAAAACAACAATTTAAGCTCGATAGAGTTCGATATCCTAGCCACGTTGAGACGCTTTAACGAACCGATGACCCCCACCGAACTGTATCAGACACTGATGCTATCCTCCGGTGCAATGAGTACGCGTATTGAGCAGTTAGTGAAACGGGAGTTGATTGAACGTATCGCAAGCCCAGAAGACCGAAGAAGCTGTAGTGTCGTACTAACAAAAGAAGGTAAATCATTGGTAGATAAGGTTATTGAGGAGCATGTCATCAATGAAAAGGCCATCCTTGACCCACTTACTGACGAACAACGTGAGCAATTGGCTAGCCTACTTAGAACCTGGCTGTTGACAAACGAATCTTAATTTCTCAAGCCTGCAGTTTTGCAGGTTTTTTTACCCCAACTCAATATCCCAAACACAAGTATCTCAATAAAAAGATACTTGTATTAATGCAACTCTGTGGTATCTTACTTCCTGAAATGCTAATTACATATAGGGAAATTAACTTGCTATGAGTACTTTATTAGATCAACTTGAGACTCTTCCGGAGCTAGATTCAGAGCTCCTCACCATCATCCAGCAGCCATGCTTATTCACTATGCTTGACTCTCAAGTGGAGATGTATCCTGAGCATATTGCGGTCCAAGATTGTGATTCATCTATTGATTACGCGACGTTTAAGGCATTGGTGACATATAATGCACAGCTTATCAATCAGCATATCAACGCCGATGAGCCATGCATTGGTCTTTACTGTGACCCGTCATTAGAGATGATAACGGGCGCATGGAGTATTCTTGCATCCGAGCACGCGTACCTGCCTCTGGCACCTGAATATCCAGAAGAGCGAATAAGGTATATGGTTGCCGATTCTGGTGTTCGAGTGATCCTCACTCAACCGCACCTAAAATCCCAGTTAGAGTCCATTATTCCGCGAGATGTCACTGTATTGACACAAGCTGAGTTGCAAGGCCTAGACCAGAGTGACACTATACATACGGTTGAGCACAGTGTTCCCGATGATAATCAGCTGGCCTACATCATCTATACCTCAGGCAGCTCAGGTAAACCTAAGGGTGTAATGGTGACCTACGCCAATATCTCTCATCAAATAGCCTTTATGAAAGAACAGTTTAATTTCAATCAGCATGATCGGATCCTTCAAAAGACTCCAGCCAGCTTTGATGCCGCTCAGTGGGAAATTCTCGCGCCAGCATTTGGTAGCCAAGTCGTGGTCGGCCCGAAAGATTGCTACCGCGATCCAGATGCCATGATTGATACTTTGCTAAATCATGATATTTCTATACTACAGTGTGTACCGACGCTCCTTCAGGCATTGGTGGATCACCCGCTATTTACTGATTGTCTTCGCTTGAACAAGGTATTTAGTGGTGGTGAAACATTAACTCGCAAGCTGGCTGGTGAATTCTTGCAATGTTTGCCTCATGCAGAATTGACTAACCTGTACGGACCAACTGAATGTACGATCAACTCTTCTACATTTACTCTATCTCTCGATGCGTTGGCCAATTACCCAGACGCCATTTCGATTGGTAAGCCTGTCGCGAACACCTTGTACCATGTATTGCGAGAAGATGGTCAGCCAGCACGAGTCGGTGAAATCGGTGAATTGCATATTTCCGGCGTACAAGTTGCGAAAGGCTACTATCAACGCCCTGATATGACGAATGAAAAGTTCATTGCTAATCCAAGAGCCTATTTACCAGGTCATGGAGTGATGTATAAAACCGGAGATCTTGTGAAACAAGATATTCAGGGCTATACACACTTTGTCGGCAGAGCCGATAGCCAAATAAAACTCCGTGGGTACCGCGTTGAACTCGATGAAATACGCTTGGCGATAGAGAATCATCAATGGGTTAAAACGGCCGCTATGGTGGTCAAAAATGATCCACGTACTGGTCACCAGAACTTAATCGCTTGCGTAGAGCTCGATGAAAGACAAGCAGCCCTGATGGATCAAGGCAATCATGATAGTCATCATCAATCAAAATCCAATAAGCTTCAGGTAAAAGCACAACTATCGAACTCCGGATGTCGCGATCTGAACCACTGTGATGCCATTGATATTCTTCCATTACCGGGAAAAACAGCAACAGCCACTCAACGAGCGAACGCCTTTGGCCGAAAAACGTACCGTTTTTTTGAAGGCGAAACCCCCATGTCAAAAGCAATGCTGTTGAGTGTATTGGAACGCCAACCTACGCCTGTTCAACATTCACGTGATGTTGAGACTCTTTCCCTTTCTACGTTTGGTCGCCTCATAAGAAACTTTGGCCAGTTCATTAGTGAAGAGCGTCTGCTTCCAAAATACGCGTACGCATCGCCAGGTGCCTTATACGCGACGCAAATGTATTTTGAGATCCGTGGACTGCTCGGGATTACACCAGGGATTTACTATTATCATCCTGCAGAACATTGCTTGATCAAAATTCATACCCTGCCAACAGCACATGTTCCTACGCTGAATGTTCACTTCATCGGAAAATGGAGTGCTATCGAGCCTGTATATAAAAACAATCTGTTAGAAGTACTGGAGATGGAAACTGGTCATATGTTGGGTTTATTTGATGAATTACTGCCCGAACATGGCCTCTCGCTACTTAAAGACCAATCGATTGAACAGGACAAGTTACCGGCTTGGTATGATGGGGAAAGTGAAGACATTTACAGCGGTAGCTATCGATTTGAACCCTACCGAGTCACTCATCAACCAACCAGTCCGCAATACCTTGTACACATACATGACGATAAAGTAGGGGGACTGCTACCCGGCCTTTATCAATATCAAGATGGAGACCTACATTGGTTAACTGACCAGATGTTGCAAAAGAATGATGTCATTGCTATCAACCAGAAAGTCTTCGAACGCTCAAGTTTTGGTATCAGTCTTGTGTGTAATGACGAAAACATAGATGACCACTATATCAACCTAGGTCGTGCACTTCACCGCTTGCAAAGCAACACGTCACGAATTGGGATCATGTCTTCGGGGTACAGTTCTAAAACCAATAATGATCTGCCATCCGCAATCAAAATGCGAACCATCTTAGCCGAGCATAGCCAACCGATGAAGTGTCTTTACTTTGCTGTCGGCGGACCTATTAGCGAAGCTCAGTATACGAGTGAAGGCATGAATGAAGATCGAGTCCATATGCAGGGACCAACGGAAATACTCAAAGACGAACTGGCCTTATTACTGCCACAGTACATGATTCCAAACAAAGTTCTGCTACTGAATAAACTGCCGCAGACAGCCAATGGAAAGGTCGACTATATTGCTCTATCCCAGTTAGACGAACTCAAGCAGATTAATGCTAATCGAGCACTCGAGCCACTCACTACAGAGACAGAACAGAAAATCGGTGAGATTTGGTGCCGTATAATGAAATGGGAGTCTGTTTCTGCCACAGACAACTTCTTTGAGTCTGGCGGAAACTCTCTAACGGCAGTGGCTCTCGTCAACCGTATAAACAGTCATTTTGGTATCAAAATGCCGCTGCAGGCTTTGTTCCATGCACCAAGTGTCAGCGGTTTGGCTCATTGGATTGATAATAATTCATCAGCACAAGACCCATGTTCAAGATTAGTCCATCTAAACCAAAATCTTCACAATCCAGTATTCTGCTGGCCCGGTCTTGGTGGCTATCCGCTTAATCTAAAGCACCTTGCTAATGAGTTGTTCACCGAGCGAGCTTTCTACGGCGTTCAGGCTGAAGGAATTAATGCCAATGAAATACCACTCGGGTCGATAAGTGACATGGCCAAAGCAGACATCCAACAAATAAAAAAAGTTCAACCTGAAGGTCCCTATACACTTGGGGGATACTCCTTTGGTGCTCGAGTAGCGTTTGAAGCCGCCGCACAGTTGGAAGCCATGGGCGAAACTGTTGAGGCACTCTACCTACTGGCTCCCGGAGCTCCGATCACACAGTTGGAAAGAGAGCAAAAATTTAAGCATAACGCCAGCTTCAAAAATCCAGTATTTCTGGCCATTTTGTTCTCTGTGTTTGCTCACAAAGTAGAAGGTCGCCTGATGGAGCGGTGTCTTGAACTGTGTCATTCAGAGCAAGACTTTGTCGCATTCATCTGTGAACGATTCCCTATGTTGGAGCCCGATTTAGTCAAACGTATTATTCGTATCGTCACTATGACGTATGGTTTTAGTTATCAGTTCGAGGAGTTAAAAAATCGCTGCTTAAACGCACCAGTTACCATTGTTAAGGCACAAGATGATCATTATTCATTCCTTGAAAAAGCAACAACCTTTAGCAGAGAAAGACCAACCTATGTTGAGCTAGATGCCGACCACTATCAGGTCCTAAAAGCCATCGGAGTGCAGGAGCTCAAACAAAAACTGTGGGCCAACAACCAAGAACAACAAAAAAAGTAGGATGAAGAAAATGATTACACTTGAATTTCACCCAGAAGTAAAAGCAGCACTTAAAGCAGGTCAAGCCGTTGTTGCACTGGAATCCAATGTGATTACTCATGGGTTAGACTATCCTGATAACGTCTACACGGCTCTTAAGGTGGAAGACGCCGTGCGTGAATCTGGTGCCATCCCTGCAACAATCGGCATCGATAATGGCGTGGTGTTGGTAGGCATGAATCGCGAACAGATCGAGCGCTTTGCTTCAACCCCAAATATTCCGAAAGTCTCGAGCAGAGACCTACCTTTTGTTTTGGCTTCAGGAAAAATGGGAGCAACAACCGTAGCGTCATCCCTTGTTATCGCCGAACTTGCAGGCATTTTATTTTTCAGTTCTGCAGGGATAGGAGGTGTTCATCGTGGAGCTGAAACCTCGATGGATATATCTTCGGATTTGATTCAATTTACACGTTCCAAAGTGGCCATCGTCTGTGCCGGAGCAAAAAATATTCTCGATATCGGCCTGACTCTGGAATATTTAGAAACCCAATGCGTACCAGTGGTGTCATACCGATCTGACGATTTTCCAGCGTTTTATTGTCAGAGCAGTGGACACAAAAGCCCAGTAAGAATGGATCATGCAGATGAGATAGCCAGAGCCATTGAAATCAACCGCTCTCTCCCTGGATCCGGTGGCTTACTGATTACAACGCCAACCCGAGATGACGATGCTATCGATAGCCAGGATATCCAGCTGTTGATTCAAGACGCTGTAGCGAGAGCAAAACGAGAGGGAGTAACAGGAAACTCGGTGACCAAGTTCATAATGAAAGCGATCGAAAAAGCCACTGATGGGCGTTCTGCTGAAGCAAATCAAGCAGTGCTGATTAATACCGCTCGAGTAGCAGGAGAACTCGCGGTGGCACACCACCGCCATTATCCACAGAAATAACCCTGCTCAAATTCCCTTATGACACCATTTGGCCTGAAGTCACTTCTCAATGAGAGGTTGCTCTCTGACCTTCAGGCCACAGAAACATTAAAACACATCGACAAGGAAAATACGCTGTGAAAACAACAGATCCTGCCTGCACTGGAGACGATTGTGCGATGCGCCTTTATCATCAGTTTAGAAACATTATCAACTACATCAACGATCTAGAAAGGACAGAGCTCAAGCATCATCGAATCCCCCCTAACGTATTTACGATTCTTGACGTTTTACAACAGCATAGCACCAAGGGATATCTCACACCCTCTGAGATTGCATACTACACAGGAGTAACTACCGGGACGATCACGGGACGCTTGGACTCGCTAGAGCGCAAAGAATTAACTGTACGTTATGCTGATCCGGTTGACCGTCGAAGCATCAGAGTTCAACTGACAGAAAAAGGTCAGGAGCGAACACTTCTATATCGAAAAGACCTGAATCAGATTTGTAAACGTACTTTCTGTTCTCTCAACCAAGCAGAACTCAAGAGTATTCTATCCAAAATTTCAATTGGCTCTAGTCACAATAGCTCATATTCACCAAAATTAACGCGAAATTAAACAACTTTTTGGCCAACATCAAAAACTTGGTTCGTTTCTGGAAAAACCGTTATCCACGAACTGAAAGAGGCTCTCGGTACAATGACATCATCAATACCAGACACCTCACTAACCTTAGTTGGTTCTTTGGTTACGTTAGAAGTCAACTCCAAAACGGACCAACAACTTGTCGTGAGAAGGGAGTCACCTCAATGCAGCTACATATTTTTTTCACCAAATGCCCTTTCGAACTGGAGAAATGTTTAGATTCCACTGAATACCAGCGCTTCAATCGATTTCAGTTTGAAAAAGAACGGAGCGAATACGCTTTTGCACATAGCTTTAAACGCCATATACTAAGTCAGAATTACCCAGAAAAGGACAAAATGACATGGCAGTTCTTTACAAATAAGAACGGTAAGCCATTTGTAAAAGAACCATTATCATTTAACTTAAGTCATAGCTCGGGAGCAGTCGCCTTAGCTGTTCTAAAGGGAAATAACCAACTCAACATAGGTATCGATATTGAGGTCTATAAAAAAAGGGAGGATATTGCGGGACTCACAAAGAGCGTATTGCACCGAACAGAAAGGAACCACTTAACGACTACACCGAATATAAATCAAGGATTTCTTAAAATATGGACAGCCAAGGAATCCCTACTCAAGGCAGTTGGCTGTGGGCTAGATGATAGACTAAACACCATAAACTGTGCAGCGAGTTTAGATGACAAACCGTATATACAACACTGGCGAGGAAAGAACTACAAGATAAAAACCATTTGTCTAGGCTGGGGAGCTCTCAGTGTTTGCTGGCAAAGTGATATACCAATCAAGGATATTAGTTTCATAAAAATCGACAACATGGGATTTTATACTTCGATAAAGTCTTAACTACCTAATTCAAAAAATAAGGCGTACTGGATAAAGTTTGTATTGCATGAAATAGTTCCATTTGTATGCAGCGACGTAGGGAACGATTTATAGGAATATCTTCAGCATTCCCAAGGTATATATTGTACTCGTAATCATTAAGAGAGCTTATCGTTACCCCGTATTTAGGTTGATAAACATAGGTAATTTTCGCTGTGTGGGTTGTTATATCAATTAAGCCATCAGCCAAAGCAGCTAAAGTCGTTGGTGATTGGTCAATTCCGCTAATTTCTAAGGATATCTTTATTGTACTTCCTAACTTGTCACCTCCTAATCCATCCCCAAAAGACTTAGGAATCGGTCTAGGTCAGATAAGGAGGGGTCCAAAACAAGTCTGAGTGAGAAGAGGAAATTACTCTTGCCAACTTTATATTCTCCCACAATCACCATATTTCTATCTGTTTTGATTTCCAATTCACGGAAATTGCGGAAGTTTTCAATTCTAACTTTTGAAATATGCACTTTGGGTATCCTAAGCATCTGGGCTGCTAGATCGCCAAAATATTATCGGATAAAAGTAAATAAACACTATATCCCTAGACTTAGGGTAATCCAGCAATTAATCAACTAAGCACATAGTGATTAATTATTAAAATTGGGGCAAGTACGGTCTTCTGAAGGTGTGATGAGTATTAGCTCTAAATGATTTTGGGGCGTGCGACGTGAGGTCGTATGAAGCGCTGTTCACCGCTTAATGTGTGAACCATCTGTATCACCAGATGAACCTAGGACTCTGAATAAAGTAGCGAGTCTGACAATGTAACGAAGACTGGTCA